>JACUUC010000053.1 GCA_014859445.1 Bacterioplanes sp.
GAAATAGCTTGCAACACTGGGACGGGTCCATATAAGCGGGCCATGCCCGCGAACCAGCCCGATAACGCTCAGCGCATTAACTCATACACGCAGAGGTTGACGGCACTGGCGAGGTTGAGCGATTCGATGGCACCACTGCCCGGTATGGTGAAGGCGGTGGCATTAACGGCGCTGAGTTGCTCGCGTGGCACGCCACGGGCTTCGTTACCAAACACATAGCAATCGTGTTGCGCAAACGCTTCGGAGCGCAGTGGTTGGCCTTGCATATCTAAGCAGGCGATGCGTGGGTAACGTTGTGTCAGCTCATGTAATTCAACCTGTTGCTCCAACGGCACATGAAAAATGGCTCCCATGCTGGCGCGCAATACCTTGGGATTGTAGGGATCAACGCTGTTGGGGCTGAGCAAGCAACGAAAGCCACCAAACCACGCCAGGGTGCGTAAGATGGTGCCTAAATTGCCTGGGTCTTGAATTTCATGCAGATACACCGCGCGTTCGGTATGGGTCTGCGCTGCGGTATTGGCCAGTGGCGCAAAAGGCACGGCCGCCACGATACCGGGTGGGGTGTGCGTATCGGCGATCTGTTTCATCGCTTTGCTACCCACCACGGTAACGCGCAAGGCATGAGGGTTGTGCTGAGCAAACCAATCGAGTTTGTCGTCGGTCAAAAACACCTGCGCTTGACGCAAATGCGCTTGTTGGTGGGCGGCATTATTGAGTTCGAGCAGCAAATGCTCACCTTCTAGCAAGAAATGCCCAAGCGCGTCGCGGTGTTTTTTCTGCGTTAACTTTTTAACGTCGTCGATGTTCATGAGCGTTGCTCGTACTGTGCCAGCATGTCTAAGGCAACGGCTTCGGCGATTTTAATGCCATCCACGCCCGCCGATAAAATACCACCGGCGTAACCTGCACCTTCACCGGCTGGATACAGCCCCGCTGTGTTGATGCTTTGCAGCGAGTGATTATCGCGTTTTATGCGAATGGGCGACGACGTGCGCGTTTCTATGCCGGTTAGGATCGCGTCGTCGCGATCAAAGCCACGAATTTGTTTACCAAACGCGGGTAAGGCTTCGCGAATGGCCTCAATCACATAGTCAGGTAAGGCTTGGTGTAAGTCGCCGAGTTTTACGCCGGGTTTGTACGATGGCACCACCTCACCAAAATCCTTGGAGGGTTGGCCACGAATAAAATCGCCCACCAACTGTCCGGGTGCACAATAGTCGCTGCCACCCAGCACGTAAGCGGTGGATTCCAATGCTTCTTGCAATTCGACGCCAGCCAATGGGCCGCCCGGGAAATCTTGCTCGGGGTGAATGCCTACCACAATGCCGGCATTGGCATTACGTTCGTTGCGCGAATACTGACTCATGCCATTGGTAACGACCCGCTCAGGTTCGGACGTAGCGGCGACTACGGTGCCGCCAGGGCACATGCAAAACGAGTAAACGGCACGGCCATTTTGGGCGTGGTACACCAGTTTGTAGTCGGCCGCTCCGAGTTCGGGGTGGCCTGCGTATTTACCCAAACGCGCTTTGTCGATTAAGGATTGCGGATGTTCGATGCGAAAACCCACGGCGAAGGGTTTGGCTTCGACATACACCCCTTGTCGGTGCAGCATGCGGAAGGTGTCGCGCGCACTGTGGCCAAGGGCTAATACCACATGGCGACTGTGCAACACCTCGCCGTTATCCAGCACCACACCTTCAATTTGGCCATTGTCGGCGCGCAGAATGTCGCTGACCTTGCTTTCAAATCGGACGTCACCGCCGAGCTGTTTGATTTCTTCGCGCATAGTCGACACCACGCCCGTTAACCGAAAGGTACCAATGTGTGGTTTGCTGACGAATAAAATTTCGTCGGGCGCACCGGCTTTCACAAATTCCGCCATGACTTTACGGCCATAAAACTTTGGGTCTTTAATTTGGCTGTACAGTTTGCCATCGGAAAATAACCCAGCACCGCCTTCGCCGTATTGCACGTTGGACTCGGGTGACAATTGTTTTTTACGCCACAGCGCCCACGTGTCTTTGGTGCGCTGCCGTACTTCTTTGCCACGTTCTAACACAATGGGTTTAAAACCCATTTGTGCCAGCGTTAACGCCGCGAACAAACCACAAGGGCCAAAACCAATGACGATGGGGCGTTCGTTGAGGTCAGCCGGTGCCTGCGCCACAGGGTAATAGCGGGTGTCTGGTGCTGGACGGACATGCGTGTCGTTGGCGAAGCGTTGCAATACCTTGGCTTCGTCACGAACCTCAAGATCAATGATGTACACGAACTTGATTTCGCTGTTTTTTTTGCGCGCATCGTAACTGCGTTTGAACACGGTAACATTCACCAAGTCGGCGTCATCAATGGCCAAACGGTCGAGGATGGCGGCACGCAGGGCATGTTCAGGATGGTCGAGGGGCAAAGCGAGTTCGGTTATGCGAATCATACTGTGCTGTTCCTGGCCGGTGTCTCCGGCAGAGGCTAAAAAGAGGCCGACATTCTAGCCGATTTGCTGGCAGCGGCCTACTGCACCTTGCCGACGTTGTGGGTTGCGGGTGTGTTGATGGTGAGTTCACATTGTGTCGTTGTCGCTGAACGCGCAAAATACACGCGATCCGTCAGAGACCGCTAACATGAAAGATTCAAGCCCGTTGGGCGATGCCACGCGTATTATTCATAATCGTCGTCATGTCGATGCTCAAGGTAGCCCGTATTCACCGTTGTATAACACCACCACCTATCGGTTTGATCGTACCAGCGATTTGCTCGATGTGATTGGTGGTCAAGGCGAAGGCAATTTGTACACCCGTTGGGGGTCTAATCCGACGATTCAGGAACTGGAACAAGGCTTAGCGCAGCTCGAAAGCGCCGAAGCCGCCTTGGCATTCGGCTCTGGTATGGCGGCTATTTCCGCCACGTTGCTGGCATTAGGACGCCAAGGCATTGTGTGTGTTGGTGATTTGTACGGTGGCACGCAAGAGTTGCTCAAGCAACTGCAGATGCTGGGCATTCCGGTGACTGTGTTATTAAAAGAACAACAGGTCGAATTGGCACAGGCGTTAACGACACCGGATATGCTGGTGTATTGCGAAACCCCAGCGAATCCAACACTCAGTATTCTCGATATTCGCGAGTTGGCAACGGTGGCTCATGCCCACGGTGCGCGACTGGTGGTGGACAACACCTTCGCAACGCCGATTAATCAGCAGCCGCTTGTCTTGGGCGCGGATGCCGTGTTGCACAGTGCCAGTAAATATTTGGGTGGGCACAGCGATATTACGGCAGGGGCATTAATGACCTCTGATGCATGCATGCGCATGGTTGCGCCGTGGCGCAAAAATTTGGGACAGATCATCGCACCGGAAGTGGCGGCATTATTGGCGCGCAGTTTGCGCACTTTGCCGCTGCGAGTACGTCAGCATAACGATAATGCACTGGCCGTGGCGCAGGCCATGAAGGCACATCCACGTATTCGCCGCGTGTTATACCCCGGCCTGCCAGAGTGTGCTGGACACGCCTTAGCCAGCCGCCAAATGAATGGTTTTGGCGGCATGCTCAGCATCGAAGTCGATGGCGGTTTTGAGGAAGCCGCAGCGGTGGCAGATAACCTGCAATTGTTCCTACTGGCAACCAGTTTGGGTGGAGTCGAAAGTTTAGTGAGCCAGCCCTGTGCCACCAGTCATTTTGCTCTAAGTGTCGAAGAACGGCAGCAACGTGGCATCAGCGATGGTTTACTGCGTTTGTCGGTTGGCTTAGAAAATGCCGATGATTTGATTCGTGATTTGGAGCAAGCGTTGGCTAGGGTATTTGGGGAATGATTATGTAGACAACCTCACTGCGACAATATGCCGCACTAGAAATATAACCAATTAGGTATTTAATTTGTTATCTTGGTGCGGCTAAGACTACCTCATTGGAGGTACTTACTAACCGGCTGCTGGAGTATGCAGATGGATATTGTCGAACTTTCTCGCCTGCAATTCGCTTTCACGGCGATGGTGCATTTTCTTTTTGTTCCGTTAACCCTTGGTTTGGCATTTTTGCTGGCGATTATGGAGTCGGTGTACGTCATCACCGGTAAAACCATTTATCGCGACATGACCAAGTTTTGGGGAAAACTGTTTGGTATTAATTTCGCGCTAGGGGTGACAACCGGTATCGCGATGGAGTTTCAGTTTGGTACCAACTGGTCGTATTACTCGCATTATGTGGGTGACATTTTTGGCGCGCCATTAGCCATTGAAGCCTTAATGGCATTTTTCCTTGAGTCAACGCTGGTTGGCTTGTTCTTTTTTGGCTGGGATCGTCTCAGCAAAGAAAAGCATCTGGCTGTGACGTGGCTCATGGCGCTCGGCACCAATTTGTCGGCGCTGTGGATTCTGATCGCTAACGGCTGGATGCAATACCCCATTGGCTCGGAGTTCAATATCGAAACCATGCGCATGGAGTTGATGAGTTTCAGCGAGGTAGTATTCAGCCCAGTGGCTCAGGTGAAGTTTGTGCATACCGTGTCGGCGGGTTACGTCACCGGAGCAATTTTCGTGTTGGCGATTTCTAGCTGGTACTTGTTGAACGGGCGCAACATTGCCTTTGCTCAGCGCAGTTTTGCCATTGCGGCGGCTTTCGGTTTGGCCAGTGTGCTGTCGGTCATTATTTTGGGCGATGAGTCGGGTTATGAATTGGGCGAAGTGCAGCAAGTCAAGTTGGCGGCCATCGAAGCGGAATGGGAAACGCATCCGGCACCAGCGGCATTCACGGTGATTGGCTGGCCCAATGAGGCGGAGCAGCGTACCGATTACGCCATCAAAATACCGGCTGTATTAGGCCTGATTGCCACTCGTTCATTAACAGAAGAAGTGAAGGGCATCGCCGATATTAAGCGCGATAACGCTGAGCGAATGGTGCGAGGCCAAGAAGCCTATCAGCTGATGAATCAGATTCGAGCGGGTGATCGGTCGGAAGCCGTTCTGGCGCGTTTCAATGAGGTACAAGCTGATCTGGGTTATGGCTTATTGTTGTCGGGCTATACCGATAACGTGGCTCAGGCAACGGCTGCTGAAATTCAAGCGGCGGTGGATGCCTCGGTGCCAACGGTCTGGCCGTTATTCTGGAGCTTCCGCATTATGGTCGGCAGCGGTTTTCTGATGCTGATTCTGTTTGCCTGTGCATTTTGGTATAGCACCAAACGTACCGTGAAAAAACCGACGTGGCTGCTGAAGTTTGCGCTGTTCTCGTTGCCGTTACCCTGGATTGCCAGCGAAGCCGGTTGGTTTATTGCGGAATACGGGCGTCAGCCGTGGGCCATTGGCGAAATACTGCCAACTCACATGGCGGTTTCTCAACTCACCACGACCGATGTGTGGATCAGCTTAATATCGATAGCTGTGCTGTACACCCTGTTTGTCGCCATCGAAATGTATCTGATGGTTAAGTATGCCCGTCTTGGCCCAGCCAGTTTGCACACGGGTCGCTATGACGGTGAAGCCAATATGGCTGTTCGTCCAACTGGGGAGGCTTGATCATGGATTACGAAGCATTGCGGTTTATTTGGTGGGTGTTGATTGGTGTGTTACTGATTGGCTTTGTTGTTACGGATGGCTTTGATATGGGTGTGGCATCATTGCTGAAAGTGATCGGCCGCAGCAATGAAGAGCGTCGAGTCATGATCAACAGCATTGCTCCGCATTGGGATGGCAATCAGGTGTGGTTGATTACGGCGGCAGGCGCTTTATTTGCTGCTTGGCCAACGGTGTATGCGGCGTCGTTCAGCGGCTTTTACTTTGCCATGATGTTGACCTTGTTTGCCTTGTTCTTACGCCCGATTGGTTTTGAATATCGTGCCAAAATCGACTCGCCAGAATGGCGTGATCGTTGGGATTGGGCTTTGACGGCAGGCTCAGCCATACCCGCACTGATCTTCGGTGTGGCGTTTGGCAACTTATTACAGGGCGTGCCGTTTCATTTTGATGATATTTTGCGTTTGCACTACACCGGCAGTTTTTGGGCGTTATTGAATCCTTTTGCGCTGTTGGTGGGGGTGTTCAGTTTGCTGATGATTGTGAATCATGGCGCGGTGTACTTGCAGCTGAAAACTGAAGGTGAATTGTTACAGCGCAGTGAACGCTTGGCCAGTGTGTTGGGTGTGGTGTGCGCGGCTCTTTTTGTGCTGTGTGGTTTTTGGTTGTGGGTTGGTATTGATGGGTATGTGGTCACCAGTGTGATGGACACTCAAGCTGCCAGTCAGCCCACCACCAAAACCGTTGAGGTCGTGGCTGGTGCCTGGTTTAACAATTACCAACAGTGGCCACTGCTGTGGTTGTTGCCTGTCTTGGGAGTATTGTCCTTTGTTGCCAGTGCGTGGTTCAGTCGGATGGCTCGTCACGCATGGGCTTTTGTGAGCTCGGGCGCGGCGATGGCCATGGTGTTGATGACCACGGGTGTGACCATGTTCCCGTTTTTAATGCCTTCCAGCAGCGTGCCGTCGCACAGCTTGACCATGTGGGATGCCACGGCCAGTGAAACCTCGCTGTTTATTATGTTTATTGTGGCCTGTTTGTTTGTGCCATTAGTGCTGGCGTATACCGCATGGGGATACTTTGTGATGCGTGGTCGCTTAAACGAACAGCACATTCGCGATAACAGTCATTCGTTGTATTAAGAATCGGCATTCGGTCGGTCGATCGAGGAGAGGTCATTATGTGGTATTTTGCTTGGATATTGGGTGTGTTATTGGCGTGTTCCTTTGGCATTATCAATGCCATGTGGTTGGAATTTGAAGGCTACGAGGATGAATCCTAAGCGTGGCGGCTTCCCCCGTACTGTCATTACTGACGCCGTGGTTGCAATCACAGCGCTGGCGTTTTAACAGCGCCATTGCGCTGGTGGCATTGAGCACTCTGCTGCTGGTGGTTCAGTATTATGCGTTGGCGTTGTTGTTTGCCGCGTTGTTGGCAGCCGAGGCAGACTCCTCTGCTTCGTTGTCTGCATCGCTGTGGCCAGTGTTGGCGGTTATTGCTGTGTGTCTGTTGCTTCGTCCGGTGTTGCAGTTTGGCCGAGAATGGTTGTGCCAATCGGCCAGTTTGACCATTCGTCAGTCGATTCGACAACAATTATTGAGTCATTTGGCAGCGCTGGGCCCAGAGCGTCGCCAGTTCGGTTCCGATGGCGAATTATCCAGTCAGGTGATCGAACAAACCGAAGCGCTCGACGGCTATCTCAGTCGTTATCATGTGCAGCGCTATCTGGTGGTACTAACGCCGCTCATTTTGATCACAGCCGTGGCCTTTCACAGTGTCTTGGCGGCGCTGGTGTTATTGCTCACGGCACCCCTCGTGCCGCTATTTATGATCTTGGTTGGGCATGCAGCGACCCGTAAGAATCAGCAACAGTTTACGGCATTGGCGCGCATGTCGGCTCGATTTTTGGATTTAACGCGAGGATTGTTAACACTCAAGCGTCTTGCGGCTGTCGATCAGGCGCAGGCACAAGTTGCTTATGCGGCCGAAGCTTATCAGGCTGGCAGTTTGTCGGTATTGCGGTTGGCGTTTTTATCGGGCGCCATTCTGGAGTTTTTTGCCTCGATTTCCATTGCGATATTGGCGCTGTATTTGGGGTTGGGCTTGCTGGGCTTGTTGCCCTGGGCCATCGCTGACGTACCGGTGCCTTATCAGGGGGCGCTGTTCATTTTGCTGCTTGCTCCGGAGTTTTATGCACCATTGCGCCAACTTGGAACGGATTATCACGCCAAGGCCGAAGCGGAAGGGGCACTGCAGGCTTTGCAGCCATTGTTGTCATCAACCCCCACACCGACCACCACATGGCACCCCACCTTCACCCAAGCGCCTGCGATATCGTTGCGAGCGGTTCGCTTGCAGGGCGACGATGAGCGTGTGCGTTTGGCCACGCTAACGACCGACATTCATGCCTGCGAGCGGGTATTGATTCGCGGGCCAAGTGGTTGTGGTAAGACCAGTTTATTGCTGTCACTGTGCGGTTTTTTGCCATTTGACGGAGAGATTCGAGTCAATGGCCTGACTCAGTCTCGTCAGCAGTTGGCGAATTTACGCGCGTCCATTGGCTACTTGTCGCAACACAGCGCGATTCTTCCGGGCAGTGTCGCGTTTAACTTACGCTTGGCTCGTAGCGAAGCCAGTGATGATGAACTGATCGACACCTTAGAGCAGGTAGGTTTGTGGTCATTACTGCAGCGTTTGCAAGGGCTGAACACCGTGTTGGGTGAACGTGGTGTGGGCTTGTCGGGTGGCCAGTTGCAACGCATCGCCCTCGCGCAAGTACTATTAAGTCGAGCTACGTTATGGCTGCTGGATGAACCTTGCGCTCATCTCGACGAAGACAGCCAAGGGGTGATTTACGAACTGCTGGGTAAACTCAGTCACGGTAAAACGGTATTGCTGGTGAGTCATGATGTGGTCGGTTTGTACTGGCTTGACCGAACTCTGATTTTACCCTCGCCGGAGGCTGCTGATGTGGCATGAACAAGGGCCGTTGCGGTTACGTAATTTGTTGCAACCGCAGAGCGGCAGTTGGTTGCTGACCTTATTGTTGGGGGCATTTACAGCGCTGTGCTTATTGGCGTTATTGGCGGTTTCTGGTTGGTTCATTACCGCCGCAGCACTGGCGGGTATGACCGGTGCCGTGGCCGCATTCAATTACTTTACTCCGGCCGCTCTGATACGTTTTTTTGCGTTAGGACGAACGGCAGGACGTTACGGTGAACGACTGATATCGCACCAAGCTACCCTAGCTTTGTTAGCCAGCTTACGCCAACGCTTCTTTGCCTGTTTTGCCAACCATCGCACCGAGTTTTTGTTGCTGCAAAACAGTGCCAGAACATTGCAAAAATTGGTGCACGACATTGATCAGCTCGATCAATATCCGTTGCGTTGGTTAATGCCATGGTGTTGGGCGCTGTTGTTGGTGATTTTGGTGCTGGCCTTATATGCCCTGTTGGCCATGCCATTGTTTTGGCTGGCATGTGTGTGCTTGTTGCTGGCGTTGATCTTACCGGCATGGGCAAGCGTGCAGGGCATTCAACTGGCGCGCGCCGAAGCGACACTATCCGAGCAACGTCGAGAAGCTTTACTGCATCCATTGGCGGCCATGACGTCACTATTGATGTGGCATCAGTGGTCCGCTCAGCAAGCCCATTTTTTGCGGATTGATGATGCGTATCGACGGATACAGCAACGTATTCAGCGCACGTCGATGTGGTTGGCATGGGGACAGCACAGTGTGTTGTCATTGCTTATTGTGCTGTCGCTGTGGTCGGCAATAGCAAACGGGCAGCCGACCTTGTTCAGTACAGCTGGGTTGGTGGCATTGATACTGGTCTTGCTGGGTTTGATGGAGGTGCTGGCGCCCTTGAGCCGAGATTGGCTGGCGTTAGGTAAATCCATCGTCGCTCGTGATCGCTTAAACGAACTGCTTCCTGAACCGGTTGCTCCCACAGTATTGGACGCCATGGACAGCGCGTTATTGGCCCTATCGCCTGTGGATAATATGCGGTTGTGCGTACAGGATTGCTCCGTGCGTTTTGCCACCGCGTTATCCGGCCCGGAGCACATCAATCTGACGGCATGCAGCGGCGAGGTGGTCATGGTGTATGGCCCGTCAGGGTGCGGAAAATCGACATTGTTAAGTGCGTTAGCAGGAGAATTGTCGCCCCAATACGGCCGTATTACCTACAACGACGGCCCAGCGGGATATTGGTATGACGCACAACAGATTGGTTATCTGTAAGCGCTCAGCCAACCCCATCTAGCGCATTCATATTCCACGGCAATAACGCTT
>JACUUC010000054.1 GCA_014859445.1 Bacterioplanes sp.
CGACAACGGGGTACTTCTTGCCAAACTCAACTGCGAGTGGCAGGCCAACGTAGCCGAGACCAATGATGGCTAATCTAAAATTCATACTCAATCCTACAATATCAACTAAAAAAAGATCTAACTACATCCACATAGTTTCTATAATCGAAATTATTTTTTGCATGTGTAATACAGTTTTCTCGCATCTGGTTACGACCATCAAGATCAAGACTAACAGCCTTAAAAATCGTATCCTTTATGGCCTGATATTCCAATGATGGACTAATAAAGCCCGTAACCCCTTCACGCAAATGCTCAGCAAGATCACTTGTAATATTTCCTAACACTGGAGTACCTAACGAAATACTTTCTACAAACTTAGTCGAAAACCCTGCTTCTGATGATCGCTGATATGGTCTAAATAACACGGTATAGTCTGAGCTCTTCACCAGCGAAAATGTATTCTCATAGGACAGAAAACCATGATACTTCACAGAACTCAAATCATAGCCTGAACATTTATCAATCACCTCCTGGCAATCACCAGCTAGATGAAGTTCAACCATGAAGCCTTCAGCATTAATTTCGGAAATCGCCCTAATAACATACTCTAGAAGATCCTTTTTACCCGGATTTCCAGTATAGGAAATTTTAACCACAGAATTATTTAATGCAAACACAGGCAGTGCTTCTTCAGTATCTAATGTCGGGGGAATTCTGACTACTTCACATCCTTTTTTAGCATAGTAATTTTCTAAAAATGAGCTAATACAAATTAAACCATCAACTTTTGGCAATAAAAAATACATGGCCAACGATATATTAAGATAATAAGGCGATATAAACCCACTAACTAAACTTGGAGCCTCATACCATTCAACAGCATCAAAAAAAATTTGAACATTGTTCTTTTTACACCAATTACCTACCCGTATTAAATACGGCGAGTAACCACTATATAAAACAACAGCAGTTGGCTTATTCGGCAGTGTGTCAAGCCAGCTTACAGTTTCACTACCCATCTTAAGATACATGAAATGCTTCATCAGTTTCGGCAACGACTCATGTTTCCGTTCATTCAACGAGTACACAGGGATACCTTTAAATTCTTTATGAGTGTATTCCGACTCCATTTGTCCTGTTGCAACAAGTACATCAAAACCTGCATCTCTGATTGATAAACAAACTCCAAGTATACGTCTTGCTGCTGCACCACCATTTGGAAAAGAGTAGGGGCCAACATAAACAACAGTGTTACTCATTAGAATTGTTTCCACACCGTCCGCATCACATAATCACGGTAGCTGTGAATAATGCGCACCACCTTGTCAGCGACATTGGGCATGCTGTAGTCAGCCACTAACCGCAAATCACGCTGCTCGCCACGAGCTTGTGTTTCTAAAATGGCCAAGCCCTGCATCACACGCTCCACTTCCAAACCGGCCATCATGGCGGCCGCTTCTTCCATACCTTCCGGGCGCTCATGCGCTTCACGAATATTCAGGGCCGGGAAGTTAAGAATGGATGATTCTTCGTTGATCGTACCGCTATCAGACAATACCGCTTTCGCGCTTAACTGCAGCTTATTGTAGTCTTTAAAGCCCAGCGGTTTCAGCAGTTGCACGTTCGGGTGAAAGGTAACTCCCATAGCATCGACGCGCTTTTGGGTACGTGGGTGGGTAGAAACAATTACCGGCAAATTGTAATGCGCGGCAACGGTGTTCAGCACATCCACCAGTTTCAAAAAGTTTTTGTCGGAATCGACGTTTTCTTCACGGTGCGCACTCACCACAAAGAACTGGCCTTCCTTCAAATTCAGCCGTTCTAACACAGTAGAGGCTTCAATACCTTCACGGTAGTAATTCAGCACCTCAAACATCGGGCTGCCGGTTTTAATAATGCGATCCGGAGGTAACCCTTCTGCCACCAGATAATCCCGAGCAATGGTGCTGTAGCTCATGTTGATATCGGCGGTATGGTCAACAATGCGGCGGTTGATCTCTTCCGGCACACGCATATCAAAACAACGGTTACCGGCTTCCATGTGGAAGGTTGGTATTTTACGGCGCTTGGCGGGCAGTACCGCCATACAGCTGTTGGTATCACCCAACACCAGTACCGCTTCGGGTTTTACCTCGGCCAAAACCTGGTCAACCTTAATAATCACATTGCCAATGGTTTCCGCACCGGTGCTACCAGCCGCACTTAAAAAGTGGTCTGGCTTACGGATGCCTAAATCCTGAAAGAAAATTTCATTCAGTTCGTAATCGTAGTTCTGGCCGGTATGCACCAAAATGTGTTCGCAGTGCTCATCCAGCTTGGCCATTACACGCGACAAACGGATAATTTCTGGGCGGGTTCCCACCACAGTCATTACTTTTAATTTTTTAACAGCGGTTGTCATAACAAAGTACCCAACTATTTACTTAGCCACAGGCGTTTTACTGAGCCACAGGCGTCTTACTCAGCCACAGGCGTTAATGGGCAAGCGTAGGTGTCCGGTTTTTCCCGATCAAAAATTTCATTTGCCCACAGCATAACAATCATTTCATCATCACCAATGTTGGTAATGTCGTGTGTCCAGCCCGGCATGGTTTCCACAATTTCTGGTTTTTCGCCAGTGGTTTCCAGCTCGTAAAAATCGCCGGTGTGCATGTGGCGGAACTTAAAGCTGGCCTTGCCTTTAATCACCAAAAACTTCTCGGTTTTGGTGTGGTGGTAATGGCCGCCACGGGTAATACCAGGGTGCGCTGTGAAGTAAGAAAACTGGCCGGCATCGGGGGTTTTCAGCATTTCCACGAACACACCACGCGGATCACCGTATTTGGGCACTTCGTAGGTAAAGCGCTCTTTCGGCACATAGCTGAGATAAGTGGAATACAAGGCACGAACCAACCCAGTACCCACGCGCTCGGTAATTAAACTTTGGCGGCTATCGCGGAAGCGATACAACTGATCGGCCAGTTCACCCACGGTTATTTGGTACACTGGCTGTACGGTTTCAAACGCATCGCCCGTGCGTTTCGCATCCAGTAAAGCCAGAAAATGCTCAATAACATCATCGACGTACACCAAATTAACGACCGCCGCAGGGTCGTTAATTTGAATGGGTAAGTCATTCACAATGTTATGGCAAAAGGTGGCTACGGCAGAGTTGTAGTTCGGTTTGGCCCACTTGCCAAACACATTCGGCAAGCGGAAAACCGAAACAGGCACGCCCTGCTCGCGCAGTGCCAGCAAGGCATCTTCCGCCGCGCGCTTAGACACACCGTAAGGGTTATCCAACCCGGCCTGAATGGAAGAGGTATACACAACCGGGGCTTTGCAACCCGTTGCCAACATGGCATCGGCCAACTGCTGGCTTAAGCCCGCATTCCCGGTGGTAAACTCTGCTGGGTCTTGCGGGCGGTTAATACCGGCCAGGTGAAATACAAACTGAACACCATCCAACATGGCCGACAAGTCTGCCGCTAAATGTTCGCGGGTAAAACACACAACCTCAATGTCTTTACGTTCAGCCAGGTGCACTAACAGGTTTTTACCAATAAAGCCGTTGGCACCGGTTACCAATACACGCATGGCTTACTCCTCGGGATTTACATAACGGCCATCACGCAGTTCACGAATGAACTCCAGCTTTAACAGCAGTTGCTGCATGCCTGCCACATCCAAACGCTGGGTATTGTGTGAGTTGTAGTCTTCTGCCTGAGAAATTTCCTGCTCACCCTGCTCTACAAACTTGCCGTAGTTCAGATCGCGCAGGTCTGGCGGAACACGGTAGTAGCCGCCCAGGTCTTCAGCGCATACCATTTCTTCACGGCTTAACAGGGCCTCATACAGCTTTTCGCCGTGTCGAGTGCCGATCACGTTAATGGGATAACCCGGCTTGCCGAGCAGATCGGACAAAGCTTGTGCCAACACCTCAACCGTCGCTGCTGGTGCTTTTTGCACAAACATATCGCCGTTATTACCGTGCTCGAATGCGTACAACACCAAGTCTACGGCATCGGCCAGTGTCATCATAAAGCGGGTCATGTTCGGGTCGGTAATGGTCAGCGGCTTGTTAGCGCGCATCTGATCCACAAACAGCGGAATAACCGAACCACGGGATGCCATTACGTTACCGTAACGAGTACCACAAATAACGGTTTTGGTGGCGTCTACGTTACGCGACTTGGCTACCATGACCTTTTCCATCATCGCTTTGGAAATACCCATGGCATTAATGGGGTAAACCGCTTTATCGGTGCTTAAGCACACCACCCGTTTCACTTCGTTCTGAATAGCGGCTTCCAGCACGTTTTCAGTGCCCAGCACGTTGGTTTTAACCGCCTCCATCGGGTGAAACTCACAGGATGGCACCTGTTTTAATGCCGCCGCATGAAAAATGTAATCGACACCACGGGTCGCATTCAGAACCGCCTGATAATCGCGCACATCGCCAATGTAGAACTTAAGCTTGGGATTCGCGTATTTTTTACGCATATCATCCTGCTTCTTTTCATCACGACTGAAAATACGGATTTCGGCAATGTCAGTATCCAGAAACCCTTTAAGTACGGCATTGCCGAAAGAACCGGTGCCGCCGGTGATAAGCAAGATCTTATTTTGAAACATAACTTCTCCAAGCAGGATTCACATAAAATCGCACATTTGTAATAAAATATGCATAAAGCAAAAATAGAACTTTAACGCCTGGAACACCAGCAAAAAAGAACCCTTTAGTATTCATAAGAAGGAAGGTCATTAAAAACATCAATGGAAACCACCCAAGATAACCGATATTAGCCCCGACTCGCCAATAATAAAAAAACATATATAGATACAAGTAGATAGTAAATAGCAATCCAGCATAATATATCTGCAATATAAAACCAACATCAGAATTTCCATATGATCTTAAATATATTGACTCACCAGTACCTAAAAGCACCCCTAATACATCATCAGGAAATATCATAAAATCACCGAAAATAACCGACAACGTACCTCCACCCGAACCACTAAAAAAAGAGAAAATATCTTTAAATACCGCAAAATACCAACTATCAAAAATATCAGAATTCACTGAGTAAAGAACAACAAATAAAATCAATAAAAATACAACCAGGATAAATAATAAAAACAACCCTTTAACAGATCTCAAAAGAGAAAAAAAATATAACAAAAGGAATATGGAAAAAATAATCACACCTGTACGTGCATTAACGAATGAGGCAAATAACATGAACGGTATTAACAGATAATACCACATCTTAATACGCCCCAAGAATAAACAAACACCAGCCATAAATCCCATAAGAACACCGTAACTAAAGTTCAGGTGCTGAGAAAACCCATGCGCTCTATAACGGTGCTCAAAATCCGAATATATCTCAAAAACCGGATCGGATTGAATAGATGTCACAAAAACCTCGAAAGGCTTTATTGTGAAGGACATCAAAGTTATAATTGCCGCAATAAATGTGACAAGAATAACATCTTCCAATAAATCTTTTTTCAATCCAGCATAATACACAACCATAAAAATTGAGAAAATTATTGACTGAATAAACCAATAAATAAACCTATCAGAATAAACCAAACCTGAGTAATAAACATCCAAAAAAATCGGATAAATCAATATTGGAAAAGCAAGTAAAATTTCCAATCGAAATTGCTTCAGCACATTCCGCCTTGCGGAAATAAAAACTGCAATCGAGAACAGAGAAAATAATACAACATAAACATGCCGTGAAAAAATCAACGGCTGAAAGATAAAAAAATATAACAACAAAATATTAAAAAAACGCAAATCACTTCACCAACATTGCAATGAGACTTTTAAGTATGCCATAGAATGCGATTAAACTTACACTTACTTTGCGCCTCGCAGCATATAAAAGAAATCGTATCTTTTTTCTATACAACATAGATTGATTGCTTGAATTTGATAAACTTCCCTCAGTGCCAAAGCGATAAACTGACCACAACTCATCTAGATATCCAACAGCTCCAATCTTTGAACATTCAAACAATATGAATAAATCACCATTAATACCTGGTGGTATTATCGGTATATTAGTTTTCCTAAAGAAAAAACTAGCGGTAGGAGAAAACCAAGCACGCCCAACGACATCAACAGAAGACAAACGCTTAGGAATATTTTTGTCGTTAAACTTATTTTCCTCACCAGTATACAGGTTTTTTCTCAGCGCATTATGAATGCAGATTGACAATGATTCATCGGTTTCCAATAAATCATACTGTTTTTGAAGTTTATTTAATGATATCCAATAATCATCACCCTCACAGATTGCGACATAATCACCAGAGCAGTTATTAAAAAGATCAATTGCCATCTGCATACCCAGACGGCTAAACTGATTCTCGCTTTGTAGAATTGGCTTTATTATATTTGGGTAATTTTTTGCATACTCGCCGATTATTACAGCTGTATTATCCGTTGAGGCATCATCATGAATAATAATTTCAAATGGAAAGTTAGTTTCTTGCATTAAAAAACCAACAATAGCATCCTCAATATAAAGTTCATGATTGTATGCAGTACAGACAATCGTCACTACTGGCCGTTTAATATCACCGAGCCAACCAGACATTATTTGACTTTCACTACGCAAACCGCATACCGATACTTTAATTTCTGAACTCATAATTTAACGCCAAATAATTTTTGATTAAGCACTTTGCGGGCTACTGAAGATGAAACTGTGCCAACGAAAATGGCAACAAATGACAGCACAACCAGCATCAATAAAGCTTCTTGTCGTGTTTGATAACTCATATAAGTATTAGCCAGTAACAAAAACAGTATGACTGGTGCGTAAATACCTGCAATATCTTTCACCAACCAGCCTACATGTACGCCTGGCTGTAATTTATGATGAACATACCCAACCCAAAGTATTAAGTACAAACTATTAATGCCCAACCACGCCCAGCCTGCGCCTACACCGCCATACTCTGATGCTGCCCAGATGATAGCCGGGATAAGTGTGACTACGGTTACCAGGTTTCCTATCAGGTGGTAGCGTAAGTTCCCTAATGCATATTGCAGGTAATATGGAAATGCGGATACAGCCAATACGCCATTACCGAGTGCATAAAGCGTCAGGATCGGGGCGGCATTACTGGCGATTTCTCTATCGCCCGTCCATGCGTAGAGCAACGGTTCGGCAAAAAATGCGATGGTAAGCGAGGCAGAACCCGCAACCACACTCACTAACTGTGTCGCATTGCGGTAGACCTGAATCATCTCATCATGCTTCCCTTCAGCATGGAGCCTGGCCATTCGGGGCATAATGACGGTGCTTACCGGAGCACTCAGAATCATAATTCCGCTGGCGACCAGCACAGCTAAGGTAAAGAAGCCGTATTCTGCCAACGGTAAAATGCCGGAAAGAATCAGCTTGTCGGTTTGTGTTACCAAAACCCATACCGATGACGTAAAGGCTATGGTTAATGCAAACTTCAGCACGGGTTTAACCGGCTGTATACTCCAGCCGATAATTTCACTCTTGGTGATGACAGGCTTAAGCCTGTTGCTCATCAGGTACAATCCGAGCACTTCCACAACGGCCACAGCGAGTTGATGCCAGAAAAATACCGTTGGTGTAAAACCATACTGCCACATGGAGATAAATACTGCCGGAAAGCGCAGTGTTGCGATGATTGCATTGAAGCCGCTCAACCACACTAAGCGTTCAGAACCGGTAATAACACCTCGGTACAAACCACCCAGCCAACGTAAAGCAACACTAACGGCCATAATCTGAACGGCCACTATAACCGCATTCATGCTAAGGGTTTCAACCTGGAGCCATTTGTAAGCAATGGGTTCTGCTAATAGCCACAAAGCCGTACCACCAATGGCTGCTATAGCGACAAAAATGGTACTGAGTGCACGGAAAAGCTGTCGGTAGTGCAATGCCGACATTGAACCACCATGATAGCGAGCCGTTTCACGTGCAATGGTCGGCGTTAAGCCTAAATCGAGCAGCGCAAACCATGCCTGCAGCATGGTAAAAAAACCAACCAAACCATAGGCTTCTGTACCCATGTACTTTATGTAAAGGGGCAGAATTAAAATGCCAATGCCCGCTGCATAGAGTTGGCTCGCGTAATTAGCGATTATATTTTTTTTAATTGCCATTACAAAGACTGACTATCTTTTTCCAGATCAAGCGAAACAAAAACCTTTTCACCATTTCCCGTATAGAAATAAGCATTTTTGTAAGGAGAATGTGTCAGAGCACGTAAATAGTCTATTGCTTCACGCATTGTTACTACTTTATCCATATCAATCTCTTTAATTTGGACATAATCAGCAATAGAATTATAATTACCCTCACCAGTCATCTTCTTGGGCGTAATCGTTCCATCAATAACTCTAGTTAAATTATCTTCAAGTAAACTGTATTCAGCATCAACCACACGCTCATAAACTGTTTTTGATGTATCCCATTCATAAATTGCCACTTCAGATTGGAGCAAAATATCACCGTGGTCAACTTGCTGATCCATAATATGAATAGTTGCTCCTATCGGCTTTTTGTTAATAATAGAAAAAACTTGTGGAAACCATCCCCGATTATATGGATTTAAGCCAGGATGGATATTTATACAACGAATACTGTTTACAAGTCTTTCTGGGAAAATCTGTTTGCAATGAACTGACAAACCAATATCGAAATTTTTCAATAGCTCATCACACTGTTTTTTCAAGTCAACAATCTCAATATAACCACTCTTTATTTCTTCGGAAAAAATGGACGCCCCTTTAGGTGAACAATAACATTTAAATACATAACCCCTACTCCCAAAAAGCTTATATATTTTATCTAGCCACCAACGATTATCTGTAACAACAAATATTTTCATTTTATTCTCAACTCATCAACAATCAAATGCAATTCATTAATATCTATGGTTGAATAAATGGGCAAGCACAATACTCGCTGAGCTGTATAATCTGCCACACTCAAGTTTTTCGCGTTAGCCGAACTCAAAGCGGAGTACATTGGGAAGTGACTGATTAGCGGGTAAAAATAACGACGGGCAAAAACATTGTTTTGCTTAAGCTTTTCGTATAATTCGTCACGGCTCAGTGGGTATTCTTCCGTCACCAGTACTGGAAAGTACGAATAATTTCTTACGATTTCTGCCGTACTGGTCAGAATTCTTATACCGGGAACATTGTTTAAATGTTCTCTGTAAAACTCATCAACGGCCCGTCGGGCTGCTAGCGCTGTTTGAATATGCTTGAGTTGCAGTAAACCAAACGCAGCGTTCACTTCACTCATTTTGCCGTTAATGCCAGCATCATTTATGGTTACTTCAT
>JACUUC010000024.1 GCA_014859445.1 Bacterioplanes sp.
CGTACGGTTCTGTAAGAGGGATGAGGCGGCAACGCCTCACCCTACTTGATATGGCTAAAGGCGACTGAACTCGGCGTGTTTATTCGATGGTGGCTGGTAAGGTCAGCCATAAATCAAATCCCGCCTGCTCTCCCCAGTGAATATGACCGTGCATGACCTCAGTGATGAGGTTGTAGGTTTGATATAACCCTAATCCTTTGCTGCGTGCCTTTTGCCGCTGTGTTGTATAAAACGGCAAGAACACTCGGCCTTGTTCTTCGGTACTGATGCCGATGCCATTGTCGTGATAGTGCAGTGTTAGGGTATGGTCGTCTTGTTCTCGCAGCGTGATGTCGATGCGTAGCGGCGGTACTTCGTTATTTTCCGGTTGATTGTGCAGGTGCGAATTGTCTACCAGCTGCTGTAATATTTCCTGTAACGCGAATGCATAACAATGCCAGTGAGTAGCAAAGGTATGAATATGAACTGTAATGCGGCTATCGGGATACAAGGCTTGTATCCCACCTTGCCAATCGTGGAACCAGTCACGAATAACGATGCTTTGCTGGGTCCGGGCGTTATCCAGTAATACCGCTTGTTTCATCAGTTGAGTGAGTTCTTTCAGTCGTTCAATGCCTATTTGAATGTGCGCTTGCGCATCCTCCAACGCGTCCTTGTTGTCGATAAACTGACACTCGCTGAGTTGATCGGCGAGAAAACTGTTGGACAGTTGAACATTGCCCAGCGGTGTATTCATTTCATGAGCAACGCCCATGACCAATTGTCGTAACGCATCGGTTTTTTCTTCTTGTACTCGAATTAAGGCTTGCTGTTGCTGATATTTTTCGGTGACATCTTGGGCACTGCCAATCCATGCGGCTTCTTCGCCACTGAGTCCTTTACGAATGGAAATAGACAAGCGCTTAGGTGTCTGTGAGGTGTCGCCTTGTGCCAGTAGAGGAGCTACGTGTCCTTGAATATGACCGTTTTGCTCCAGTGCTTGCCACAGTGGATACAAATCGGAAGGCGCAAACAAATCACGAAAGGCACGGCGCTCGTTGTTCTTGTGATGGCTTTGGTCGTCGCCCGTCATGGCCTGCCAAGCGGGATTGCTTTTAATGATAACGGCATTGTGATCGAGCTGAAACTGACCCGACAGCGAGTTTTGGTACAAATCTTCGTAATTGCGTAAATACCGAATGGCATCGGCCTGACTGTTTAACATGGCCTTGCGTGCACTCAATTCTTGCGTTTGCAGTTGGTTAATCCGCTGCCCGAGTGCCATAGAGAGCAAGACAATTTCAAAGAAGGAACCGATTTGATAACTGAATAAGGTCAGGGTGTTGGTAGGGATCAAGCCAAGGGAGCGCGCATTGGCCAGCATAAAACCAATAATGAACATCAGCCAAGCAATGGTGAATAATCGTGCGGCCGGCATTCCTTGCCACCAGAAACGCACCCCCAGCAGCAAGGCAATGGCGGTAACACTGATGCTCAATAGATTTTGACCAATAACCAAAAACGCGTAAGGCAGCCAAGCCACACCGATAATAAACAACAAACAAACCACCATCATGGCACCGTAAAACCGGTAAGCCGTGGGGCTATTTTCTTTGAGTTGTAAAAAACCCACTACAAACAGACAGAGAAACAGCTGATTGAGTGCGAAAAATAACGGCAAGGCGTAATCGTTTAAGAGGGGAAGATTCGGCCAGAGTAATTGAAATCCGGTGCCGTCATAGCTCATGTTGAACAGCAAAAAACTCAATACAAAGGCGGCATAGCGTAAGTAATTCGTATCGCGAGAGGTCCAAAATATAAACAGGTTGTACAGACCCATAACCAATAAGATGGCAAAGTAACCACCGCGCAGTAAATTATCCAGTAACAGCTGCTCCATCAGCGCTGGCTGATCAAGCACAACCGCGGGTAATTGGTAAGTCCCTTGGGTATAGACTCGTGTATACAGCACATAAGGCTGATGATCGGGCAGTGCGATGGGTAAAATGGCATTGGGGTGCGGAATGATACGTTGGGCGAAGGGTATGATATCGCCTGTGTGCCCCAGTTCTTCGCAGTCTTCATCGTGCATGGCGCTGTGATCGAATGATACGGCACAGCGATAGAGTGTGACCTCATCCAGCAAGGAATAATGAATCCAAAGATACCAAGGTGAATTGGGCAGTTGTTCAGAAGCGAGCTGGACGTTACTGCGTAGCCAAAAAGCGGAGCGACTGAAGCCAAAATTGGCATTGGTGCTGGTCAGCGCTTGCCAGTTATCTTGCTGACGAACATCCGCCAGCGTGAGTGATTGACTGGGATCTTCTAACACTTGGCTGATTAAGCCGAGTCGATATTCTTGTCCTGATTGCAACGTTTGTGATGGCAAAGCCATGCTGGCGGCACTGAATAACAGTGTCGTTCCGAGTATGACCAGCCCACGAATCCAATTCAGAGACATGACGTCACCTTGAGTAAAATGGCAAGTAAAGCATGATCACGATGAGTCATTCATTCGTCATCATGTTGATGAAACCACTTGCGTTAATAAAATATGGCCGCAACCAACAATGTTAACCAAGCGATCAGTCCGGCAATGATGATGCCCCAGTCAAACGCTTTCAAATCGGTGTTTTGCGCATAAAAATGCAACACATGGTCGTGTAACCGATTGATGCTTTGATTGGCCAATAAGTTGGGCAGTAGCGACAACAACAGCACAATGCTGCCCCAGGGGTGGTTATTCAAAAGAAACCAAATCGGCATGGTGGTAAACACCACCCACAGCACATAAATGCGAACAGGTTGCCAGCGCGGTTTTTCTTGCAGCTCCGTCGCTTGCTGATGAATACGACGATATAGGTCAAATTGGTAAACGATGGCCAGTAAGGTACGCCATAACGGACTAATATCTTCGCCTTGTCGTTGAATTTGCTGCCAGTTAGCGTAGGTCCAGTAGAAACCAAATAAGCCAAACGAACACAAGGACAGCTCGATGAATTTCTCGGTGCCAATTTGATAAAAGTGCGCTTTTTCGCGGGCTTCGGCATGAATTGTCATTAAGGTATCCCGTCTTTTTTATGCTGTTAGTATAACCACTCGATGCGTATTGACTAGCCTTGTGTGATTGGGTCTGGTCATTAAGCGGCGCTTTCAGTAATCTTGCGCGTCCATCTATCCAAAAGTAAGCAGCAGAACGTATGTTTTTTGAACAGGAACGGGTGCAGTTTTTTCGTCCTTTAACCGGCAAATACCGTGCACAAATCATGGAAAGTCTGCGCGAGTTGTATCGTCGCTTATACAGTTCCAGCAGTGCGGATTATGGTCAAGCGTTAGCGCGCGATACGATATTGGAAATTTTCCAAGAGGCCTTGGTGCGCGCGCCGTTATTAGCCGACACCGATGACGACACCGAGGAATTCAGTGAAGGACGTTTTCGCCACAGTCGAGAACATGCCGTTTGGGTATTAAATCAGCTGTTGGAATATGGCTGGATTGAAAAACAAGTGGATCAAGCCACGTTACAAAGTACGTTTTCGTTAACACGATACGGTCGCTTATTTACCGAGCCTTTTGTGCACGAAAGCCGCACCAGTGCACGTACCCGTCATCGCAACACGCGTAATACCCGTAATGCACTCGAGGCGTTTTTAGAGCGTGGTGACGTGTATGACTTGTTAGATGCCTACGAATATTCTGAGCGCATCATCAGCGACTTCACGGACGTGATTTCCGAGTTGGAAGAGCGCAAGCGCGACTTGGTGCATGAGATGGAAGATCAGTTGTCCGTGCAACGCGCCAGCGACGCGTTTTTTGATTTTATGGAACACCGCTTTCAGCCCGACTTGTCGGTGCGCCTATCGGCCGATAACGTGGAAAAACACCGCGATCAAATCAGCCAAATCATTGAGCAAATTCGTCAGCAAGAACGCGAACATAAAGCGCGAATCGAACGCCGTTTGCGCGAATTATTGCCCGAGCTGGCGCGTACGGGGCAGTCGGTTTTGTGGACCTTACTTGACGGTATCGAACAACGTTTACGCAATGCCAGCGACATCATGCTGCCGGCTTTACGCCGTGCGTTGCAAAGCTTTACCAAACGCGCCGATATCATCATTCGGCAAATGACGTACTTGGCATCGCAACAAAATAACGATGTATTGAGTGTCTGCCAAACCTTGGCGCAATTACCGGCGGAGGTACAAGACAAGGCACTGTTGCGTGCCGCCGAACACATGACGATGCCAACGGTCGCGTTATTAGACCCCGCACAAATTCGGTTACAAGCCGTACGACAAGTACGCACCATTGCGGCCAATTTGGATGAAGGCCGCGATGATTTTGACCAACAAGCGCGTAAAGAAATTTACATTCAACAACGACTGGATCAAGCGTTTTTGGTGAATCAACAGGCGCTTCGTCAGTATTTGCAGCAGCACTTACAGCAAGGCAAAGCGCTTTCCACGCGTGAATTACCCATCACCTCGGCCTCGGATTTTCTGGCGGTGGCACATGCCATTGGGCTTGGTTCGACGGATAACTTATCCAGCGAATTTGAATTTCGCATTACCCCAGAAGCCGAAACGGAATCGGCGTCGATGAGCGACACACGGGGTTATTTTCTAAAAAAAGACCACTTCACGGTGGAATTGGTTGTTAAAGAGTCGTAATTATGTTGTCACTGATCGAAAAAGAACTCGAAAAACACGGATTTGATACGCGAGAATTCACCGAGTTGTTACTGCGCTTGTTGGATTACGGTGTGCTGTGCCGTGATGAAAGTCAAATTGAACAACAATTGTATGATCGCTTCGTTCGTTTAGAAGAACTCGTTAGCGAGTATTTATCGTTACTGGCCATTCGTTTGCAGCACGATCGTCGTTTTCAATTTGTCCGTATTTTCCCGCCAGGTGCGCAAGTCCCTGGTATGGAAGAAACGTCGATACAAAGCCAAGCGTTGCGCGAACGACTGAATCAGCACGAAATTGCGTTGATTTTGATCCTGCGGGTGCAATACGACAAGGCCTTGCGCGAAGGGCAAGTGGATGAGCAAGGCGGTGTCATGGTCTCGCTTGAGAGCCTCAGTATTGCCATGAAAAATTTACTCAAGCGCAATCTGCCGGAATTGTTAACCGAGCGAAAACAGTTGTTTCGACGAGTGAAGAAGCTGCGCTTGGTGCAAATTGCCAACGACGATGCTCTGCAAGACGGCGATATGTGGCTACGCATTCGGCCCATGATCATGAGCTATGTCAGTGATGAGGTTTTGACGGAACTAACCAACACGGCCATGGATACGAGCGCAGCAGATGCAGCAGATGATGACCCAGTGATGGCGGAAGTATCTGCAACGCCTGATGAGCAAGTCACGCATGGCGATTTGACTGGCGAAACCGCCGCTGACACAACAACAGCCACCAGTTTGTTTGGGGAATAAACACCATGTTTTTGAAGAAGTTTATTTACGTCAATTGGGGCAACATTCCGGCTACCGAATTTGATTTTGGCCCCATCAATTTGCTATCCGGTGGCAATGGCTCGGGCAAAACCACCGCGGCCGATGCCATTCAAACCATCATGACCGCCGCGCACGATACGTTATTTCACTACAACCCCGGACAAGACGAAGCCAGCCAGCGGGGTCGAGGTAAGAATGTGCGTACATTGGCGTCTTACGTACTGGGTTGTGACGATGGTAGCTATGCCCGCCCTGATGGTGCGGTGGGGTATCTCGCCGCGGTATTTCATCCAACGCAAGGTGAAAGCGGCGAGCCATTCACCGCGGTCATTGGCGTGAGTGCCAGCATTGATCGAGCCGGTTCGCAGGCCGTAGCACGTCAAAATGACCTGCAATTCTATATCGTTGCGGGTGAACAATTGAGCTTGGCCGATTTCACCATCCAGGACGGCGATGCGGGCCGCAATGTCGTGAGTTTGAACAAACTCAGCGGCCATTTGAAACAACGGGTCAGCGTTGAAAGCATCGAAAAATACGACACCAAAAAGCAGTATCTGCGCCGCTTATACGGTGCCTTGCGCGGTCGTCATGATGCCGTTAGCGAACGCGAAGCGATGAATGCGGCGCGAACCTTTGCTCGTTTTATGGCCTACAAACCGGTGAAAAGCATCAATGGCTTTGTCGCCAATGAAATTCTCGAAGCCAAAGACCTAGGCGATGCCATTCGTAGCGTATCGGATTTGATGAAAACCATCTACGCCATGGAAGCGGACGCGAATCGACTGACGGAAACCATTCAACGCCTCATGCAAACCAAGGCCGCCAGCCAGCGTTATATTGGCGAATGGTTAGACCACAACGTATTGGAATACAGCGCGGCGAAGAGTCGTTATGTCCAAGATCAGCGCGCGTATTTGAGCGCAAAAGAACATCAGCAGAGTATCCGCGAACGTTTAGCACAGGCCGAGCATGATCGTGCCAGCGCCCAAGAGCGCCGCAAACACGTGCGCGAACAACTGATTCGCATGGAAGCCCAGCGTCGAGGCATCGATGCGCTGCAAGACAAAGACAGTGCCGAGCAAGCGCTGGCGCAGGGCAAGCAACAACTGCAACAGCAAGCGATTCCTTTGTTGGAGCAAGAGCACTTGCTGCAATCGAATCTGCGCGCCACCGAATTGCTGCATGGCGCATTACACCAATCTGCGATTGGTGCTGAGGTCCCGAGCCTAGCGCAAAAAACGCTGCTGGAGCAGGCTCGTAATGTACTGGCCATCAAAGATCAAGGTGCGATCGATTTTCGACAGTTACTAGGCAATGACTGGATTGATTTATCGCCATTGCAAGCGCACTTAGAATCGGCACGTCAGCAACAAAGTCTGATCAATGCGTGGCGTGAGCGATTGTACAGTACCGAGCTCGAAAGTACGGGGGTCTCTGTGCGTGATCAAGTCGCAAAATTACTGGATCGTCGAGAACAAAAATGGCAACAGGTACAGGCGCGAGTAACGCAAAAACAAGCGGATATTGATAGCTTAGAAACGCGTCAACTCAATTACCCAGGCTTTGTTCGTCAAGCCTTGGAAGTGCTTCGACGTGAGTGCCCACAAGCCGAGCCACGTGTATTGGCCGATTATGTGGAAATCACCGACAGCGAATGGCAAAGCGCGATAGAAGGTTATATTGGTGGGGCTCGCTTTAGCTTGATTGTTGAACCAGAGTACGAAGCCAAAGCCGCCCACATTCTACGAGCCATGCCCGGTGGCAGCCGAGCGCGTGTGATTCAAGGTACAAAGGCGAAAAAAGACGCAGAGCGAGGTCGGCTACCGGCCAATTCCATCATTCACTTGATGGCATTCGAGCATGCCACCGCTCGTCACTACTTAGAAGCCAGCTACGGCTCGGTCGAACAAGTGGCCGATGCCGAAACGTTACGAATGACTCGACGAGGCGTAACAAAACAAGGCTTAGGTTCGGGTTCCTATTCGATTTACCGCTGTGATTTAGACGATGCCGAATTGGTATTCGGCATGGGTGCACGAGAACGTGCGTTGGCTGCAAAAAAAGCCGAACTGAATCAATTACTCGAGCAAGCCAATGACGCCCAATTTCAGTATCGCCACATTGAGCAGGTGTTGGATGCCTTGCAACAGCTGCGACCATTGAGCTTTGCTGACCAAATGCAAGCCATGCTCGATACGCACTACCAAATGCGTCAGGCCGAACAGTCTCTGCAACGGGTTGATGTTTCCCAATTCAGCGACATGGAACAGGCGTTTGAGCAATGTAAGTGCGAAGCGGATGAGCTGGATAGCGTGATCAAGGACGTGGATGGGCAATTAGGACGCTTGCAGCAACAACTGACCGACAGTGAGAAACTGTGCAAGAACCTCAGTGATCTGCAAGAAAAAACGGCCTTATTGGCCGAGCAAAAAGAAGAGAACGTCCGTCACATTACAACTATTTGGCCCGACTTTGATTGCGAGCAACGGTTACTGCAAGCCGATCAAGATGCGCAAAATAGCAGTGCTGAGACGCTTGAAGCACAGCGCAAGAGCATTGTGCAAGAGATGAACTCGACGGCCTACGAAATTGAACGCTGCATCAACGAACACAACCTCGGCTGTCAAACGTTGGATGCCATCGTCTACACACCGGATTACCGCGACGAACATGGCAGTGGCTTTTTTACCAGCGTGTGTCAGTTAGAACGTGAAGTGGAGCGAGTGTATAACCGCCTTAAAAACAACGTATTGGTGGAAAAACACGACCAACTCGCGCAGTTACGCGACAGTTTTAACAGCGCGTTTGTGACCAACTTGTGCCATTCCATTTACCAAGCCATTAACGATGGCAAACGTACCCTAGAAGACCTCAACAAAGAACTGGCGCATCATCAATTTGGTGCCGACCGAGAAACCTATTGGTTTGATTGGCAGTGGGTGCCGGAATACAAAGAATACTGGCAATTTTTTGAAGAAATCATTAAAAATCCGAGCTTGGGCGAAGGTGCGACCTTATTTAATGCCGAATTGAGTAAAACAGGGCAGCGTGTTCGTGACCACTTGCTGGGTATGTTATTGGCCGATGACGAGCAAAAAGCCATGCGCGAATTGGAGCGTTTGTCCGATTACCGCAATTATCGTCAGTACGAAATTTATAAACAACCGGCCAATAAAGACCCCATCGCATTAAGCCAATACGGCACCGGCTCGGGTGGTCAGCTAGAAACACCGGCGTACATCATACGTTCGGCGGCCATTACCTCGGCATTCCGCTTTCATGATGGGGATACTCATTTGCGCATGGTGCTGGTGGATGAAGCCTTCTCGAAAATGGATGAAACCCGCTCCAAAGAGGTCATTAACTACCTCACGGAAAGCCTAGGTTTGCAGTTGTTATTCATTATGCCGACCAGTAAATCAGGCCCCTTTATGGATTTAATCTCCAATCAGTTTGTGTTCAGTAAAGTGCCATTATTGGGTGGCGCTAGAGCGGGCGAATTGCAAACACGGGTACTGGTGGATCGGCAGCAGTGCAATCAAGAGAAGGTTAAATCACTCTGGGCGCAACATCGTCGCACTTTACGCCATCAAGCAGGGTTGGATTTTATGGCGGAATTTGAGTCGGAGGAGCCAGTGTCATGACGGCAACCCCCGTATTTGGTCAGGGAGATGCCTCGTATCAAGCCGCAGGTCAGTATGAAGGGATTCGACGTCTCGTCGATGATTTTTACGATGCGATGGACACCTTGCCTGAAGCGGCGCACATTCGCGCCATGCATTCGGCTGACTTAACCGAAGCGCGTGACAAGCTCACGCGTTTCCTGTGTGGTTGGCTGGGTGGGCCTCGTTTATTCAGCGAAAAGTACGGCTCCATCGCCATTCCCAGTTTTCATCGTGCCTTTCCGATTGGCCCAAAAGAACGCGATGCGTGGCTAACCTGCATGCGTGACGCGGCGGCCAAACAGCCTTATAGCGACGAATTCAAAGCGTACTTGCTGGCTCAATTATACGTGCCCGCGGAACGCAGTCGCAGTTTGGACGAGTAACCAAACGACAACATTATTTTTCCGACAAAATAAACTGATTCGATTATCATTAGCGGCCTTAAAATCGCGCAACACTCAATGGAGAGAGTTACATGGCTAAAAAAATACTGGCTGCGGCCGTCATTGTTCCGGTTGCTTTGGCGGGACTGCAGTTAACAACGGCACGGATGTACGAACAAAAATCCGAAGAGCTTTGGTTGCAACAAGCGGATTATGTCACCTTACTAGAGCGAGATACGCAGCTCGGTGTGCTGGGTGGCAGCGAACGTGCGGTGGTGCGCGTGCCGGTCGACTCTCCTTTTATTCCTGTGCAAGCCATCGACGTTGTTATCGACAGCGACGTGTCATTTTATCCCGGTTGGTTACGTTCAACATCGACCTTGCAATTCAATGCCGTGATGTTCGATGGTGAATTGGTGAACATCAACGATGAGTTGGGTTTACCCGAGTTGCTGGTAACGGGTGGAGGGCATTTATTGGGGCTGCATAGCCGCATGGTCATTCCTGCGAATCGCTACGAAATCGGCGATGGTGAGTACATAGAGGTAGGCGACATTACACTGGGCAGTGCGTTGCGTTTTGCCAATAACAAAGTGGATTTTGTTTTTGGGCTAGAACACCTGAACGTGCAAGAAGACGACCACAATCTGTTGCAAATGAATGGCCTAACCTTGCGCTGGCAACAACAAGGTGACAAGCCTTATTGGACAGTGAACGCCGATATCCAGTTACAGCAACTGGCGTTTAATGAAACGTACAACGGCTTCTCGCTGGAACAATTCCAGTGGCAGCATGACAGCGTGTTAACCCCAGCCAATTGGGAAAACCGCATGGTGTTGAGTGCGGCCGACATCGATCTGCGCAACAAAGGTCAAGTACGCGATGTGCGGTTGGATTTAAGTGTCGCGCAAATGAATGGCGAAGCCGCAGCGCATCTACTCAGCCTCGTTGAAGATGTGCAAAATGGCACCATCAGTGAAGATGACTTAGTGGAAGCCTTGGTGACATACGGACAGCGCTTACTGGCCGGTTCGCCACGCATCAACATCAACGAATTCGCGTTTAATATGGTTCGTCATACCCGCTATGCCGATCGTTTAACCGGCTTTATTGGTTTTGATGGCCAAGACCTCGATGAAAACTTTGTTGAAAGCCTGCTAACCGGTGGTTATTACGCGCAACACATGTTCATGGGGCGTTTACTGATGGAAGTGAATGCGGAAACACTGGAGCGTGAACTGCTACAAGGAACCGGCATGCCCGCTGACATCATCAACGACAGTGGACAACAACTGAGCATCAAAGAAGGTGCCATCTACTTCAATGGTCATCTGGTAGGGCCGTTGTAAGACAGTAATCCGCTGGGTGTAACAATAGGGCCGATCATTGATCGGCCCTATTGCGTTAGCGCGGTTGGCGATGCTGCGTGCTAAAGAAAGCTACCAAGGAAGCATTTGAAAACGGATGGGTTCCCAAGGAACTCCAGTCGAGAGTCAAAGCTATAGAGGATGCTATTCATTATATTTATACATCGTAACCAATGAACAATCGGCTGTTGTCGCTCCTTGGGGGCTGGAACGTTAAGTAATCAACGGAGCAGCGTCAGCAGCCGGAAACTCAGAATGCGGTGCCAAATAATACGAATCATGCTTTTGAAATACATGCTAATAATGCAAGTGGGCAGAGAGGTTGAGATTATTGTGCTGAATGGTTGCCAATAATTCGGCGAAGGGTATCTGTGCTGATGTTTGTCTGATCGGATTTGCTGTACATGGTTAACAGTGTAATTCCGGAGTCTGATTGCACATAGTAAATTACACGATAGCCACCGCTTTTTCCTTTCATTATGTCCGAATTCTTTACACGCACTTTATACACGGTGTAAGCAATGCCCTGTATTTTGTCCCCCGGAGTCGAGCCTTGTTTTAGTTGTTCTAATAGTTCTTGCAAATCATCCCTTATGGATCGATAGCGACGATTAAGGCGTTTTACGTTTTGCTTGAACTCTGCTGTATAGTTAATGACTATGGACATCGCTTTCGTTATCCAGGTCATCCCACAGAGTATCGATTGGGAAGGTTTCTCCCGCTTGTGCTTGTTTCAAACTGCGCTGAATGCTTTCTTCTAGTGATTTTTGTACCACGCCCTGGCGAAAGGCATGAACAATATCAATCAGTGCGGGCATGTATTCGTCGGGTACGTCACGAATTTCTTCATTAAGCCGGTCTGTATAGCGTTGGGTTGCCATAGTGTGTGGCCTCATCGGTGTTAATGCTGTGTAATATACCTTGTTTTTAACGATTATTCCTCCCCGAATAGGGAGCGTCTTTATAATCAAGATTTCTATCTGAACAGAATATCTATGGTCTTTGGGATGATTCAATACATGGTGGTTGCCACTCTGATTGTGATCAGCGGGCAAAGCCATGCCATATCTGAGCGCTCTCATGTGCCGATCACTGTCTTTGCCGAGAACAACATCACCCTCGGCGCCACCAATTTGCTGCGCGACGAAAACGGCGCACCGGTTCTGGATGACAGCGGCCAATACGTAACTGCCGATGGCAGCAGCATTGGCAACCTCACCATAGGCACGGTAGCGCTGAGAGACGAAGAATGGGACGTAAAATCAACCAGCCTAAGAGGCCCACTTAAAGAACTCGCTACCGCCGTCATGTTTGTGGCCGGCAGTATGGGCGTTACCTCACAGCTTGAAGCGCTGGGTATAGACACCACCTTAACCGTTGGCTCCAGCGAAGAGCGGCGTACAGAAACTACGCACCATGCCACCTCAACCGTGGATGCCGGTGGTAATTTAGTGGTACGGGTAGACGATCATCTGCAGGTTAATGGCAGTCAGATTAATGTTGGTGGCAGTGCGTATATTGAAAGCGGCAGCACCACCGTTACTGCCGTGATGGACACCACGACCACCACCGAAAGCCGCAGCGAACAAACTGTAGCGGCCACCAAACCTTCGATTGGCCGGCAGGAAGTGACCATTGCCGGCGTGACGGCAACCAACCAAACAGAGGTTGCTAGCCTCTATCAAGAAGCGATGGTCGCTGCAGGTATTAGTGTGGGCGGCAACCTGATCATGAACAGCAGCGGTGATATAGCTCTGCTGGGGACTGATGTGAATGTAGGCGGCGATGCCAGCCTCACCGCCCAGAACATTACCGTGGCCGGTGTTACCGAAAACAGCAACACCACCCATACCGAAAAAACCGAAGTCACCACCACCTCCGTGGGCATTAAAAACGCCTACGTCGATGCGGTATACGCCGCCGATGCCGTGGTAAAAGCCGGTGAACAGGTAGAGGCCGCCGAACGCGCACTGCGCGATGCCGAACGACGCGTTAAAGACGGCACGCTGGCCGCCAGCGCCATCGACGATTACAAAATCAATCTGGCGGCAGCCACCACCCAGCTCACTCAGGCCACGCTGAATCTGGCGGCATCCGGTGCGACTGCGGCAGGCACTACCGGCACTGGCGGCTTCTACGCCACCGCCAGCGCGCAGACCACCACCACCGAACGGGAAAGCACCAGCACCAGCCAGAACTACGTTGGCTCTAACTTTAACGTAGGCGGCAACGCAGCCTTTAATGCCGCCGACGCCCTCAGCATCATGGGCTCTTCGGTGAACGTGCAGCAACAACTGGCCCTGAACGCCAGCAACGTGATCATTACCGCCGGCACCGAAGAGAGCACCAGCCGCTCCAGCGAACAGACCTACAGCGCCGGCATGAGCTTCAGCAACAGTGCGGGCAACTCATTCAGTGCCAACGCCAGCGCCAACAGCAGCGACTCTGACAGCTACAGCAAAACCCACATCAACAGCAGCATTAACGCCGGCAGCTTAACCAGCACCAGCGACCAGTTCACCCTGCAAGGCGGCAATGTCGAAATCCAGAATGACATCGACATCACCACCGGCCAGCTCACCATCGCCAGCCTGCAGGATGAAAGCCGTTCGCGCAGCAGCAGCGAAGGCTACAACATCAGCGGCAGTGTGGGCGGTAATTTACCGATCGACCCCAGCAACGTAGGCGGCAACCAGAGTTCCAGCAGCAGCGACAGCAAGTGGGTGAATAACCAGACGACGCTTATCGGCGGGGCTGCAGGAAATGGCGGCGGTAACGGCAGCGTGAACATTACCGCCGACAAAACCGACATCACCGGTGCCACCCTTGCCAGCGCTACACGCAATGACGACGGAACGTTAACCGACAACGGTACCTTGGCGCTCATTACCGATGAGCTGACCGTTACTAACCTCTACGACCACAACACCAGCAAAAGCAGTGGTGTAAATATCAGTGCCGGAGTCAGCAGCAGCGGAACCACCACCGTTGGTTTAACCAACAACGGCCACAACACCCAACAAACCACCTACGCCACGTTGGGCGGCGGCACCGTACAGAAAAAAGACGGTACAGCGCACAACCTCGCGGACGTAAACAACGACCTGAACACCACCCAGGCAATCACCCTCGACCAACAAACCGGTGGGCTGGATGCCACGGTAACAGTGGATCACCGGTTAGCCTCGGAACAAGGCCGCGCGAAAATACAGGAAGACTTCACCAAGTCGGGCATGATCGTCGATACGGTGACATTAATCGCCACTACCGACCGGGTTGGCATTACCGACTTCTTTAAAGAAACCGGCAAATCCCACACAACGTACGAAGCCATTAAATCTGAAATCGCCAACAACCCAGAGTTAGCGGCGCAACTGAAACGTGATGATTTAACACCGACTGAAAAAGAAGCCATGCTCAACCAATTGACGCACAGCGTTATGGTTGATCTGGGTTACAGCACAGGCGATTACCAGAATGTACTGGTTGCCAACGAACAGGATCATGTTGTTAAGGATGGCGTAACCTACGAGCGCCATGGGTTCTACTCAGAAGAAACCCAAAATGCCTACATCAACGACGCGTTCATCAGCAATACGCAAGGGTTAGTGACCACCGCCGGGCATGAGCTGTCACACGCGATGGATGATCGCAGCGGCACGCATCAACATCAACGAATTCGCGTTTAATATGGTTCGTCATACCCGCTATGCCGATCGTTTAACCGGCTTTATTGGTTTTGATGGCCAAGACCTCGATGAAAACTTTGTTGAAAGCCTGCTAACCGGTGGTTATTACGCGCAACACATGTTCATGGGGCGTTTACTGATGGAAGTGAATGCGGAAACACTGGAGCGTGAACTGCTACAAGGAACCGGCATGCCCGCTGACATCATCAACGACAGTGGACAACAACTGAGCATCAAAGAAGGCGCCATCTACTTCAACGGTCATCTGGTCGGGCTGTAAGACGAAAAACTGCTGGGAATAACAAAAGGGCCGATCATTATCGGCCCTTTTGCGTTTGCGTGGTTGGTGATGTTGCGTACTGATAAAAATCAGGCCTTACCACTCATAGACGTTTGACCATACGGGCGATGCATATATGGTATGTGTGTCTATTGTGAGAGGTAAGGTATATAACATTGGCTGTTGTCAGCTTTTAAGACTGGCACGGCATTTCCGCCCGAAGGCAGGGCATTATGAGGCCATGGAGGTTTTATGTTAACGCCGATCATCATTTTATTAATATTGATATTTCCCTTGTCAGTGGCTTTTGTTATCTCGAAATTCACTGGGCGTAAGCTGGATATACACAAGTTTTCTTGTTGGGGGCTTGGTGTTGCTTTTATTTACTTTTTTATTGGTCATTTAGTCCAAACGGATGGAATGGTCGATATGCTGCCGGTTTGGATGCCAATGCGCTTGGAACTTGTTTATCTAACTGGCGTGCTTGAGCTTGCAATTGGTATCGCATTTTTTATTCCTAAATATCAACAACTTGCTGCAAAATTAGCTATCGTGGTGTTTGTGGCTTTCTTTCCTGCGAACATCTATGCTGCGTTGAACAGCGTTGGCTTGGGCGGGCATCAATGGGGCCCCGTATACTTGTTGATAAGGGCTCCACTCCAGTTGGTGCTAATTGCATGGGCATACTATATGTGCCTAAAGAGCAGTAACAAATCAACGCAGGCAACTGCTATCGCATCAGCTGACAGAAGCGATATACAAACGAGATGACGCATGGAAGTTATTTTTCAACTCAGCGAAGAACAGGTGAAGCAGCTACATCAGCTCTATCAAACGGTCTGGTGGGCTAAGGGCAGGTCGCTTGAAGATACCCAGAAGTGTGTTGCCGGATCACAGATCTGCATTGGATTAGTCGACAGTAATGAAAATCTCATAGGCTTTACTCGTATTCTCACGGATTACATCTACAAGGCATTATTGTTTGATGTGATCGTATGCGAGAGCCATCAAGGTATTGGTCTAGGCCGCAAGCTTGTGTCTCTCGTTAAAGAACATGAGCAGTTGCAAGCGGTTAAGCACTTTGAACTCTATTGTTTGGCAGAATTAGAGGGATTCTATGAGGGGCACGGTTTTACGGCTGCAATGGGTGATCTACAGCTTATGCGATGTGTAAATGCATAGCAAATCGTACAAATTGGCTGCATTCGGGGCTGGATCGGTCTCTAGGCTTGACGTTAAATTCAACGTTAGGCCTACAAAATAGGGAGTATTTTCTGTGTCCAAGAACATCACCGTGATTCTCGGTCATCCCGATGAATCGAGTTTCTGCAATGCCATTGCAGAGGAGTACGTTACATCGGCGCGGGCTGCGGGTCACACTGTCAGGCTGTTTAAACTGGGACAAGTTGAGTTTGATCCTGTGCTACGTCATGGATACAACGCACGGCAGGAGTTGGAGCCTGCACTTGTCGAGATTCGTGAATCAATCAGTTGGGCACACCATTTGGTTTTCGTTTATCCGATCTGGTGGGGATCAATGCCAGCGCTTCTTAAAGGAATGTTTGATCGCATTTTCTTGCCGGGATATGCATTTAAATATCGCAAGGACTCGCAATGGTGGGATCGATTGCTGGTAGGTCGTAGCGCTCATGCCATCGTTACGCTGGACACCCCGCCATGGTATTTCAGGCTCATCTACAGCATGCCGGGGCATCACCAAATGAAAAAGACGATTCTTGAGTTTTGTGGCATCAAGCCAGTTAAGATCACTTCGTTTGGCCCAGTTCGCGGTACTTCAGAGGCGCAGAGATCGAAATGGTTGTTGAAGGTTAAGCGGCATGCCTCATTGGTTTAGCAATGTTTTGCTACGGAAAAATTTACTCGCTTGCGCTCATATATAGATATTAATGGCGTCGGCGTCCTCGCGTCGCCATTAATATTTTGACCTTTCTTTTAGCTTTACCACATCAAATCGTCGGGGATTTGATACGCGGCATACGGGTCGTCGTCGGCCAATACGTCGCCTTTGGCATCGGCAATGTACATAAAGATGCCTTCATCGCGTTGGCGAATCTTATCGCAAATGGCAATGGGCACCACGGCGTGGCCTGTACCTTGGGCAATGATGGCGAGCTGACCACGGCTTAGGCGATCCCAAATGGCTTGATCAACGTACAGCTGTTTAACCTTTTTATCGGCCGCGACAAATTGGTATTTGATATCTCCGTATTGGCTGTTGATGGCGTTGGTATCAATCAGCTGGCGAACTTGGGCGGCAATGGCACGTTGCTGTGCTAATTCATCACGCTGACGGTTGAGCTCACGGTCGCGTTGTGCTTTTTCTAGGCGGGCTTGTTCGGCACGTTCTTTTGCTTCGTCGGTGACTTCTTCTTTACCCGTGCGTTGACGGTGATCTTGTTTTTTCTTGTCACGCGTGGCGGCTTTGGCTTTCTTCTGATTGATTAAGCCGGCGGCCAGCAGTTGCTCTTGTAAGGATTTTGCCATGATGAATTACTCGCTTAAAGGCCAGACGGCGCTGGGTAGTAAGGCGGCCAAGGCATTCATGGTTTGATCGCGTTCCGCGACGGATGAGGCGGTGACGGTCACGTGGCCGAGTTTGCGTGCAGGGCGTGCTTCTTTGCCGTACGAGTGGCGGTGTGCCAATGGCATCGTTTCAGCGAGTTTTGCTGGGTTTTCATCACTGATCACGTTGAGCATGGCAACCGCGTCATAACGGGGTGTGGTGGCACCTAATGCACGGCCGCTGATGGCCAGTATGTGATTACGAAATTGGCTCGTCTGCGCTCCTTCAATCGACCAATGCCCCGAGTTATGCACGCGCGGTGCCACTTCGTTGGCAACCAAACCGTTGGCGGTTTCAAACAGTTCAAGGGTAATGGTGCCCACGTAGTCAAGGCTGTCAGCCAGCTGGCGAATGTAGCGTTCGGCTTGTTCAATAACGGCATCCGACAAGTTGGCGGCGGGGTACAGTGAGTAGCGCAAAATGCCTTCGTGGTGCACGTTTTCGGTCATGGGCCATACCACGAGGTTGCCTTCTTGGTCACGGCTGGCAATAACAGAGGTTTCGCGGCTGAACGAGACAAAGGCTTCGGCAATCAATTCGCGGTTGCCAATGGCTTGCCAAGCGGGTTCGGCATCGGCTTCGCTGCGCAAAACGTATTGTCCTTTACCGTCGTAGCCTTCGGTGGTGGTTTTCAGTACGATCGGTAAGCCCAGCGTGCGAATGGCCTCGTTGATATCGGCTAAGGAGTTGACGGCACAAAAATCCGCGGTGGCAATACCGGCGGCACGTAAGGCATTTTTTTCAAGCAGGCGATTTTGAAACGTCTTCAGCGCCGTTAGGCTCGGATACAGTTTCTCAGCCATCGGTTCCAACAGGGCGACAATGTTGGCTGGGATGTTTTCTGTTTCGTAGGTCACTCGATCAACAGAGGCTAAAAAGGCGGTTAGGGCGTCATTAGAATGAGCGCGCAGGTCGTACAAATGGATATCCAGCTCGGGCAGGTCTTGTACGCTGTCCATGAGCATTTGGCCCAGTTGGCCGTTACCTAAAATACCGATTTTCATAGTCATTTAACTTCTGTCAATGTCGAGTAATAAAATTAAAGTGCTGTACGCGGGTCAGGTTCGGCAAGAACGCTGTCGGTTTGCTTCGCGCGGAACGCATCGATACGAGCCAATAGCGCGTCATCGGCGGTTGCCAATATTTGGGCGGCTAATAAGCCCGCATTTTTGGCACCGGCATCGCCAATGGCTAAGGTACCTACCGCGACACCGCCGGGCATTTGCGCAATGGACAACAACGAATCGAGGCCGCTCAGTGCGCGCGATTTGACTGGCACCCCCAATACGGGCAATGAGGTTTGAGAGGCACACATTCCGGGTAGGTGTGCGGCACCGCCAGCACCGGCGATGATCACTTTTAAACCACGCCCTTGTGCTTCCTTAGCGTAGCTGAACAGCAGGTCTGGGGTGCGGTGTGCCGAAACCACTTTGACTTCGTAGGCAACGCCGAGCAAATCAAGCATATCGGCCGCGTGTTGCATGGTTGGCCAGTCGCTTTTGGAGCCCATAATAATACCAACGGGTACGGTCATACTAACGTCCTCGTAGATCAATAGTTGGGTCAGTTGTTCTCGTGGCTGACCAAGTTGGCGCGTATTCTAGCACATGCGTCGGCCGCGCATAGGTTTTCGCCCAGAGTGACATGGCTGAGTGTTGCACGGGTGTGCTGGAGCGATTATGTGGATGGCGCACTTCGTTTGGCATCTTTAAGACTGGCTAAGTAAGCATCCAGCGACGCCAGTAAGGCATCGTCCATGGCCACGGTGAGTTGCACTTGTTGTTGATACTGTACCTTCTCGATGAGGGCGTGGTGCTGTTCGAGCCAATGGCGAAGGGGTTGCTCATCGGCAAAATGGCAGTGAACATCAACACGATCATACTCGATGTGTTGCACGATAGAGGCGCTGTCAAAGGCCAGCTGGGCGGCTTTAGAGTAAGCGCGCACTAATCCGCCAGCCCCCAGTTTGATACCGCCAAAATAGCGAATGACCACCAACATGACATTGCCGATGTCTTTGTGCTGAATAACATTTAAAATGGGTTTGCCTGCGGTACCGCTGGGTTCACCGTCATCCGACATGGCCACGGCATGAGGGCTTTGGGGGCTGCCCAGTTGATACGCCCAGCAGTGATGGCGGGCGTCGGGGTAATCGGTTTTCGCTTGTTCGAGTGCGGACAGGGCTTGCTCACGATCCTTTGCAGGACAAAGACGCGCAATGAAACGACTTTTTTTGATGTCGTAACAGACTTCGGTTTGACCGTGGGGTACGAGGTAGGATTTCATGCGTGGCCAAGACCTATGTTAGCGTGGTTGCTTGTGTTGCCGCAGACGTGTCGTCAATTATACGTGATTTTCCATACAGTCGTGCGACACTGGCTATTAATGCGCATCATTCATGACCTCATTAAGGAGATTCATCGTGTTAACGTTTTTACAAAACTTTTGGGACTTGTTTGTGTTGTCGGCACCTTGGCTGCTGTTTGGTTTGGTGGTGGCGGCGATGATGAAAGTCTGGATTCCCATGGATTGGTTGCAGCGGCAGTTAGGTGGTGAGGGGGTAAAACCCATTATTAAAGGCGCGTTGTTGGGGGCGCCGCTGCCGTTGTGCAGTTGTGGTGTGATTCCGGCTGCGATGCAGTTGCATCGGGGTGGTGCGAGCAAAGGTGCTACCGTGGCCTTTTTGAGCGCAACGCCTGAAACGGGTGTTGATTCAATATCGGTTTCGTATGTGTTGTTGGGTCCTATTATGGCGGTCGTCCGTCCGGTGGCCGCTATTTTGAGTGCGATTACATCGGGCTTGTTGGTGGGGCAGGCCAGTAAAGAACGACCGGCACCAAGTACAGCCTCAACATCGTGCTGTGCCAGCAAGAAAGCGGATTCTGTGACGAATACGGTCACGGTGATACCGTCCGAACCGGAAAAAGCCACTTCTTGCTGCGCCAGTAAAAAAACCGTGGTCACGACACCGCCGACGGCGTGGCAAAAAACCAAAGAAGGTTTGCAGTACAGCATGGGGAAGTTACTGGGTGATTTTTATCAGTGGTTATTGATTGGCTTATTTTTCGCAGCCTTGGTGCAAACCTGGGTGCCGATGGATACCTTGGCGCAATACGGCAGTAGCGTATGGACCATGTTATTGATGGTGCTGATCTCAGTGCCCATGTACGTTTGCGCCAGTGCCTCAACGCCCATTGCTGCGGCCTTGATGATGGTGGGTATTTCGCCGGGAGCGGCCTTGGTGTTTATGCAGGCCGGCCCAGCAACGAATATCGCCACGATTAGCGTGGTTTACAATGAACTGGGTAAACGCGCATTGGCGGCGTATTTGTTTGGTGTGATTGTGATGTCGGTGCTGTTTGGATTATTGCTGGATGCCGGATTGGCGTATTTCGATGTGTCGGTGGTGGGGGCATTGCAGCATCAGCATTCGGTGTTACCGATGTGGTTTGAATTGGCGGCCGCTCTTGTCTTGGCGCTGTTGATTGTGCGTATTGCGTTGCAGCAATGGCAGGCCAAGCAAGAGCAAGCGGCTGTTTAGTGCTCGTTACACGCTAATCGATCCTTGGTTGATGTCGCGTTCGAGTGCCTCGGTGAGTGCTTGATAGCACTCACTTTTGTTGGCTAAAAACCACACTGGCTCTTGGCACTTGTCGAGATGATAGGCTTCTTCTTTTAATGTCACCTTGCGGTATTTAAACGTACCCGTGACTTCTTCTTGCGCACGGATGCGAATAAAAATCGGAATGGCATAGGCCGGCAGTTTGTGTTGTAGGTGCCGAGTCAGTGCTGACCAATCCATGTCCTGTTGCGGATGCTTAAGGGTAATTGCCGCCATGCCTGCACGGCCATCGGTATTGGGTATTTCGACGCCGTAGACGATGGCATGCTCGATTTCGGGAAATTCCATGAGGATGGATTCCACTTCGGTGGTGGCCACGTTTTCACCTTTCCAGCGGAAGGTATCACCCACACGATCGGCAAAAGCCACGTGTTTGAAGCCTTGATTGAGCACCAGATCGCCGGTGTTGAACCAGCAGTCACCTTCTTTGAACACATCGCGCAAGATTTTTTTATTACTGGCGTCGGCGTCGGTATAGCCTTCGAAGGGTTGTTTGTCGTTGATTTCGGTAATCAATAAGCCAACACCGCCTTTTTTGATGGTCTGCATAAAGCCACGACCATCACGAATCGGTAAGTCGTTTTCGATATCGTAGGCAACGATGTTGTAAGACAGCGGACAGATGCCTGCGGTTTGGTCGAGATTAAGCGCATTGGTGAACACTAAGTTGCATTCACTGGCCCCGTAAAATTCGTTGATGTGCGGAATGTTAAAACGTCGTTTGAAGTCCATCCAGATATCTGGGCGTAAGCCATTGCCGACCATGACTCGAACACGATGGTGTTGATCATGTTGCGACGGCGGGGTGTTGAGCAAATAGCGACACAGTTCGCCGATGTAGCAAAATCCTGTGGCATCGTAATGGCGAATGTCGTCCCAAAAGCGAGACACACTGAATTTACGCGCGATGGCGATACAGGCTCCTGCCCCCAAAACGGCGGCCAACGACACCGTTAAGGCATTGTTGTGGTACAAGGGCAAGCTGACGTATAAAACGTCATTGCTTTTTAATTTCATCGACGCCAAGCCCATGCCCGCCATGGATTTGTGCCAGCGGTAATGGCTCATCACCGAGGCTTTCGGCAACCCTGTGGTGCCCGAGGTGAAAATGTAATAACACGGCTGGTGCATTTGAATGTATTGCGTCGTGCCGGGGTTGGCTATCGACAAACCTTTGAGCAAAGGTTCGAGCGCTTGGTAATGTGCTTTCGGGGCTTCTGCGTCTTTGCTGTCATGCCAATAGTAGATCTGTTCGCGTTGGGCATCGGATAGACGTTCGTCCACGGTGTTCAGTGCCGAGAATAACTCATCGCCAACCAGCAACAGTTTTGGCTCCACCAAGTTGATACTGTGCAGCAGCACATCGTCTTGCTGTGCGGTGTTCAGCATGGCCGCGACCGCACCGAGTTTGACGGTGGCAAGCACCGAGATCAGTGTTTCGGGGCGATTGCTGAGTAATACGGCAACGGTATCGCCTTGGCCAATGCCTTTGCTTTGCAAAAAGTGGGCGACTTGGTTGACACGTTCATTCAGACGCTGATAGCTGTATTCTTGGTGCTCAAAGCGAATGGCCAAGCTGTCGGGCGCGCGGGCGGCATTTTCTTCCAGCAACAAACCGATGGAGCGGTATTTTTCGGGTTTGGTGCCAATCAGCGCCACCAAGCCTTTGAGCGTGGTGCCCAGTTGCGGTATTTGTTGCACCATTTGCCCGGCAATGTTGCGCAGCGAAACGGTTTTGGCCTTTAAAGGTTGCGGAGCGTTCATGCGGTGAGATCCTAGCGTTGTCATTATTTGAGTTCTGCTGATGATTTGTTGAGCAGGCGACGGGCAATAATCAATTGCTGAATTTGTTGTGTGCCTTCAAAAATATCCAGAATTTTGGAGTCACGCGCCCATTTTTCTAACAATTCATGCTCGCTGTAGCCTAAGCTACCCAGCAACTCCACACAACCTAAGGTGATGGCGTTGGCGCTGCGTCCGGCTTTGGCTTTGGCCATCGAGGCTTCCATGGAGTTCGGCTTACCGTTGTCCGCCATCCATGCCGCTTTGAGGGTCAGTAATCGAGCGGCTTCCCAATCGGCTTCGTAGCGGTACAGTTGCGTTTGAATGTATGAACTGTGTTTGAAATCGGTTTGGTAATCACATTCGACCCCCGCTTTTTGTAATAGCTCATGGGTGCGATCGAGAGCGGCCTTAGCCACGCCAACGGCCATGGCGGCGACAACAGGGCGAGTGTTATCAAAGGTTTGCATGACACCGGCAAACCCTTGGTCGGTTTTAATGTCGGCAGAGCCTAATAAGTTACTGGCCGGTACTCGGCAATCGGTGAAGGTGATGGCGGCGGTGTCCGAGGCTTTGATGCCCAGTTTTTTCTCTAAACGCACGACCTCCATGCCCGGCGTGCCTTTTTCCACCACAAACGACTTGATGGCCGCGCGTCCAAGGTTGCGGTCTAGGCTGGCCCATACCACCACGGCATCGGCGCGTTCGCCCGAGGTGACGTAAATTTTTTCACCATTAATGATGTAATGATCGCCGTCTTTACGCGCTGTGGTACGAATGGCCGCCGAGTCGGAACCACAACCGGGTTCGGTAATGGCCATCGCCGCCCATTTTTTAGCAAAACGTTGCCGTTGTTCTTCATTCGCGACGGCGGCAATGGCGGCATTGCCAAGACCTTGGCGTGGCAGCGTTAAGGACAAACCGACATCACCCCAGCACAGCTCTTGCAAACCCAGTACGGTTGACAGGTTGGTGCTGTTGGCATTGCCGTCGTGGTGCTTGCGCTCTTGCGATAATTTGCCAGCGCCTGCGCCTTCTCCCATGGTGCCATCGTTCATGCCATCCATAATGGCAGCAAGCATGTCCAGCTCCACCGGATAGTCGTGTTCGGCTCGATCGTATTTACGCGATATGGGTCGAAACACATGCGCAGCAACTTGCTTGGCTTGGTGAATCAATGGGCGGAATTTTCTTGGTGTTTCTAGATAAATCATAACAACACTCCCCAATGGTTAAGCGTGTAAGCCGCTGTGTAAAGACGCTAAAGCGCGTAGATCGCGATACCAGCGCTCGGCCGGATGTTCTTTGGTAAAGCCGTGGCCACCCAGTAGTTGCACCGCTTGTGTGCCAATTTCCATGGCTTTTTCGGCACACAAAACGTGGGCCAGATAGGCTTCACGTTGGAAGGGTTGTCCATGTTCCGCCAGCGCCGCAGCACGCCAAATCATCAGTCGCATGGATTCCAACTCGATGGCAATATTGGCGAGGATGAAGGCCACCGATTGACGATGACTGATGGGCTCGCCAAAGGCCACGCGCTCGTTACAGTAGGGGATTAAGTAATCCAACGCCGCTTGTGCGGTGCCAACGGCGATGGCGCCACTGTGCAGTTGGCCTAGTGCGAAAAACACAGCGCTATCGAACGGGGTTTCTTGTTCACCAAGCAACGCATTGGCGGGCAGTGATACGTTGTTGAGCGTCAGTCGTCCAGTGCCCACCGCCCGTAAGCCCATCGCCGGTTCGTCCTGCCATGAAACGCCCTTGCTGTTATGGGGCACGATAAATAAGCGCATGCTCTTGTTGTATTGAGCAGCAATTAAGTAGTAGTCGGCGTGTCCTGCAAAAGGCACTAAGGATTTTTCACCGTTCAGAACAAAGCCCTTACGCGTACGTTTGGCTTCGGTGCGTAGCGACTGGCTGGAAAATAGTGGCTGAGGTTCTTGTATAGCAATGGCACTGCGCATTGGCTCGCCGGTTAAATAGGCCGGTAATAGCGCCTGCTTTTGTGCTTCCGAACCCCAACGCGCAATGGCATTAGCAACGGCAACCGGAGCCAATAAGGCATACGCTAATGAGAAGTCGCCCCAGCCCAGTTGTTCGGCAATGATGACGCTATTCAGTGGGCTGAGTTGGCTGGCACTCCCGCCATAGCTTTCGGGTACGGCAAATTCATTAAGACCCATGTCCATACTGCTGCGTAGCAATGTATCGGGTATGTGCAATTGTTCGTCGGCGTCGTGTGCGGCTGGGCGTAATTCATCACCGGCAAATACACGCAGGCTGTCGGCGATCATTTGTTGTTCTTCGGTGAGGGATACATCAAACAACAAGGCCGCGGGTTTTGGCGGTGTGTTGTCGGTCGCCTTTTTTTGGCTTTGCTTTTGTTGCAGTTGTCCAACCAATTTGAAGCCCAATTTGGTGGAGCGGTACGCCAATTTTTCAACCGGATGACGTAGTCCCCATTTTTCGGCCCACTCACTGCCTGCAAAACGGCTGGCCATACCCAACCCGATACCTTGAATGTCTTTTTTCATCGTTGTCTCTCTGCACTGTGGATTATTGTTATCAGCCAACGCATCCCTCATTGGAGGGTGTGCAATATTCGCAGTCAGTGTGGCAAATGCATGATCGTGGTTCATTGGCATTAGCGCCCTTGGCTCTTGCCACTAGAGTCAGTTCCTCGGCGTCATGTTGACATTGGCCTTGACGTTGCCGATTGCTGGTTCATCGCTCGAAGACAGTATTGAATGCTGTCTTGGCATGCCATTAGTGCTGTACGACCGATCAGTTCACCTAAGCGTGTGTGTTTTCCGCAATACGTATGAGTGTGTTGTGTGGGTTTTGCGATTGCGCAAACGATGGCATGACTGTCCGTACCGGTGCCGCTGGCCGGTTGCTGTGAAATGGGGCTAAGAATATTGGCTTCGAGTAAGGCTGTGGCCTTCGCTTCGGTCACCAGCATGAGTGCTTCTACCATCGCGCTGTTGCTTAATGGCACAGAACACCATAACCAAATATTAATGGTTCCAATCTGTGCTTGCTCATCGGCGGGGTCTCCGCAGCGGCGTGCATTACTGAGACCGCTAGTCACCCAGCAGCGAACGCTCAACTGTGTTTGGGGACAGTGATGGTGTTGTTCGACACAAGAACGCATGGATGCCGCCGTCATCATGCCTAGGCATGGGGTGGGTAATGCCAGTTGCTGTGCGTGTTGTTGTAAGCTGACGGCTGGGTCTGGTAAGTCGCTGGCGCTGGTGAGAGGAACGCGTGCGTTCAAGGCGCTACGAATGGAACACCAGCCGCCATTTAAGACCGCCGAGCTGAGCGCACGTTGGTCGTCGTTGAATGTGATTGCCAGATAATCCTCAGTTAAGTGGACGGTGAGTGGCGACGGTGGTTGGGTCATGGCGTGAGTCCCGTTATGATAGAGCACTTATTGCAATGTGAAGGATAAATAGGCCATGTTAACACTGCTGTCGCCAGCAAAAACGCTGGATTTTGAAACGCCAGCGACGACAACGTCGTATTCCATGCCGAGTTTGCTAGAACAATCGGCGGATTTGATCGATGTCCTCAAGCAAATGGCACCGGATCAAATTGCGTCATTAATGAAATTGAGTCCAGCATTGGCGAATTTAAATGCCGACCGTTTTCAGCAATGGCAGATGCCTTTTACCCCAGACAATGCCAAGGCGGCGTTATTGGCGTTTAAAGGGGATGTGTATACCGGACTGCAAGCGGAGCGTTTTGATGAGGACGATTTGCAATTCGCCCAGCAGCATGTTCGCATCTTAAGTGGTCTGTATGGTGTGTTACGACCATTGGATTTGATTCAACCTTATCGGTTGGAAATGGGCACCAAACTGAGTAATGTTCGAGGTGCTAACTTATATCAGTTTTGGGGCGATCGAATCACTCAGGCACTGAATCAAACATTGCAAGATCACGCGACGAATACCGTTGTTAACTTGGCCTCAAATGAGTATTTTAAATCGGTGCAGACGTCGGCTTTACAGGCCAACTTGGTGACGCCGATTTTCAAAGACGAAAAAAATGGTCAGTACAAGATCATCAGCTTTTATGCAAAAAAGGCACGCGGCATGATGGCTGCATTCGTGGTCAAGCAACGCTTGGATCGTGCGGATGGGTTAAAAGAATTTACCGACGCGGGTTACCGTTTTAGTGAAGAATCATCGGATTCCCGTCAATGGGTATTCAAACGAGCAGAAAAGGACATACCTCATGATTAAACCGCTTATATTCGCTGCTGCTATCGTGTTCAGCACGGGTTGCGTGATGTCATCACAAACCATTCAACTGAATGAGCAATTAGCGATTGCGCCAGCACAGGCTTCGATTCAACGGGATGCCTTAGTACGGGTTGTTGACAATCGTACCGTCTCTCCGGATTGGTTAGGGCATCGTGGTGGTCGTTTGCCGGAAAATTCCCCGTTGCTGTCTGAGCAACCATTGGATCGAGTGTTAACTGCTCGATTGCAAGACTCGTTAAAACAATTAGGGTTTGGTGCCGAGAGTCCATTGCCTCCGCTGCGTGTGCAATTGACCATTAATGAGTTTTTGTATCAATGTAATGAAGGCATGATTGTGAATGAATGTCAGATTCAAATGGCATTTCAGGTGCAAGTCATCGATCAAGATTCGCAATTCAGTAAACCCTACCAGGTGATGGAAAAGCGCTCATTAGCGGCTTCACCGATTCAAAGTTACAACCAGGAATGGGTGAACGAAACCCTCGATAAGATATGGCAGCACATGTTCAGTGATGCGCAATTACGCCGCGCATTGGGGCTAACGCAGTAAGGTATGTTGCCAGCCTATGGCTGGCGATCAATGTCTTGCCAGTTTTCGATGGGGGTGATGCGTACCACAATGCCCAACATCGGATGATCAATGTAATGCAACTCACCGCTGCGCATGCGTCGGCTTTGATCAATTTGTGCGGCCCGCAGTGGTACTCGAATGGGATATTCTAGCGGAGATAATCGGGCTTCTGGATGTTGCAGCAGCGAGGTGGTTTCTTGCTCTTCGTGACTCATGTAGTGGCGATTGTTCAGCGCAATGGGGGATGGCATGGCTTGATAATGTTGCACCGTAAGCTGTGTTTGTATGTGTAAAAAGCGACTGAGATAAAAGCGTATATTGCCTTGCACATCGAGGTCGGGTAAGCCCGCTGGTTGAATTCGCAAGGTATGAATGATGGCGTGTTGTTCTTCTTGTATGGGCTCAATCCATGCTTGATGCCAAATCACTTGCATGTCGTTACGGCGATTAATACGGTTCGCTTGATCGACCAACGTGAGGGTTTCCAATGTGCTAAGTGGTGTCGGCCATGTTGCTTGAGGTAATGGCCATGCACCAAAGCCATTCCATATCGTGAGGCTTTCTGGCGGTATGTGCCACCAATCCAATTGCGTGATGGCTTGATCTACGGGTTGCGTTTGCATGGGGTCGAGTGCCAGTGGCCACGTTTCACGCTCAATGTTGGCATGGTCACTGTAATGCACGAGCATCATTTCAATGCGATACCACGGTGTACTGAATGCCGTGAGCGGTAAGCAACTAGCAATAATCAGACAGAAGAAGCGCTTCACGAGCGGATATCCTTTTGCAAATCGGTTAACACGTTTTCGATGACGCGAAAACGTTGCTCGATAGTGGCCATATTGAAGGTGAAACGCAAGCGGTTGCCACCTTCCAAACGGAACGACTTGGGCTTGGTTTGTACCAATTTGACCAAGGTGAAGGGATCGATTGGAGTGTCTGCCGTGAATTCAATACGGCCATGCTCGGCTCCCACATCCAACTTACTGATACCCATGGGTTGTAATTGCAGTTTGAGTTGCGTTTGTTGGAATAAGTTTTTGGTGGCGTCGGGCAGTAAGCCAAAGCGGTCGATCATCTCAATTTGTAAGTCGCGTAATTGGGCGTTGCTGGTGGCACTGGCAATCCGTTTGTACAGGGTTAAGCGCGTATTGACGTCGGGTAAGTAGTCGGCCGGAATCAGCGCGGGCAGGTGAAGATTCACTTCGGCACCGTGATGCAGAGTGAGTTCGACGTCGGGTGTTTTGCCGGAACGCATGGCTTTTACCGCTTGTTCTAGCATTTCCATATACAGGGTGAAACCAATGGTTTCTATTTGCCCACTTTGTTCTTCGCCGAGCAGCTCACCGGCACCGCGAATTTCTAAGTCGTGGGTGGCGAGCATAAAACCGGCGCCCAAATCTTGCGAGGCAGCGATAGCGTCCAAACGCTTTTCCGCATCTTTGGTCAATTGTTTGGCATGGGGTGTTAGTAAATAGGCATACGCTTGGTGGTGCGATCGGCCAACCCGACCGCGTAACTGATGCAACTGCGCCAAGCCGAATTTGTCAGCACGATCAATAATGATGGTGTTGGCCGATGGAATGTCGATGCCGGTTTCAATGATGGTGGTACAAACGAGAACGTTAAAGCGCTTGTGATAAAAGTCACTCATGACGCGTTCTAATTCGCGTTCGGACATTTGTCCGTGGGCAACGCCAATGCGGGCTTCACCGACAAGACTGGCTAGGTCGTGAGCGACTTTCTCGATGGTTTTTACTTCGTTGTGTAAATAGTACACCTGTCCGCCACGCAATATCTCACGCAGCATGGCTTCTTTGACGGTGGGTTGGTCGTGTTCGCGCACAAACGTTTTGACACTGAGGCGTTTTGCCGGCGGTGTGGCGATGATGGACAGATCACGCATACTGGCCATGGCCATATTTAATGTCCGAGGAATGGGGGTAGCGGTGAGCGTGAGAATGTCGACATCGGCACGCAATGCCTTAATGCGTTCTTTTTGTTGCACACCAAAACGGTGTTCTTCGTCAATGATGAGTAAGCCTAAGTGGTCAAAGCGAATGTCTTTTTGCAGCAGTTTGTGAGTGCCCACCACAATGTCGGTTTTGCCATCAAGCATGCTGTCTAGGGCGGCTTGTGTTTCTTTGGCGGAATTAAAGCGTGATAGCACATCGACGTTGACTGGCCATTCAGCAAAACGATCCGAAAAATTTTGGTAATGCTGTTGTGCGAGTAAGGTGGTGGGTACTAATACCGCCACCTGTTTGCCACTTTGTACGGCCAAAAAAGCCGCGCGCATGGCCACCTCGGTCTTGCCAAAGCCCACATCACCACACACTAGGCGATCCATGGGTTGCGCCGAACACATGTCGTTGATAACGGCATCAATGGCGGTTTGTTGGTCGGGCGTTTCTTCAAAGGGAAAACCAGCGGCAAAGCGTGTGTAGTCGTCATCGGGTTGATTAAAGGCAAAGCCTTTGCGCGCTTGTCGTCGGGCATATATATCGAGCAGTTCAGCCGCCGTATCGCGTATTTTTTCGGCGGCTTTGCGCTTGGCCGTGGCCCACTTGTCACTGCCCAGTTTGTTCAGTGGGGCATTGTCTTGCTCGCCGCCACCATAACGAGAAATGAGATGCAGTGCCGAAACTGGAACGTACAATTTGGCGCCGGCCGCGTATTCCAACATCAGAAATTCGTTCACCTGGCCACCGGCTTCCAGCGTTTCCAGTCCCATGTAGCGGCCAACACCATGATCGAAATGCACAACCGGAGCGCCGTGTTGCAATTCGGATAAGTCTTTAATGATTAAGTCGTTGTCGGTTTTTTGTTTGCTGCGGCGACGACTTTGACGAACTTGCTGGCCGAATAGTTGGTTCTCGGTGATTAAGGTGACGTTTTCAGACAGCAAGTGCACGCTGTGCTCAATAGGACCAATCGTAATCGCTAGCGCAGTGTCTTGCTGGATAAAGTCTTGCCAGCTGTTGGTTTCTTCGGGATGAACGTCGATTCGGCGTAACAGATCTTTTAGGGCTTCGCGCCGACCAGCCGACTCGGCACAAAATAAAATACGTTGATGACGGTTGTTCTTTAGCCATTCTTGCAAGCGTTGCAGCGGCTGCTCTAGCCGAGAATCCACACTGATGTCGTCAATGACCGCGGTGGCAAACGAACGAGAGCCAGCACGTTCTGGTAGTTGGTCGGCATGCCATTGAATGCGCGGGTATTGATTGAGTGCCGCAAAGACGTGCTCGGTATTGAGGAACAAATGGGCCGGCGGCACGATTGGTCGCATGCGATCATGGCGGCGGCTTTCGTAACGCTCCTGGACGTCGTTGCGGAAGTGTTGGCTTGCCAGTTCTAAGGCCGCATCATGAATGACCAGTGTTTTGCGTGGCAGATGGTCAAACAGATCGCCCAATTCATCGGCAAAAAATAAGGGCAAATAATACTCAATACCGGCAGGCGCGATGCCGTTAACAATGTCGGTATAGAGTGGGCAGGCTTTGGGGTCGTGTTCAAAGAAATCAAACCAACGTGCTTTGAATGTGCGTATGGCTTGTTTGTCGAGTGGAAACTCGCGGGCAGGTAAGATGCGAACCTGTTCGATTTTGTCAATAGTGCGCTGTGTATCGGGATCGAATGTTCTTAGGGTTTCGATTTCATCATCAAACAATTCGATGCGAAAGGGGGTTTCTTGCCCCATCGGAAAAATATCCATGATGGCGCCACGCAGTGCAAATTCGCCGTGTTCATACACGGTATCCACGCAGTGGTAGCCTGCGGCTTCAAGTTGATGTCGATAGTCATCAATGATGAAGCGTTGGCCAATGTCCAGCACAAAACTTTGACCGGTGTAAAACTGTGCCGGAGGAAGGCGATGCAATAGCGTGCTAACGGGTAAAATCAATACGCCTTGTTGCAGGTCTCGCAGCTGACTGAGTGTGGCAATGCGCTGTGAAACAATGTCTTGGTGCGGTGAAAAAATATCGTAAGCCAGCGTTTCCCAGTCTGGGAAGTGCAAGACCGTCAGGTCGTTGGCAAAAAAGCGAATTTCCTCTTCGAGGCGCATAGCACTGGCTGTGTCAGTGGTAACGACTAAGGTTAAGCTCGGGTGCTGTTGAGCGGCTTCGGCAATGGCTAAGGCTTGGCTTGCGCCGGTCAAATTCCCCCAAAAACGTCGTTCGGCGGCTAGGTTTGGAAGTTCAAGTTGCAGCAGACTCAGCATCACAGCTCCGTATTGAGCAAACACGTTAAGCAAAAAGAAAGGCGCTTAGTGTAATGGCTGAGGATGTCTTAGCAACCAAGAATGCGAGAAACGCATGAAAAAATCACGATCACATCGGCCTTGGTGTTATTCGGCAGTACGCCGTGAAACGCGCCAAGAAACCCCTTTTTCGTTGTGCTTAATGCCAGTTGTGGGCATAATATGCGCCCTAATTTTGCCATTTTAATGTAACTGGAAAGGGTGACTTTGTGAGCCAAGACAAGCGTGACGCCTGTTTACAGGATTGGATGGATCGTGAAACCATCGCGGAATCCATGATTCCTTTAATCGGTAGTTTGTACCGTAAGAAAAATATCATTACCTCTCTGTACGGTCGCCCGATTATCAATCGTTCGGTAATCGATTTGCTGAAAGCGCACCGTTTTGTGCGTCATATGGAAAAGCAAGAGTTGTCGGTTCATGACACCTTCTCAATCTTACAGGTATTGAGCGAGTTGGACGTAGCGCGCGCTCACCTTGATTTGGGCAAGATCGCGTTGAAATTCCGCAATGAAGGCAATGGTCGTTCATTGGCGGAATTCGTTGCCGAAGAAATGGCTGATGTGCGCGGTGTTAATCCGGCCGAAGGCGAAGAGCGTGATGTGGTGTTGTACGGCTTCGGTCGTATCGGTCGCTTGCTGGCTCGCATTCTGATTGAAAAATCAGGTGGTGGTAACGGTTTGCGTTTGCGCGCGATCGTGGTTCGTCGCGGTAAAGGCGATGACCTAGTGAAACGTGCCAGCTTGTTACGTCGCGACTCTGTGCACGGCACATTCCGTGGCACCTTGACCATCGATGCAGAAAACGAAGCATTGATTGCGAACGGTAACTACATCAAGGTGATCTACGCCAATAACCCGGCGGACATCGATTACACCCAGTACGGCATTAAAAACGCGTTGGTGATTGATAACACCGGCGTTTGGCGTGATCAGGCTGGTTTGGCTCAGCACTTAGAAGCCAAAGGTACATCTCGCGTGTTGTTAACTGCACCAGGTAAAGGCGAGTTGAAAAACATCGTATACGGTATCAATCACGGTGATATCACGGCCGACGATAACATTTTGTCTGCCGCTTCTTGCACCACCAATGCCATTACCCCCGTATTGAAAGTAATGAACGATGAATACGGCATCGAGAATGGTCATGTTGAGACCGTTCACTCGTACACCAACGATCAGAACTTGATTGATAACTACCACAGCGGTGATCGTCGTGGACGTTCTGCGCCATTGAACATGGTCATTACCGAAACTGGTGCAGCCTCGGCCGTTGCAAAAGCGCTGCCAGAACTGAAAGGTAAGCTGTCTGGTAACGCGATTCGTGTGCCAACGCCAAACGTGTCGATGGCTATTTTGTCGTTGAATTTAAAGCGTGAAACAACGACAGAAGAAGTGAACGAGTTCTTGCGCGAGCGTTCATTGCACTCCGACGTGCATAAGCAAATCGATTGGGTTAATTCCCCAGAAGTGGTATCAACCGATTTTGTCGGCAATAGCCACGCCGGTATCGTTGATGCGAAAGCCACTATTGTGAATGGCAACCGCGTTAACTTGTACGTTTGGTACGATAACGAATACGGTTACAGCCGTCAGGTGGTTCGTATTGCGCAGCAAGTCTGTGGTGTTGAATACCCCACCTTTCCTGCGCGTGGGTAATTAGCCGAAAAAGGCCGTTGATCACACAACGGCTTTTTTTTGTTCAACTGATTAGCGGTATGAGAACTGCTTGAGTTCTACGCCAAAAGGGTAAGGCATTTACGGCCTGACTCGGTGGATTATTCGCAGTTCGGCCATTATACTTAGCGCGATTTTAAACTTTAGGAAATGAGTCCAAGCGATTGACCGATCTGAATGGTGCTTTCTCAATCTGTTGTATATCTTTTGTATAACATTTTGTGTTCGGCTATGATGATGTGGCAAAGCTTGAGGCAACTGTGATTAGGCGAGGCGTATGATCAATATTAAGAAGGGTCTCGACTTACCAATTACCGGCAATCCTGAGCAAGCGATTGGTCAATCTAACAAGGTAACGGAAGTGGCTTTGTTGGGTGCTGACTATGTGGGCATGAAGCCTACCATGCTGGTTCAAGTCGGTGATCGAGTCAAAAAAGGCCAAGTACTATTTACCGATAAAAAAGTCGAAGGTGTTCAATACACGGCTCCGGCAGCGGGAATCGTGAAAGCGATTAACCGCGGAGAGCGTCGTGTGTTTTTGTCGGTCGTGATCTCTGTGGATGGCGACGAGCAAGAAACCTTTCAGTCGTATTCTGCCCAACAATTGAGCGCATTGTCTTCCGATGATGTGGAGTCCAATTTGGTGCAGTCGGGCTTGTGGACGGCATTACGTACACGTCCATTTTCTCGAGTGCCAGCCTTAGGCTCACGCCCCGCAGCGATTTTTGTTAACTCGATGGATACGAATCCATTAGCAGCCGATCCTGCGTTGGTCATCAATGAGCAAACGGAAAACTATAAGGCCGGTTTGCAAGTATTAAAGCAACTGACCAATGGTCCGTTGTTTGTTGCCAAAGCACCGGGTGCCAATATTCCAACGGCGAATGTCGAGCAAACGGAAGAGTTTGCCGGTCCACACCCAGCGGGATTGTCAGGTACGCATATCCATCACTTGATGCCAGTGAGTGCCAGTCGTGTTGTCTGGACCGTGGGCTATCAAGATGTGATCGCCATTGGTCATTTATTCCTAACGGGTGAATTGTACAGCGAGCGCGTGATTGCCTTAGCCGGTCCACAAGTGAACAAGCCACGTTTGGTGCGTGTTCCTGTGGGGGCGAGTTTAACCCAGTTGGTTGCTAACGAATTGGCCGACGGTGAAAACCGCCTGATCTCTGGTTCGGTGTTCGGTGGTCGTACTGCCGCAGGCGACGAAGCCTTTTTGGGTCGTTTCCACAATCAAGTATCGGTGCTGCTGGAGGGTCGTGACCGTCCTATGTTGCATTACGTGCGTGCCGGTGTGGATCGCTTCTCAGTTATGCCGATTTATGTGTCGAAGTTGATGAACAAGGTGTTCAACTTTACGACGACGACCAATGGTAGTGAACGTGCCATGGTTCCTGTGGGTGCCTATGAGCGAGTGATGCCACTTGATATTTTACCAACGCAGTTATTGCGTGCGTTGATTGTAAAAGACATGGATACCGCCATTGCCCTAGGTGCGCTCGAACTGGACGAAGAAGACTTAGCTTTGTGTACCTTTGTGTGCCCTGGTAAGTACGAATACGGTCCAATCTTGCGCAAAAATCTCACTACCATCGAGGCGGAAGGTTAATCATGTTACGTGCATTATTAGATAAACTCGCTCCTAGCTTTGAAAAAGGTGGTAAGTACCAAAAAATGTATCCGCTGTATGAAGCAGTTGATACGGGTTTGTACTCACCGCCGTCTGTTACCAATAACACAGCACACGTGCGTGATGGTATCGACTTAAAACGCATCATGATCACGGTCTGGATGTGTACCTTTCCTGCCATGTTTTTTGGTATGTACAACATCGGTTTGCAAGCCAACTTGGCGTTAGAAGCCGGTACCGGTACTGCCATTGAAGACTGGCGTATGGTGTTGATTCATTTATTAGGCGGTAGCGCCCACAATGCAGCCAGTATTTGGGACAACATTGTATTTGGTGCTGCTTATTTCCTACCGGTTTACGCCGTGACATTCATTGTCGGTGGTTTCTGGGAAGTGTTGTTTGCGACGGTGCGTAAGCACGAGGTGAACGAAGGTTTCTTCGTGACATCGGTTCTGTTTGCGTTGATTCTGCCTGCCAGCATTCCTTTGTGGCAAGTGGCGTTGGGCATCACCTTTGGTGTGGTGATTGGTAAAGAAATTTTTGGCGGTACCGGCAAAAACTTCTTAAATCCAGCATTAACCGGCCGTGCTTTCCTGTTCTTTGCGTACCCAGCTGAAATCTCCGGTGATTCCGTATGGACTGCGGTCGATGGTTTCTCTGGTGCAACGGCATTGAGCAACGCCTATGAAGGTGGTGTGGCGCAAATCGAAGCCAGTGGCATTAGCTGGATGGATGCCTTTTTGGGTACGATTCAAGGCTCCATGGGTGAAACCAGTACCCTCGCCATTTTGTTGGGTGGTGCGGTGCTGTTGGTGATGGGCATCGCCTCATGGCGCATCGTGTTGGGTGTGTTTTTGGGGATGGTCGCAACGTCCTTGCTGTTTAACGGCATTGGTTCCGACACCAACCCATTATTTGCATTGCCATGGTACTGGCACCTGGTGTTGGGTGGTTTTGCCTTTGGTATGATTTTCATGGCTACCGATCCTGTGTCAGCCTCTATGACCAACACCGGTAAATTTATTTTTGGTGCTCTGATTGGTTTGATGGTGGTAATGATTCGAGTCGTTAACCCTGCTTTCCCTGAGGGCATGATGTTGGCCATTCTGTTTGCGAACTTGTTTTCACCTTTAATTGACCACTTTGTGGTTCAAGCCAATATCAAACGGAGGATTGCACGTGTCAGCCAATAACGACAGCATTCAAAAAACTCTGTTAGTCGCGGTTTTACTGTGTTTGGTGTGTTCGATCATCGTGGCTGGTGCTGCGGTATCACTCAAACCGTTGCAAATTGCGAATAAAGAAGAAGATAAGCGCCGTAACATCTTGGTTGCGGCGGGTTTATGGCAGCCTGGTGCAAATACCGCCGAGTTGTTTGAGCAAATTTCTCCACGTCTTGTGAATCTGGCCGAAGGCCGTTTTGCGAACGACGACGAATTGGCTCAAATCCGTGCAGCGGGTTTAAATCCAGAAGCGTACGATCAAATCAAAGCGGCAAAATTGCCAGCCTTGTCTCAGCGCTTAGATAGTAGCACCGACATCGCCAGTATCCGTCGTTTGGAGCACTTTGCGGAAGTCTTCATGGTGTATGAGGATGACGTATTGAAAACCATCGTAATGCCAGTTCATGGCTATGGTTTGTGGTCGACCTTGTATGGCTTTATCGCCTTGGAAAATGACTTAAATACCGTAGCTGGTTTTGGTTTTTATGCGCACGCCGAAACCCCTGGTTTGGGTGGTGAAGTAGACAATCCAAACTGGAAGGAAAAGTGGATTGGCAAGCGCTTAAATAACGACAGTGGCGAGTTGGCTATTGAAGTGATCAAAGGCGAAGCGCCTCGTGATGATGCACATCGTATTGATGGGTTGAGTGGCGCTACTTTGACGGCTCGTGGTGTTAACAACTTGGTTCGCTTCTGGGTGGGTGACAATGCATTTGGCCCATTCTTGGCTAACTTGAAACATGGGGAAATATAATGTCAGCAATTAAAACGGCATTAACGGATCCGTTATTTAATAAGAACCCCATTGCGCTGCAAATCTTAGGTATTTGTTCGGCATTGGCGGTAACGACCAGCTTGCAAGTGACGCTGGTGATGTGTATTGCGGTAATTGCGGTAGTAGCCTTCTCAAACGTTGGCGTATCCATTATTCGCAATCACATTCCAAATAATATTCGTATTATTGTGCAAATGATCATCATTGCCTCGTTGGTGATCGTGGTTGACCAGATTCTGAAAGCCTATGCTTACGAAACCAGTAAGCAGCTGTCGGTATTCGTTGGTTTGATCATTACTAACTGTATCGTGATGGGGCGTGCGGAAGCCTATGCGATGAAAAATGGCCCAGTACCGAGCTTTTTTGATGGTATTGGTAATGGTTTAGGCTATTCCATTGTTTTGATTGTGGTTGCGTCTATTCGTGAGCTGTTTGGTGCAGGCAAATTGTTGGGTTATGAAATTCTGCCACTTGTTCAAGATGGTGGTTGGTATCAAACCAACGGCATGTTGTTGTTACCCCCTTCAGCGTTCTTCATTATCGGTTTGTTCATCTGGGCATTGCGCTCTTGGAAGACAGATCAAGTTGAAGCGGCTGACTTCAAAATTCAACCGAATACTGTGAATTCTGGAGGTCACTAATGGAACATTATATCAGCTTGTTCGTAAAGGCCGTTTTCGTTGAAAACATGGCGTTGGCGTTCTTCTTAGGGATGTGTACGTTCCTCGCGATCTCTAAAAAAATTCAGACTTCTTTTGGTTTGGGTGTCGCGGTTATCGTGGTGCTATTGATTACTGTACCGGTAAACAACCTGATTTATACCTATGTATTAAAAGAAGGTGCATTGGTGTGGGTGAGCGAAGATTTGGCCTCGGTTGATTTGAGCTTTTTGGGCTTATTGACTTACATCGGCGTGATTGCGGCGATGGTACAGATCTTAGAGATGGTATTGGATAAGTTCTTTCCAGCGTTGTACAACGCATTGGGTGTCTTTTTACCCTTGATTACCGTGAACTGCGCCATCATGGGTGCATCTCTGTTCATGGTTGAGCGTGATTACAACTTTGGTGAAAGTGTCGTTTATGGCGTGGGTGCAGGTATTGGCTGGGCGTTGGCCATTACCGCATTGGCCGGTATTCGTGAAAAGTTGAAGTACAGTGATGTGCCTGCTGGTTTGGAAGGTTTGGGTATTACCTTCATGACCGTTGGTTTAATGTCACTGGGCTTTATGTCCTTTTCTGGCGTATCACTCTAAGGAGACATGATTGTGGATTTAGAGATTATTTTGGGCGTGGTGATGTTCACCGTGATTGTATTATCACTGGTGGCCATCATTCTTTCTGCCCGTGCCAAGCTAGTGAGCTCTGGTAACGTAAAAATTGAAGTTAACGGTGAGAAAACGGTTGAAACCGAAGCCGGTGGTAAACTGTTGAACACCTTGGCGGCCAACAACATCTTCTTGTCTTCGGCTTGTGGTGGTGGTGGTACGTGTGCTCAGTGTAAATGCATTGTGAAAGAAGGTGGCGGCTCTATGCTGCCAACGGAAGAGTCGCATTTTACCAAGGGTGAAGCACGCGAAGGCTGGCGTTTATCGTGCCAAGTGCCTGTTAAGCAGGACATGGTTGTTGAGGTACCGGAAGAAGTCTTCGGCGTTAAGAAATGGGAAACCACCGTTGTTTCTAATCCTAACGTAGCGACGTTCATTAAAGAGTTGACGTTGAAGTTGCCTGAAGGCGAGAACGTGGATTTCCGTGCCGGTGGTTACGTACAGTTAGAATGTCCTCCTTACGAAATCAATTTCTCTGACTTTGATATTGAAGAAGAGTATCGTGGCGATTGGGATCGTTTTAACTTATTTGACCTGAAAGCCGTCAACAAAGAAGACACGATTCGTGCGTACTCGATGGCTAACTACCCTGAAGAGCGCGGTTTGGTGAAGTTCAATATTCGTATTGCAACACCACCACCAGGTACGAAAGGTATCAACCCAGGCATCATGTCGTCTTACGTGTTCAACTTGAAACCCGGCGATAAAGTGACTGTGTATGGTCCATTCGGTGAGTTTTTTGCGCGCGACACCGACGCCGAAATGGTGTTCATCGGCGGTGGTGCGGGTATGGCGCCTATGCGTTCACACATCTTCGATTTGCTGAAGCGTTTGAACTCTAAGCGTAAGATCAGTTTCTGGTACGGTGCTCGTTCTTTGCGCGAGTTGTTCTATCAAGATGAATACGATCAACTGGCTGCTGAGAATGATAACTTTACTTGGCATGTGGCGATGTCTGAGCCACAACCAGAAGATAACTGGACGGGTTTGACTGGCTTTATCCATAATGTATTGTATGAGCAATACTTGAAGGATCATCCAGCCCCAGAAGATTGTGAGTTCTATATGTGTGGGCCTCCAATCATGAACCAGTCAGTAACAACCATGTTGTTAAATTTGGGTGTAGAGCCTGAAAACATCATGCTGGACGACTTTGGTGGCTAATGCGACCAGTCTGAATGAAAGCCGCGCTAAGCGCGGCTTTTTTGTGCCAGTTGGGTTTTGTTGTTATGGGAACGAGTCCTGTCGGGCCAGATTATGACGATTCGATGTAAATTCTGACGTAACTCAAGATATCGACCCGCTTAATATTCTGTATCGCTGGCGGGTCAGGTATGATGTGTTCAGTTCAGTAACGAAATAAAGCGAGATTTATGAGCGAATATTCTCAATCGACGATGGCGAAGCAGGCTCCTATCAATTGGGTTCCCGCCATCTTGTTTAGTGTGACGGGCTTATTGGCACTGACCGTAGTTCCTTGGTATGGCTTTAGTTATGGTTATACCTTGGCGGCGGTGGTTGCCTACATCGTATTAACGTCGTTAACCGAGTTGGCAATCACGGCAGGTTATCACCGCTTGTGGTCGCACAATGCCTATCAAGCACATTGGAGCTTACGTCTTTGGTTTGCTTTGTTTGGCGCGATGGCTTTGCAAAACACGGTACTGCATTGGTGTTCCGGTCATCGTGTTCATCATCGTCATGTTGATGATGTCGATTTAGATCCATACTCCGCTAAGCGCGGTTTGTGGTTTTCGCACATGGGTTGGATGGTTCGTAACTACAAGAGTAGTGACATCAATTTTGATAACGTCAAAAACCTGATGAAAGACCCCATCGTGATGTGGCAGTACAAATATTACAACTGGATTGCAGTGGGTATGAACATCGCCATTCCGGTCGCGCTTGGTCTTATCTTTGGCGATATCTGGGGTATGGTTTTGTTGGCGGGTATTCTGCGTATTGTGACCACGCATCACTTTACCTTCTTCATTAATTCCATTGCGCACAAGTGGGGATCTCAACCTTACACGGATGAAAATACCGCGCGTGATAATCATTTCTTTGCTTTTTTGACTTTTGGTGAGGGGTATCATAACTACCATCACATTTTTCAAAATGATTATCGTAATGGCATCAAATGGTGGCAATGGGATCCGACCAAATGGTTGATTAAATCCTGTTCCTGGGTGGGTTTGGCTTCTAATTTAAAGACTGTGTCGAATTTCAAAATTCAACGTGCCAAAAATCAAATGCAGTTTAAACGTGCTCAAGCTCGTTTGCTTAAGTCGCAGCAAGCGGAGCAGTGGTCTGATATTTTAGAACGTGAGTATGAGCAGTTTCGTGATAATTTAGCGCAATGGACAGAGTTGCAAAGTGGTAAGTACCAAGAAGCGAAGCGAACGTTGGAAGCAAAGTGGCAAAATGCCGCTCTTCGTACGCATTACAAAGAATTGGAATACGCACTTAAGATGCAGCACAAACGGTTAAAATTATTAACAGAACAAATCGCTGCTTAGTCATAAACAATCAACCCCGCTCTGCGGGGTTGATTGTTTATGCTGTCGAGTGAATGGAATCTATTGCCGCATGACACGCGATGACGGTTATGTTTTGTGTTGAAATAGGATACCATCCGCGTCGTTGTACATTGCATAGTGAACAGTCAGTGGAGATGGGCATGGCAAATATCGTTATTACCGGTGCCAATCGTGGAATTGGTTTTGAATTGGCAAAGCTGTTCGCGGCACGTGGCGATCAAGTGACGGCCATTTGTCGTACCAGCAATGATGAAATTGAAGATCTGGCCGATCAGGTCATCAGTGGTATTGATGTGGCTGATGACGCAGCGATCGCCAGTATCCCAAGTCTACTTGAGATGCTACTCGATGGACCCATTGATGTGTTGATTAACAATGCGGGTGTATTTCATAACGAAACGCTGGCGGATATGGACGTTGATCGTATTCGCGAACAGTTTGAGTTGAATACATTGGCGCCGTTGTTGCTGACACAGGCCGTGTTACCATTGCTGACATCCGGTAGTAAGGTGATTAATATCACCAGTCGCATGGGATCAATCAGTGATAACGGTTCGGGTGCATATTATGGTTATCGCGCTTCAAAGGCGGGACTGAATGCTGTCAGCAAAAGCTTGGCGGTCGATTTAAAGCCACACGGCGTGGCTGTTGCCGTATTGCACCCTGGATTTGTACAAACGCGCATGGTTGGGTTTGCGGGTGATATTAGCCCAGCGGAAGCGGCTTCAGGTTTGGCGGCACGTATCGATGAATTAACACTGGACACGTCGGGCGGTTTTTGGCACTCGAATGGACAGTCTTTACCTTGGTAGTTGAGAAAAAATATGGCAAACGCACGAATTTTGAAAAAATGGCACACCCGGTATTTAGCGGATTTTTTGATTGAATGTACGCATGATGCAGCATGGGAAGCCAAGCTCAAAGGACTGGATGCAGAAAACAAACTGGATACGTCAGTAGACGGTTTTCCCGTTGCATTCACAGAGTTCTTTGTTGAAACCGCCGGTATGAATTTGCAGTTTTGCATTGAGCGTGTGCAATACAGTGATGTACCACGCGCGTCTTCTTGTTGGTGGCCGCAAGACGACAAGATTGAGTACTTCATATGCTATCCCGCACAGTTTCCTCAATCGGCTATTTTCATGGCCATTGATTTCGAATCGGAAGATTGATTCAGCTAGATTAAAAAAAGGGGCGTATAGCCCCTTTTTTGTTTGCCCAGCGAAGCTGGCAAACCCGTCAGGCTGAAAGAAGCCTGA
>JACUUC010000055.1 GCA_014859445.1 Bacterioplanes sp.
GGCTTCTTTCAGCCTGACGGGTTTGCCAGCTTCGCTGGGCAAACAAAAAAGGCCTTGCAGAGCAAGGCCAAAGATAGGTCAATTAACCTGTGAAACATCGGTCATGATCATAGAATCGTTCTCTGTGACCGATACTCGACATTACTGAATCAAACCTGCTCGGTTGTAGTCAGCCGGCTGAGCCGTTCGCACCGGGCGTAGGCGGAAGCCCAGATCCACTCGTTGGCTATTCGCGTTACTACCCAGCGGTTCGCAATCGTTTATGTTTCCAGATGGGGCATCACAGGCTACTTCACTTAAGTCCAGGGGATTACTTCTGCCGAGGGGTGTAATGCGGAATTGGTTAACACCAGTACCACCGTAGCTGTAGTCAACTCGACTGGTCGTACCCAAGCGTTGCCCTGGTGCGTACATTGTAGCAGACCCGGGAGGCTCTGGAATATTGCCCTCGGCACTGATCGGGTGGAAGTGCGCCACATGAATTAACTCAGCAAAGCTTTCTTCGCTGGCATTAGGCCTTTGGCCACCCAAGGTGGACGTTAAAAAAGTATTAAAGAAAAAGTTCTTCACGGCATTGTTGTTGTAAAGGCCAGCTTGGGTGTTGACGGTGGCAGCATCCCGCGAATAAATACCATAAGGGCGAAGAACCTCTGGCGCCGAAGGGTCGGGATCAATACGATTAATATCGTGCTGATAGCTACTGGCATCAACAAACTGATTAGGGAACACCACGTTGTTCACATAGCTGTTGCCGTTACTGCTCGGCGTGGCACAGGTTTCGAACAACGACAGCATTTCCCGCGCGTTGGGAATGCGCCAATCGTCATAGCCTGCCAAGCGGCTCACTGCGGCAAGCGGGTTGGGTAAAGTCGTAGGGCCAGTGTGACTAGGAGGTATGGGACCAAAAATAGCTTCGAGGTCGAGATCCCCATCAAACTCCATATAGGCAAGCGCATCCTCAAAAGTCACACGGGTATCGCCCAAGTCAGAGGGCATATCACATGCCCTAGTGGCGCTATTCCAAGCCTGCCCGACACTGCACGCTTGCCACATCAAACCAGTTGGTTTGTGTATGACCACCCCATCGGTATAGCGCAAAAAGTCGGCAGTTGGTGTACTTTGTTGGCAAACGGCAAAAGCCTTTGTTGCAAATAGGGTGCTAAGGCCAATCGCTAAGATCGATTTTTTCATGTTTTGTCTCCTTATTGGTTGGCCGCATCGTTGACGTACATCGTCAAAGATTGGCTTGCAGCACCAGTGCCATTGGTATCAAAGGTGGAACGCTGACCCGTGGTAAAATTGATGACCCAGTGATGGAAGTCGGAGCCAACACTATCGTTCTTAACACCCGTACCGGCATCTGGCCCTGACAACGCAGCTGGATACGATGAACTTGTCCAGTACCATCCGTCTTCCAGATCAGTGAAAAAATCTGTATCGGCGCTGACACCAGTGCGACTATATTGCAGCAGGCTCTCTGCTTCCGCTTTGGTCGGTAAACGCCAGCCGCTGGTTAATCCGCAGCGGCTGTAGCTGTCAGAGCCACTTGCGGCAGCTTCATAGTCGCGCGGAACACCTTGCCAATCCTGGGCAGGATTTGTGGGTCGGTTCGTTTGCCAAACCAGGCCAGTCACGTTATCTCTCACGCATTCAAAGGCGGTGTTCGCTGCACTGACGGCATTACCACTGCCATCCAGTTTGGTGTAATCAAAACCTGCTTCACCCGAACCTATTTTCAAAAGCTGAGCATTGGCATCACGGCCTGTATTGCCGTCTTGCTGAGCTACGCGGCCTGAAGGCAAATCAATACCAACGGCAACCTTGTTGGGCCAAATGGCTGCACCGGCAGGTAAAGTGTCGCAGCTCGAAATACCGTTAGGGAAACTGCCAGTGGTAATGCTGATACAACTGGCTTCACCTGTGTCATTGATCGCCCCTGCTACTACAGCCAGCTGAGAACTGATTGCCAGCTGGTTGGAGCCCGAAACGGCGGCCAATCGTAAGTTCAGTCGCTCACCGTTTGCTAACCCTGTAACTAAGCAGGGCGATTGTGCACAAGTTGCTGAACTGCTCCCACCTGCGGATGGGCTGTTAGCAGCAATATTAGAATTACTGGTGTAAACCACATAGTTGCTTGCACCCGAAACCGTTGCGAAATCGACAATAACGCCACCGCGAACGGGTTGTGTTTTCAGCTGCAAAGCAGAAGAGTCCGATTGGGTGTTGTCGCCGCCCGTACCTCCGGTATCGCCTGTGCCGCCCGTACCTCCGGTGTCACCTGTACCACCCGTACCTCCGGTGTCACCTGTACCACCCGTACCTCCGGTGTCACCTGTACCACCCGTACCTCCGGTGTCAACTGTACCGCCAGAACCCGACGAACCGCCGCTTGAACCACCACAACCACCCAGCGCAAGTGTTACGCTGAGTAGAACGGAGCTGAGTATTATCTTGCTCATATCGCCATCCTTTATTGCATCATTATTTGATTATTTAGGCATACCCGCAAAGGCATATCCGATGACAAAAAGGGTATAGAGTTGATTGGTGGACGGCATCTACCATATGGTATACAGAGTGCATTTTTGTGACGTATTTCCGTACTGAATTGGCCTGTCTGTCACGATATGATCAAACGGTAGCGATGCTGCTTTTTATTGATAAATCTCATGCAAGCCAAGGCTATTCTGCTTGGTTTATGTGGATAACTTGCGTGATGCCACGCTTGGGTTTACTTTTTAGATATCCTTTCTGTTGATGGTTGCGTTCATTGTGTTGTCTTTGCTGACCGCTGTCCGGTATATCGCGTATGTACTGGCTATTGTTGCCTGTTTTTTCAGTACCTCACCGTTGCTCCATGCTGGCGATGGCGTTGCTGCCGATGATGAGCTGATTGTCATCCAATTAAAGTGGCGTCATCAGTTTCAATTTGCCGGGTTTTATGCCGCGTTAGAGCAAGGCTTTTTCGCCGACGAAGGCTTACGCGTTGAGCTGCGTGAGCGCGATCCGAGCCATAACATCATTGATTTGGTACTGGATAAAGAGGTGCATTATGGCATTTCTGATTCGGTATTGTTGCTGCATGCGGCCAACGAAGTTCCCATTATTTTGGTGGCGGCGATTATGCAGCAGCCCGCGAATGCCCTGATGACCATGGCGAGTTCACACGTTCGTCACCCTAAAGACTTGCTGGGTCGTCGAATTTCATTTTATGAAAACGATTCTGATGGTTTAGATATTTTAGCGTTATTGGCGGAGCAAGGGATTCATCGCAGCCAATTGATTCGTACCGACTGGAGTATTCGACTCGATGAGCTGATTGCTGGCAATGTGGATGCCGTTTCCATTTACACCAGCAACGAGCCGTTTCGCATGCGTGAAATGGGGCATGAGGTAAACATTATTTATCCTCAACATTTTGGCATCAGCTTATATGGCGATATTTTGTTTACGCACCGTGACGAAGCCCAGCAGAACCCTGAGCGCGTGGCGGCCATTCGTCGTGCCGTCATACGAGGCTGGCATTACGCACTCGATAACAAAGAGGAATTGGTCGAGCTGATTCTTGAGCAATATAACTCTCAACAGAAAAGTCGAGCCGCCTTGCTATACGAGGCTGATGCGATTGAAGCACTGATTGCCCGCCGACAATTCGAACTGGGCCACCTCGATGCGGCACGTGTGGATTTTATTGTGCGTCAAATGCAGCGTCTCAACTTATTAAATCGCGATGTGTCCGGCCGTGAGCGCCTTATTTTTCGTGGCCAAACCAATTACGCACTGACGTTAACCAATGAAGAGCGTGAGTTTCTCGAATCCTTGAAAACCATTCGCTTTGCCGCCGAAGTGGGCGGGTGGCCACCACTGGAAATGTTGCGCGCTGATGGATCGTTTGAGGGCATTGCCGCCGATTATATGAAACTGCTGTCCGATATTCTGAATGTCCGCTTCGAGGTCGTTGCATTTAATGACTGGCAAGAGATTTTAGACTCGGCCAAAAGACGGGATATTGATCTACTGCCCGCTGCGGTGTCCACGCCAGATCGGCGTCAGTTTCTGAATTTCACCGCACCTTACGTACGCTCCCCTTCTGTCGTCGTGACTCGAATAGAACGTGACTTTGTCGCTGACTTGAATCTGCTTGCCGGTGAAAAAACCGGCGTCGTGGATGGTTATGCGTCGGATGAGATGATGTCTCGGTATTACCCCCATCTGAATGTGCAGCGCTACCCCTACACGGAGGCGGGATTATTGGCATTGGCCAGCGGTGAAATAGATTACTTTGTCGAAAACTTAGCGGTCGCCAGTCACATCATCAAATCACAAGGCTTATCCAATTTAAAAATTGCTGGGCAAACACCCTATACCTTCGATTTAAGCTTCGGTGTTCGCCGCGACTGGCCACTGCTGGCAAGCGCATTGGATAAAGCATTGGCGTCGATGACGGCGCAAGAACACGCCGACATTTATCAGCGTTGGGTGCAATTAGAAATGACGCAACATTTTGATGTGCGTCGACTGTGGTTACCGGCCGCCATTATCCTGTTCATCATGACGTTATTGGTGATTTACTTGCAGCGCCTGCGCACACTCAACCGCGTTATCCAAATTGCTCACGATCAATTGGAACAAGCGGAGCAACGCTTACGCGAGAAAAATTCGTTATTAGAAGAAGTATCGATCACTGACAAACTCACGGGCGTGTTTAATCGTCACCATCTTGACCAAATACTGTCCGATCATTTTGCTCACGCCAAGCGTTATGAACGACACCTATCCGTCGTGATTTTCGATTTGGATCATTTCAAAAACGTCAACGACACACACGGACACCAAGTAGGCGACCATATTCTACAAGCCTTTGCTCAAACGGTGATGGGCTGCATTCGCAATAGCGACGTATTTGGACGTTGGGGTGGCGAAGAGTTTTTACTCATTTGCCCAGAAACCGATGCCGACCAAGCGGTGCAAGTCGCCGAGAAAATTCGTACACAATTCGCTCACTTAACACTGGCCGGTTTACCGAAGACAACCGTCAGTGCCGGCGTGGCTGACGACAGCAACGCCGAAACCCTGCATGAATTAATTGGCCAAGCCGACAAACAACTGTACGCCGCCAAAAGCGCTGGCCGAAACCAAGTACACCCACTCAAAACCTAAGCCTTGAGTGGGTGATCGGGTTACTGATCGATGCGTAAGTTACCGCTATTGATCAGTGCCTGAATGATTTCTTGGTCGGTTAAATCCGGCGCAGTGAGAGTCACATTTTGCAATTCAATACGCTGCGTAATAACACCATTACCTTCATGACTCACGTCGATGATGGTGCTGCTTCCTTGGGCACGGAAGGACAGGTACTGACTCAGATCCGTTGCAGATTCCTCACCTTGTAACAAGTCACGCAAGTCCAGAACATCGCCTTGTGCTTGGTTAAAGTCGGTGATGACATCCCGTGCAGGAGTAGACGCTGTACCTTGGTCACTCAGACGCCAGGCAAAGGTGTCAGCTCCGGCTCCGCCTGTCATGGTGTCATTACCAGCGCCACTCCATAGGTAATCGTTTCCGTTACCACCATTCAACGTATCGTTTCCGGCACCTCCGGACAGGAAGTCATCACCATCTCCGCCATTCAGTGTGTCGCGCCCATCACCACCAAACAGAATGTCGTTGCCACCACTGCCAGTCGTTCCATTCAGGCGGTCATTACCACCCAACCCATATATAAGATCAGAGTCTGATGTACCATTCAGCGTGAATGTGTTATTTAAATCATTTCCGTTTATTTGATTATCCGCAATAATCACATCCAACATTGCGTAATTACTGATTGAGGAATCGCCATCCACCGACGTCGCTTCAATCCGCAATGATATTGCGCCCCGGAAAGTCGTAGGTGTTAATAACTGCAATCCACTCAGCTCTGCTGGTGTTAACGTCCAGGTTCCGTCTGCATTCAGAATACCTGCCGACAGCCGTGAACCCACCGGAACATCATGTACAGTGATCGTTAGGGTTTCACTTGGATCGGTCACTGCGGCGTTAATGGTTAATCCGGTTGCACGATAAGCGGAACCATCCACGGTAATATTAGGAACCGATAATGTCAGCGATGAGTTTTTAGCCGTGTCACCGCCATTTAACACCAACCAATCAATTCTATAGTCGCCTGTTTGGGTCGCGGTCAGGTTATAGGTTCCAGTTCCGCTATTACCCGCACCAAGGAATTCCGACGACGAAACAACCTGAGCCGTACGGGTTCCATCCGGTGCGGTAACAATTAACAACAGTAAATCGTTAAAACCGTTTGCAATTTGGCTGTTAACATCCTCTCCATTTGTAAATGCCCAGTTATAAGACACTGTCATTCCGGAAGCCAGATTAATATTGGCTGATGTATATTCACCATTTGTAACGTTAACATTACCGTTATGATTCACCGCACCAGATGGCGCATCAAAGGTATCGAGATAACCGGCTGGGAGTCCCAGCGCTGATTCAATAGCAGCCTGGCTGAGGTTAGTAGCCGTAGTAATTGCGGCGCCACTGCTACCTGCCAACCGAACAACATCAACTGTTTCAAGCGTTGGCATATCCGCAACCGGAGCCACCTGCACAGTGACCGTAGCGGTTGAGGTGCGACCGCCAGTATCTGTGACTTGATAAGTAAAGCTGGCATCACCACTGAAATTAGAATCCGGCACAAAGGTAATGGTGCCATTCTCATTCAATGTAACGGTTCCACCGGTACCAGAGGCAACCCCCGTAATACTTAATGCATCGCCATTCCAGTCACTATCATTGGCCAGCAATTCGGCTACGGTAAATATCGCCGTAGTATCTTCTGTCGCAAACAACAAGTCATCCACAGCATCCGGTGCCACATTGACTTCATTAACCGAAACACTGATAACATCTGTTGTGCTGGCAGTGCTGCCGTTGCTGATTTCAGTTGCTGTTACCGTAACAGTCAGATCAATCTGCCCCGCTACCCGTTCTGGTGTGGTCAATGTCAATGCTGACAGATTCCACCCCGTTACATCCGCAACACCACCCGCTGGTACCGTATACGAATTCACACCATCGGAAATAACCGATCCCACCGGGATACCGGCAATACTGACCGACAATGTTTCTGAACCATCGGTATCAACCAATGCAGCATTAATCTGTGATATCGGAATAGCGGTTGCTGCATCGCCTTCGTTATCACCAAAGAAAATAATAACTTGTCCATCAAGTGACTCACCATAACGGATACCCGCTGCATCGAGCGTGCTGGTGTCTTGGAATATGTCGAAGTTATCCGTACTTAGCGGCAAAACACCGGAGTCCGTTCCAACCACTAAATTATAGCCACCGGCACCCTCTGCATTATGCAGATACACATCCAGCTGATAGTAGCCACTTTGCGATGCAGTGAAATTACCGCCAAAATTTCCACTCGTCCCATCACCCCAGCGACCTTCTGCAACGATGTTGCCATTAATGGTTATCGCAACACTATCATCCGCAAAACCACCAAAGTTATACGTCTGACCGGCTTCAAGGTAAATCAAACCACTCATTTTAACTGCAGTTTCTGCGGCCAATCCCGTGCTCGTATCCACTGAAACATTTGTTGTAACCGTATTAGTCGACTCGGCGGTTATGGCATTCATGTTGGCGACAAGAACAGAACCTTCAATACCATTACCGTTTGATTCTAGTGACTGATTTGTCCAGGTTTGAGTCGATAAACCAGCCAAACCAGTGATATCGACAACAGCAGGTGTATCTACGCTGAGTGTTGGCGCATCCGCTACCGCGACCACATTGATTGTCAAACCAGCCGTCGTTGAGCCACCGTTACCATCCGTGACGGTGTAAGTAATTTCAGGGACATCACCACTCCAGTGCTCAACGGGGGTGAAGTTTCCATCACCGTTTGCAGCTAACGTGAATGTGCCAATGCCGTCAATTTCAACAATCTGACCGGCGTTGTAAGTCTCACCATCAACAGTGAAAGTACTAATCGAAAGCGTATTTCCATCCAAATCTGTTGCGCCCGATTCATTAAGAACGTTGCCGACCAGCGGTTCGTCTTCCAATGGATTAAAGACCAGATCATTAACAATCGGATTGCTATTAATCGACTGAGTAACCGTAGCGCCCTGATTACCTGCCAAATCTTGGTAACCGGCGCCATCGACGGTAATCGAAATAGCTTGCGTGCCATCTGCCGTGAATACCGCAGTCCAAGTTGTCGCATTCACCTGAGTAAAGCCACTTAGTGCGCCGCCAGTAACGCTGACGTCCTCAATAGCAAAACCAACAGGAAGCTCAGAAAACGTGAAAGTGATTTCTGCGTTATCTCCTGCTGACATGGATGCAATAGAGCTCGTGACTTCGACCGTTGGAGGGGTGGTGTCTGTATAAGTAAGCTCTGCAGGTACGGTGCCGGTCACGCTGTCGGTGTTGCCGACCACGTCGGTACCGGTCACGGTGATTTCGGCGCCGGCGGCCAGCGCCGGGCTGAACGTGGCGGTGTATGTGCCGTTGCCATTGTCCGTGATGGTGGCTGTCTCGCCACCGGAGGTCACGGCGTAGATCGCGGTCGCATCATCCGCAGCGAACGTCACCACGGTCTGATCGGCCACGCCGTCGGCCGGTTTATCAGTGTCTTGCTGGCTCACCACCACGTCGGTGATGGCCGGTGCGGTGGTGTCAAGGTCAACGCCAGTATCGGCCTCAACGGCATTGCCGTTGTTGTCGGTCGTGCTCGCGCTGATGGTCAGCTCACCATCCG
>JACUUC010000006.1 GCA_014859445.1 Bacterioplanes sp.
CTAGCATTTAATAGTGGACTTGCGCCTAAGAAGCCACCTTCTGATACTGTATCTACAGTGCCATCCAATTCAACAATAGCATTAAAAACTTGCCCGTTTTTAGAGATTTTTACAGGAATACTAATTGTTTGAGTCGTTAAATACTTAGAGCCAGTACTTCTATAAAACTTACCATTCACATAAGAAACATTAATTGTACAATTCCCGACAGAAATACATGTACTCTTTGCTTCTTGACCACGAACAGTAAGTATATCAGTTTCTCCAGGGATGATTTGAGTAGGAGGCATAACTGTTACTGCACCAACAATTGCTTCAACAAGCTTGTCATAAATATCATCAACAGATGTTGTTGCACTACCAACATTGTATTCATAAGTAAGTGTTACTGGCTGAAATCCAGTATCCATCGGCTGAACTGGTTGGCAACCTACAATAAGAGCTGAAGTTGCCACCGAAGCCAAAACAGCTAAATTACGTACTTTTTTCCACATAAGGGAATTCCTTTATAAAGATAATGATCCAGTGCATAAATGCTTCGATATAATAAATCCAAGGACAAAGTGACACAACATTTACATTGTATAAATAAGTGACAAACAGAAAATAAATCGCTTTAAAACCAGCTCATGATCTCCGCCATGTTGGCATCGGTCGGGTACTTGCTGGGTGACCAGCCCAAACGAACCATCACCAATTCCTGATCGGGCAATACCATTAAGCGCTGTTCACGATTGCCTTGTGCCGCAAACGCATTGCTCGGTAAGCTTGGCCAGCGAGCATGGCTGTGACCGTGGTTTAACCACCACTGATAGCCAAAATCGGGGCGATTACTCGAACTGTTGGGCTGCAACGATTGCTCGACCCACTCTTTACTGACAAAGCGCACGCCATTCAGCTCGCCTTGATTCAGCATCAATTGACCAAACTTGGCCCAATCACGGGCGCTGGCATACAGATATGAGCTAGCCATCAGCAAACCCGCATTGTCGGTTTCGTACAACGCATGCGTCATACCCAGCGGCTGGAAGAAGGTTTCGGCAATGACCGACACAGCGGTATAGCTGGGTTCGGCCAGTCGCTGTTGTACTAAATGGGCCAATAGGTTGGAGGCACCCGAAGAGTATTCATACACACGGCCTGGCGTATGGCGCAACGGTAACGACAACATGAAATCGGCGGCACTGGGCTCTTGAAAAAACATGCGTGGAGCGACTTTACCCGGATCGTAAATTTCGTCATACGCCAAGCCATCGGTCATGTGCAATAAATGCTGCAATTGAATAGAACGGCGTTCGTCTTGCCATTGCGGGAATAAATGGTCTTCGTCCACCTGCATGCGCCCTTGCAGCACTTGCTGGCCCACCAACAAGCCATTCACACTTTTGGTCATCGACCAGCCCAAAAAAAGACTGTTTTCATCGTAACCTGGGGCATAGGCCTCGGCCACAACGCGTCCCTGATGCACCACCAATAGCGCGCGCGTATCCTGACCTTGCTCGTTATCGCGTTGTAACATGGCAACTAAACGCGACTGCAACAGCGGATCGAGTTCGTCCACATGATGCCCTTGTGGCCAAGGTGCGGAGGCTTGATGACCATTTCGCCAAACCACCCGCTCTCGTACATCCTCATCGTACTGTAGGGCGCAACCGGTATTGGGTAAAAAATCGGCCTGACGACGAAATGGGCCCATGGCCGCCGTAACCTGTTGCTGCTGATCGTCGTACTCATAGCGCAGTAACCCCAATAAGGGTGAATAAACGCGAATATCACTGGCGGCTTGTTGTTCGTCGTGTGCCATCACATAGCGCATGGAACACGCCAATTTTGCACCAATACCCGTGGCAACACTGGGGGCGTTATACAAATAACGCGGTGAATAACCTAACGCCGCGTAGGCCACCAGTAACAGCACGCCAAGGGCCAGCAACAGCACGACAATGGAACGTGCCGTTGTCAAAAAAATGCGCTTTAACACCATGTTATTCGTCCTTATTCCATCATCTGATTATGCAAAAATGTGTGGTTATTTCAGCCTATGACACCCACATGACGAGGCCATGACAACCTTACAACGCAAGGCGCTTGCGTGTTTGTTGCAGCGCGCTGCAGAGCTGTTCCGTACCGAGTAAAAACCGAGGGGTGGGTCGGTGAAATAGATCGGGATGAATATGGTACAAACTCTCGCTGCGTACCGCTTTTAGCTGCCCGTAGCGACGCCAGTCATCCAACCAGTCAGGACGACTTTCACCCATACCCGAGGCCACAATCACATCGGGATTCGCCAGCAGCACCGATTCTAGGCTAATTTGCGGTGATTGCATGGGCAAATCGGCATACACATTGATGCCACCGCACAAGGAAATAGCCTGAGAAATAAACGTATTGCCGTTTTGAGTCATCAACGGTTGATGCCAGACCTGATAAAACACCGTTAACGGCGTCTGTTGCTGATAGCGCTCACGTAAAAGTTGTACTCGTTCGCGCAGGTCATTGGCCACTTGGCTTGCCGTTTCCCGATGCCCCGTTAGTTCACCGAGGCGCTCGATGTTGCGCGCGATGTCGTCGTAGGTTTGCGGACCAGACACAAATAAGCGATAACCCAAACGTTTTAATTGCTCCAACTCTCGACGTTGGTTGCCTTCAGGCCACACCAAAATCAATTGCGGCTTGAGGGCGATGACGTGTTCAATGTGAATGCCGCTGTACCCCCCCACACGCGGCACCGCCAAAGCGGCTTCGGGGTAGTCTGAGTATTCCACCGCACCAACCAGCGCGTCACCACCACCCGCGGCAAACAGTAACTCACTGCCATGCGGTATAAGGCTGACAACGCGAGTTAACGGCTGCTCAAATTCAAACCATTCACCGGCATCGTCTTGTACGCGAATCGTTTCGGCTAAGCTCAGTTGCACCACACCGATCAGCAACACACTGATTTTCGCTAAGCACTGCAGTGTCCAATAAAGACGTCGCATCATAATCCTTGAATCTCATTCAATGTCTGTTGTAACCGCTGCCATGCCAATTCATGCGATGGCAGCCCCAAACGTAAGCGCTGTTGCTGTGGAAATACTCGTGTCCAAATGCGTTGTTGTGCGAATGCCTGATGCCAACGAAGCACCTCGGCACTGTCCAGCGTGACAAACAAAGGATGTATGGTCAGCACGGGCCAGCTCGAAAATACCGTTTGCGCGCGCTGTTGTTGCACCAGTAACCGTTGGCGTTGTGAACACTGCCAAGCACGGTCATCTAACACACATTCGACCAACCATTGACTGGCACCGGTAAGCGGCCAAGGACCGAGTAATATATCCAACGCTTGTTGTAGGTGCGGCGCTGCGAACACCACACCCAAGCGCGCGCCCGCTAAGCCAAAAAATTTACCCAGCGAGCGTAACACGATGACGTTATCAGCAGCCTCGTCCGTGGCATGCTGCAACCAACTGTGTTCAGGAGTGCAGTCCATAAACGCTTCATCCAGCAACAGCCAGCCGCCGCGTGCCTGCAACCCTTGTTGCCAATATCGCAATTGCTCCATGGGGTAACGATGACCGCTGGGGTTATCGGGATTCACCAGCAGCAAGACATCCGGCCAATGCGCCAATGGCTGTTGCAAGACTTGGTAGAGCTCAGGGAGTGACCATTCAATCACCGTATGCCCTGCTTGCTGCCAATGGTAGGCGTGCTCACCGTAACTGCCCGCTAGCAGCCATACCGTGCAAGGTTGTAAGGTGCGCGGCAGGGCCATAATCACGGCCTGACTACCGGCACACAACCTACCGTCGTATGGATAAGTCGAACCATAATAGCGACGACACACCGTCGGCCATGAGCGACTCGCTTGCGGTAAGTGATGCCAAACCGTGTCCGGTATTGGCGGAATGGGCCACGCATCGGCATTGATGGCTGAGGACAAATCCAACCACTCGCTCGGTTCACCGCCATAACGATCCATCGCCTGTTGCAGATTGCCGCCATGCGCCGGTGGCGACAGCGTGCTCATTCGTAACTGAGGCATGCCGTTAACTCCCACCTAACCGGACGTAGGCGAGGCTGATCACAGCGAACAGCACCCACGCTGCCAGCCCCCATAACAACGCAGCCCGAATGAGTTGAATAGCAGATGCTAGGGTTTGAGGCGTCGCCGCGTCGCCACACCCCATCGTGGGCTTCGCCTGCCACTGGCCGTGATAATACGCTCCGTCACTCAGACGCACGTGCAACACACACGCTCCCACACACATCACGACGCCGCCATTTGGGCTGACACATTGTGGCGCTTGCTCACGCCACCCCTGCCAACCACGCGAAACGGCCTGAGTACCGTATCGAACCCAAGCCGCCAACAGAAACAGCAACGCCAAGATGCGCGCCGGTAACCAATTCATCACATCGTCGGCACGCGCGGCCGCCCAGCCCCAATAACGCCATTGCGGCGTTTTGTAGCCCCACATGGCATCCAAGGTATTGACCCAACGATGCAATAACGCCCCCACTGGGCCCGCCAACACAAACCAAAACACGCTGGCAAACACCGCATCAGCGCTGTTTTCGAGTAAGGTTTCGGTATTGGCTTGGGCAATTTGCTGGGCATCTAAGCGGTCGGTATCGCGACTGACAATCCAACTCAAACGCTGGCGCGCTAAGGGTAAATCCTGTTGCAGCAGGGCTGAATTCACAGCCAGCACATGGGCTTTCAAACTGTGCCAGCCTAAGCAACTGTATAAAACAACGATCCCTGCCAACCAACTTAGCCATGGCGACAACGACTCAAGCGCTAGCAGCAAAGCGATGACAATGGATACAGGTGCCAGCGCCACCAGCAAAGCCAATACACCCGCCACACGCCCCAACCAGGGTCGCGCTTGGCTCGAAGCCGGACATAATAGGCGTTGCCAGCGTGTTGCCCAATGGGCGAACCCCACCAAGGGATGATATCGTTTCGGTTCGCCCAACCACGCGTCGAGTCCCATCGCCAGCACCACAGCAACGATACCGCCAACGCCGAACAACGGCGCATTCAGTAGCGCTCCGGCGTGATCGAAAAAAAATTCCACAGACAAAGACAATGGTAGTACTCTGGGCGGCTAAAACGCGCAGTGTACCAGATGCCTTTCGATAAGTGAGTGACTCCCTTGCCCTCTCTCGACCACACCTCATCCCAGACCTTGACTCTCATGGTGCAAGGCACCACGTCCGATGCGGGCAAAAGTACGCTTGTCAGTGCATTGGGTCGGCTATTGCGCCAGCAAGGCATCACTTGTGTGCCCTTTAAGCCGCAAAATATGGCGCTCAACAGTGCCGTCACCACGGACGGTGGTGAAATTGGCCGCGCGCAAGCGTTGCAAGCCCAAGCCTGCGGACTGGCACCCCATACCGATATGAATCCGGTACTGCTGAAACCCAGCAGTGACATGGGAGCGCAAGTCATTATTCATGGCAAAGCCGTAGGCCACTTATCGGCACTGGATTATCACCACTACAAGCAAACGGCAATGAACGCGGTATTGGATTCGTATCAACGACTTAGCCAGCAATACCCGTGGGTTCTGGTCGAAGGCGCTGGTAGCCCAGCGGAAGTCAACTTACGCGCCAACGACATTGCCAATATGGGGTTTGCCGAAGCGGTGGATTGTCCGGTGATTTTGATTGCCGACATTGATCGCGGCGGTGTTTTTGCGCACCTCATTGGCACACTGGCGTGTTTAAGCCAAGGTGAACAAGATCGTATTTTAGGATTTGTGATCAATCGTTTTCGCGGCGACATCGCGTTACTGCAAGACGGCTTGGATTGGTTAGAAGCGAAAACCGGCAAGCCTGTTTTCGGTGTTCTGCCCTATTTACACGGCTTGTATTTGGATGCCGAAGACGCTATTGCCAATGAGCAAGTCAGCCAGCATGGCGGTCAGCGCCTGCGCGTAGTCGTGCCGGTGTATCCGCGCATCAGCAATCACACCGATTTCGATAGTTTGCGCTTGCATCCGCAAGTCGACCTGATATTCGTTGGCCCTGAGCAAACGCCACCACCGGCGGATTGGGTGATACTGCCCGGTTCGAAAAACACCCGTGCCGATTTACACTGGCTCAACACCAGTCGCGGACAATGGTCGACCTATTTACAGCGTCATTTGCGTTATGGCGGTAAGATCTTAGGCATTTGTGGCGGTATGCAAATGCTGGGAGAAACGATTCACGACCCTCTGGGGCTAGAAGGCGATGCGGGCAGCATGACCGGTTTGAATCTATTACCCTTGAGTACTACCCTTGCAGCCGAGAAAACCCTTCGTCAACAGCAGGGCAAATTGTCGTTACCCAATCAAGAAGCTTGCCACATCGATGGCTATGAAATTCATCATGGACAGACGGTTATTGGCGATAATCTAACCGCCGTTATGCACGATTCGCAGCAACAACCGCAGGGTTGGCTCAGCCCCGATCACGCCATCATGGCCAGTTATTGGCATGGTTTACTGGATCATCCCGAAGCACTACAGGCATTGTTATGCTGGGCCGGTTTACAGCAGGTACAGGCACTCGACAGCAACGCGCTGCGTGAACAGCAACTGGATCGTTTGGCCGATACCACCCAACAACACCTTGATTGGCCAAGGTTGGCGCAAGCCGTCACAGCCTTTTATCGTGAACGCCTTGCTGGCTCCGACCCGAGGCAGGGCTAAATTCTGCACTCGCTGTCATTCGTCCAGAGCGCATTACAATATGATACGGAAGTCGCTTTGCAATATACGGCCAAAGGGATTACCCTCGCCGCCCTTTGATGGATAGTGACAAGGTAATCAAAATGGTCGATGCCGATTTGGTATTTCAAAGCTATGGCCGCAGCTGCAACAAGGCCGCTTTTTATGAAGATTTTTACAGCGAATTCATGAATCAATCGGATGACATTCGCGCTCTATTCCAAGACACGAACATGGACGCCCAGCGCGGATTGTTGCGTGGCGGTATCATGTGGCTGGTGATGCACGCGCGTGGTATGTCGGATAGCAAAATCCGTGCACTGGGAGAAAGCCACAGTCGCAAAAAGATGAACATTCACCCAAGCCATTATGGTTTGTGGGTGAACGCCCTCATGACCACGTTGGCTCGACACGACCCCGAATTTTCACCCCAACTGGAACGCACATGGCGCGCCACCATTGGCCCCAGCATTGAGCTAATTCAAAGCTTGTACGAACACTGATTGCTCAATTCAGCCCAACGCCAAGGCCAGCAATACACTGACTTCAATCAGTTCGATGCTGGCCCCTAAGGTATCCCCCGTACACCCACCCAAGCGCTGTATCATCACCTGTCGTAACGCCAGTGACACCACGATCACCACCAACAGCATCATCAACGTGTAGGTCTGCAACAGCACCACACTCAATAACACCATTGGCACCAACATCCACAACAAACGACCATACTGCGCACCCGTGATCAGTGGGCTGGCTAAACCTTGTTGGCGCACGTAGGTCATGCTCGCCAATAACCAAGGAATCGCGCCGCGCGCCAACATAGGGACAGCCACTAACGACGTACACAACCACCAAGCTGATCCCGGAAATGCGGTCAATAAACTGCCCAGCGCGGCAAATTTCAGCAACAACACCAAGACAATAGCGATAACCCCCATCGGCCCCGACTGAGGGTCTTTCATAATGGCCAAACTGCGCTGGCGATCGCCCATGCCGCCCACCCAGGCATCGGCACTGTCGGCCAAACCGTCTAAATGCAAACCGCCACTCAACGCGGTATGAATCACCACCACCAACGCCGCCAGCAACCAAGGCGATACCAATGGATTATGCCAGACCGCCAAGGCCACCAGCGCGGCACTGATCATGCCCATCAACAAGCCAATCAACGGATAAAACAACAACGAGCGTGCCGCCACGGGCGTATCCACCCGCTGTAAATACGGTGTGGGTAGACGCGTTAAAAACGCCACGGCGTACCAAAACGCCCACCAATAGCTCATAGTGATAACTCCCGATCACTCAATTCGCTGCCATCCAGTAGCGCCAAACTGAGCCAGTCCGACGGTGTCGCGTCGTCCTCACTGTGATCCACACGTAAACGCACAAATGCGGCATAGGGTAAATCAAAGCGATTCATCGCCACAGCTGGCATGGCCAATAACTGTTGCAGCAACACACGTAACACACCGCCGTGACACACCACCAGCACACGCTCACCACGATGCTGTAACAACAAATCTTGCCACGCGTTTAAAATGCGCTGTTGAAAGTCGGGTACCGATTCGCCATTGGGCGCACAAAACGACAAGGGGTCTTGCCATAAACGCTGGGCGTGTTCGCCATGTTCCGCATAAATGTCACTGACGAGACGGTTTTCCCAATCGCCAAAATCCATTTCTTGCCATTCTGGGCGCAACGTACAAGGCAGCGCCAAACGCTCGGCCAAGGCTTCGGCACTGGCGCGACAACGCTGCAATGGTGAGCTGTATATGGCTTGCCATGGCGACTGATGACGAGCAATTCGATGCTCAAATTGCGCTTGACCGCGTGCGGTGAGTACGACATCGGTACGGCCACGAAACACGTTACCGCCTTCGGGCTCGCCATGGCGAATCAAATCAATCCAGGTGGTTGGCATGCCTATCCCTCACTCGCCGAACTAGACACAGCTGCTTCGGCAAAGGTTGCCATCGCACGATGCAGTAACAGTGCCTGCTGCACCAACGGATAGGCAATGGCCGCGCCGGAGCCTTCACCTAAGCGCATGCCAAGCGAAACCAACGGCTGTGCATTCAGCGCAGCTAATACGGCCTGATGCCCCGGCTCGGCCGATTGATGTCCATACAGCACCCAGTCGGTTACGCGGGGTTGAAATCGTTGTGCTAACAGTAGGGCTGCGCTGGCAATGAAGCCGTCGACCAGACTGGGTAAACCCAGCTGCGCCGCACGTAAATAAGCACCGGTCATGGCCAGCACTTCAAAACCGCCCAGTTGCTCCGCAATGTTGAGCGCATCGTGCTCTGGCCCGATATCGGCTCGCTCAACACTGCGCGTCAGTACTTCGCATTTGTGCGCCAAGGCGGCACCTGCCAAGCCCGTTCCAGCGCCCACCAACTCCGCTACGGGTTGCTGCAGCAATGCCGCCGCCAACACCGTGGCACAGGAGGTATTGCCAATCCCCATTTCACCGACCAGCAGCAAATCACAGCCTTGTTGATGAGCGTGTTCTGCCTGTTCTGCGCCCAAGGCCAAGGCCTGTTGCGCTTGCTCTGTGGTCATCGCTGGCTGCTGAGAAAAATCCGCTGTACCCAGAGCAATAGGTCGGTGCAATACACCCGTTACTTGTTCACAAGGAATGGCGGTGCCGCAATTCACTAATGTCAGGGGCATACCATGATGCTGAGTCAATACCGACATGGCCGCTCCGCCATGGACAAAATTCTTCAACATTTCAACCGTTACGGCCTGCGGAAACGCCGACACGCCTTGCGCCACCACGCCATGATCCGCCGCAAACAACACTGCGTGCGGTTGGGTAATAGACGGCTGCACCTGTCCTTGCCACGCAGCACATTGAATGGCGACCTGCTCTAAGCGTCCTAACGCACCTAAGGGTTTGGTGAGTTCGGCTTGGCGCTGTGCCGCTTGTTCAGCAATACCCGTTTGTAACGGAGCACAAGGGGCTAACCACCAAGTGTTTTCCATTGTCATTGTTTGCTCCTTATTGATCCTAATTGACGGTGAGTGGCATGGGATTTCACGAACATGGGGATACCGGCCACCATCAAGGTCACCCCATCGGCTTGCGCGGCAATGGCCTGATGCAACCAGCCACTCTCGTCGACAAAGCGACGACTCAATTCACCCAGCGGTACGATCCCATGACCGACTTCATTTGAGACCAACCATAACGGTTGTGTTAGCTGTGGCAACAATCGCAACAAGGCGTCTTTTTGGGACGACCAGCAGTCGCCATCGGCTAACAGGCAATTGGTAACCCATAAGGTCAAACAGTCCACCAAAATCGCGGCATTTGGATCACTCGTGCTGACCTGCTGAATGGCATCGGCCAAGGCAATAGGCTGTTCGATGGTGCGCCAATGCGCGGGGCGTTGCTGTTGATGACGTTGAATACGCTGCTGCATTTCTCCATCTAACGCTTGTGCGGTGGCAATATAGATCACGTCTGTGCCCGCCTGCAGCAATTGCTGCTCCGCATAGCGACTTTTTCCTGATCGCGCACCGCCTAAAATCAATTCTATTCTGCCCATTCGGCCATCTCTGATCTAAACTAAGATTATGTGTTGATACAACAGGATACGAACATGAGCAATGAGATGCACGTCGATCACCGTTTGGCACCACGCTGGGCTGCGCAAAGCACGGTCAGCGTGTTTCGCCATGATACCAAGGAATACATTGGATTATTGGTTGATTGCTCAGAAAGTGGCATCATGCTGTCCAGTTATGAGCAAATAGCACCAGGGACTGAACTCGATCTCGATTTAGTCGATGTTCCTGCCAACATCAACACACGGCGAACCGGAACCTGCCATGCCAAGGTGGTGTGGTGCGATAAGCTCACGCCCAGCTTGTTTGCCAATGGCTGCCAAATCAGTGCTGCTGATGACATGCTCAATACCATGTTTCATTGCTACGCCGATCAGCACAAATCATCAAACGGCTGAATCCGTATTTTTGCCATTTACAGTGAGTCAACATGCTGCAATTCGGAATCGATTTGGGTGGTACAAAAACCGAAATCATTGCATTAGATGCCGAAGGTAACACCCATCTACGCCAACGCATTGCTACCCCTAGCCATGATTACTACGCCATCATTGACGCCATTTCTGGGTTGATACAACAGGCAAAAAGCGACTGCCACACCACCGATTTTAGTCTCGGCATTGGCATTCCAGGGGCCATCAGCCCAGCGACTGGCCTCATCAAAAACGCCAATACCACATGCCTTATTGGCAAACCGTTCCAGCACGACTTGCAACACGCGTTGCAACACGAGGTAACCTTGGCAAACGATGCCGATTGCTTTGCTCTGTCCGAAGCCACCGATGGTGCCGCCGCCGGATACGCCAGTGTGTTTGGCGTCATCCTTGGTACAGGCTGTGGCGGCGGCATTGTGATCCACGGGCAATTATTGAACGGCCCCAATGCCATTGCCGGTGAGTGGGGTCATAATCCCCTGCCGTGGCTTTCCGAACAGGACCACGCCAACCCCTGCTACTGTGGCCAACACGGCTGTATCGAAACGTTTCTGTCAGGACCTGGCTTACAACGACATGCCATGACGCTGACAGGCATTGAGTTATCCGTGCCGCAATGGCAACAACGCGCGCTGACGCAAGATCGGCACGCCTTAGCGGTATTCGATTACTACAACCACTGTTTGGCGCGCGCACTCGCCAGTGTCATTAATGTGCTCGACCCAGCCGCCATTGTATTGGGGGGTGGCTTATCTAACTTACCCGACCTGTACCATGAAGTGCCTCGCCGTTGGCAGTCATGGGCGTTCTCTGACAGCATCAACACCCCCTTATTACCAGCCCACCATGGCGATTCCAGTGGTGTGCGCGGGGCCGCTTGGTTGGGTGCACAAGCGGCACGCCAAGTAAGGAACTACGCATGATCATCGACGGACGGCTAGCAGACGCCCTTTGGCATCCTTCACCCAATTTCAATGCCCGCCCTGAGGGGTGCGAACCCAACTTGATTGTGATTCACAACATCAGCTTGCCTCCTCGACAGTTTGGCACGCCGTATGTGACGGATTTTTTTCTCAATAAGCTCGACCCGAACGCGCACGAGTACTTTGCCAGCATTGCTCACTTACAGGTATCCAGCCATGTATTGATTGATCGCACAGGAACGGTACACCAATACGTGCGTTTTGATGATCGTGCATGGCATGCCGGCGCGTCCCGTTATCGTGGACAAGAGAACTGCAACGACTTTGCCATTGGCATTGAGCTAGAAGGCTGTGATGATGTGCCCTACCGCGATGCTCAATATCAACAACTGGTGAACGTCATTCGACAACTACAAACCACGTATCCGGCCATTGGTAATCGCATTACCGGCCATGAGCACATTGCGCCACAACGTAAAACCGATCCCGGTGCCGCCTTTGATTGGCGCTTGCTCGAACACCATTTGCAACAAACGCTGGCGATTGACGCCGAGCACTTAGGAGATTTATCGTGAAATTTTTAGTGGTCTTTATTGCCTTGTTGCTGAAACGACAACTGCCCTTGCCGGAAGGCAATCGAACCAGTCGTAGTTACACGGCATGGCACCAGCTATGGCAAAAATGGTCCAGCTTTGCTCGTCTACCACGCCTCGTGAAATACACGCTGTTGGTCGTCATGCCGATGCTGTTGTTGACGTATGCGGTCTACAGCATTCAATCGGTCGCGTGGGGGCTGGTGGCGTTGGTCATCGAGGTGGCCTTATTGCTGTATGTGTTGTCGCACATTGGTTTGGAATCCCATTACCGCGATTACCGTCACGAATTGCAACAAGGCGATTTAGACAACGCCTATCAATGCGCGGGACGTTACTTATCGTGCGTCAATGACGTTGCCAAAGACGATGCCAAAGCACTCAACGAACAAGTGGTACGCGGTTTTTTGCATCGCTGGTTTAAGTATTTCTTTTTGATGGTGTTTTGGTACATGGTCGCCGATGTGGCTGGCGTATTATTGGCATGGTTCACCGTCCAGTATGCCAACACCAGCCAATGTGATGAGCGTGCATGGCGTTACTTACACTGGGTCGAGTGGATTCCCGTTCGATTGCTGGGTTTAACGTATGGATTGGCCGGACACATGGGCAAAGCGCTACCGGTTTGGCAGTCGTATGTATGGCAAAAAGACGCCCACGGTGCCGACATTTTGTACAACGTCGCCTGTGCCTCACTGGACTGCCCTGAAACTGAGGCCAATTCCGATACCGAATTTGCCCTTAAACAGTTGGATCAGTGGACACAATTACACCTGCGAAGCATCTCCATCTGGCTGGTCATGATTGCGGTTGCCACTCTCGGTGGCTGGCTGTTGTAATCGATCCACCCAATCCGATACTTGCTGCAAGGTGGCCAACGGTTGCGTCAGTACATAACCACTGTGTCCGTCGATTCCCATTTGCAGCAAGCTGTCCACATCTTCGCGTTGCTCTACGCCCTCAGCCATCACAATCAAGTCGAGGCTATGCGCAATTTGCAGCATGGCTTGCACAAAAAACTGATGATCGGGCGTTTGGTAGACGCCGCGATTGAACGAGCCATCTAGCCGTATGTAATGCAGTGGTAAGCGCTGTAACCACGCAAAGGCCATGTTGCCGGTGCCCACTTGATCGACGCCAAGCGAGACGCCTAAGTCGGCTAACTCCTGTGCTAATGCGGGCAAGTACGCTTCTATGGTTGTTAGCGCGCCTTCCGGAAATTCAAACGCCAGATTGGCGGACACGGGCTGATAACGGCGTAGCAAACGCAATAAAGCCGGTTGAAAACGCGCGTCTCGTAATGAGGCCGCCGACACATTCAAGCAATATTTCATACCCAGACCCACTTGATGGCCCGGATCGTGCTCACTCAAGCAAGAAAGTACTTTTTCAATGATGCAGAGATCGAAATCCGCGGCCAGCCCCCACTGCTCCACCAATGGCCAAAAACGGGCGGCGGAGATAGTATGGCCTTGCCACTCAACACGGCTGTATACTTCGATTTGCACCAATCGTTGATGACGATTCAGCACCGGCATGAACTGCAATTCGATGGCCTGCTCCAGCAATACCTGAGACAGTAAATGCTGCCATTGTGTGGCACTTAACTCGTCTTGGTTGCGTTCAGCATCGGCGCATTGATACAGCTGCACAGCCCCTTGATTGTGGCGCTGCGCCTGTCGCAACGCCACATCGGCACGGCTTAGTGCTTGACTTAAATCGGCTTGCTGCCCCTGCAAAAAGACGCCACCCAGATGCATCACCGGATGTTGTTGTTGCGCCGCCGCACGACTGGACAGTGCCGCATACACATCATTCACGGTTTGTTGCGCCTGCGCCAAATGCGCACAAGAGACAAACAACGCAAAATCAGCCCCACTTCGTCGTCCAATAATGCACAAACTGTGATGTTCACAGGCTTGCTGTAAGCACTGCGCCAACGAGACCAACCACGCGTCGCCCGCCTCACGTCCTTCTACGCTGTTGTAGGCGGCAAAGTCCTGAAGTTGCAACAACATCAGCACGCCACTGTGTTCTTCGTTGCGAGTTAATACATGCTGCACGCGCTGATCAAACCCACGTCGATTGAGCAGCCCGGTCACACTGTCGAGATAGCTGTCTTCACGCAGCTGATCGGCTAACGCCAGCTGTTCGCTGAACATGGATTGCAATTTCGCCACCATATTGTTCATCGCCAACACCACGCGACGCAGTTCACGCGGCTTGGGTAGTGTTTCTTGTTGCTGCCATTGTCGCTCACAAATGGCATTGGCTTGCGCTTCGACTTGCACCAACGGACGCAGCATCCAGCCCAGAAACACATGCAACAACGACAACGCCAACAACAAAACCAGCAGTGACCACCCTAGTTCGGCTTGCATCGTGCGCCACAAATGCTGATACGCCAGCTGCTGATCACTGAGTACCTCTATGCGGCCAAGTTGCTGCCATTGCTGGGTCACATCCGCAGCGGCTCGTTCGTGATGCAATGGCAATAGGGTCGGTAGCCACGATGGAAAGGCGCCCGTTAACTCTTCGCGGCGACGCTCAATCACATCGCCAGACAGTTTCACAAAGCGAATCTCGGCAAAAAATCCGCGATCGTAAAGAGCGTCCATCAATCGACTCACATGAACATCGCTAGGATCTTGCAATTGACTCATGGCCACCGCCAACGACGTGGCGGCATCGTAGGCGCGCGCATGCAGTTGTTGCTCTGCCGATGCGCGACCATGACTGAGAGTGACGTACAGATTGCCCAGTAACAAAACCACGACCAACGCACTGGTTAACCATGAAAACTGTTGTCGTAAACTCATCATTGACCTTCCTATAGGTTCATTCCGTCTGCGTGCATTCGTAGCCGCAAATCGGTCCATAAATCGAGATTATTGGGATTGCCCATGCGAATGCCTTCCCCTTTCATTCGCTCTAACCACATACCCTGTGCATTGAAACTGTAAACAGGCACTAAATCAGGACGTTGGCTGGCAGACGCGATGGGATCGATCAAGTTGTCCAACACCAAAGGAATGGCATCCGGCGTCGGGAAATAGGTCAGCACCATGTGTGCCTCATTCAATCGAACCGCCTTGACGTAGGTAATACGCAGTTTATTAACATCTACGCCCAGCGCCAACAGCGAATAATACTTGGCGATGACGTAATCTTCACAATCGCCACCGTGAGTGACCAATGATTCAAACGGTGTTGCCCAGTAGTCGTCTTGTTGCCAGTGACTGATATCACTGCGAAACGGAATCTGATCATTAAAAAACTGATTCACGACCTGTAGTTGTTCCATTTCACTCAAGCCACGCGCTTCTTGCAATACTTGTTGCCAAGCCAATACGCGGGCCGCGGCTTCGGCGCCGTATTCGTTATTTGCCCGAACAATCAACGCATCGGGCACCCACTGCTGCACATCGGCCAGCAGCCGATGCATCCCAATGAATGCCATACACAATAAGATTAAGACAACGGTTGATTTCATGAATACGGTTGTTAAAGACCTAAGAAAACATAACGTGCTTTCACTATAGCAGCGCCATCAACGAATGCCGATGATTCATGCACGGACACTTTTCTCACCGTGGTTTCCTGCTACACTGAGATCATTGTTAACTAGGTAGCATTGGACATGAGTGAGCAAATCTCGGCCGCCGAGCGCATGAAGCAGCATTTTTCCAATCGCGTCATCAATCAGGTGCGTCAGGTTTTGGAGTTGTGGCGTCATTTGCCAGAGCAACAATGGACCGCGAATAGCTTAACGGACTTTACCTTAGCTACGGAAAAACTGGCTCGTTTTGCCCAACGTTTTGATGCTGACCAACACGCCCTACTGGCCAATGAGCTGCTATCCACATTATCGAGTCTTCGTGCCGGCCGTAGTCCCAATAGCGAACAATTGACCAAACTCAACAGCATCATTGTACAACTCAGTCAAACGGCATTACGACAAAGTGACCAAGCCGGTTGCGAACAACTGATTCCAGAAAAAAAACCCGTTTATATCGCCTTAGAAGACACCAGCCACGCGTTAGTGCTGGCCGAACAAATGCAATACTTTGGCTTAATTCCAGAATTGCATCGCAGTGTGGTTGATTTCAATCAGGCGCTCTTGCGTCGCCATCCGGCGGCGGTGGTGATTGATCTGGATTTTCATGAACCCAACTACGGCATTGCCTTAGCGGAAAAAATCCAGCAACGGCGCGATCAGCCCTTACCGATTTTATTCACCTATCAACAACAAGCACCTTCGATCGAGCAGCGTTTAGCCGCTTTGCGTACCGGTGGTTTGGGAATTTACCAACAGCAAGAAGTGCAGGCCGTGATCCGTCACTTAGAAGACGTATTGGATAAAACGCCGCAACCGCCTATGCGGATTGTGATTGTCGATGACTCGCGCGCGCAAGCCATGCACTCCAGCCAAGTGTTGAATAAAGCCGGTTTGCTGACCGAAATGGTTAACGACCCGTTGCAAGTATTGGATGTGATGGCGCAGTTTGAACCCGATCTGGTGTTGATGGACATGTACATGCCCGGTTGCAATGGCATGGAATTGGCTAAAGTGATTCGCCAACAGCGTGAATACCTGAATTTGCCGATTATTTACCTGTCAGGCGAAGAAGATCGAGAACGCCAGCTGGCCGCCATGGCCGAAGGCGGTGATGACTTCCTCACCAAACCGGTCGAAGCCAGTCACTTAATTACCACAGTGACAACACGAGTAAAGCGAGCGCGCCAGCTTCAGGACCTGATCATTCGTGACAGCTTAACGGGCTTATTGAACCACACGCATACGCTCGAAACCTTGCAAAACATTCTCGATAAGCAGCCAACGCATCCGGTGTGCTTCATCATGGTGGACATTGATCACTTTAAAAATGTCAACGATCAATACGGTCATCCCGTAGGCGATGTGGTGATCAAGAACTTAGCGCTTTTTTTACGGCAGCGTTTGCGTAAATCCGACCCCATTGGCCGCTACGGTGGTGAAGAATTTGCATTAATTCTACAAAACACCAATGCCGAACAAGCGGTCAAAATTCTCGATAACATTCGCCAGAATTTCGCCAATTTGATTCACGACAGCGACAGCGCCCTTCAAGTCACCTTCTCCTGCGGTGTTGCAGAGTGGCATGGACAAGCACTGTCACAATTGGTCGAACAGGCCGATCAGGCGTTGTATGAAGCCAAACGCCGTGGCCGTAATTGCGTGTGTCGAGCCGGATAGCCACTAGACGCTGCCAGCGCTTTACGGCAAACTCGCCGGTTATTCTTTCCACCAGCGCGACGGGGTAGTTTCTCATGGCATCCATTTTGGTACTGCAAGGCCCTAATCTGAATTTATTGGGCACGCGCGAGCCGCACATTTACGGTGCCACAACCTTGGCCGATATCGAACTGCGTCTGCAGCAGCAGGCACAGGCGCTTGGATACGATTGTCAGCAATACCAAAGCAACCATGAAGGGGCATTGGTTGATCGCATCCACCAAGCCAAACGTGACGGGGTAGCATTTATTCTGATCAATCCCGCCGCCTTCACGCACACCAGCGTCGCCTTACGTGATGCCCTGGCCGCCGTTGCCATTCCCTTTATCGAAGTGCATATCTCGAATGTGCACGCTCGTGAGTCCTTTCGTCACCATTCGTATTTATCCGACCTGGCCGTTGGTGTTATTTGCGGCCTGGGTGTACAAGGCTATGAGTTGGCCCTCAATGCCGCCATTCAACAACTGCAAGAGAAGCATGCCTGATGTCTTGGATTCAAATTCGTGTACACGCTCAACAAGCCGATGTGGAAGCCGTTGAAAATGCACTACTGGGTGCCGGTGCACTGTCCGTCACCTTGCAAGATGACGCCGACCAACCCATTTTAGAACCCGAACTGGGTACCACCCCCTTGTGGGATGACACGGAAGTGATTGGCTTGTTCGATGCGAATCAAGACAGCCAACAACTGCTCGATACGCTATTGCTGTGTTTTCAAGCGGAAGGAGGGCAACAACTGCCACCACACAAGGTCGAAATCGTCGAAGACAAAGACTGGGTGCGTGCTTGGATGGACGATTACCATGCCATGCAATTCGGACCACGCTTATGGGTTTGCCCAAGCTGGCAAACGCCACCAGATCCCAACGCCATTAATTTATTACTGGATCCCGGCTTGGCGTTCGGCACAGGAACACACCCCACCACCGCGCTGTGCTTGACCTACTTAGATCGTACGGTTGAAGGTGGTGAAGTGGTGGTGGATTATGGTTGCGGCAGTGGCATCTTAGGCATTGCGGCTCTGTTATTGGGCGCTGAACGCATGGTGGGAACAGACATCGACCCACAAGCACTGACCGCAACTCGCGATAACGCGCAGCGTAATCGCATTGCCGACGACCGCTATCAGGTGTACTTACCAGCCGACACCCCCGCCGTGGAAGCCGATATTATGGTGGCGAACATTTTGGCTGGACCGCTGACCGCACTTGCTCCCGACATTGCACGCCTCACCAAATCTGGCGGTCGTCTGGCGTTATCAGGGCTCTTGTCCGAACAAGCGGCCGATGTGACGGCGTGTTATCAGGAATGGTTTGATATGGATGAACCCACTTTCTTAGACGATTGGACGCTGCTTAGCGGTACCAAGCGCTAATTACAACAGGATGTGTTATGGCTATTCATTTAACTCGATGCCCTCATTGCCGTACGACGTTTCGAGTTCGTGACGAGCATTTAACCATTGCCAAAGGGGCCGTACGTTGTGGTTCTTGTTTGCAGGTGTTTGCGGCGGCCGACCACTTTGTTGAAGCCGAACCACTTACGCCAACCACGACATCCACGGCGGCAGCCCAAACCACCAGCAAGGCCGCAGCGCCAGTTCATACGATAAGCCAAGAAAACAGCCAAGACGATGACGACGATTTTGGCTTGATTCATGACGACATGGATCTCGATGATGAACCCGAACAAATCGTCAAATCCACCAAAACAACTGTCGATGATGAGTTAATCGCCGACGATATGTTCAACGACTTTGGCATTCGCAGCGACAGCAATAAACGCAAAGAACCCAGTGGGATCGACATTGATACCAGCGTATTTGCGCTGCGCGATGCCAAGCACGGTGGTTTGCATTTCCTTGATGGCGATACCCATGAAGAACCCGGTCTGGAAGACGAAGCGTGGACAACCGCGCTATTAAAAGAAGAAGCCGAAGCCGAGGCCGAAGCGGAACGCTTACGTCAAGAAGCCGCCGCCCGTCCTGTTATTGATGAAAGTGAATTTAATTACGACCGCCCAGCACCAGAAATCGACGACTTTGCTGGATTCGATTTTGATGACGACATCCATGATGCGATGACTGATGACAATGATTTGGATCATCCGGCCGCCGCCATCCCATCAGGAAAAAATCGCAAGCCTACTGCGCGTGACATGACAGGAAGTGACGAGTTAATGGAAGTCGTCATTCCAGCGCCGTCATTAGAGTCCCTGCAAGACGACCCACTTGAGTTCGCACCGCCTACCGCCACGCGCTGGCCTTGGGGCTGGCTACTGGGTTGCCTACTGATGATACTGCTGGCTGCCGGACAAGCCTTGTATTTCCAATTCAACGATTGGTCGCGTCATCCACAATGGCGGCCGCTGTACAGTCAATTGTGTCAATTGTTCGATTGTCGCCTACCGGCACTGCAAAACGTGCATGTCATTGAAGCGCAGCACTTGGTTGTCCGGCCTCATCCGCGCATACAAAATGCACTCATGCTCGATACGCTGCTATTTAATCGCGCCGAACACAGTCAACCCTTCCCGGATCTGGCCTTGGTGTTTCGCGACCTCAATCAAAAGGTGGTTGCCTCTCGTACGTTTAAGCCACACGAATATCTCTCGGGTGAAATGGCCGGACAACTGGACATGCCCAGTCGAACCGGAATTCACATCGCGCTCGAACTGGTTGACCCAGGTCCCGAAGGCGTCAGTTACGCCATTCACTTTGTTGCCAATCAATAATTTTCGACTTGACCACCCACATTGGGCAAATTAGTGGATTTGCCCCTTTATTCCCCTCGACCTTATGAGTATCATACCGCCCTCATTTTGCATCGCACATTTTTTGATCAACGAGCCGCGACGGTATGCCCAAGATTGGTTGTTACACTTTGCCAAATCCCGTGATATTGGCTCCCATGGCCGGCGTGACAGATTTGCCTTTTCGTCGTCTCTGTCGACGCTTAGGCGCGGGCTTAGTGGTGGGCGAAATGGTGGCTTCCAATCCGGCATTACGACACACACGCAAATCGCAATTGCGGTTAGATCACCGTGATGAACCGGAGCCTATTGCGGTGCAAATTGTCGGGGGAGATCCCCACATGCTGGCCGAAAGCGCACGATTTAATGTCGCCAATGGCGCGCAAATCATCGACATCAATATGGGCTGCCCAGCAAAGAAAGTGTGTAACAAAGCGGCGGGTTCGGCATTGCTGCGAGATGAAAAGCTGGTTAACGAGATTTTGCTACGCGTGGTCGAGTCCGTCGACGTGCCGGTTACGTTAAAAATTCGTACCGGCTGGGATACCGACAATCGTAATGGGCCACGCATTGCTGAGCTGGCCCAAAAAGCAGGCATTGCTTCATTAGCCGTGCATGGTCGTACGCGAGCGTGTCGTTATCAAAACACCGTAGAATACGACACCATCAAAACCATTAAGCAATACGTCGACATCCCCGTGTTTGCCAATGGCGATATTACCAGTGCGGAAAAAGCCGCTGACGTCATGGCGTATACCGGTGCCGATGGTGTCTTGATTGGTCGTGCCGCCCAAGGACGACCTTGGATTTTCCGTGAAATCGTGCATTATTTGAACACCGGTAAACAACTGACGGCACCGCCATCGGCGGAGATTGAAGCCATTTTGTTAGAACACCTGCAGGCGCTCTATGACTTTTATGGTGAATTAATGGGCGTTCGTATTGCCCGTAAGCATGTCAGTTGGTATTTGCAAGAACAGCCCGATCATTTGGCATTTCGCCACTATTTTAATGGTTTGCAAAGCCCGCAAGAGCAAAGCCAAGCCATTCACACGTTTTTTAAGGACAGTTTCAATTCGAAGGAGCATGCCGCATGAACATCGACACAATGGTAAGGAAGGTTGACACAGTGACCGATTCAACAGATCTACAGCAACATCTACGCGCTCCTATCGAGCCAACCCACACACTGCGTGACAGTGTGGAAAAAGCATTACAGAACTACTTTGACCAACTGGATGGGCAGGACATTGTCGATTTGTACGACATGGTATTGTCTGAAGTGGAAGCGCCTTTGCTGGAAACCGTCATGAAATACACCCGTGACAACCAAACCAAAGCCTCTCATGTACTGGGCTTAAACCGTGGTACCTTGCGCAAAAAGTTAAAACAGTTCGGCATGCTTTAATCGCTTTTCCTTTAAATGACGGCCGCTTTCGCTGCCATCCAGCTATTACTACAGGTAGTTATGACTGACATTAGCCCTATTCGTCGCGCACTCATCAGTGTTTCTGATAAAACCGGCATCGTTGAATTTGCTCACGCATTAAGTACCGCAGGCGTGGAAATTTTATCCACCGGTGGTACCTATCAATTATTGGTTAACCATCAAATTCCAGCGATTGAAGTGTCCGACTATACCGGCTTCGCGGAAATGATGGATGGCCGTGTGAAAACACTGCATCCGAAAATTCATGGCGGCATTTTAGGTCGTCGCGGCCAAGACGATGCCATCATGGCCGAACACAACATCGGTCCGATTGATTTGGTGGTGGTGAATTTATACCCATTCGCAGCCACCGTCGCTCGTGCCGATTGTGATTTGCCCATGGCCATTGAAAATATCGACATTGGTGGCCCAACCATGGTGCGTTCGGCGGCCAAAAACCATGCCCACGTCGGTATTGTCGTGAATGCCTCTGATTACGATCGGGTACTGGCGGAACTGGCTCAGCATAACGGCTTGGCATTAACCACCCGCTTTGATTTGGCGCTAAAAGCGTTTGAACACACCGCCGCCTACGACGGCATGATTGCGAACTACCTAGGCACCATCAATCAACAAGCCGATGCCTTGACGAATGACGCGCGCCTGCCTTTCCCGCGCACGTTCAATAGCCAATTCATCAAAGCGCAAGACATGCGCTATGGGGAAAACCCTCATCAAAAAGCCGCTTTTTATGTGGAGAACAACCCGCAAGAAGCGTCGATCGCAACCGCCAAGCAACTGCAAGGAAAAGAGCTGTCATACAATAATGTGGCCGATACCGATGCCGCATTAGAGTGTGTGAAATCATTCGTGAAACCAGCCTGTGTGATTGTAAAACACGCCAATCCCTGCGGTGTTGCAGTGGTTCCTGAAGACGAAGGTGGCATTCGCAAAGCGTACGACTTGGCCTACGCAACCGACAGTGAATCCGCCTTTGGTGGCATCATTGCGTTTAACCGTGAGTTGGATGCCGAGACCGCGCAAGCCATTATTGATCGTCAATTTGTTGAGGTGATCATTGCGCCATCCGTGAGCGATGAAGCCTTAGCCGTAGTGGCTAACAAGCAAAATGTTCGTCTATTGGCATGTGGCGAATGGTCTGCCCAACGCGTACAAGATTTTGACTTTAAACGCGTCAATGGCGGCTTGCTGGTACAAGATCGTGATAATGGTATGATTTCGGCCGATGACCTTACGGTGGTCACGCAACGCCAACCCAGCGAAGCCGAATTGCATGATTTGATTTTTGCGTGGAAAGTGGCCAAGTTTGTGAAATCCAATGCCATTGTGTATGCCAAAAATCGTCAGACGGTCGGTGTCGGCGCCGGACAAATGAGCCGTGTTAACTCCGCTCGTATTGCGGCGATCAAAGCGGAACATGCCGGTTTGGTAGTCGAAGGTGCTGTCATGGCTTCCGATGCCTTCTTCCCATTCCGTGATGGCATTGACAATGCGGCGAACGCCGGCATCAAAGCAATCATCCAACCAGGTGGTTCGATGCGCGATGCCGAAGTGATTGCCGCAGCCGATGAAGCCGGTATTGCCATGGTATTCACTGGCATGCGTCACTTCCGTCATTAATGATCGGCATGGGCAACGCCCGTGACCATGCTGACACATCGCGGGCAATGCCCGCGACTGAAAAGGAACAGAGTATGAACGTATTGATTATTGGCTCAGGCGGTCGTGAACACGCCTTAGCATGGAAAGCCTTGCAGTCTCCCTTGGTCGATAAAGTCTTCGTTGCCCCTGGTAACGCCGGTACGGCCATGGAAGCCGGTATCGAAAACATCCACATCGACGTCATGGCATTCGATGCGCTACAAACGTTTGCCCAACAAAATGACATTGGCTTAACCATTGTCGGCCCAGAAGCGCCGTTAGTGGGTGGCATTGTCAATCAATTCGAAGCCGCGGGTTTAAAGATCTTTGGTCCACGTCAGGGCGCTGCGCAATTGGAAGGTTCCAAAGCCTTCACCAAAGACTTTTTGGCGCGTCATCAGATCCCAACGGCCGATTATCAGAACTTCACTGAGGTTGAACCAGCGTTAGCGTATTTACGTGAAAAAGGCGCTCCGATTGTGATCAAAGCCGATGGCTTAGCCGCTGGTAAAGGCGTGATCGTTGCAGAAACCCTCGCACAAGCCGAAGACGCCGTCAAAGACATGCTGTCGGGTAACTCCTTTGGCGATGCCGGTTGCCGTGTGGTCATCGAAGAGTTTTTAGCCGGTGAAGAAGCCTCGTTCATCGTCATGGTGGATGGCAACAATGTTTTGGCCATGGCCACCAGTCAAGACCATAAGCGCGTTGGCGATCAAGACACTGGCCCTAACACCGGTGGCATGGGCGCGTATTCACCCGCTCCAGTGGTTGATCAGGCCATCCATGATCGAGTCATGCGCGATGTGATTCGTCCCACTGTCGATGGCATGGCCGCCGAAGGCAATGATTACACCGGTTTCTTGTATGCGGGTTTGATGATTGATGAGACTGGCGCACCCAAGGTCATCGAATACAATTGCCGTTTTGGTGACCCTGAGACGCAACCCATCATGATGCGTATGCAGTCCGACTTGGTCGCCCATTGCTTGGCCGCTCTGGAGGGTAAGCTAGATCAAGAAGTCGCTCAGTGGGATCCTCGCCCCGCCTTGGGCGTGGTGTTAGCTGCTGCGGGGTATCCTGGTAACTACCCGAAAGGGGATGTCATGACGTTACCCACCGAGCAAGTTGCCGATCGAAAAGTGTTCCATGCAGGGACGGCATTCAATGAACAAGGCTTGCCGGTCACGGCTGGTGGTCGTGTGTTGTGTGCCACAGCCCTCGGCAATACGGTCAGCGAAGCTCAACAAGCGGCGTATGAACTGTGCTCGCAAGTGCATTGGGATGGCGTGTTCTATCGCTCTGATATTGGTTATCGTGCTATTGCGCGCGAGCAATCGTAAGGGTTTTTCTCGCTAGGAGTATCACGGATGATGATCAAACGCGCACTACTGCTGATGCTGTTGTTTTGCCTCGCTGGCAATACCGCATCAGCCAATGGGCCGGTATTAATTCCTAGCGAGTCCTTTGATTCTGTCATTACGCCGTATGTGTCGGTCTTTGAAGACGACACATCACGACTCTCTATTCAAGATGTTTTACAGCGTGAAGTGCAACTGCGCTTTGCCCCGATTCATAATGACCAGCTGAAATTCGGTTTGTCATCATCCGCGTATTGGTTACGCCTTAGTATCAGCAATCCTTATAATCGAGAGCAGCCTTTGGTGTTGAGCTTAGCCAACAGTCGCTTAAGCCATGTCGATTTGTACCAAGTCATCCAAGATCCACTGCAACCAGACGTCGCCATTATTCACAAGGAAGGCATACTCGAAGGTGGTTTTCCTCAGGCGTACCCGTTCTTGATTAAGGTTCCAGCACAAACCACACACAACTATCTGCTGCGCATTCAATCTCAATCCTTGTTCAGCACCAGCGTACGTTTGGGCAGTGTCGAGCAGTTTTTGCATAACGAACAACGACACTTTTTACTGAAAGGCTTAGGCTTAGGCTGGATCTTAGCCACCTTCATTTTATTCGTCTTTGTGGGCTGGACACGCCAACAAGCGTTGGCGTGGGCCGCCGCGGTGTATTGTCTCAGTGCCCTCATGTTCATTCCGGCCTGGACCGGAGTCACCAATTTATTGCTGTCACTGCCCATCGCTTGGGGGTCAGCAACCACCGCCTTATTTCTCGGGTGTTCCGCCATTTTGCATAACATCATCGTGTTACTCATTGGCTGGCAAACGCATGCACCACGTCGATTGCTGATTCTTCAGTCGCTGTTATTGATGCCAATCACCCTACTGAGCACGTGGCGTGCTGATGGCATTGGTGAACTCTGGATGGGCTTTGCGATTACCCTGAATGAATGGTTGTTATTGATCTTGCTCTCTTGTTATCGCAGTCAGCAAGCAACGGCTCAACACGCCTTATTGTTGGGTGTCATGGTCGCGGCATTCGGCATTCCATTAACGCTACTGACCGAGCTAAACTTGCTTGCGTTTAATAGTTACAGCGACTGGTCCATTCTGATTGTGCCACTGCTGCTGATCACCAGCTTTGGCGCCGCGTTACTGTCATTACCGACAGCCTCTGGTCTCCATCCACGAAACAGTAACAGCGTTGCCACAAGCCCAGTGTTACTGGCGCAAATGACGCATGAGCTACGCACGCCGATCAATGGGGTGATTGGCATGACCGAACTATTACAAGACACACCGTTAAGCAACAATCAGCGCGATTACATCGACACCGTTGGGCTAGCAGGTCATGACCTGCGGCTCATTACTAACGAGATTTCTGACTACGCCAAACTCACCAGCGATCAATTGGAGTTCGATCAAGAAACGTTGTGTATTATCCCGCTGCTTGACCAAACGCTGTCAGCCTTCCAACAAGAAGCCATTCGGAAGCAAATGGAGCTGATGCTGGATTGTTCAGACACCCTAGCGACACACTATGTGTTTGATCGTGCGCGCTTACAAACCATCTTACAAAATGTGCTCCACCGTACCCTCGCCTATGCCGAGCACGGTGAGTTACGTATCACCGCCATGCATTACCACAACGACAACAATAGTGGCGTGCGTATCCAGATTCAGCTTACAGCGCACTTGGCGCAGCAAGACGAATTCAAGTCGGTGTTCCGTTTGATGCAGCCCAGTGAGCCTGACCAAGATGCGCACCATGGGCGTTATTGGAATCTATGGGTCGTCAAACAATTGCTCATGCGCATGCATGCCACTTTGGAACTCGACAGCATGTCCGCTCAAGGCGGTTCCATCACATTGTATCTGCCCTTGTTTGCAGAACAATTTGCTGAACCGAAGGATCAAGATAATAGTCTATCTGGCTTACGAGTACTGATTGTCGATGACAATGCGTCATTACGCAATGTCATCGAAAAGCAACTTAAGCGTTGGGGCATGCAAACGGAAAGTACCTACAGCGGCAAAGAAGCGCTGGCCATGTTACGCAGTCAAATTCATCTTGGTTCACCGTACGACATTATTCTTATCGACCAAGACATGCCAATGATGAATGGCTTACAGCTGGCAGAACGGATCAACAATGATGCAGACATTCCTCATAAGCCCGCGCAGCTCATGCTGACAGGCATGAACACCAACAGCGTCAAACACGACGCCTTCAATTTGGGCATTCAGCAAGTGGTGGCGAAACCCGCTACCGGTGATAGCCTGCGGCGGGCCTTACTCGCACTCAGCCAACCCCAAAGCAGTGAACACTAGTCCGCATTGACTGCTCGGTCTTTCGCCCAATGACGCAACGCTTGTAACCGTTCGGCCATGGTAACGGACAAAGGTTGAGTACGCTGAATTTCACCCAACAAGGTATCGGTATTGATACTGTGTTGCTGGTTGCTGACGGCATGCCATGCCGACACCACCACTTGTTCAAGCTCGGCCCCTGAATAACCCTCACTCATGTCTGCCAGCAGGGGTAAATCAAAGGCCTCTACATCAAACCCTCGCTTTCGCAAATGAATGGCCAAAATGGCCTGACGCACCGGAGCCTGTGGCAAATCGACAAAGAACAATTCGTCTAAACGACCTTTACGAATCAGCTCTGGTGGCAGCGCCTGAATATTATTGGCGGTAGCGACAATAAACACTGGTTTCTTATGCTCGGCCAACCAAGTCAGTAATGTACCCAATAAACGTTGGCTCACACCCGCGTCATTGCTGTCTTGACCAAGCCCCTTTTCCACTTCGTCCATCCAGACCACGCAAGGCGACATGGTTTCCGCCAAGGCTAAGGCCTCACGCAGGTTACGCTCGGTTTCACCAAAAAACTTGTTATACAGCGCACCAAAATCCAGCCGCAATAACGGCACCCCCCAAGAACCGGCGACGGCTTTTGCCGCCAAACTTTTGCCGCTACCTTGCACACCAAATAACATCATCCCACGTGGGCGAAGACTATCGTCGGCACTTAAAAATGCGTTTTGACGGCGAGCTAACCACTCTTTCATCACGGTTAAACCAGCAACTTCGCTAAAGCGCGCGGTATCGAACTCAAAACTCATCACGCCATCCATGTCCAACAACTTCATCTTCGCTTGGCTAATGGCTGGCACATCGTCTTGCGTGATCGCTCCGTCATCGACAATCACACCGCGCACCAAGCGCCGCGCATCGGATAACGTTAAACCACGTAAATTGGCCACAATTTGGCGTAACGTATTGGGGTCGGTTTTCACACGACGACCGGTGCTGCGAGAAAAACGTTGCGCTTCTTCCCGTACCAAGGCGGTCAATTGCGCTTCGTCGGGCAAGTGGAGAGTAAAACTGGCAGACAGCCGCTGCAATTCAGCAGGCGCTTTCAATTGATGACTGAGTAACACAATGGTTTTACCAAGACGTTCGTATTGCAACGCAATGTCCTTAACAAGGCGAATAACCAACGGCTCTTCTAAAAAAGGATGCAAATCACAAAAGACAAACAAACCACCATGATCTCGTTGTTTGAGTGCTTTTAACGCATCCACTGGCGCTTCGGTACTTTTTTCGGCGACGTCTTCGCCAAATCCTAAGCGACGTAGGCCATCGGTCATGGTCCACTGTTGCAGAGCCTGACCGCGCTGCACGGCAAGACGAGTCAACAGCTCTAAAGCACGCGCTTCTTCGTGAGTCTCAATCAATAAAATGGGAATATGGCGGTCCAATAATAGGTTGAGGTCGTGTATGTCTTGCATGTTGCCTGTCGTCCTTACCCAAGATGAATGTTTACTATACCTGATTTAACTCATGCGTCGCGTGCGCAGATCACGTAAAATGAGGAAAATTTCGGAGGTTGTTATGACTGCAAAGAACCGTCAATACTCGCTGGTTGATCGTTTCATTCAAAATGCCGACCAAGCTTTGCGCACCTTGATTCCAGGTGCGGCCAATGCCGATCGTCCATCGCCGGCGTTACAACGCCCTCATGCAACACTCGATGAGCAAGAGCGTAAACATGCTGCCGGGCTGATGCGCATCAATCACACCGGTGAAGTCTGTGCACAAGCCTTGTATCAAGGCCAAGCCTTAACAGCAAAACTGCCGGAAGTCCGTGCTGCAATGGACGAAGCCGCCCGTGAAGAAATCGATCATCTGGTGTGGTGTGAGCAACGATTGCATCAGTTGAACAGTCATACCAGCCTTTTGAATCCCGTATTTTATGGGTTGTCATTCGGCATTGGCGCAGTGGCCGGTAAAATCAGCGACCGAGTGAGTTTGGGGTTTGTTGCCGCGACCGAGCAGCAAGTGTGTAAGCACCTAACTCAGCACATGACAGAGTTACCGGTACAGGATGAACAAAGCAAAGCCGTGTTGTTGCAAATGCTCGAAGACGAAGCCAAGCATGCCGCAACGGCACTCGATGCTGGCGGTCATGTGTTTCCTTGGCCGGTTAAGCTAGTGATGACAGGGCTGTCTAAGGTGATGACGAAATCGGTCTATCGCGTTTAGCTGCATAGCGAACAAAAAAAGGGCCATATTAAAATGGCCCTTTTTGTCGTACTCGGTTGATGCCGTTTTGACACCAACCACGCCGATACTTACAAGCTCAACACTTTCTCGCCGCGAGCAATACCCGACACACCGGTACGCACTGTTTCCAGGACACAACCTGGGCCAATGGCTTCAATAAAGGCTTCAAGTTTGTCACTCGTTCCTGTCAATTGAATGGTGTATACGCTCGGGCTCACGTCAACTATCTGACCGCGAAAAATGTCCGCCGTACGTTTGATTTCTGCGCGCTGCGCCCCCACGGCTTTGATTTTAATCAGCATTAACTCACGTTCAATGTGAGCGCCTTCTGACAAATCCACCAGTTTCACCACTTCGATCAATTTGTTCAGATGCTTGGTGATCTGTTCAATTTTATGATCATCACCTGTGGTGGTCATGGTCAAACGAGACAAGGTCGAATCTTCCGTTGGCGCAACGGTTAGCGTTTCAATGTTGTAACCACGTTGCGCAAACAAGCCAACCACGCGCGACAGTGCCCCAGGTTCGTTTTCTAACAAAATCGAAATAATGTGTCTCATGATTAGGTCCGCTCCGTCTTGCTCAACCACATATCGCGCATAGAACCTAATGGTACCTGCATGGGGTATACGTGCTCTTCTGGATCAACAGCAACATCCAAAAACACCAGACGATCATTGTATTTGGTAAAGGTATCTTCCAACGCTTGCGCTAGATTATCGCGCTCGGTCACTTTAATACCAATATGACCATAGGCTTCAACCAACTTCACAAAGTCGGGTAATGACTCCATGTACGAGTTGGAATGACGGCCTTCGTAATTCATGTCTTGCCACTGACGAACCATACCCAGTGAACCATTATTCAGACACAGAATTTTCACCGGAATGCCATACTGCAAGCAGGTAGACAATTCTTGAATGTTCATCTGAATGGAACCTTCGCCGGTAACACACACCACCATGTCATCCGGGAAATTCATTTTGATACCCATCGCTGCTGGGAAACCAAAGCCCATAGTGCCCAAGCCACCGGAGTTGATCCAACGATTGGGCTTATCAAACTTGTAGTATTGCGCCGCAAACATTTGATGCTGACCTACATCCGACGTGATAAACGCATCGCCTTTGGTGGCTGTCCACAGGGCTTCAATCACCTCTTGTGGTTTCATCAGCTGGCTTTCGTTTTTATCGAAACGGCCACCATGACGCAAACGCCACTCGTCAATTTGCTTCCACCAAGACGCAATGGCCGCTTCATCGGGCTGCTCATTGGCTTCATCCAACAGCGCCATCATTTCATCCAATACGTTACCGACTGGGCCAACAATGGGCACGTCGGCAATGATGGTTTTTGAAATCGACGATGGGTCGATGTCGATGTGAATGAACTTGGCATCAGGACAGAACTTACTGGTCGCATTGGTCACGCGATCGTCGAAACGAGCACCAATACAAACGACGACGTCGGCATGATGCATGGCCATATTGGCCTCGTAACTACCGTGCATACCCAACATACCTAAGAAACGTTGGCCCGTACCTGGATAGGCACCTAAGCCCATCAAGGTATTGGTGCAGGGGTAATTCAAGCGATCAACTAATGCACGCAACTTGTCGGAGCTGCCATCAATAATCACGCCACCACCGGAATAGATAACGGGACGCTTGGCTTTTAAAATTAACTCAACGGCCTTTTTAATTTGACCTGAGTGACCGCGCTGCGGTGGCGAGTACGAACGCAACTTCACCTTTTTCGGGTAGTTGTACTCATAACGCTCATTCGGCATGGTCATGTCTTTTGGAATATCAATCACCACCGGCCCAGGACGACCTGTGCCAGCAATGTAAAATGCCTTGGCAACAATTTCAGGAATGTCTTCAGGACGCTTAACACTGAAGCTGTGTTTCACAATCGGACGAGACACGCCCAGCATGTCGGTTTCTTGGAAGGCGTCGTCACCTACCAAATGGCTCATTACCTGACCGGCAATGACCACCATAGGAATCGAGTCGGTAAACGCGGTAGCAATACCGGTAATTGTATTGGTCGCACCAGGACCCGACGTTACCATGACCACACCCGGTTTACCGGTTGCGCGTGCATAACCATCGGCCATGTGCGCAGCAGCCTGCTCATGACGCACCAACACGTGCTTAACAGCACTTTGTTTATACACGGCATCATAGACGTGCAATAACGAACCGCCTGGGTAACCATAAATATATTCAACACCGGACTCGTGTAGCGCCCGTACTAACATTTCTCCGCCGGAAAGTAATTCCACCGTACTATCCTCTTTCACAAGCTCTGGGATGAGCGTAATAACTGAATGGTCTGTGCGATACTGAGCCCTATCAACTGAGGTGCTCTCAGGCTGGATGATTAACTTTTAGTTACTCATCAGGTTCTCGTGGCCTGGTCGAGGACGTCGAGTCTGAACTGGGTCGGAGGATAACCGCACCAGAGGCCGTCGTTTCAAGTCAGCGGCATGGGTGAGCCGTCTGGTGTGTTCTTGAAAAAGGCCATGCAATTCTAGCAGCAACGAACAAATTGTCCACCCTAAAAAACCCCTGAAAACCTTGACAATTCGTAGGGTTTATCTCATGTTCGTCGATCGAATCATCAACGCTAACTAGGAGAGTGACGTGGGATTTTACCGTTCTTCGTTGTTATTGATCGGCCTACTGAGCATGGCAGCCATCACACACGCACAAACGGTGTATCGTTGGGTCGATGAACACGGCCAAACGCATTTCAGCGAACACCCTCGTCCCGGAATGAACGATGAGAGCATCACCCTCAAAGTAACGCCCGCTCGCCCGGCGACACAGGGTGATCATCACGAGCAAGGCAACACACAATCCGTTACAACACGAACACCACCCCAAGAACCCGAAAAAACCGTCGCACTGAGTCCGGCACAAGCACAGCAACTTTGCCGCGATGCACGACAGGCACTGACCCTATTGAGTGAACGTTTTAATCGTCGTTTTGTGCAACCAGATGGCAGTGTACGACCATTAACGGATGAAGAGCGTGCCGCACAAACCCGAACAGCCAACGACGCCATTGCACGGTACTGTCGTTAATCGTACGTTCGTTAAAGAATCAATAACGCCAAATCAGGCTGGCCATACGTCCAGTGACAGACAGTCGGCGATACGAATAATATCGATCATCACTGACACTGCATTGATCGCCACCATAGACGTGAGTCACGCCACAACGATGCAACTGCCAGCGTGCCAGTGCGTATAAGTCCGCAAAATAGCGATCGCCTTGTCCTTTACGAAAACAGGCACTTGGCGCTTGCGCAAATGCGGCTTTCACCTCAGGCCCCACCTCAAACGCATTAGGGCCAATCGCCACCCCCAGATACGCCCAAATCGGCACCTGTCGATCAAACCGCGCCAATGCTTGTATCACAATACCCGCCGCCAATCCACGCCAACCGGCATGCACGGCAGCCACTTGTCGACCATCAGCACTGGCGAACAATATGGGCAAGCAGTCGGCGGTCAATACCGCACAGGCCATGCCCATTTCGTTGGTATAACAACCGTCAGCTTCTAGCGTCACGCGATTCGAGCATGCTCGAACCACCTCGGTTCCATGCACTTGCTGCAACCATTGAATATGGCGCACACCCACCAAATCTCGCCACAGCTGTTGTCGCTGGCAAAGCACTCGCTTGGCATCGTCATCAACGTGCAAGGCCAAGTTATGTGTGCCATACGGATTATCGACACCGATGGCCTCATCACTACACGTTAACGCAATGGCAATACCGGCGGGCATTGGCCAGGCGGGGTAGATCACCGCCATGTGTTAACCATCGCCATCAATATTCGTCATCACGAGTGCTGGCATCGGCGGCCAGTACTGCCAATAAATGCTGAAAATCGTCGGGTAAATCGCTACTCCACTCCATCCACTCTTCGGTTTCTGGGTGCAATAGCCCAAGCTCCCGCGCATGCAAAGCTTGCCGTGGGAAGCTGGCCAGTAAATCGCGCAGCTCTGTACCCACCCCTTTGGCGAGTCGAGTCCGTGCCGCGTAAGCCGCATCCCCCACCAACGGATGACCAATATGCGCCATGTGCACACGAATTTGATGGGTGCGGCCGGTTTCTAATTTACAGCGCACATGCGTATGGGTAGGAAATTTCTTGATGACACGGTAATGAGTAATGGATTCTTTCCCCATCGGATTCACTGCCATTTTGGTTCGCTGTGTACCATGACGACTGATGGGTTCATCAACAACGCCACCGCCAGTCATGTGCCCTTGCACGACGGCTTCGTATTCGCGCCCCATGGTGCGTTTTTGCAACTGCTTCACCAAGCTGGTTTGCGCCTGTAGTGTTTTCGCCACCACCATCAAACCGGTCGTATCTTTATCCAATCGGTGCACAATGCCGGCACGAGGAATATTGATTAACCCCGGAATATGATGCAGCAAGCCGTTTAACAAGGTGCCTTGACGATTACCCGCCGCTGGGTGAACCACCAAACCGGCCGGTTTATTGAGGACGAGAATGTGTTCATCTTCAAAAACGATGTTCAACGGTATGTCTTCGGCCAACCATTCGCCTTCGGCTTGCAATTCGGTACTGAGTTGCAGCACCTCCCCCCCCACCAACTTATCGCGACCGCGCCAAACCTTGCCGTCGACGGTCAACTGTCCATCTTTAATCCACTGCTGCAATCGTGAACGGGAGTACGTTGGAAATAACTGCGCCGCCACTTGATCAAGGCGTTTGTTTCCGGCATCGAACGGTACATCGACACGTTCTGTAATCTGATTTGACATAGTAACTCGGAACAATAGGCCCTAGAGCGTATCGAACAACTCTGTGTTGGGGCCGTTAAGGGAATGTGCTTTAATGCATCGACTGAATTATACCACTATTAGGAACAGACTCCATGAAAGCCCGTTGGTTGCTGCTAGTTGCCCTTGTGCTGTTGAGCGCGTGCTCCGGTAAAAACACTCAAACACAAGAGTTAAGCGAGCAACAATATTACCAAGAAGCGCAAAAAGCCTTAGATAACAACAACTTCCTAGTAGCCATTGATCGCTTGCGGCAATTAGAGGCGCGCTACCCTTTTGGTATCTACGCCGAACAAGCGCAACTCGAAATGATGTACGCGCAGTACAAAATGTCAGACCTAGCCAGCGTATTAGCCATTTCTGAACGTTTCATTCGCTTACACCCACTGCATCCACAAGTGGATTATGCCTATTATTTACGCGGCGTGGCCACATACGAAATGGGTTTTGCGTTTATGGATCGTTACTTTAATGATGGCAACATGGAACGTGATCCGACGCCATTACGAGATGCGTTTCAGCACTTTAATGAGTTACTACTGCGCTATCCAGACAGTCAGTATGCAGCCGATGCGCGCGCGCGTATGGTGTATATCAAACAACGTCTTGCCACACATGAAATCAGTGTCGCCCAGTATCAAATGAAGCGACATTCATTCATTGCCGCGGCCAACCGTGCCAGCCATGTGATCACAAGCTATCCACGCACACCGGCTGTAGCCGATGCGCTGGCCCTGCAGGTAGAAGCGTATCGTCAACTGCAGTTGTTTGAAGAAGCCGACAAGGCACTGGCTTTACTCAAACTCAACTTCCCCAATCATGTTCAGTTGCGAGACGGACGTTTCATTGACAGCGGATTAGCCGAAGTCGATAGACGCTCATTGTTGAGCGTCATCACCTTCGGTTTGCTCTAAGACACCGTTAATAAAGCGCGCAGGCTACATACCAGCGCGCCAACCTTGCGTAATCGGGTAACGACGATCACGACCAAAGCCACGCTGACTGACCCGCACACCGATCGGTGCTTGGCGACGCTTGTATTCGCTCAAATCCACTAAGCGCAGCACGCGCAATACATCCTCAGTGGCAAAACCTTGCGCCACAATGGCATCCGCGCTCAAATCTTGCTCAATATAAGCGTGCAAAATGGCATCCAATACCGGATAAGGTGGCAGGCTATCTTCATCGCGCTGATCCGGTGCCAGTTCTGCTGAGGGTGGGCGATCAATCACCCGCTGCGGGATCACATAGCCTAATTCATTGCGATAACGCGCCAACTCAAACACCTGTGTTTTATACACATCTTTGAGTGCGTTGTAGCCACCGCACATATCACCATAGAGTGTGGCATAACCGACGGCCATTTCACTTTTATTGCCCGTAGTCAGTACCATTGAGCCGGTTTTATTGGACAGTGCCATCAACAACACCGCACGACAGCGCGATTGTAAATTTTCTTCGGTGGTGTCTTTTGGCAGTCCCGCAAAACTCGGTGCCAAGGTCGTTAAAAATGCATCAACCATGGGCTCGATGGATAATGATTGATAACGCACGCCCATGCGTTCAGCTTGCTCTGCCGCATCGGTTTTACTCATATCCGACGTATACGCATACGGCATCATCACCGCATGAACTCGCTCGGCCCCTAGCGCATCGACAGCAATGGCCAGTGACAAGGCCGAATCAATGCCGCCCGATAAGCCCAGCAACACACCGTGAAATCCATTAAATTGCACATAGTCGCGCAAACCAACCACCAGCGCTTGATACACATTCGCGAGCGTTGAGGTTTCCAGTTCGGTGGTGGCCGATAGCGCCTCGCAAGTGGAGGGCTGTCCCGTGTTTGGTTGCCAACGCCAGAGTCCCAAAGCGGTTTGCCAACTGGGCAAACGCAGAAACACCTCACCTTCGGCATCGACCGCGAAAGAATGACCATCAAACACCAATTCATCCTGACCACCGACTTGATTCACATACACAATCGGCGTCTGGTGACGACGGGCATGGTGACTCACCAATTGCTCGCGCTGAATGGCTTTTTCGCTGTGAAACGGCGACGCATTCAAATTCAAAATCAGTTCAGCCCCAGCAGCCACACTGTCCGCAATCGGCTCGTCGTGCCAAATGTCTTCACACACCGTTAGAGCAATGCGATGACCCATGACATCAACGACTAAGGGAGCATCACCCGAGGTAAAATAGCGCTGCTCATCGAACACTTGATAATTCGGCAGGCAACGCTTGCGATACACTCCTAAGCACTGCCCCTCATGCCAGATAGCGGCACAGTTATACAGCTTACCTTCTCGCCGAAGTGGATAACCAATGGCAATGGCGATGTCGTGACTGGCTTTCGCAACAACCGTTAAGGCGTGCTCAACACGAGCCTGCAAACTGGGCCTTAATAACAAATCTTCCGGCGGATAACCGGTTAACGCCAACTCACTGAACACCACCAGTTGCGCCCCAGCATCAGCCGCTTGACGTGCAACATCCAGTACTTGCTGGCTATTTTCAGGAATACTTCCCACACGGAAATTACGTTGGGCCATAGCAATGATCAGTGACTGTGTCATGCGCTCAGGGTACTCTTTACAATGAATAGAGAAAGAAGACGCGTATTGTCGGGAAAATACGTGCGTGACGCAAATACTGGATTGCTTGTGAACTTAACCTCTGAATTGCTCGTACGCGGCCATCGCTTACTGCGCTTATACAGCTATTACTCGTTATTTTTGGCGTTGTTATTGATATTGGTGAACAGCGTAGACACCGGACGCGCCATCATCGGTAGCCATCATGCCATGCTGTTTTCCATAACGGTGGCCGTGTATGTCTTTTGCGCCAGTGTGTTTGTCGTTGTTGCCAGTCGCAATCCCGATGTCGAGCTCGCCACCAGCTACGTCTTTATTGAAACCGCCTTATTGGCACAACTGATGTTTGCCAGTGGCGGCCTTGACTCCGGATTTTCGAGTTTGTTGCTGATTCCAGTCGTGATTGCGAACTTACTGACACCCGGTGTGCTCGGCTATGCCGTAGCGGCTTGGACAGCCCTCGCCATCATGTTCTGGCAACATCTATGGCCAGAGCATTACCACACCCCCGACTTGGTGAATGCTGGAACGTATGGATTCCTATGCTTTCTTTTGGCAGGACTGACGCAAGCCCTATCTCGTCGGTTAAAAAGTGCGCTGCAATTGGCCAATCAACAAAGCCAACGATTAAAGCGCTTGCAAAAACTCAGCCGTCAAGCCGTCATGGACCTTCCTTATGGGATGGTTGCCTGCGATCAAGAACAGCGAGTGATTTTTGCGAATGAGGTTGCGATGCAACATTTTGTGTTGCAAGAAGGAAAGCCGCTCCCCGACCGTTTATGTTCTCTGCGAGCACAGTTTACCATCGAACATGATCATCAACGCTGGAACGTACGCCGCCAACCGCTGAACGACCAAAGCGGTGATGCCTTATTACTGATTGAAGATGAGGCACGAATCGCCGCTCGTGCGCAGCAACTCAAATTGGCCTCACTGGGGCAATTAAGTGCCAGCATTGCTCACGAAATCCGTAATCCACTCAGTGCCATGCGACATGCCGCACAGTTATTGGCCGAAACGTCTTATCTAGCAACAGAGGAACAGCAGTTAACACGCATGATTGAACAACACAGCATGCGCATCAATCGTACCATTGAAGACATGCTGCAACTGGCTCGGCGGCGCCCAACCGACATTGGCATGATCGCTTTGCCAGCATGGTTAGAGCGTTTTCAAGAACACTTCCGTAGTCGCCACGATACCATTTCACTCAAGTGGACACTGCATTGCGACCCCAGCCTATGTATTCGTTTTGATGCCCACCAACTTGAACAAGTACTAGAGAATTTATGCAGCAATGGACTTCGCCATGCTCGGCAGGCCAATCCCAACAGCCCACGCCTTACCATACAAGCCAGAGCGTTATCCAATCGTCGTGTACAAATTGATGTCATTGATAATGGCAACGGCGTTAGTGAAGAACAGCAAGCGCACTTATTTGAGCCTTTTTTCACTACCGAACAGCAAGGGACGGGGCTGGGTTTGTACTTGTGTCGCGAATTGTGTGAAGCCAATCACGCCAATATTCACTATCATTTCTTGAATCAAGGCAGTTGTTTTCGCATTATCGCCAACCACGCCACTCCCGAATCTTTATTACCTGTGACACAGTGAGAAACGCATGAGCCAACTAACCGCCCTCATTATTGATGACGAACCGGATATCCGAGAGCTTATTGCCATCACGCTGCAACGCATGGATTTGCACTGCTACCAAGCGGGCACCGTTCGCCAAGCATTGAATTTGTTAAAAGAGCGTCGCTATCACTTTTGCATCACCGACATGAAACTGCCAGATGGACATGGCCTGGATTTGATTCAATTGTGCAATCGCCAATACCCCGACATGCCCATTGCCATGATTACCGCATTCGGCAATATGGATTTGGCGATTTCAGCCATGAAAACGGGGGCCTTTGACTTTGTTGCCAAACCGCTGGATATCGAACGCTTACGAGAATTGGTGAACGCGGCACTGGCCTTAACCAAAGTGCCGGTCAATATCAACAGTTTGCCCTCAAAAGATGTCCTTATTGGTGACACGCCGATCATGATGTCGCTAAAACAACAATTGCATAAAGTAGCCCGTACTCAGGCGCCGGTCTGTATTCAAGGCCCCAGCGGTAGCGGGAAGAATCTTGTTGCGCAATTACTGCATCATCAAAGCTCTCGGGCAGATCATGCCGTCATCACCGTTGATTGCCAACACTTGGCTCGCCAACAAGAAATGACGTTTGAGTCCTTGTTACAACAAGCAAAATCAGGCACGTTGATTTTGCACAATATTGACGCACTCACAGCCGACTTACAGGCACAGTTACTGACCTTACTTCAGCACAATCCACTGCATCCAAATGGCCAAACAAGAGATGTTCGTCTCATCAGCAGCAGCCAACGGAATACCGAACAACTTTTGGCAAATGGTATTCGACAAGATTTGTTGCTGCACCTCAATGTCGTACAGCTGCAGCTACCCGCCTTGAGCGAACGACGCGCAGACATTCCGTTATTGGCTCAGCATTATCTGAATAAATACGCCGACGAATGGGACATGCCCGTGTTACCCCTTAGTAGCAAAGCATTGGATGCGTTATTAACACACCCTTTCACGAACAATGTGCACGAATTAATCAACATCGTACAGCGCGCGTTTAGTTTGGCAGAGGGCGACAAAATTGAGCTTAACGACCTGCAGCTGACGCCCAACACATCGACCATCAACACCGTATCGACTGACAGCAACGACGAAACAAGCCCGATCGTGCCCAAGGAAATTGCTAATTTAGAAGCGTATTTAGAAAACATTGAACGTCAGGCGATCACCAACGCATTATCAGCCACACGCTGGAACAAAACCGCCGCCGCGGAAAAACTGGGCATCAGCTTTCGTGCGTTACGATATCGCTGTAAAAAATTGGCCATCGACTAAAAAATACGCCGTTTTTTGTAGAGACAAACTCACACCAGCATCCTACATTGTCATTGTCAGGCAATGGCGATGCACAAGGAGTGACTATGTCTCGGACGACAACGACGATAACAAAAACAATACGCGCTCATCACACCCCCCAAAGACCTAACAAGGACCACGGACAAACGCTGATTGAACTGTGTGTTTGTCTGGTCATTGTGGCCACACTGGCAGTAGCCGCAGCACCCAACATGCACCGCTGGCACCAACGCCATCATCACGACCGCCACTTTCTGCCATTACAAAACACCTTACAATTTGCCCGCCAGCAAGCCGTGTTACTGAATAGCTCGATCACAGTTTGCCCTCTGAATGCTCAGAACCACTGCCATGCGAACTGGCATGACCCGATTTCGGTGTTCGAAGACCGCAATCGCAATCGCCAGCGCGAGCCTGACGACACCCTACTGCAACAGATACCCAAAGCCCCTCACGATAGCCTGAGACATTACTGGCGTGATGCCATTGTGTTTGACAATAAAGGATTCGCTGGATTTACCAACGGTACACTGAGTCATTGCTTTCAACAAAATAACACCTACAGCGCCACCGTCATTACCATTAGCCGCTTAGGTCGTATGCGCATTCATCGCGAATACCAACAAAATCAACCTGCCAAAAACACTCAGGGCAACGATATTCCCTGCAATTAACCGCCTAATCGCTGCACTCAACCGCTAGTCCAGAAAGACTGGCCAAATGCAATACGCCCATTATGATAGGGGTTAATCATATCAGTGCCATTTTCGTAACGAGGCCGAACGATGCAACCATTCAAAACTCAGCCAACCGCACGCACATCGGCGCCCTTTGGGGTGGCAACCCTAACAGGGCTACAACAACGCGGATCTGCCCTAGTCATCAGTTTAGTGGTGCTGACCGCCATCACCATGGGCGCCATGGTGGCCATGCAACGGTCCACCTTACAAACGCGCATGATCGGCAACATGCAGCACCAACAAGCTATTTTTAATGCGACTTACAGCAACATTAACTTCTTCTATCAGAACCTAGAAAGACCACAAGTGGCCACGCGCATCCTAGGTGACATCATCAATCAAGAATTAGCACTGCCAGAAGGTACCGTCATTGGCAGCGTTGTGATTCAACCGTATGACAAAGCCTACGAAAGCCTGATTAGACCACCCGCCATAGGCGCAGGCGTAGCACGAGTAGACAACGAGTTGCGTATGCTGCGCATGACCACCTCCGGTTCATTAAAAGAACACGCAGGCAGCAGCACAGGCACCGAAGTACCGTACTACTTTGCCAGCAATGCTCAAGGCATGGATGGCAGTAATAACACACGATCAAGACAAGAAATGGGCTTTCGTTACATGGCACCGGCGCCACAGCAATGAAGCTCATAACGAAAACAACCGATTAGAACTCATCGAAATGAGGGACAACATATGACACGAATGATCAAACAGCCAATCACCATCGTGCTAACTCTGCTTTTGCTGAGCACCAGCACGATGGTATTCGCCGCTCGCAATAACTTAATCAACTTTGTTGAATTTCAATTACCGACGGCTCAATTACTGAGCTTTTCCAGCCAAGGGGTTCGGGTAAATCGCTGCCCCAGTTGCGCCATCGATGAATGGCGCATAGATCAAGACACACAGTTTTACGATCAAAACCAAGCCGTGGACCTGCAAACAGCGACCCACTTATTCGTCACCAAACCTTACTCGCATGTGTCGTTATTTGTCGATCGTCAACAAGGTCGAGTCAGCAAGGTCGTATTTGGTGGTTTTATTGAAATAGCCCCTATCAACCACGAACTACGCTCCAGCGCACAATAAGGAGAACGTTTATGAAAATGCATTATTATCTCACTGCGCTGATCGCCAGTAGCTTAAGCTTGCCATTGTTAGCCGACGATACCGAAATCTACTTGGGTACCGCCGATCGCGTAAATCCCAACGTCATCTTTATTTTCGACACATCGGGTAGTATGGCTTTTGATGCTGGCGGTGAATCACGAATGTCCATCACCCAGCGAGCAGCGATTGATACATTAAATGATATCTCAGGAATTAATATTGCACTGATGCGCTACAATCCAAAACGTCTCTACGTTGAAACCGGAGTGGATAAAGAATATCGTGGCGGTTCTTTTAACACACCGATGTTGAATATCGACGCAGGTAATAATAGACAAATCATCAGAGATATCATTAACGCTTACCCCGCAGATGGCGGCACACCCTTAACTGAAAGCGTCCATGAGGCATATAATTTCTTTTTAGGAAATCCTGTAAATTACGGAAGAGAATTCGAACGCGGTGAGTGTATTAACTGGCAGGGACCGTGGTGGAATCAGCAGTGCAGCGAATATTCATATATCATAGGTTACTCAAGCCATTCTGAAACACACAACAACGGCACCTACATTTCACCCATCGTGGATGAATGCCAAAAAAATCACATTGTTTTATTCACCGATGGCGATTCCAGTGTCGATGGTGAAAGTAATGAAGCCATTCGAAGTATGCTAAGTGCACTACCTGGCTTTACCTCAAATGAGCTGATTCAAAAAGGCCTCTCGACAACATGTGAATCAAATCCAGGTGGAAATAAGGCGATTACTGACAGTTGTTTAGAAGAACTGGCTTTTGTGATGAATAATCGAGATGCTCGCTCCGACCTTCCTGGAAGACAGAATGTTCAGTTTCATACTGTAGGCGGATTTATAAGCGGAAATAGCCAAGTATTCTTAGATAATGCAGCACTTCATGGCGGTGGCATCTCAGCCAACGCGCAAAACTATGATGAGTTGCGCCGTGCATTGACTAAAATCTTTGACGACATCGTGCAATCGGCTGGCACATTTTCTGCGCCTGCGGTGGCCGTTAACGCCTTCAACAGCCTTGAACAGTTAGATCAATTGTATTACTCCGTCTTCAAACCCAGTGATAACGTCGGTTGGAGTGGTAACGTCAAACGTTTCCGCCTGTCTAGCGATGGCATTATCGTGGACAGCAAAGGGAACCCCGCCGTTGATCCTGCCACGGGTTTTTTTAGCACGAATGCACAAAGCTATTGGACACTGAATGATGATGCCCCTGATGGCGACAACGTCGAACGCGGTGGTATGGCCAGTCGCTTAACCACCAATCGCAATGTTTACACCAACATTACTAGCAACGATTTAGCAGTAGAAAAAAATCGTGTCCATGAAACCACTCCCGATTTAAAAACCCACTTCAACACCTCCTTAACCGGTGAAAACTTCGTTAAGCTGGTTAAATGGGCTCGCGGGGTTTTAGTCGACAGCAATGGCAACGACATCCCCCGCCGTAGCATGGAAGATCCGCTACACAGCCGCCCAGTATTGCTTAACTACGGTCGCATCACCATCGATGGCAAAGACGTTCCTGATAGCACACTGTTCATTGGCACCAACTCTGGGTACTTACATGCCTTTGACACCCACGAGAAACAACCTCGTGAGCGCTTTGCCTTTATTCCGAAAGAACTATTGCCGGTTGTTGCCCAATACTATGAGCGTTCAGGTACCAAGCAGTACGGTCTCGATGGCCCTATCAGTGTTTGGCATGACGATAAGAACCGCAATCAAATCATTGATAATCGCGAACAAGCCATTTTGTACATTGGTATGCGTCGTGGTGGCAGCAGCTACTACGCACTGGATGTCAGCAACCGCGATCAACCGCGTTTACTTTGGCAAATCGATGGTCGCAACCCATTGGCGGGCAACAGCACCACATCCGGTTTTGAGCGTTTAGGGCAGACTTGGTCGCGCATGATTCCTGCCACCATTAATTGGACCGATGGTAAAGATCGTAAAGTTTTATTCTTTGGCGGTGGTTACGACCCGAAAGAAGACGATTACTTAGTACGAACTAACCATGAACAAGGCAATGCCATTTTCATGGTGGATGCAACAACCGGACAGCTGTTATGGCGAGCAACGGATAAAAACAGCCCTGCAAACTTCCGTCACGACAATATGACCAGCAGCTTTGCCAGCGATTTGGTGGTGGTCGATGATAACGGCGATGGATTAGCCAACATCATTTATGCCGCCGATTTAGGAGGTCGTATTTGGCGACTCGACATTAATCACACAGCAAAAACAGCCAACGACTTTGTTAACGGTGGTGTCATTGCTGATTTAGGTGCCGACGGAAGTCGTGCCAACAACGTTCGCTTTTACAACAAACCCGACGTTATTTACACCGAGTACGGCACCATTTGGGACGTAGATGACAAAGGCAACAAAAGAGAAGTGGGCAAACGCGGCCGCTACCAAATCGCCATTGGTTCTGGTTTCCGTGCACACCCGTTAAATAACGAAGCCATCGATCATTTCTACGTGATCAATGATTACAATACCAACGGTGCACCGGAATCGTACAACACACTTCGTAAATCTGATTTAGCCGATTTTGATCGCTACAATCTGGAAAGCATGGATAAAAAAATGAATGGTCTTTTTTACAAGCTGCCCAACGTGGGTGAAAAAGTTCTGAGTAATTCAGTTACCATTCGAGATACCATTTATTTCAGCACCTACAGACCGAACGATAAGACAACCCGCTCCGGTTGTGATGCCGATACCGGTATCGCCCGTACTTACACCATTAAGCCAGTAACCGACCCAAATGACCTTGAGCGCGTGATTGACAGTAAAACATTACGTCAGTCTGGTATCGTATCGGAGCCTGTGTTGGTACGTACCAACCCGGATCCCGATAACCCAGACAGCAAGCGTGAAGAAGGCATTCTCATTGGCGCTGAACTCGTCATTATCGAAGACAGCGAGCCGCCCGTGAAACGTACCTACTGGCGTGAACAAGAACTTTAAATGAGGTAACCTGCAAGCTGTCTTGTTGATGGCTTGCAGGAAAAACATAATGACAGTATTCCGATTACAACGCGGCGTAACCCTGATTGAGCTGATGGTCGTATTGGCCATTATTGCCATTCTACTGGGCGTGGGTTTGCCCTCGTTTCAGTCATTCACACTCAATCGTTTAGCCGACCGATTAGTACAACAACTGCAACTCGACATCAGCTATGCGCGTAATCACGCCATTACGCACTCGATGCCGATTACGGTCACCCCAATGAACAACAATTGGAATTTGGGCTGGGAAGTTCGCAGTAATGCCAATGCCGATGGTTTACTTCGCCAACGCGGCAGTATTGACCGACCTCTCGCCGACGCAGGAACGATTACCTCGGTTGAATATACGCAAGCCAACCCAATTGCGTTTGATACCCAAGGGCGCTCTCAACGTATTGGTAGCTTGGTGATTGATGTGGATGGTTGTACCGGCATGCGAGAGCGCACGCTGCGCATTAATTTTATTGGACAAATCGTTATCGAAGAGGCGTTGTGCCAATGACCCTAACAAAGCAACGCGGTGTCAACTTAATTGAGGTGATGGTCACCATCGCCATTACCTCCATTGGTTTACTGGGATTAGGCTCGTTGCAATTGCAAGCCAACCGAACCACCGCCGATGCGGGCAATCGTTCGCAAGCCGTATGGATGCTCGAAGACCTCACCAACCGTATTCGCGCCAATGTGGTCGCAGTCAGCGATTACGATACCAGCGGTGTCTACCAATGCCCGAGTAGTCGTCCTACTCCGGTTTGTAGCCCATTCCATAATGGTACAACACGTGTCAACGCTAACCTGAACTGCACCAATACACAGTTAGCGATCGCTGACCTTTGGGAAGTGGCGTGTGCATCAACCACCGCCGTGCCTAACAGCAACCTAACGCGTGCCAGTGCCGCCGATTTCATCGCGAACCCTGAATTAACCGTAGCGGTGGCCGCAAACAATGCCGTTACCCTCACGCTATCGTGGGATGTTCGCACCAGCGGTACCGATGCCGACGGCAACACCGTCTACATGGTGGATCAAGGCCGCGGACAAAGCAGCATCACCACACGCCGTGCCACTATTACCACGGAGTTTCAACCATGATTCGCCTTCAGCAGCAACGCGGTATCACGCTCATTGAGCTCATGGTGGCAGGTGTTCTCGGTGTCATCATTACCTATTTCATTTTTAATATCATGATCACCAGCACTCGTACCGCGACTCAAGCGGACGGCTTAGCGCAAGCACAAGAAAACGGTCGCTTTGTGACCAGTTGGCTGCATGGAGAAATACGCCGCGCAGGCTACACGCCCGATTTTACCGACCCACGAATACAACCCTTTGCTAACACCTGTGCACCGGGTGCGCCGGTTCCACCCGCGAACAGCGGTCATTGCAGCTTCAATAGTAATAATAACGACAGCGATCGCATCGCGATCCGTCGCACTTACACCGCTGCGACCACACTTCGCGATCGGCAAGACTGCACTGGGGTTGACCTGAGTACACTCGGCACACCGCCCAGCGAAGGCGATGTGTTAGTGGATATGTATTGGGTCGAACCTGACACCAGTGCCAATCCAGACAACTTTAGCGACATTCTTCGCTGTGTGACTTACCTCGATAATACAGGTATTCCTGTTGCGCCCGCGCAAGTGATCGCTAATGGGGTGCAAGGCTTTCAGGTTTTGTATGGCGAAAGCACAACCCCCATTGTCGGCAACCAAACCAATGTGACTCGTTACGTCAACGCCGATGAAGTGACCAATTGGAACAACGTGTATGCGGCTCGTATCAGCGTATTAACCCGTTCTTTTTTACCCACGGGACTAGACCAAGCCATACGCAGCTATGTACTCTTAGATGCAAACCCTTATACCTTTGATGATCGTATTGCCCGTCATATTCAAGGCACGACCATTTATTTACCCAATCAATAAACGGACATTTTTATGCGCATACACCTTGGCTTTACGTTAGTTGAATTGATGGTAGTGGTGGCCATCGTCGCCATCTTAAGTTCCGTTGCACTCCCTTGGTACGGCCAATACGTGCAACGGGGGGTGCGCGGTGATGGCATCAGCAGTTTACAAGCCATTCTCGATGCGCAAGAGCGTTTTTATACCGACAACATCAGATACACAACCAATTTAGCAGACTTAGGCTTAACGGTGAATGGGAATGGTTTTTACATCACCCCGAATGAAGATTATGCGATTCGCGCCGAAGTGTGCACCGTTGGTGGTAACCCAGCACCTTTAACTCAGTGCGTGCAATTGCGCGCCGAACCGCAAGGTGGACAAGTTGCTGACGGTATTTTAGAAATTAACAGCATTGGTATGCAGCGACGAATATTACCCAACAATACGGTCGTTGATTGGTAGTAAATTGATGATGGGGTGATGATAAAGCTGTATAGCCCCGTTGAATTGATCTTATCTTTTTATCCTATCAATATGGCATGTCTCTGCTAATGAGACGTGCCATTTTTGTTTTCAGCCTCTTCTTCTCTGTATTTTTTGCTTTTTTTCGATTCTTTTTTCCATTCGTTTACAAAGCAACCGCTCAACTTTCGTTTTTAACCCCTGATCGAATTTTTCCGGCTAAATACAGTCCCACAGCATGAGTTTCAATACAGTTACATTGACTTACATTAAGTAGCAAGTACTCTTGTGCCGTAATCCAATGGACTGGGAATTTTTGCTATTTATGTCTTCGCAACGAACCAATGTCACCATCTTCACACAGGCTCAGCAGCGCGGCGTCAGCTTGGTCGAGGTGTTAGTAACCATCGTCCTGAGTGTGGTTGGCTTAGTGGGACTGAGCCAAATGCAATTAACCTCGTTACGGGCTCACGAAGACGCTCACCAGCAAGCTCAAGCTATTTGGTTAGCCCATGATCTCAGTAATCGTATCCGTGCTAATGAAGTAGGCCGCCAACACTACGTTGCCGAAAGCCCCATCGAATGCAAAAACAGACCCAGTCAATTGACCAGCTGTTCAGCCTATCAAAGTCAAAACCGTTGGGGCCCTGCGACCACGTGCACTGCTCAGCAGATGGCCGAATTTGATGTCTGGCATACGCTCTGTGGTTATGGGCGAACGGCTGGTACATGGAGTAACAATAGTGATTATCTGGCCAACCCCTCTCTGACCGTTACCCTACAAGCAGATGCAAGCTATTTAATCGAATTGCAATGGGATGTCCGCGCTCAATCCGCTGTATTTAATCAGGCCATTGCGCGCTCAAGTTATCGTTTGGTGGTGTATCCATGAACACATTACACCGTCAACGTGGCCTAACCTTAATGGAGCTGCTCATTGCAGGCACCCTAGGTTTAATCGTATCAGCTGCCGTCATGAGTTTGGTCATTAGCAGCAATCGCACGGCAGTGCGTGCTGAACAGCAAGCCTACGCGCACGAAACGGCCCGTCTCGCTATACAGTATTTAGCACAAGCTCTGCGTTCGGCAGGTATGAGCGTGGAGGACGGTGATCTTGATCCGTTTTCCGCACCCTGCGCTGGCTCGTCCTTGGCCATCGGCTGTAGCGATGAACGCAGCGATTTCGGTGGCGACCGCATCAGTTTGTTACGTGTCATGGACGCCGCCAACAATATTGCCTGCAACGGCCTGCCTTTTCCGAATTTGCAAGGACAAGTGGTCGCGGACGATTACTGGGTCGATCAAGATACACAAGGCCGCTGGGGATTGTTTTGCCAAACATCTCACCAGAAAAACGCCCTGTTTGAGCCGCAGATGCTCGCTCAAGGCATCATCGCCTTACACGCCTTATATGGACAAAGCTCTGCTATTTCGCCCCTGAATGCGCGTAATGTCGATCGTTACTCTCCACTTCATGAACTGGAAACAAACAGTATTGGTGACATCGACTGGCAACGCGTCTACGCCATTCGTATTGCTCTACTCAGTGAGGCCACCCTTGATTTAGGGCTGCAGCGTGCGCTACGACGTTTCGTCTTGCTTGATTCCGATACTTACGAATTTGACGATGGCATAAGCCGCAGTGTCATGACCACCACCATAACCCGAAACAGCTTTTAAGGAGAAAAGCCATGAAACATCAATCCGGATCGGTGTTGCTGCTCACACTGGTGATGCTCACGGGCGTGACCATGATGGCCATGGTTGCGTTGCAGCGCTCCAGTGTACAGATTCGCATGGTCGGCAACAGTCAGATCAAAGAAGCCACTTTTCAAACGGCACTTAATGAATTGGATGCCAAATACCGCAGGCTTGGGCAAGAGGTTCAAGGCAGTAAGATGCTGATCGATGCACTTCGCAGCGTACAACTTGATCAAGATGGCAGCCCGCAGATTAATCCAAACACCGGCAGCGTTGTATTTTTACCTGCCGCACTCACCCCAGAACAACATCCGGTGCGCGCATACTTAACCGTTTCCTCGCAAATTCAATACACAGGCAATGGTGCGCAGTTTAATCACAGCTTTGCCGATGACAGCAGCCAGACGTTGTTTCAGCAATATCGATTTTCGTTACTTGCTAACGCTGAAGCGCAACACGTTATTGCCTCGCAACAAACGCTGGGTGTGTCGTATTTAGCCGCAAAAGGACAATAAGATGATAGGACATCGCTTAACCATCACCGCTGTATTTGCCAGCTTGCTACTCAGTGGACTGACGCAAACTCACGCAGATGACATTGAAATTTTCATGGGTGGCAATGCCCAAGCCACGCCGAATATTCTGTTTGTTTTCGACACATCACGTAGTATGTCCATTGATGAAGAAATCGACCTAGGCCCATACGACCCCAGCGTGACTTACCCTGTCCCTATCAACGGCTATGTACCCGACGGCTTATATCTTTCACGATCAACCGGTGTGCTCTACAACGGCAATGGCTCGACCGACACAGAAACCAACACCATCCGTAAAAATCGAATCCATCCCGACTCGATTCGTTGCCCGGGCGTCCTGAACAGTGTTGCACAAAGCGGCAGCTGGAGCGGCAAGCTGAAACGTTGGGAAAGCGGTCAAGGCTGGAGCGGGCCACTATTGGCCACGTTTGGCTTATTGTACAGCACGCGCATGGATGCCAATGACATCCTCGATTGTGATCGTTCTAGCTACACGCACAATGGCAGCCAATACAACTACATGACCAATCTGATTCATCACGCAAACACCCCCTACACCAACACTTGGTTACGTCGCATGACAGCCATTGACTGGATTGAAGGCTATTACAACCGCGTTTTCAGTGGTAATTATCTGAACTATCACTTAATGGCCAATAACAGCAGCACAAAATTCACGCTCGATCGCATGACCATTTCACGTTCGGCCGCCAAAGATGCCCTTAACAGCGTCAGCAACATTAATTTAGGATTAATGAAATTTGATACCAGCAAAATTTTAGATTGGAGTGCTATTTTTGACGGGGGCGAAGGCGGATTCATTGATATTCCGATTCAACCCATCGAGTCCATGCGCGCCACGTTTGCCGAAAAGGTCGACGCTTATTTTCCTTGGGGTGCTACACCACTGGTTGAAAGTTATCACGAAGCCATGCTGTATTTCACCGGAGGTCGCTTAAAATACGGCTTGGATACCCATTCGCGTCAACCGGGTAATATTGTTGATCGCCAAAATACCAATCTGGGCGGCACCAAAGGTCTGATTATTTCCGATATCGGCGGACGCTACATTCACACACCCAGCGTACCCGAATCGTATGATGCCGTGACCAAACGCTATCATGCTCCCACAGTGGCCGAATGCACGGCCAGTGAAATCATTCTATTTACTGACGGCTTTCCAAATAAGGACACCTCCAGTAATGCCGCGATTCGCGAACTCATCAAAGACATGCCGCTTCCCTTAGGATTATCAAGAAATTGTGGCGGCGAAGGCGGCTGTGGTCGTGAGTTAGCCTATTATCTGGCCAATACCGATCATCATCCAGATGTTCCCGGAGTGCAACGCATCCGAACCCACACCATTGGTAGCTTTTTACGCGGTAACGAAGGCGGTAAGGCCAAAACGCTGCTACGTGAAATTGCCTATTACGGCGATGGCAAATACATTGAAGCCGACGATTACGTCAGTCTACGACAAGCCATCGAAGACTTACTCACTGCGTCATTGGAGACACCATCCACCTTTACGGCACCGACTGTCACCATCAATTCATTCAACAGTTTTGATCACAGTGACGAAATCTACTTTTCGGTTTTCCGACCAAGTTCAACCCAACGCTGGCAAGGAAACCTTAAACGCTACCGTTTAAATGATCGCGGTGTCATTGTTGATACCCATGGCAATCCCGCCATCAACAGCAAGGGGTTCTTTCATGATAATGCGCACAGTATTTGGACACTAGGAAACGAGCCTGATGGCGCCAATGTGGCATCTGGGGGCGCAGCAAGCCGACTCATCTTGCCGCGCAACGTGTTCACAACCGATGGCACTCAGGTACGGCCCTTATCAACGTCGCTCGCCAGTGTCAGTAAAGCTCGTTTAGGCATCGAACACCAAACCGATGACTATCGACAGCGGCTAATTCGCTGGGCCATGGGCATCAATGAAGATGATAGCCCTCGTACCAGCATGGAAGATCCATTACACAGCCAGCCGTTGGTTATACATTATGGTCCTGACGACAGCATCGTGTTGATCTCGACCAACAGTGGCTTTATTCATGCGTTTTCTACCGACGAGACTTGGCCCAAAGAGCATTTTTCGCTCATCCCGCAAGAGCTATTAGACAATCTCGATGCCTACTACTCTGGGGGCAATGCGGGTGAGCTGAAACGTTACGGTATGGATGGCCAGATGACGCACTGGCATATCGATCACAACCGCAACGGCATCGTCGACGGCAACGACAAAGTCTATTTATTTGTCGGGATGCGTCGCGGTGGACATAGCTATTATGCGCTTGATATCACCGAACGCAGTCAACCTAAAATCGTTTGGCAAATTCATGGGGAGTATCCCGCTCATCGCATCAATGCACCGACGGTAACACCCGGTTTTGAACGGCTTGGGCAAACCTGGTCAGCTTTGATTCCTGCCGAAATCATGTGGCAAGGGCAGCGTAAAACGGTGCTATTCACCAGTGGTGGTTATGACATCCGTGAAGATGGTACCGACATGAGTGGGCCCAGCCAACGTCTAGCTCATGCTCAAGGCAACACGCTGTATATGATTGACGCACTCACAGGCAAACCACTCTGGAATGCGTACGATCATGCCACCTTAACCGACACCATGAGCAGCAGCTTCGTCAGCAACCCAGTACCCGTTGATCGAAATAACAATGGTTTGATTGATTTGCTGTACGCAGCGGATGTCGGAGGTCGCGTATGGCGATTTGATATTAACGAAGATGGCAATACCCCAGTCAGCTTTGCCAAAGGTGGTGTGATTGCCGATTTAAACGATGACACCACACTTGGCAACCGTCGTTTCTATAACAGCCCTGATATTTCTTATTATCGCAATAATGGCGATGACTTTGTACTGATCAGTATCGGTTCTGGCTATCGAGCCCATCCATTGTATAACGGCGTGCAAGACTATCACTTCTTGATCAAAGATCGTCATGCCAAAGAAACGCCCGATGACTACCAAGCCATCACCTTGAATGATCTAAAAGAGTGGGGGCAAGATGACAGCGAACACGGTTGGTATGTATCGCTACGCTACGGTGAGAAAGTGCTTGCTAATTCCTCGACGTTACGCGGAACCGTTGCGTTCACCACCTACACTCCGAACGATCCAGCCACCACGGTCGCCTGCGATGGTGATTTAGGTACCGCCCGCATGTACACCTTGGATATCCACAGCAAAGGACAACAAGCAAAAACGGAACAGGTCTTACAACAAACGGGCATTCCCCCCACTCCGGTGATCATTACCCCCAGCAATCCGATCCATCAACCTGAAACACCACCAGGAGAGGAAACACCACCCCCCCTCGACTGCCAAAGCTTTGGCAGCCAACTGCTGGTTGGTCCAGAAGCCATTGCCGCCGATTTAAACCGCTGCGGTCAAATTCGACGTACGTTTTGGCGGGAAAAACCGCTCTAATAGCACGACAAAAAGCCCTCGCATCAATGACTGACCGAGGGCTTTTTTGTGTCTGGATGATCGTTTTAATCGCTGTTTCGACAATCGCGTGGACACTCTACGGACTGCCAAAAAATGGCTCTGCACCTTATTCAATCGTCGTTAAGCGCAGCTCTTTTGGTAATGAAAACACCACATTTTCAGGAATGCCTTGCAGCTCTTGCGGTTCTTCACCACCTAAACTGATCAGTTTTTGTATCACTTCTTGCACCAAGACATCGGGGGCTGAGGCACCGGCAGTCACCCCCACGGCATGAACACCTTGCAACCATGACGGATCAATTTCGGCCGCATTATCAATCAAAAAGGCACGTGCTCCCATACGCTCACCCAGCTCTCGTAGTCGATTTGAGTTTGAACTGTTGGGAGAACCCACCACCAACAACAAATCACAGTCGGCGGCTAAGGTTTTTACGGCATCTTGACGGTTTTGTGTGGCATAGCAAATGTCGTCTTTACGCGGCCCTTCAATGGCCGGAAACTTCGCCCGTAATGCATCAATCACCCGTGCGGTATCGTCCATCGACAGTGTGGTTTGGGTGACATAGGACAATTTGTTTGGATTATTGACCACCAGCTCTGCCACATCGGCTTCGTCTTCGACCAAATAAATATGCCCACCAAGGCGACCATCATACTGCCCCATTGTGCCTTCCACTTCAGGGTGCCCTTTGTGGCCAATAAGGATGCACTCGCTGCCGTCAGCACTGTAGCGAGTGACTTCCAAATGCACCTTGGTCACCAATGGACACGTCGCATCAAATACGCGCAAACCACGTTCATCCGCTTGCTGACGAACGGCCTGCGATACGCCGTGCGCCGAAAAGATCACAATGCTGTTGTCCGGTACTTCGTGCAGCTCGTCCACAAAGATCGCACCGCGTTCACGCAAGCCATTCACCACAAATTTGTTGTGTACGACCTCATGTCGAACATAAATGGGTGGCTCAAACAAATCCAACGCTCGATTGACAATATCAATGGCGCGATCAACACCCGCGCAAAAACCGCGCGGATTGGCCAGCTTAATTTGCATCGCGCACCTCAAGGATTTGTACTTCAAATTGCAGCGTTTGCCCGGCCAATGGATGATTAAAATCCACCGTGACCCAATCACCTTGAACAGCGCTAATAACGCCTGGTAGTTCAGCCCCTTGCGCGTCTGCGAATGACACCATCAAGCCAGGAGCAACCGGCATATCCACCGCAAAACTGCTGCGTTTCATTTCTTGAATATTTTGCGGATTGGGCTGCCCAAAGGCTTGTTCAGGAGGTACGTCAAACGTCTGATGGTCGCCGACTTTCAAGCCCAACAACAAGCGCTCAAACCCTTCTAATAGATTGCCATCCCCGATGGTTAATGAGGCGGGTTTTTGCTCGAAGGTCGAATCAATAATCTGACCGTCAGCCATCTTCAAGGCAAAGTTCAAGGTCACTTGACTGTTATTGCTAATGCTTGCTAACGACATGATTCATACTCTCTAGTTACACATTAAGACGATGAGTTATTCGCACTGGCGCCACGACGCATGTCACGAATCACATCCACAATCATCATCGCCGCACCGACACTGATGGCCGAATCAGCGATGTTAAAGGCCGGAAAAAAACGCCCGTTGTAATGTACGGAAATAAAATCAATGACATAGCCATACACCACCCGATCGAACAAGTTGCCGACCGCGCCCCCCAAAATCAAGGCTAATGCCACAGGCAGCCAGACTTGCTCGCGTGGCGTCCGTACGATCCACACCACCAGCATCACGCTGACACCAGCGGCAATCAACGATAAAAAACAGCGTTGCCAACCCGGCTGATTGGCAAGCATGCTGAACGCCGCACCAGGGTTATGCAACAAGGTAAAGTCCAGCACGGGTAATATTTCAACCGGACGAGCGTAGATTAACCACGCCGACGCCATTTGCTTGGTCGCGATGTCCAGCACAAACACCAGTAAGGACAACCACAACCACCGCACGGCCGATTGATTGATAGTGGGTAACGTCATGATTTAAGCAAAGCGACGGACTTCACCATCGCCCTCCACGTTTTCAACACAACGACCACACAAGGTTGGATGCGCAGCATGCTGCCCGATGTCATCGCTGTGATGCCAGCAGCGCTCACACTTTTCATGCTCTGATGGGAGCACCGCAACTCGCAGCGACGCCAGTTCGGTGGCATCGCCACCTTCATCGCTCAACGGATGCAAGTGCACCGCCGAGGTAATCAAGACAAAACGCAATTCATCGTCCAGTGAAGACAAGGCGTCCAATAACTCAGGTGCCGCATACAAATCAATGACGGCACCCAAGCTGGCACCGATGGTTTTATCATTGCGCGCTTTTTCCAGAGCGCCGTTCACGGCTTCTTTGACATCCATGATGGTACGCCAGAACGCGTCGTCTTGCTGACGAGCGAGCTGCGGGAAGCCATCATACCACTCGGCCAATTGCGCCGACGCTAGGCGTTCGCCTGGCAAACACTGCCAAATCTCTTCCGCCGTAAACGACAAGATAGGCGCAATCCAACGCACCATGGCTTCCACCACGTGATACAGGGCCGTTTGCGCACTGCGACGCGGTAAACTATCGGCTTTGCAGGTGTACTGACGGTCTTTAATGATGTCGAGATAAAACGCACCCAATTCCGTCACACAGAAATTCATCAGGGCTTTGGTCAAGCCTTTGAAATCGTACTGCTGATAGTAGGCAATCACACTGCGTTGCAGGGTTTCCGTGTGGGCCACCATCCATGCATCCAATGGTAGCAAGTCGGCACCACTGACCAAGTCGGTTTTCGGGTTAAAGCCATTCAAATTGGCCAACAAGAAACGACAGGTATTTCGCACACGGCGATAGGCATCGGCATTGCGCTTGAGAATTTCGTCCGAGACCGTCATTTCACTGCTGTAATCGGTGTCGGCCACCCACCAACGCAAAATATCCGCACCCAGTTCATTGATCTTTGCTTGTGGTTCAATGGTATTACCCAGCGATTTGGACATCTTTCGTCCTTGCCCATCCACCGTAAAACCATGGGTTAACGCCGTATGGTAAGGTGCTTTACCATACGCTGCCACACTGGTCAGTAATGAGCTTTGGAACCAGCCACGGTGTTGATCCGATCCTTCCAAGTACAAATCGGCCGGCATGCGCAACTCGTCGCGCTCCGCACACACCGCCGTGTGCGTCACACCCGAATCGAACCACACATCCAGCGTGTCGAGCACCTTGTGGTAGTGTTTTGCATCCTCACCCAATAAGGTTTCAGGATCCAAATCAAACCACGCATCAATGCCCTGTTCTTCTACCAATGCGGCGACTTGTTCAATCAAGGACGCACTATTGGGATGCAAGGCACTGCTTTCGTTATGAACAAATAACGCAATCGGCACACCCCATGTGCGTTGACGTGAGATACACCAATCAGGGCGGTCGGTCATCATGCTTTCAATACGCGACTTACCCCAGCTAGGACGCCAGCTGACGTGGTTCTCAACCTGCTCCATCGCCTGCGGCAATAAGCCTGCTTGATTCATGCTGATAAACCACTGCGGTGTGGCACGGAAAATGATGGGCGTTTTATGACGCCAGCAGTGCGGATAACTGTGTACGATGTTTTCTTTTTTCAGCAATGCGCCTTTTTCTGCCAGTAACGCCAGCACACGGAAATTGCCTTTATCGGCCGTACTTAAACCACTCAGTTCTAAGGCATCGAGCGCTGGCGTACTGATAAAGCAACCGTTACCACCGACCAACATATCATCGGATTTGACGTCAAAGCGCTTAGACACCACAAAGTCATCCGCACCGTGCATCGGTGCGGTATGCACAGAACCAGTACCCGACTCCGCCGTCACGTGATCACCGGTAATGATCGGTACCATTTTTGCACGGCCATCCGCCGCTGGCATAAACGGGTGCTGTACTACGAAAGGCGCAGCAGCCTGTCCATCGAGCTGACCAAAAGCAGCACCTTTCGCGGTAGCAACAACCTCAAAACCGTCTGCGGTAATGCCATAGCGCTGCATCGCATCATTGACCAGATCCGCCGCGAGCAGAAGAATTTCATCCTGCTCTTTCAGCCATACCAGCGAGTATTCCAGAGTCGGGTGCACAGACACCGCTTCGTTAGCTGGCAGTGTCCATGGGGTCGTCGTCCAGATAACGATACTGATTGTTTTTGTCGCTAACGATTCATCGGCGGCAAAGGCTTTTAGTAAGGCAGCGGTATCGGCAAAAGCGAATTTAACATCAATGGCAATGGATTTTTTGTCTTGGTATTCCACTTCCGCTTCCGCCAAGGCGGAACCACAATCGCTGCACCAGTTAACGGGTTTGAAGCCCTTGTGCAAATGACCGTTGTCGATGATTTTGCCCAACGTACGAATGATGTTGGCTTCAAATTTAAAATCCATGGTTAAGTATGGATTGTCCCAATCACCCAACACCATCAAGCGTTTAAAATCGGCACGCTGTCCGTCCACTTGCTCGGCGGCATAGCTGCGGCATTCGCGACGAAACTCGCTGGCGGATACCTTATCGCCAACTTTACCGATTTTTTCTTCGACTTTTAATTCAATAGGCAAACCATGGCAATCCCAGCCGGGGACATACGGCGCATCTTTGCCAGACAAGGTTTGCGACTTAACGATGATGTCTTTGAGGATTTTATTCACCGCATGGCCAATGTGAATCTTACCATTGGCGTACGGAGGGCCATCGTGCAGAATGAACTGTTCACGTCCTGCCCGCGCCGCGCGAATTTGTTGGTACAAGCCAATCTCTTCCCAGCGAGCCAACATGTCAGGCTCACGTTTCGCTAAATTGCCGCGCATCGGAAAATCCGTGTCCGGCAGGTTCAGCGTCGATTTGTATTGGCTTTCTACTTTCTCATTCATATTGGCGTCACTTTTTGAAAGACGAATTGCGATTCAATTTACTAAGGCTGAAAAATACTGCTGGGCAGTGTGCTTATCGTGTTCGATGGCCGCACTCAGCTCGGTGAAATCATGAAATTTTTTCTCATCACGAATTTTATGTAAAAATTCGACGGTTAAATGCTGGCGATACAAATCACCATTAAAATCCAACACATGCACTTCTAGTGACGGTTCCGGTGTGCCACTGACCGTTGGCTTCACACCCACATTCGCCACACCGTGATAACACGTACCACGTTCTTCATGCACAACCGAGACCGCATACACACCCGTCAAAGGCAAAGCACGGCGTTTTACCATCACATTGGCGGTCGGCGTGTTGAGTGTGCGTCCCAGTTGGCGACCGTAAGCAATACGTCCCGACATGCGATAAGGCCGCCCCAGCAAATGCGCTACACGCGCTAAGTTATTACTGGCTAACTCGCTGCGTACGCGGGTACTGCTAATGCGTTCGCTGTCCCATTCATGCGTCGGGGTATCTTGCACCTCGAACTGATGACGCTGTCCTGCGGCCACTAACGCCGCATAATCACCGCGACGATCACAACCGAAGCGAAAATCATCACCCACAATCAAGTGCTGCACTTTAAGCGCATTCACCAGAATGTGCTCAATAAAGTCATCGGCCGACATGGAGCGTAATGCCTGATTAAACGGCAAGCACAAGACATAATCGACACCTTGCTGCCGTAAGTCGTCGATTTTCTCACGCATGTTGGCCAATCGCGGCGGCGCCGCTTCCGGCGCAAAAAACTCACGCGGCTGTGGTTCAAACAACATCACCAACGTGGGTGCCGACAAACGCTGAGCCTGAGCACGTAACGTTTGCAAAATGGCTTGATGCCCCAAATGAACACCGTCAAAATTCCCGATGGTTGCTACACAACCAGAGAATGATGTTGGTACATTGTGCAAACCACGCAAAACGCGCATGAGACCGTATCCCGTAAATAAAGGGCTGAATTATAGCCAACTGCAAGCGGCAGTAACAGCTTTCACCACCCGATCAAAATAAAGAGCCGCGCAAATGACGCATGCGCAAGCCTGCGAGCAACAACACCAGTGCATACGTCACACCACCGGCAACGACCAACAGCGCCATCCAACTTGCACGAACACCGGCACTGGCTTCCAACCATTGACCGGCGTCACCCATCAACCACCACAAAACAACCGTCATAACCGTATTGGCGGCCATCATTTTCATGAAAAAAGACAACCAGCCGGACTGAGCTTGGTAAATGCCCGTTTTGCGCAAACCCCGATACAACCAATACGCATTGAAATACGCGGCCAGGGTCGTGGCTAAGGCCAACCCGACGTGCTGCAACGGCATCACCAACGCCAAGTTCAGCACCATGTTGACCACCATGGCCTGTATACCAATTTTCACTGGTGTTTTGATGTCTTGACGCGCGTAATAACCCGGAGCCAACACTTTAATCAACATAAAGGCGGCGATGCCACTGGCATAGGCTTGCAAACTCATGCTCATTTGCAGCACGTCGTAGCGCGTCATTTCACCGTAAAAGAAAATGGTGGCCATCAGCGGGGTCGCCAACATGACCAAGGCCAAAGCCGCAGGAAAGGCAATCAACAACACCATACGCACCGCCCAATCCAAGGTACGGGCAAACTCGGTGGTGTTGTTTTGCGCATGGCGTTGTGACAAGGCCGGTAAAATCACCACGCCGATGGCAATGGCGAAAATACCCAATGGCAAGTTACTCAACCGATCCGAATAATACAGCCAGCTGACACTGCCACTTTCCAGAAAAGACGCCAACAAGGTATCGAGCAGTAAATTGATCTGGCTAACCGACACACCAAACAGCGCTGGGATCATCAAGCCACCAATGCGTTTGACGCCTTCATCACGTGGTTGCCACTGCGGCCTTACCAACAACCCCAAACGAGCCACAAAAGGCAACTGAAAAAGCAGCTGAATCAATCCCGCAAAAAACACACCCCACGCCAAAGCATACAAAGGCTGATCAAACCAGGGCGTAACAAACACCGCGGCAACAATCAGACAAATATTCAAGAGTACCGGTGTGAATGCCGGAACAGCAAAGCGGCCGTAACTGTTCAAAATACTGCTGGCAAAAGCCGCTAATGAAATGAACAACAAATACGGAAAGGTAATGCGTAGCAAGTCGGCGGTCAGGGCAAATTTCTCAGGATCGGTACGAAAACCTGGCGCAAAAATCCACGGTAACGCATCGGCAAAGAGCAGCGCCAACACGGTCACGGCCAACAGCGCCAACCCCAACGCACCCGACACTCGAGCAATCAACAGCCTCACATCATCAAGCGTTCGTTGCGTTCGGTATTCGCTCAACACGGGAACAAAGGCCACCGAAAAAGCGCCTTCGGCAAACAAACGCCGAAAGAAATTCGGGATTTTGAATGCCACGAAAAACGCATCGGCACGCGAACCAAAGTAATGAGCAATCACCACGTCGCGCACCAAACCCAGAATGCGACTGAGCAAGGTCATGATACTGACGATCGACGATGACCGCAGCAAGCTGGGTGTTGGCGACGACTGAGTAGACCGTTCTGGTGTCGGTGACTCAGGTGTCGGTGGTTCTGGTGGCGCGCTGGATGTACTCATCAACAATTCTCAAAGAGAAGGACAAATCCTATCAAACATTCCCCTCAAACGATGCCTTTCGTGCGCACATCGTCAGAAACAAAAAAACCCGCCGTAGCGGGTTTTTTCTCGAACTGAAAATTAACCTTTCAGTGCGAATACCTTAGCATTAAGACGACTCTTGATGCGACCGGCCGTATTCTTATGCAGAATACCTTTGTTCACCATCTTGTCGATGTAAGGCTGTGATTTTGTAAACGCAGCTTGAGCTTGCTCATAATCACCTGCAACAACAGCGGATTTTACTTTCTTAATGTAAGTACGCACCATTGAACGCAAAGCGACAGTACGAGCACGACGCTTGATGGCCTGACGGGCGCGTTTACGAGAACCAGCAGAATTTGCCACAGTCGGCTCCTCAAAATTGGTTGATCAGTCAAATAATAGGGTCGAGATTATCCAGAGTTCTCGACCCAGTGTCAACAGCTGATATTAATCGATAATGACTTCAGCAAACGATTTTACCAAATCGTCCACGGCTTTCATTTGCTGCAAATAAGGCTCCAGTTTATCCAAAGGCAAGGCACAAGGACCATCGCACTTTGCTTCCGCTGGATTTGGGTGCGCTTCAAGAAACAAACCCGCGATGCCTAAGCCCATGCCCGCACGAGCAAGCTGAAAGGCTTGCTGACGGCGACCATCGGCCGAATCGCTTCGTCCACCAGGACGTTGCAAAGCATGGGTAGCGTCAAAAATGACGGGCGCCATGCCTTTCATTTCATCCATGCCCAGCATATCAACCACTAGGTTGTTATAGCCAAAGCAAGAACCTCGTTCACACAACATCACACGCTCATTTCCACCTTCAGCAAACTTATTGATGATATGACGCATTTCATGTGGTGCTAAAAACTGTGGTTTTTTAATATTAATGGCGGCACCGGTTTTGGCCATTGCCACCACCAGATCGGTTTGCCGTGCCAAAAACGCTGGTAATTGAATCACATCAACCACCTCAGCAACCGGAGCAGCTTGGTGCGGCTCATGCACATCCGTAATGATTGGCACCGCAAACGTTTTTTTAATTTCTTCAAAAATCTTTAATCCCTCATCCATGCCAGGACCGCGATAAGAATGCATGGAAGAACGATTGGCCTTATCAAATGAGGCCTTAAACACATAAGGAATGCCCAGCTTTTCGGTAATGCGCACATAGTGCTCACAAATGGCCATGGCCAAATCACGGCTCTCTAGCACATTCATCCCACCAAACAGGGTAAACGGAGTGTTATTGCTTACCTCAAGGCCAGCAACATTGACAGTAGAAATCATGAACATCCTCTTTAAACACATGCCGCTTATCTATCGACAAAACGGGCGTTACAAAACCACCAAGTTATCGCGATGAATCATTTCTGGCTCGGCAACAACACCCAGCAATTGCTCTAATTCGCGCGTTGGCGTACGCACTATTTTTTGCGCATCGCGCACATTGTAATTCACCAAGCCCTTGGCAATTGCATGACCTTGCTGATCCTTACACACCACCAATTGACCCCGTTCAAAACGACCGGATGCAGACAATACGCCAATTGGCAGCAAACTGCGACCTCCTTGACGCAACGCCTGTACCGCGCCGTCATCCAAAATCAGCTCACCCTGACTTTGCAAATGCCCCGCTAGCCACTGTTTACGGGCCGCTTCTGGCTCACGATCCGCCAACAACAGCGTGCCCAACACTTCACCAGCGCGCAATCGAGTCAATACATTATCAACACGACCACCGACAATGATGGTATCCGCCCCTGAACGAGCGGCCAGCGTAGCTGCACGTACTTTCGTCACCATGCCGCCACGCCCCAACGCCCCACCGCCGCCAGCCATTTCAGCAAAGCGCGCATCGGAGGCTTGCCCCTGATGAATTAACTCAGCGTCGGCATGATGACGGGGATCGGCGGTAAACAATCCTTGCTGATCGGTTAAAATCACCAGCACATCCGCTTCAACCAAGTTAGCGACCAACGCGCCTAAGGTGTCGTTGTCACCAAAGCAAATCTCGTCGGTGACGACGGTGTCGTTTTCATTGATAACAGGCACCACACCCAATGCCAATAACGTGCGAAGGGTGCTGCGAGCATTCAAATAACGCTTGCGGTCACTTAAGTCATCGTGAGTCAGCAACACCTGAGCCGTGGTGCGCTGATGCCGCATAAACGCGGTTTCATAGGCCTGTACCAGCCCCATCTGACCCACTGCAGCAGCGGCCTGCAACTGATGAACCTCATCCGGACGACGAGACCAACCCAACCGCGTCATTCCTTCCGCCACTGAACCGGAGGACACCAGTACGACCTCGTGTCCCTGCGTCAGTAAATCGGCAATCTGGTCAACCCAGCTTTGCATGCCATCACGATTCAAACCGCGACCATCGTTGGTTAATAACGCACTGCCAATCTTGATGACCCAGCGCTTCTGACCAACCAGTTTACGCCGAGTTTGTTGCCATTCCGCCATACTCATGGATGCTTACTCGTTGGTATAAATCACTTCCACATCATAATCGTCGTCATCATCGTCTTCTAAGCCCGCTTTGCGCAGCTCACGCTCAATACGATGACGCTCTGCCAGCATTTCAATATGCTCACGTGCCTCTTGCTCAACTTGCTCACGTTCAGCCAGCAATTGCTCAGCAAATTCAGGTTCTTCTTTCGCACGCAACTGACGCGCCTCAATGTGCTCCATGATTTTGCCGCACAACGGATACGTGCCTTCGCGATTAATCGCCGCAATTTTAAACACAGGACCCTGCCAAGCCAATGCATCGAGCAACGCCTGACAGCGAGCCTCACGCTCATCTTCGGGAATCAAATCCAGCTTATTCAACACCAACCAGCGGTCACGTTGTGCCAAACCTGGCGAAAACTGCTCTAATTCATAACTGATGGCACGCACTTTTTCCGCCGGATCGGAATCATCAAACGGTGCCATGTCAACCACGTGCAACAGCAAATGCGTACGCACCAAATGCTTCAAGAAGCGCGTGCCCAAACCCGCGCCTTCCGATGCCCCTTCAATCACACCAGGGATGTCAGCCACCACAAAACTGCGATGTCCCTCAACCGAGACCACACCCAAATTGGGCACCAACGTGGTAAAGGGATAATCAGCCACTTTGGGCTTAGCGGCCGAAATGGCACGAATCAGTGTCGACTTACCGGCATTGGGCATACCCAACAAACCCACATCCGCCAGTACTTTCAACTCCAGCTTGAGGTTACGCGACTCGCCCATTTGCCCCGGCTTAGTTTGCTGAGGCGATTGATTCACACTCGACTTATAACGCGTATTACCGAGGCCATGAAAACCTCCGCGCACCACCATCAAACGCTGACCAATATCGGTCAAGTCACCCAATACTTCACCGGTATCTTCATCAATCGCGGTCGTACCCACAGGCACTTTCAAAATCAAATCTTCGCCCTTGAAGCCAGTGCAGTTACGGCTAGAGCCGTTCTGGCCATTTTGCGCTTTGTAATGACGCGTATAGCGATAATCGATGAGGGTATTCACCGCATCATCCGCTTCAAGATAAATGGAGCCGCCATCACCCCCGTCGCCACCATCTGGGCCACCTTTCGGGATGAATTTCTCACGCCGGAAACTTAGGCAACCATTACCACCCTTGCCGGCTTCCACCGCAATGCGTGCTTCATCGACGAACTTCATGTCATAACCTCTTTATTGCAAACAAAAACGCCCCGACTGCAAAGTATTCTTTGTAGTCGGGGCGCTGTCGTTGAACCAGTGTCTAATTAGACAGCAGGAACAATGCTAACCGTTTTACGGTTGTTTGGACCTTTCACTTCAAATTGAACGTGACCATCAGCGGTCGCGAACAAAGTGTGGTCACGACCAACACGTACGTTTGAGCCAGCGTGGAAACGAGTACCACGTTGACGAACTAAAATGTTGCCAGCTTTTGCCGCTTGACCACCAAACAGTTTGACACCTAAGCGTTTACTTTCGGAATCACGACCGTTACGGGTACTACCACCAGCCTTCTTGTGAGCCATTATCTTTCTCCTTCTATAGAGCCACTACAACACTGCGGATGTGGTCAATTTGGCAATTGACACGGACTCTGGAATTCAATGTTAAATTAGCCAGCAATGCTGGTGATTTTCAATTCAGTGAACCACTGACGGTGGCCCATTTGCTTCATGTGATGCTTACGACGCTTGAACTTCAAGATCTTCACTTTCTTGTGACGACCGTGAGCAACGACTTCTGCAGTCACTTTAGCACCTTCAACTACCGGTGCACCGATCTTAACGTCATCGCCGTTACCGATCATTAAAACTTTGTCTAGGTTATAGGCTTCGCCTGTTGCCAATTCCAGTTTTTCAACTTTCAGAGTTTGGCCTTCTTCAACGCGGTATTGTTTACCGCCAGTTACAACTACAGCATACATTGACTGTATCTCCGTTCGTATTATGGCTGCTTCTTAAGCCTGCTTCTATTGGCAACGCTCTGGTTTCCATATGGCAGGGAGCAGAATTTCGGGGCGCGAGACTATACCGCAGACATAACGATTACGCAAGTGCCCCTCATATCTTACCTTGACACTCGCCTCCAGCCTCCCTAGGATTTGCCCACTAACTACCATCCCTGGCGAAAGGCCGTTACCCACCATGCAAATACACGACATTTTAGCGGTTGTTGAAGACGAGTTTAACGCCGTAGACCGTTTGATTCACGAACAACTGAACTCGCGGGTGCCTCTGGTGGAAAAAATCGCGGAATACATCGTCAGCAGCGGCGGTAAGCGTATTCGTCCGCTGTTGGTGGTTATGGTCAGTAAGGCACTGCAACGCTGCAACGACCAAGCCATTAAACTGGCAACGGTCATCGAGTTCCTGCATACAGCAACGTTATTGCACGATGACGTTGTCGACACGTCCGATCTACGTCGCGGCAACCCCACCGCCAATGCCAAATGGGGCAATGCCCCCAGCGTACTCGTGGGCGACTTCCTCTACAGCCGCTCGTTCCAGATGATGGTGCAATTACGCTCGATCGACGTCATGGAAATCTTATCGCAAGCCACCTGCATCATTGCCGAAGGCGAAGTATTGCAACTGACTAACGTGAAAAATCCCGATTTAACGGAAACGCAATACATGGATGTGATCCACGGTAAGACCGCCATGTTGTTCGAAGCCTCCACCCATGCCGCAGCCTCACTGGCCGCTGCCGACGACGCGCTAAAAACCGCGTTACAGCACTATGGCAAAGAGCTGGGCATGGCGTTTCAACTGATGGATGATTGGCTTGATTACGCCGGTGAGGCTGAGGCGTTGGGAAAAAATGTCGGCGATGATTTGGCCGAAGGCAAAACAACACTGCCGTTGATTCATGCCATGCAACACTGTAGTCCAGAAGAAAACACGCTCATTCGCCGCGCCATTCGCCGTGGCGGCCTTGACGACCTATCAGCAGTGCAAGCCATTATTCAGCGCACGGGGTCATTGGACTATACCGTACAAGCCGCACGGGCCTGTGTTGAGCGAGCCAAACAGCAACTGCAACTTTTACCCGATTCTGAGGCCAAATTGGCACTGGCGGCACTGGCCGATATGGCGGTTCAACGAAATCATTAAACTGGCCGTCTCTTTCCACGAGGATACTTTGTACATGACACATCGCTTCGCAGCTCATGCCTTTTTTTTACTCTGTATCCTTACCGTCAGCTGGCACAGCCACGCCAACCTCTTTGAGCGATTTGGCCAAAGCCAGCCCAGCTTTCTACCCGTCGAGCAAGCCTTTCCATATACGATGGACATGGATGGTCACGAGCTGGTTGTGCGTTTTAATACCCATAAAGGGTACTACCTGTATCAGCATCGTCTCTTTATTCAGCAAGACACCGAACAACATTGGCCCGTATACCGCTCACAAGAGGGTATTGAAAAATTCGATGAAGCCTTTGGCGATGTGATTGCGTATTACGGTCCACTGGAAGTCCGTTTTGATTTGCGCGCTCTCAACGCAGGCAATTACACACTCCACCACCAAGGTTGTGCCGATGCTGGATTATGCTATCCACCGCAACGCGAAGTAATGACGCTCAGTGCGGAGGAAATCGCAACGCTCAACACCTTAACTAGTACGAATAACGCCACAACGACTGCGCGCGAATCGAACACCACCAGCAAGTCGTGGTTCAGCGAGCGGTCTTGGTGGGCGGTCGTTGGCATTTTCTTTTTACTGGGCTTAGGCTTGACCTTCACACCATGCGTACTGCCCATGGTACCGATATTAACCAGCGTCGTTTTAGGTCAAAGCAACACTTCTCCGCGCCGAGGCTTCATGCTATCAACGGTGTACGTTCTGGGTATGGCATTGACGTATGCTGCGGCTGGCCTTCTGGTCGGCTTGCTCGGTGCTGGTGCCAATATACAAATCTGGTTACAAACACCGTGGGTATTGGCTCTGTTTGCGGCATTGTTCGTCGCCCTGTCGTTGTCCATGTTCGGTCTTTACGAACTACAACTACCAGCCCGTTTGCGTGAACGTTTACAACGCGCCAATCAAGATCAGCAAGGCGGCCAATACGGCAGCGTATTCATCATGGGGGTGTTATCCGCACTCGTGGTATCGCCCTGTGTTTCCGCTCCACTGGCAGGTGCCTTAGTGTATTTGAGTACAACAGGGGATGCCTTGCTGGGCGGCAGTGCGCTGTTGGCACTTGGTTTAGGGATGGGCGCGCCACTCATCGTATTGGGTACCACCGGTGCTTCCATACTGCCAAAATCCGGCCAATGGATGGTGCAAGTGAAAGTCTTCTTTGGCGTGATGCTACTCGGTGTTGCTATCTGGCTTCTTGATCGCGTGTTACCAGGCACGATCACATTACTGCTCTGGGCGGTCCTTGCCATTGCTTACGGCACACAACTGGGCGCTCTAGAAGCCGCTCACAACGGCTTACAACGATTGAGCAAAGCCCTTGGGCTCATCCTATTGATATACGGCGCTGCCGCCCTACTCGGAGCCTTACAAGGGCAAACTAACCCTCTGCAACCGCTCAGCATGAGTTCACAAGCCGTGAATACGTCCACGCCCAGCCCTTTTTTTAAAACCGACAGTGTTGCTGAAGTACGTGCCGCCATTGCAAATAGCCAACAACCCGTTATGGTCGATCTCTATGCCGACTGGTGCATCAGCTGCGTCATCATGGATCGTGAGATTTTTGCTCAAGCCGACGTCCAACAAGCGCTGAGCCATGTGGCATGGATCAAACTCGATGTCACCGCCAATCGGCCGGAACACATCGACTTTATGCGCGAAAATGCCGTCTTTGGCCCACCGACCATCTTGTTTTTTGATCAAGGAAACGAACTAAACGACGCACGTATTATCGGCGAAGTCGACAAAGCGACGTTTTTAGCCAATAGCAAACGTCACCTGCCCAGCACTTGAAATAACATTCCCAAGAACGCATATAGAGACACAACCAACGAACAAGAGTGTCTCTTATGCATTATACCTGCCCTCACTGTGGCGCCATCAATCGTCTTGCTGAGCTCAATAACAACGCGCGCTGTGGCCGCTGTAAAAGCGCGCTACTTGCATCATTACCGACCGAGCTCACCGATACGTCATTTGCTCGTTTTTTAGCCAAAAACGATCTCCCTATCGTCATTGATTTCTGGGCCAGCTGGTGCGGACCTTGCCAAGCCATGGCACCGGTTTTTCAACAAGTCAGCAGCCGGATGAACCAACATGCCCGCTTTGCCAAAGTGAATACCGAGCATGCTCCCACAATCAGTAATCAATGGGGCATTCGCAGCATTCCAACGTTGATTGTGGTGCAGCATGGTCAAGAGATTGATCGACTATCCGGCGCTCTTCCTCCTGCGGCACTGCAACAGTGGATTGAGCAAGCACTAAAGAAGACGCATTCATGATATGGCGAAAAGACAGGATCCACTGACTTGCATCAATACGGCGTAATGGCATCGTTTTATGCTGAACGTAACGACAACAAGGAGCAGAACAATGACCATTGAACACCACGACTTACATCACGAATTTCCAGAGATGCAGGCTCAAATTCGCAACCTAAAAATGAATGATCGCCACTTTGCGCGTTTATTCGACGAATACCATGACCTGGATCGTGAAGTGCGAAAAATTGAAGAATTGGTCGAAGCGGCATCGGACGAACGACTGGAAGAGTTAAAAATGCGACGCGTGCACTTAAAAGACGAATTGTACGACATGCTAAAAAATCACTAACCGCAGCGCACTGCGGTTAGCACAAGAGGAGCGGCAAACTAGGACGGTAAGCCGCTAACCTCTTCACCTTGCGCCTGTAAATCCGCATGGTATGACGAACGCACCAATGGCCCACTGGTCACACGAATGAAGCCCAGTTCTTTGGCTTTATCGCCCAACATCTTAAACTCGTCCGGCGTCGCAAAGCGCTTCACCGGCGAATGGTTTTTACTTGGCTGTAAGTACTGTCCCAAGGTAATGTGATCAATATTGTGAGCACGCATGTCATGCATCACCGCAATCACTTCCTCGTTGGTTTCGCCAAGCCCAAGCATCAATCCCGATTTAGTGACAATGTGTGGATTGCGCTCTTTATAGCGTTTAAGTAAATCCAACGACCACTGATAGTCCGAGCCTGGACGACATTCTTTGTACAAACGCGGCACCGTCTCAAGATTGTGATTGAACACATCCGGTGGCGTTGCACTGAGAATATCTAAGGCAATGTCCATACGCCCCCGAAAATCGGGCACCAGCGTTTCGACTTGAATGGCTGGACTGTATTCACGAGTTAAGCGGATGCAATCGGCAAAATGCTGAGCGCCGCCATCGCGCAAATCGTCGCGGTCGACCGAGGTAATCACCACATATTTCAAAGCCATGTCGGCAATGGCCGTCGCCAGATTCACGGGTTCATCCGCATCCAACGGGTTGGGTCGACCATGCCCCACATCGCAAAATGGACAACGTCGCGTACAGACATCGCCCATGATCATAAAAGTGGCGGTTCCCCCACCAAAACACTCAGCGATATTTGGGCAACTGGCTTCTTCGCACACCGTATGCAACTTGTGCTTACGGAGTTTTTCTTTGATTTCGTTGATTTTGGGCGACGCAGGCACACGCACACGAATCCAATCAGGCTTGCGTGGCAACTCATCCGTTGGAATCACTTTAATTGGGATGCGAGCGACCTTGTCAGCACCGCGTAGTTTTTCACCCTGAACCACTTTCACTTTTTCATTCATTCACTTGCTCCACAGGGTGTTTTTTCAATATTGTCGTCTTGTTCAACAAGGGATAGATGCTCGCAAAGCGCCGTTTGCAAGCTCAACGACACATCCGCCAATGTCGCGAAAGCAGAAGCCTCGGTGGCCAGCTGAGTCATCTCCATACCTGCATAGCCACAAGGGTTGATGCGTGCAAAAGGCGACAAATCCATATCCACATTCAGCGCCAAACCATGAAACGAGCGTCCTTGCTTAATGCGCAATCCCAGAGATGCGATTTTACGTTGCCCAACATACACACCTGGCGCGTCCGGCTTGGCGGCCGCTTCAACAGACCACGAAGCCAAGGTATCCACCAGCGCCTGCTCAATCGCCGTCACCAACTGACGTGGCCCCATCCCCTTGCGTGCAATGTCCAACAACAAATACACCACCAGCTGGCCGGGGCCATGATAGGTAACTTGACCGCCTCGATCCGTTTGCACAACAGGAATATCACCAGCAAATAACACATGCTCTGCTTTTCCCGCCTGCCCTTGCGTAAAAACGGGATGGTGCTGCAAAAACCAGAGTTCATCCGTTGTGGATTCGGTTCGATTTGCGGTAAACGCCAACATATCGTCGTACACGGACTGATAAGGCTGCAATCCTAAGTGACGAATACGCACCACTGACATTAGATCACCATATGAATGTGTTCGCTGGCCGTTAAGTCTCGATGTATCGACTGCAATTGTTCAACACCCGTAGCGGTGATATACAGAGTCAACGCCCGAAAACGACCATTTTTACTGTCTCGCACCTGAATGCGCTCTAAATCAAAGTCTGGCGCATGAACACGGACAATATCAATGACTAATTGGTCGTAACCCTCAATACCAACACCCAGCACTTTGATCGGGTAATTGTCACATGGGAACTCAATTTTAGGGGCTTCAGGTTGATTCATAACGGGCTTCTCATGATAGTTGGCCATTATATGGAGATCATCATGGCAAATTACAACAACAATGCCTATGGCACTGACCGTACCGACAGACAAAAAAGGTCGACACAAGCCGACCTTTTAATGAGATGACTGGGCTGAGTTATTGAAACAGTCGCGCAAAAAATAGGCTGATTCGACCCCATAAACGCCCAAACCAACCAGAGGATTCAACGGCATGCTTAGCAACCAGATCGCGTTGCGCCAATAGCTCTTCACCGCGGTGAATGGTCAGTGTTGCCAATACTTGTCCCGCCGCAATAGGAGCCTCAATAAAAGGCTTCGTGTCGATACTGGCAACCAATCCCGAACGAGAGCCGCGCGGCAACGTTAAGAACAAATCCTCTTCCAGCATTAAATCGACCGATTCTTGCACCCCAAGCCAAACCCGTGACTGCTGCAATATTTCATTGGCTTCGTGTACTTTGTGAGTTTCAAAATAACGAAAGCCATAGCCCAACAATTTTTGCGTTTCGCGAGTTCTTGCCTCATCGCTTCGTGCACCAAAAACGACCGCAATCAAACGAGTGTCGTCTTGCTTGGCCGTCGCCGCTAAGCAATAGCCAGCTTCATTCGTATGGCCAGTTTTCAGGCCATCGACACTCGCATCACGCCACAATAAGCGATTACGATTTGGCTGACGAATGTTATTAAACTCAAAATGCCGCTCAGCATACAATGGATAATATTGTGCGTGATCATAAATCACATGACGCGACAAAATCGCCATATCACGAGCGGACGAATAATGGTTGTCTTCTGGCCAACCGGTCGTATTCACAAAATTGGTATTGGTTAAACCAAATTCCTGCGCATACTGATTCATCCATTGCGCGTAGGCGGCTTCCGAGCCCGCGAAATACTCCGCAACGGCCACCGATGCATCATTGCCTGACTGAACAATAATGCCACGCAAAATATCAATTAACGGTACTTGCGTTCCTTCCCGCACAAACATCTTCGAGCCACCTTTGCGCCACGCATTCACACTGATCGGAATGAGCGTGTCTTCGGTGACATTGCCTAGTTCCAACTCATGCACGGCCACATAACTGGTCATTAGCTTGGTTAAACTGGCTGGCGGTAATCGCTCATCGGCGTTTTTCTCAACAATGACGTGACCGCTGGCCGAGTCCATCAAAATATAGGCCGTGGCATCAATCTGAGGGGGCATAGGAACAATGACATTGGCATGAGCAAACGCACCAAACACGGCGATAACAGGCACAACAAATAACGATTTAATAAAACGCATGAGACTCTATTTCTTCGAGTGAACATAATAAAAGGCGGCATTGTAACATGATCACCATAAATTGGTGGTGACTCGTGTGTTTTTTTGCCAAGCCCACTAAGCAGACAGGTCAGTCGGCAAGGAGTTCCAATCAAGCGCGCATAAAAAATCCCCACCAATGGGCAGGGATTTCCACAGCAAAAAGCGCGATTTAGTTGTCGATTTGTCGCAACAACGACACTGAACGTGCAGGATGCAAGGTCAAAAATGCTTCGCCACTGTTCGACGCCTGATGGCTATGACGCAAACGGAATGAATCATCCAAGCGACGCAAACACAGCGTCAAGCGAACAGTCAACCAACGATAATCGTTCGCGTCTGGAGTATGAATGACCACCGAAGCATCTTCATCGATAATCGCACGACAGATATTGATCATGTCATCCGTTAAACCACGGTCACGGTTGTTCAGTTTGACAAACGAAATCGGGTAACTGGCAATCGGTTCAGACGTTTCACGCACCTCATCCCAATCAACGACGATGGTCGATGCCGTCGCGCTAGAAGCGGTCACCACATTGGAAGCCGAGACGGGTGCAACAACCGCTTTGGGCGCTTGCTGCGATGCTTGCTGTGCAACTCTGGCCGCTTCGGCTTGGCGCTGCGCTTCAGCCTCTTGCTGAGCAATACGACGCAAGCGTTCTTCTTCTTGCTGACGGCGTCGCTGCGCTTCGGTTTGACGCTGCTCTTCTTCTGCCTGCTTACGAGCTTCCGCTAGTCGCTGCTGACGCTCAGCATCCAGACGAGCACGCTCTTTGGCGGCTTCGGCGGCTGCGCGCTGCTGACGAGCACGTTCTTCCGCGGTTGGGCCAGACGGTGCTTTGGCCACCACCGGTGCTTTCGCCGCTTCGACATCCACCCGAGCTTGCAGCGCCTCCAATCCCGGCGTTAACGCGGCCACAGGCCAAACACGATCTAAAAACGTTTGTGCTCGAGCGACATCACCATCGGCCAATGCCTTTTCCGCCAATGCCACATACGCCTCGCCCCATTCATACACCAAAGGAACAATACGGAAGTCGAAAGGCGCCTGCGCTCGATACGCCTGAATTTTTTCTAAGGCGTTATTACCAGGAGGATTACCCAATCGTTGCGCTTGAATGTCAGCGCGGATACCTTGCATCAATTGGTCAAGATCGTTTGCTGTCGCCACGGACGACACACTCAGCAAGAGTGCTGAAAAAAACACAGCCAGTTTCATAAGAATCGCATCAGTTATTATCGTTTTAACGTACATCAGACGTGTTACCCCTCGTCGACCGGTATTTACCAGAGTATGACAGAAAGGCCAAAGAGAGTAAGATGAGAATATTCGCCCTTGATGTCAAGCCAGTTTGTGCTTTTGGAGCAAAATTATGTGGTTACGCTATGGTTCTCTTCTCTTTGCCATCCCATGCATCGCCTTACTCAGCGCCTACGGAATTGAGCTGTCCGCCATTACCGATTGCCAACAACAACAATTACATTATCACATCGACAGCGGTGAATGCGTGAGCGAGCCCCAGCCCTTCACCACCTATTACATGCGCCATGCTGTGCTAGTTAACAGCACGATGCTGTTGGCGTTGCTCGGTTCTTTGGCCATGACATGGGGTATGATCGACAAGAAACGCCAGCAAGCCATCGCGCCATCAGAGACACATTAACGCAAACAGCATTGCTTACCTTTACGACCACTACCACACAAACACGGCGCATTTCGCTGAGGCTTAATGCGCTGCCAATCGGCGACGCCATCCAGGTAATACCAAACGCCATCAGCACAAACAAATCGTGAACGCTCGTGCAAACATTGCCACACACCTTGCTCACGAAAGTAGGCGTTGAAATGCACTTCACCATGCTGCTCATTTTGCTCAGCGTGGCTGACCTGCAATTGCAACCATTGGGTATCATCCACCCAATCAATCGCCGCAGGACGCGTTTTCGGATGCCAAGTACGCAATAAATACTCGGCATCTTGACGCACAAACGCACTGTAACGCGACCGCATCAAATCCTCGACCGCTGTCGGTTGAGCACCCCCATGCCAGCGACCGCAGCAACGCTCATACGGCTGCAAACGCCCACAATCGCACATCGAACTCATTGCAGCGTACTCGCCTGTCGTACTTGCTGCAACAGTGCCCCGATTGCGCGAGACAAGGCCTCACTGCGCTGCGGTTCACGAAACACGCTCATCACCGCGTCACGGCAACCCGGTAACGCCATTAATTCGCCCACGAGTGCATTAAATGCGGCCTGCCCTTGCTCATTGAGTGCCAAATTCTCTAACCAGCCTTGGAGCAAGGTACCACGCAAATCTTGCCAGCAACGGCTCCCCATCGCGGCCAACACCTCCAACGAACGACCATGCGGATGCGCCAAAATGACCTGCAATAACGCGGCACGTTGCGCATGATTCACGCTGTGCGAAAACGCGCGCACGAACGCGGCCAAGTCGGCCTCTGTCGCACCCGCACTCACCACGTGTGATAGGCAATCGTTTAGCGCCACACTCAATTCGTGGCCGACCTCAATATTTTCCAGAAACGTCAACAGACTGTTGCGCGGAATGGCTGGCAAGTGCGGCAACGCTGTCGCTAGCATGGTGGTCGATTCCCCCTCTGCTATGCGAGCAACGGTTTCTGCCAACCCTTGCAAGCCAAGATTTTGCCAGTTATCCCAACCGAGATCGCCACTCAAATACGCTCTAGCCGTTTGATAGTAGCGCGTGGGTTCTTGTCCTAAGACTTGCAAAGCCAAGGCATGGAAATACGCCATTCTCTGTGGATCTGGCTTGTAACTATATGGGGCTTCGCCGTGCTCTTGATCGGGTGCCATCACCACTTGTGCCCAATGGCGGAGAAAGGCATCACGCGGCCCAGGTTGCAGTTGATTCTGCTCATCCAGAGGGAGCTTTAAGAACCAAATCGTATGCTGCCCTGCCTGTTTCGGATTCCAAGTGAGAATGCCTAACCAAGCATGTCGCAAATACGGACTTGGATACGGGATCGCCTGCTGTTCAATTCGAGCAAAATCACTCTTGCTGATTTTTTCAATGCGGCGCCCCAAATCAAATACGCGCATTTGCGCACCGCTTTTTTCAATCCACTGCACGATAGTCACACGGCTTTCCTATGCTGTTCGATAACTCAGGCATTCTACCAGTTTCCTACGCACCACCATAACCCAAGATGCCAATACGCAAAGATGCTAAGCTAAGCGTCAACACCCATTGACAACACAGAGGAACGCACCATGGCTCTTATCGTATTAATGCTCACCAGCTTTATCATTGGCGCTAGCGGTGTGGCGTGGTGGTTAAACCGTCGTTGGCAAAACGAGGTGGCGCAAGCGCAACAAACCTTGGCCGACGCGTTACAACAACACCAACAAGAGCAAGCGGAATCCAAAGCATTACGCCAACAAGTGGCCGATTTACGTTTTCAGTTAACGCGCTGTGAGAATGACCTAAAAGCACACAAAAACTCCTAGTCGCCCGCTCACAAGGTGGTTATCCTACGGTCATCCATGATAACAATAAGATAATCACCATGACCGAACAAAACCGCACCAACGATACCTCTCGCATCAGTATCAGCGCCCACTACACGGGCTACGTTTGGTATCATCATCAGCTCTCTGCCGACGAATTTGCAACCTCTGCTGGGCGCTGGGCCTATCGCATCCTCACGCCGATAAACGCCATACTAAAACGCTTAGCAGGCGCTAACATCGACACGTTTTTATTACAGCGACACTTAGTGATTGATCACCAAGTCGAACAATTGATTACCCAGCACGGCGTCACGCAAATTATTGAGCTAGCAGCGGGGCTATCACCACGCGGCTACCGCTTCTCACAGAAATACCCTCAACTCACCTACATCGAAACCGACTTGCCGGGCATGGTAGAGCGCAAACAGCAAGTGCTTGCCTCACTGCCTGTAACAGACACGCATCGGGTCGTTCGTTGCAATATCCTGCAACAAGAAGGAGAGGAATCACTGGCCGCGGTTTTCAAGCAACTTGATCCATTACAACCAACATTGGTCATCAGTGAAGGCTTAGTCAATTATTTTGAGTTACCCATCATACGCTCGGTTTGGCAACGACTCGCCAAGCACCTTCAGAATTTTCCTGTTGGCGTATACGTCACCGATTTATACCCAGATCTGCAAGAACATCCGTCCTATCGCTATGTGCAATGGGCCCAAAAGTTGGTGGGTTTTTTCACGCGTGGACAGTGGCCCCTGCACTACCGTAGCGACACCGACATTGAACAAGGCTTCCAACAGGATGGCTTTGCGCACGTGACGGTGCTCAACCCGAGTCAACTGTATGACTCGGTAAACATACCGCATAGCAAAACACCCAGTTTGGTGCGGATTATCTGCGCTCAGAGATAAACCAAGCAGACGCCTAAGATTGATCAGCAAATGCCGATAATTGCAAATTCGCTTGTCGTTGTTGCTCTAGCTTACGCGCCAAACGCTGCTCCATACGAGTACCCGTTTCGTGCGCTTGGCGCGTCACCGTCGCACCGCTCAGTCGAATCGGTGCGAGCGGTGGCCAAGAAGGCTGCTGTAAGTGACGCTTGATGCGCTCAAGCAAAATAATGGCACCCTCTTCACGACAGTTGGGCAGCAGCAAGACAAAACAATCATCTCGAACTCGAAACGCATCATCACCCGCACGCACTTGCATTTGCAGACGACGCACAAATTGCGGCAAAAACACAGCCAATGCGCGCTCACCGTGCAACTCATGCAATTGCGCATAATGATCAATCACCAACATAATCAAACTGAATGGTTGACGATGCTGCTCCGCCCGCGCGACCTCACGTGTTAATGATTGATAAAAATGGCGGCGATTGTAAGCGCCAGAGACCAAATCGGTCAGTGATAAGCGCTTTAAAGCCAGCGACTTAAAATGCGTTAAGTAAGCAAAACACCATGAGGAACCAATCAATAAGGCATAATTAGCCCCACTACGAATGGCGGTTGGTGCATCCGAATGCCACCAAATAATAGCCGTCATCGACACCCCAAAAATAATATTAAAAAACGTGGCGTGATAAAGCGGCAAACAAAAATAACCAAACAAGGGCAATGCGTATAAGTAATGTGTCATCAACATGGGATGATAAGGTAATTGATACAGCGCCAGAACCGCCAGAATCATGACCAGAGCGTAGTTTACCCGCACATAATGAGGGTGATCACGATTGATATAGACAAAAATAGCGGCAAATAAAAACGTCGGCACGGCGATCGCACTGCTGAGCACCAAGGTAAATAACCCTTGTCGATATTGATCATACATCAATATCAACACCGCCAATGCGGACAGGACATACATCATGACCTGCAAGCGTGGCATTAACTGATCATGCGACAACGCATTAGACATAAGCGTTCTCCAGCAGTCGTCGCACTAAGCGCTGAGCATCATCATCGGCACGATAACGCTCAACACGAACCCGAATACAATCATTCGCAAACGACTTTTGATTCGCCAACGTGACTTCCAACTGCTGTTGGCGCAAGGCAACTTCATCCACACTGCATTGCGGCAAAATCGCCACAAATTGATCATCATCAAATCGATAGCACGTATCATACGCACGCAAACAGGCCGTCAATTGCGAGCTAATAAAGGCCAGACGGTACTCGTATTCATCCACACTGAGTTGCTCCCATGCAGCAGGAACAGAAACAGCCAGTAACCATAACGACGATTGCTGCCGATCAGCGCGTGTCATCTCTTTGGCGACATCCAGATAAAACTGACCTTCGTTATAAACCTGAGTTAACGGATCTGTATTGATGATTTTCATCATCGCGCGATTATTACGCTCATTCACCAAGGCATAAATCACCGAAAAGGCATAACAGGCCGCATAAGAAAACAACAACTGCTGACGAATGTAACCATCAAACTCATTCAACACCGTCATAATCAACACCACGGTGTACAACAAAATAATGATGTTGGCCAAGTGCAATGGAAATAAAAAATACGTAAAAAGCGGCATGAAATAAATCCAATGAACCACCTGCGTGTCTTGCTGCATACCGAACAAGGTAAAAACACACAACAAACCCACCAATGCCCACTCTGGATAAGGCGATGGACGACGCTGACGACGCCACAACAAATACGCCGCATACAAAATCAGCAATAACGCAAAACCCGCCGCCACTGCGGCAAACACCGTGTTGTCCTGCCACAAATCCAATACCGCAATCACACTCAAACCAAAGGCGGCGAGTAAGCAATACAGCACCTTAACCTGCATGACAATCCAGCTATGAAGCTGTGCTTTTTCCATGACGATGTTTCCGCTCTCAAACCCTATAGACCGAACTAAGAATGCCACCCAGTAGCACACACGACAAACAACTCTCGTGTATACTAGCGCAATTTGTCACTCTTTCGTTCAGATCAGGTACTTGCAATGGATGTTCTCGATTACATGCACACCCTAGGGCAACAAGCACGCCAAGCCTCTCGTGCCATGGCCAAAGCCAGCACTCAAGATAAAAATCGTGCATTATTAGCGATTGCCGATCAAATCCAACAACAGCGTGCGCGCATTCGCGACGCCAACCAGCTCGATGTGCAACGCGGCCAAGACAATGGCCTCGACAGCGCATTATTGGATCGCCTTGCTCTCAGCGACAAAGCCATCGACACCATGATCGAAGGTTTGCACCAAGTTGCCACCTTACCAGACCCCGTGGGCGGCATTACCGACCTAAACTACCGCCCAAGTGGCATTCAGGTTGGCAAAATGCGCGTCCCCTTAGGCGTTATCGGCATCATTTACGAAAGCCGTCCCAACGTCACGATTGAAGCCGCCAGCTTATGCATCAAATCAGGCAATGCGGCCATTTTACGTGGCGGCTCAGAAGCCATCGAAGCCAACCAAGTGCTGGCCGAATGCATCCGTTCCGGCTTGGCCGCGGCACAGTTGCCAGAAAGTGCAGTACAAATCGTGGCCACCACCGACCGTGCCGCCGTTGGTGCATTAATTACCATGCCCGACTTTGTTGACGTCATCGTGCCACGTGGCGGCAAAGGGCTAATTGAACGCATTAGCCGCGAAGCCAAAGTTCCTGTCATTAAACATCTTGACGGCATTTGTCATGTCTACATCGACGAGCAAGCCGACAAAAGCAAAGCCATCAACATTGCCATTAACGCCAAAACCCACCGTTATGGCACGTGCAATACCATGGAAACGCTACTGGTGCACCAAGCCGTTGCCGAGCGCATTCTGCCCGAGCTGGCGAGCGCATACCGAGGCTTGCAGGTTGAACTACGCGGTTGTGAGCGTACACAAGCCTTGTTGACCGATGTCATAGCCGCCAACGAAGACGACTGGCACACCGAATATTTAGGGCCAATCCTCGCCATCAAAATCGTTGACGATCTCGATGCCGCCATCGAACACATCAATCACTACGGCTCACATCATACTGACAGCATTGTTAGTGAAAATTACACCACATCGCGACGCTTTATTACCGAGGTGGATTCCAGTTCCGTCATGATCAATGCATCAACACGCTTTGCCGACGGTTTTGAATATGGACTAGGCGCCGAAATTGGTATCTCTACGGATAAAATTCATGCTCGCGGTCCCGTGGGTTTAGAGGGGCTGACCTCCCAAAAATACGTGGTGCTGGGTAACGGTGAAGTCCGTAAATAACTCACCGAGGGGACATTGGGCCATTCTCGGTGGCACTTTTGATCCGGTGCACATCGGCCATCTCCGCATCGCGCTGCAATTACGCGATGCGGGCTTTGAGCGGGTATTACTCATCCCCAATCGCCTGCCGCCGCACCGCCCACAACCGCAAGCCAGTGCTGAGCAGCGTTTCACCATGTTGACCTTAGCCTGTGACTCGCTCGACGGCATTCAACCCTGTGCCATCGAATTGGAACGCAGTGACTACAGCTACAGTGCCGTTACGGTATCTCAGCTGAAGCAACAGCATCCCAACGTCACGTTCACTTGGGTCATTGGTCATGATGCCTGGCAAGGCTTTGAACATTGGCATCAACCATTTACCTTACTGGAACAGGCCAACTTACTGATCATCAATCGGCCCTCAAGCCATCCCGAATCCGCCACACAAAGCCCTTGGCAACAACAGCAATGGCAGCAACGAGGCGGCCAGTTAAGCGAATTATGGCAATACAAACAGGGAAAAATTGCGTCGGTTCGATGGCCAGAATTGGACATTTCTGCATCCGACTTGCGTCAAGCCCTCAAGCGGGGTGACAATGTCACCTTTCTAACACCGGACGCGGTGCTTGAATACATCTCCTTACAATCACTCTATCGATAGAATTGAATGCAAACTGAACAAATACAAACCCTAGTGATCGATGCACTAGAAGACATGAAAGCCCATAACATCACCGTTATTGACGTACGTGGCCGTACATCAGTAACCGATTTTATGATTATTGCCACCGGTACTTCCAATCGCCACGTTGCTGCCATCGCCGGCAACGTTGAGGAAAAAGCCAAGCACGCGGGTCTTCGTCCTAATGGGTGCGAAGGACGTGCGGCATCCGAGTGGGTGTTAATCGACTTATTCGATGTGATCGTGCACGTGATGACCGATCAATCTCGTCATTTTTATGACCTGGAGCGCCTCTGGGGCGAGCCAGCGAGTGACGAAGGTCAAGCTCAATAATGAAATTACGGCTGTTGGCAGTAGGACAAAAAATGCCCTTGTGGGTGACGCAAGGCGTGCAAGAATATGCCAAGCGTCTCCCGGCTGACTGCTGTTTAGACATCGTTGAAATTGCACCCGGTCATCGTGCTAAAAACACCCCCGTTGAAAAAGCCATGCAACAGGAGGCCGAGGCATTACGCAAGGCCATTCGACCCAGCGACCACGTAGTCGCACTGGCCGTTGACGGAAAACCATGGTCAACCCCACAGCTGGCTCAACAACTTGGGCAATGGCGCATGCAAGGTGGCGATGTGGCGTTATTGGTTGGTGGCCCCGACGGCATGACCGATGACATTCTGTCTCTGGCAAAACAGCGCTGGTCATTATCCAACCTAACGCTGCCACACCCGTTAGTACGCGTACTGCTGGCCGAACAATTGTACCGTGCTTGGAGTATTCTCCAAGGACACCCCTATCATAAATAATCGCCGATTAGGGGTAACGCACTCACCATGCTAGAACATGCATTTCGTAACCGCAAAGCCGAACAGCACCTATTTCGGGTTCGTGCCATTACCCTATCGCTGTTCATTATTGCATTCATGGCTGCGCTGGTTTGGCGCATGGCGTTTTTGCAAATCGACTTGCATGAAAAATACCGCAATTTGTCAGAAAACAATCGTTTACAGTTGCGTCCCATCCCGCCCAATCGCGGGCTAATTTATGACCGCAACGGTGTATTACTGGCTGAAAACATTCCGTCTTACAATCTCACCATGGTGCGTGAGCGTGTGGTCGATCTCGATCAAACCATCGAGTTTCTTACCGATCTGATCCAATTAACCGAACGAGAGCAGGAACAGCTGCAACAACGATTACGTCAGCGTCGTCGCCCCTATGAACCCTTTGTCATCCGTCACCGCATGCAAGAGGAAGACATCGCTAAAATACTGGTCAACCGATTTTTCTTACCGGGTATCGATGTCGAAGCGCACTTAATCCGCCACTATCCACAAGGAGATAGCTTTGCTCATGCATTGGGCTATGTCGGACGTATCAATACAGCCGAGCAAGATCGACTCGATCAAGACGCTGATCAAAAGCGGCGCTACAGTGCTACGCGTTTTATTGGCAAGATTGGTATCGAACGGCGCTATGAAGACATACTGCATGGCGAAGTAGGCTACCAACGCGTTGAAACCAATGCACGAGGGCGTATTTTACAAGTCGTTGAACAAGTAAATCCCGTTCCGGGGAACGACATTACGCTGCACATTGACAGTCGCTTACAAAAAGTTGCCGAACGCGAAATGGCTCAGTTTCGGGGGGCCGTGGTTGCTATCGACGTGGACAGCGGCGGCATATTGACCTTATTCAGCAATCCCAGCTTTGACCCAAACTTGTTCGTCACGGGCATATCTTATGCCGATTACGAAACCTTACGGGATAACCCCGATCAACCGCTATTTGACCGCGCAGCACGAGGACAATACCCGCCCGCCTCGTTAATCAAGCCCTTCATGGGGCTAGCATTAATAGACGCTGGCAGCATTGGTTGGAAAGATCAATTCCACGATGTGGGTTGGTTTCAGCTCCCAAATTATGATCGCATCTATCGCGACTGGCGACGCCAAGGACACGGGATGGTGGACATGGATAAAGCCATTATAGAATCCTGCGACACCTATTTTTATGAATACTCCGTCAAAACAGGGATTGATCACATCGCCCCGTTTTTAGCGCAATTTGGCTTTGGCCGCGACATGACGCTGGATGTCATCAGTGCCTTACCAGGTATTTTGCCTGATCGAGCATGGAAACGTCATCACCGTGGTTCGGCTTGGTTTGCTGGCGACACCGTGAATATGAGTATCGGCCAAGGGTTTATGCTGGCAACACCGATTCAAATGGCGACCGCCACCGCGGTATTGGCCAATCGTGGGCGCTGGCAATTACCTCACCTATTGATGGCCAAAAATAATCAACTGGCCGACATACCCGAAGCGGACATCCCGAACATCGAATTAAAAGACAACAACGATTGGGACCGTATGTTTGCCGCGATGGAAGGCGTTATTACGCATCCCAGAGGAACGGGCTGGCGCTTACGCAGCCAATTGGAACACCCCATTGCCAGTAAAACGGGAACCGCTCAAGTCGTCGGCATTGCACAAGATGCCGAATACGACTCCGAAGCCCTAGAAGAACGACAACGCGACCATGCGCTGTTCATTGCATTTGCGCCAATCGACAAGCCTAGAATTGCCGTCGCCGTCGTGGTCGAAAATGGTGAGGCCGCAGGGCGCACCGCTGGCCCCGTGGCACAACGCATCATTAACGAATATTTAGGAGGCGCCGAAGGCTAATGGCAGCAACCGACTATTCACACACACTCGGTACTCATCAGAGCGGCGGTTTGCAGCGCAATCAATCACGCTATTCCAATGCGCTACACGTCGATTGGTTATTACTGACGCTACTGTTCATCCTGATGGGGGCGGGCCTGTTGTTACTGTACAGTGGCAGCGGACAAGACATTGGCATGGTAAAGCGCCAAGCCATACACTTTGCCGTTGGTTTTTTAGGCTTATTCGTTATCGCCCAATTTCCACCACGTTTTTATCAACGCCTCGCACCATGGGCCTACTTAGGGGGTGGTGGGCTTCTGCTGGCCGTACTGTTTTTTGGCGTCGGCGCAAAAGGCGCGCAACGCTGGCTGGATTTACCCGGACTGCCACGCTTCCAACCCTCAGAACTGATGAAACTTGCATTGCCGATGGCCGTGGCATGGTATTTCGCCAATTGCCCAACGCCGCCGAAATTACGTCACCTATTGATCGCCTTAGTCATTGTGTTAGTACCGACGGTATTGATTCTACGCCAACCCGATCTCGGTACGTCATTACTGATTGGCACATCGGGCTTACTGGTGATGTTTTTTGCTGGCATGTCCTGGCGCATTATCTTTAGCATGTTAACGTTAGCTGGATCGTTACTCCCTGTTGCCTGGCTGTTTTTGTTACGTGACTATCAAAAACAACGTGTGCTTACCTTTCTGAACCCAGAAAGCGATCCATTAGGCAGCGGCTGGAACATCATTCAATCCAAAACCGCCATTGGCTCAGGAGGCGTCCAAGGCAAAGGGTTTTTGCAAGGGACTCAAGCCCATCTTGAGTTTTTACCAGAAAGCCACACCGACTTTATTGTCGCCGTGTTAGCCGAAGAGTTTGGCCTGGTGGGTGTCGTGTTTTTGCTCTCGCTGTACCTGCTGATCATTCTCCGTAGCTTGCTATTGGCCAGCCGATGTGAAACTCTTTTCGGACGTTTGTTGTCCGGTAGTTTGGCCACCACATTTTTTATCTATGTGTTTGTTAACGTCGGCATGGTCAGTGGTATTTTACCCGTTGTCGGTGTACCGCTCCCCCTCGTGAGTTATGGCGGAACATCGGTTGTTAGCTTGTTACTTGCATTTGGATTACTGATGTCGATGAGCACTCATCGACAAAAAACATAGGAATAATTATGCGTTTTCATCGTTTTGCCGTATTACTCACTGCGTTATCTTCATCGTTACATGCCGCTTACGACCAACACCCCCGATTTGACGAATTTGCCGCCGAGTTAGCGAGCGAATACAACATCGACGCCGACTATGCAAGGCAATGGCTGGCTCAAACGACTCGACAAGAATCCGTCTTGACCGCCATTCAACGACCCGCCGAGCGCACATTAGAGTGGAAAGATTATCGTAAAATTTTCTTAACCGATGCACGGATTCGTGGCGGCAAACAGTTTTTAAACGACTTTAAAACCGAACTGGACGCGGCGGAGAAACAATACGGTGTCGACAAAGAAATCATCGCCGCCATTATTGGTGTTGAGACCTTTTATGGACAACGTATGGGCACCCATCGCGTACTGGATGCATTGGCCACTCTGGCCTTCGACTACCCTCAACGTCCACTGTTTTGGCGCGAACTCAAAGCACTGTTCGCGTTAGCCGACAAAGAACAACTCGACATCGCCACCTTACGCGGCTCTTACGCCGGCGCCATGGGATATGGACAATTCATCCCCACCAGCTACCTCGCCTATGCCGTTGATGGCGATGGCGATGGTCGTCGTGACTTACTCACCAACCCACACGACGCCATCGCCAGTGTTGCCAATTACTTTAAGCGTCATGGCTGGCGCACAGGTGAACCTGTCGTACAACGCGTGCGTGTCAAAGGCGAGGCCTACCAAGACGTTGTCAACGACAGCTTGCGTCCGAAATGGACGGTAACGGAACTGATGGCGCTGGGTGTCACGCCCACCAACAAAGAAGGCGATAGCAATCGCCCTGCCAGCTTAGTTCGCCTTCAGGGCGAGCACGGTGCCGAGTTTTGGTTGGCCGAGCAGAACTTCTACGTGATTACCCGCTACAATCACAGCCGACTTTACGCCATGGCTGTGTATCAACTGAGTAATGCATTGCGATGAAATGGTTATCCCTTGCGCTACTGGCTCTGGCCGTCAGTGCTTGCTCAACACGCGCACCGGAATCTTCCAGTCGCTATCAGCATGCACGCGACTTTACGCCACAGCCCATCGCAAACGTACAGGCATTGGTTGAGCCCATCCCCAAAGCAGAACCCATCAGCTCTCGCGGTAATGCACCTCGTTATCGAGTTTGGGGTAAAGAATACCAAGTCATAACGCCACCTGCGGATTTTCGTGAACAAGGCATCGCATCTTGGTATGGCATGAAATTTCATGGACACGAAACGTCGAACGGTGAAATATACGATGTGTACCAATTCACAGCGGCTCACAAATCGTTGCCATTACCAAGCTATGTTCGTGTCACTCGGGTGGATAATGGCAGCAGCGTGGTGGTGCGAGTCAACGACCGCGGTCCTTTCCACGAACAGCGCATCATTGACTTATCGTATGCGGCGGCCGTCAAACTGGATATGCACCGACAAGGTGTTGCCGACGTGGTGGTGGAACTGCTCCAAGCACCGCTTACCACCCCCGTACGCTGGGTACAGGTGGGCGCCGTGAGTCAGCGCGAGTCCGCCCAGCGTTTGCAACAACAGCTCATCACCCTACTGCATGATACGCCTTGGTCTGTCAGCATCAATGAGCCCAACCAAGCCGAAGTGACACAAGCACCCACCTTGTATCGTGTACGCATTGGCCCAGTTCCTGAAGGTGCCGATCTGGAACTGCTATTGCAACGATTAGCCGCCAACCAATTCGAACGCCCGCTGGTATTAGGCCGCCATCAACTGTAGTCCAACAGCCCAACAGCAAAAAAAAAGGGTCGTATCTAAGATACGACCCAAGGCAAGGTACTCAGCGCAGATTGGTTCCCACTACCCGTCACCGCTGCGCCGGTGACTGATATTCTGTGATAGTGACGAGACGGTAATACTTACTCGCCAGTACCGTGTTTCTCAATGTCTTTTTTAATGGCGATATACACCCCGACAAAAAATGCGCAAGTCAGTCCGACAATCAACAAACCAGCAATCACAACCTCATCCATAAACATAGCAGCCACCTCTCTCTTCGTTTTCGTCTGCGCTTGCAAGCAATGTAGCAATTCAGTGGAGGTAACCATTGATACAAATCAAGTATTGCTTGCCCACGGCTTGGGACCGGAATTTCTGTTGATCCAAGTCAAATATCCTTACGCTATAAAAGGTTTTTGCATGCCAACGCAGTCGATCCATCCTCAGCACGCCAATGACGCAGACAATAGTAGGATCAACACACAAAATACGGCACAATGCTCATGACTGATCGCCATAGGACATGACATCATGCGCTCCTTAACGCTATTAACGACTTTCTTGGTCGTTTTTTTCGCTACGGCACACGCCTCTCCAATCGCCGACATGAAATTGGCCATACAACAACAAAACTATCAACAAGCGTATGCACTGGCGCAACAACATCCAGACTATGAAGGCGACCCAGATTTCGATTACTACTATGGCCTTAGTGCCGTACAAGTCGGCGACTTTTACAGCGCCTTATTTATTTTCGAGCGTCTAAGCCATGCCTACCCAGAACAACTGCGCTATCGCGTTGAACTGGCTCGCGCGCATGTCATGCTGCAACACTGGGACGCCGCTGAAGCACACTTCGTTTACGTTCTCAGTCAACAGCCGCCCGCCATCGTCGTGCAACGCATTGAAGCGTTTTTGCAGCACATCGAACAACAGCGCCATCGGCAGCACAGTCAATGGCATCACGTACTGCGGCTGGGAGGTGGTTACGATAGCAACATCAACTCCGCCACACGGCAAAGTGAAATTGATGTACTCGATGGCTTGTTTACCGCACTACTGAATAAAGAACAACGCGAAACAGGCAGTGCTTTTCAGCAGCTCAGCATAATGAGCTTATGGCTAAAACCCATATCGAAGACACAACAATTCAGTGCCCATGTGCACGGCAGTTACAAGCATAACCAAGTGAATCGAGATTATGATCTCGGCCAATTAACGGGCTACGGCCGTTTTCAACAACGCCATCATGATCACCGCTGGTCGCTGCAAGCGGGAGTACAACAACTGTGGCTAGCCGAGCGCCAATACCAACAACAGTGGCACACAACCGCAGGCTGGGAATACTTAGCCTCGCCACATTGGCAACCAGAAACACGACTGACATTTCGCCAGCAAAGCAATCGACAAAATGACGATCTGGATTTAACACGAGTCGAACTCAACCAATCACTGCGCTACCAGCAACCACACTGGCACGCCCGCATGACGTTATTAGCGCAACACGATACCAATCAAGAGAAACAACTGGCCCGCGATACCCAAGGCATTCAACTGAGCAGCCACTATCAACTCACGCCGCGGCACGCATTGTTGGCCATGGCACAATGGCAGCAACATCACTACAGCAAACGATTACCCAGCAGTCATTTATTCGCGGCCAACGAACGTCGCCACGATGACAGCCAATTACTGTGGATCAGCTACCATTACCAATGGTCAAGGCAACTAGGGCTTTTTTTGCAAACCAGTTACCAACGTAGCAACAGCAATATTGAAATTTATGACTACAACCGTACCCTAATTGACAGCGGCTTGGTCTTCACGTTTTAAGGATTCATTATGATACGGATACTGCTATGGGGATGCCTCACCCTACTGAGCTTAAACAGCCTCGCTCAAATCGAGTTGGCAGGGCACATGATCATGGTACGTGGCGACGTGACCGCAACCAATGCCGCCGGAGAAGTACGAGCACTGCAACGACGATCGTCCATTTACAGTAGCGATACCGTCCGTACGGGCAGCGACAGCATGGCGCAACTGCGCTTTACCGACCAAGCCTTATTGGCATTAGACGCCGAATCCGAGCTGAACATCCTAGACTACCAACCGCCAGGGGAAGACGGTGAAGGCACGGTATTATTGCGATTAATCGAAGGGGGGTTCCGCACGCTCACCGGCAGCATCGGACGTGGCAATAAAGAAGCCTACCGAGTCGAGACGCCCGTTGCCAGTATCGGCATTCGTGGCACTCTTTACAGCGTCAATATGCATGCGCTTCGACTCAGTGCTGGGGTTTGGCAAGGCGGCATTCGCATCAACAGCGAGCAAGGTGTGTTTGACTTAGGCATGGGGGCGCGCTACGACTTTGCCACCTTAGATCAAGAGGGCTTCCGTGGCCTACTCAGCGCACCAAGCGAGTTGCAACCGTTACTACCCGCTCGTGTTCCATTGCGCAACGACGACAATGAAACCGCTACGGATCCAGATCAGAATACATCACCCACCACCGAGATCGGTGACGATTTATCACCTAGCGACACGCGCACCACGATCAACGATGACCTCAGTGCTATTAACCCATTCGATCAACGCCCAGGCAGTACCGATAGCACCCTGTTTTCTGAACGAGGGCAACTGCTGGATCAAAATGGCAAAATCGCGTTACCGCTGGAGCTGTACAGCCAACTCTCCGAGACAGAACGGGCGAGCCTTCGTGCCAACCAGCACGTCGGTTTCTTGCTTGAAAATGGGCAATTAATCAACGTTAAGGCATTTACGCCAGACAGTGAACTCATCATCGGTAACAGCGAATCACCGTATGCGTTTGTGGCTAGCAACCCAACTCGGGTGTACCGCAGCGATACCCTGCGCGCCAACATCGATATTCCAGAACCCACGTATTCCTACTCAGAAACGCCCCTCATTGAATGGGGTTGGTGGTCGTATGATGCCGAACTGAGTGGCGTGGTTGGTAGCAACCTTCCAACCGGAGAAGACATTTTGCCAGCCAACCAAGCCGATCAATTATGGATGGTAGTCACTCCAGCCGAGTTATCCGCATTACCAACCAGCGGCCAAGTAGAATTCTTCACTGGCAACAGCATTGGCCTTGACGACCAGGGCGGTTCACTCGAATACGCGAGCGGTGATTTCACCGTCGATTTCGCTACAGGACATGTCCGTGACGGCAATACAAGCTTATCCTACAACACCAGCCAATGGACCGACATTGCCTTTGACGGCCAGCTCACTCGCAGCAACGGTGTCGCCTCGCTCAACATGAACATCACCGAAGGCAATTACAGCAATTCAACTCAACAAGACCCACCCAGAATCGACATCAATACGCTCAATAGCCATTTTTCGGGCGTGCTCACGAAAGACATCGAACAACAACTGCTGTTTGCCAGCGGGTTAACGTTACGGGCAAACGACGGTGATCAAGAACGCTGGGCACAGGCTTTTATCATTTGGCAAGGATACCAAGAATACGGCGAAACGGGACAATAACGGGTTAACCGCTTTTACTGCTGTGCCGATACACCCCATCCCAGTCGGACGCTAACGACTGTTGTTGCAAAGCCACCATGCGCTCTAAATAGAGCGTATAAATACCCCGTTCGGGATCTTGCCGCTGCAACGCTAACCACAATGACTGCGCCGCTGACCATTGCTGTTGGCGATAAGCAGCCAATGCTTGTTCGTGCTGATCGAGTGCCTGTCGTTCGACATCGGACAACGCATGCGCCAGCCCCACAGGCTCATACACCGTCACCGCCTCTTGCTTACCTTTGACTTGAATGCGATCAATGCAACGATAGGCAAACGCAGCGGCGGCCTGTCGCGTCGACTCGCTCACCAACACCGACACGCCATAAAAGGACGTTAAGCTTTCTAAGCGCGAGCCAAGGTTCACCGCATCGCCCAGTACCGTATAAGCACGACGGTACGACGACCCCATGTCACCCACGTGCATGGCTCCAGTATTAATACCAATACCGATACGAATCGGGGGCAAACCACGTACCTGAAATTCACCATTCAAACGCTCGGTACAAGCCAACATCGCCAAGGCCGCCGCCACCGCATGCTCTGCATGCTGTTCATCGTCTAACGGCGCCCCCCAGAATGCCATCACCATATCGCCAACGTACTTATCAATGGTGCCTTCGTGATCAAAAATCACCTTGGTAATGGGGGTAAAAAAATCATTCAATAACTGCGTTAGATCGACCGCGCTCATGCCTTCCGCCAATGCGGTAAAGCCACGAATATCACTGAACAGCACCGACATGGTTTTGGTTTCGCCCGCCAATTGCACCGCCTCTGGATTGGTGAGCATTTTCTCGATGTGCGCACTCGGCACATACTGTCCAAACATACCTCGTAAATGGCGACGGTGACGATTCTCGCGCACAAAACCCAATGCCAAATTGCAGACCAATATGCCGGCAATCAACAATACGATGGGCGCTAAGGGCAAATCCCAGCGCAGATGCCACAGCAGCCAATTCACCAATACCGCCATCATGAGCACACTGGCGCCCACCGTGATGGCATGTAATGGCCCTAACCTAGGCAGCCATATCGACAACATCAAACCCAGCAACACGATCTGTAAGCTCGTCGCCCCCGCCTCCCAATCTGGCCGCAATGGGAAACCCTCACCCAACAAAGCATCCAATACGGTGGCATGCACTTCAACACCGGGATATTGGGTGCCGACCGGCGTCGCACGTAAATCGCTCAAGCCAATAGCCGAAGTCCCCAGTAACACCATCGCCCCCTCTAACTCCGAGGCTGACACCCGCTGCTGCAATACATCACTCGCCGACAAATACCGAAATGTTTTACGCCCACCACGATACGGCACAATGACGCGACCAAGCGGATCCGTTTGGGCACGAAGACCGGCAAACGACACCTCACGCAATGCCCGCACAGAACCCACCTGAGTGCTGTCCAAGGTCACACCGGTTTCCAATAAATAGCTCATGGCCATCGCCAATGCCAAGGAGGGATAAACCGCGCGATCCTGACGCACAACCAGCGGCGTTCGACGCACAACCCCGTCGGCATCCGTCATCGTACTAACAAAGCCAGCACCACTGGCGACGGCTTGCAACACGGGTAAATTGGCCACATAGCCCGGTAAATGCAACATCACATGCTGATCGGCCTCATCCTCTGCCAACCAAGCCACAGCAGGGGGTAACTGCCCCACTTGTACATTCGCTTGTTCGTGTAAAAAAAAGCCCATGACCACATCACTGCTCGGCAAAGCCTGCGCCAAGAGACCATCGGCATGCAAATCGTGATAGCGATCTGACAGTGGCGTATCAAGCAATTGCAGTCGTCGCTGAATGTCATCAAGAGGATGCCGTTCAGGTTCAGATAACACCCAGTCAAAACCGATAATTGCCACATCAGCAGCGGCCAATTGCTGAACTAATTGAGCAATTGTCGAGCGACTCCAAGGCCAACGCCCAACTTGCTGTAAGGACGCCTCATCAATATCAACAATGACAATATTGGGATTTTGAATATCAGCCGGAAACCACTGCAAATGCGTTTGCAAACGCCAGTCGTACCACAAAAAATCCAAGCGATTCAGCCAATGAGAGGACTGCGGCGTGATTTGTATTGCCGTCAACAGCAAGGCAACCGTTAACAGTCCACCCAGCAGAGTTGGTGCAATGGAAAAGTGCCGCGAACTGGGCATAGAAGGAACCTCATTACCTCCGTGTAGATTGGCACCGTATCACAAAAGCGTTAGCGCATGAATGCCACTTAGTCGTGCACACGATGTTTTTTGTGCACCACCATCAATCGTCTGGCAAGCCATCACATCAATTGTAAACAACCTGCCCACGGTAAATACGCTGCTGACGTTGTGAGGTTCGCTTTTGATCATCCAACAAGGCCGACTGTCCACGATAGCGACGTGGCTCTTCGGTCATGGCCACAGGCGCTGGCTGAGATGGCAAAAATTGTTCTATCAATTGCAATAATGACTGACTCACGCCACTTTTAACCAACAAACGCAAATCGTGCTCGAGTGTAGGTGAATCATAATGGACGATAGCCCCTTGCTCTTCTTTGGCTAAGCGTTTGATTTGCTGCAATAACGCAATGGACTGACGATTGAATTCCATCCGTACTTCCTCATACCGAATGTCGTGTGTGCAATACATTCAGCAAAATCTATACCAACGACGTTCTCTCAGCCGAAATCGGTAAAGACGAATGCAATATACTCTGCGTAAGGTGTGCGAATTCTTCCCCAACGCGTGGCCAACTCACCGTTTCGGCGTACGCACGCGCCACACTCCCAGCCGTTTGCCGATCCAATTGCATCAGTCGGTGCAGGCCAACCATAAACGCCTTTTCATGATGACTGGCCTTCACGTCCACCAACACACCACTGCGCTGATCCTGAACACTTTGATGCGCTGCCGCACAATCAAACGCCAAAACCGGCAAGCCGCTGGCCATCGCCTCCAACGTCACCAATCCGAATGTTTCGGTTAAGCTAGGAAAAAAAAACGCATCGGCGCTGGCGTAATGTTGCGCCAATGCCTCTCCCGTTTGCACACCGGCAAAAATAACATCCGGATTCTGGCGCTCTAATGATTGGCGCAATGGGCCATCCCCCACCAACACCAACCTAGCCTGACCACCACGTTGCTGCCAACGACGATAAGCCCCCAGCAACAACGGAATATTCTTTTCCGCCGCGATACGACCGACGTACATCAGCACCGGCGTATCGTCATTCTTTAGCCATTGTTGGCGCAATACGTCCTGACGTTTGCCGGGGTGAAATAGCTCGCAATCGACACCGTGTGACAACGTTTGAACCTGAGCAAAACCCAACGCCGTTAGTGCTTGCTCCGTTTCCACCGACGGCACCAACGTCAACCGTGTTTGACGATGAAAACGACGCAACCAAGCCACCACCAGCGCATTGATCCACGGCAAACCATAATAGCCGCTATAACTGTGAAAATTGGTGTGAAAAGCACTGAACAAAGGAATATGCATGCGATTGGCCAATCGCACGGCGCTGTAACCTAACGGCCCTTCGGTCACAACGAACACCACATCCGGTTTAAAATTTTGCCACGCTGACCGCAATCGTCGTCGAGCCGGAAGACCTAGCTTCACATCCGGATACATGGGCAAGCGCACACTGGGACAAACCACCTCAGGCCACAACGACGTCGTACCCGAGGCGTCAGCGCCCGTTCGTACTATTTGTATTTCAAATCGATGCTGGGGTAGAGATGACAACAGCTGCTGAAGAGATCGCGCGACACCGTTAACATCCGGTGTAAAAGTTTCAGTAACGACACTCAAACGGATAAGAGAGGACATACGACGCTCGGCACGTTGGAATAAACCATCAGCGTGCCCGAGCGTTATGACAAGATTATGAAGCTTCGCACAATTTGGCCAAACGATAACGCAATTGACGTGGCGTTAAACCCAACACCTTGGCCGCCATGGTTTTATTACCATTGCATTTATCAATGGCCTGCTGAATATCGTCCAAATCGTTGTCTTGCACACGCTGATAAGGACGCGCATACAAGGTCACAAAATTCGGCACTACCTGGGTCGCCAAAATGGCCGCCATTTGCGTACCGATAAAATTCACCAAGCCCACATCCAACAAATGCGCAGGTGGATAACGCACATCCATCACCAGCGATGCCAAAACATGCCCACGCAAAGTAAGCGGCATTAACAAACAGCGATCGTGCTCTGTCAACGCATGCTCCAAAGGCACAAACGCATCCGAGCGCTCCTCACCTTCTTTGATCGTTAACCATTCACCGCTGCCAAACTGACGACACAAGGCATGCTGCACGGCAAAACTGTAGATGCCGTCCGTTACCCCAGAAGATGAATATCGCGCCCGAAAACGACTGGGCGAGTCCGGCACCGCAATGGAAATGTTGCGTAACTCGGTCAATTCAGACAATAACGCCAACAGCTGACCAATGGTTTCTTGGTCTTGTTGACGATTTTCAACAATATGGCTGACCGCCATCAACCAATGGGGGGTTGCACCGGATAGGGCAGCAACTCGGCGGTAGTCCTTGAGATCGGCAATGCTATTCATAGGTAACTCCTCGCGGTTACCTACGGTCTAGCAAAAAACAAACCAACTTTAAAAAAATAGGCAGAAATGCCAGATTTCATGCGGGTTTCAAGCAAATAAAACGACATTGTCGACCATGCAGATTGTCCACAATGTGCGCTATTTTTAAGCACAAGCAAAACACTGCGCCCTACATCGGTGCATCACAACAAGACACTAAGCAATATCCGGCTCGTCATTGGGAGCAAAGTGCTTATGCAACCACTGCGCAAAGAAACGCGTCACGTCTGTGTGAGTCACAATGCCCGCTAAGCGCGCTTGTCGCATGACCAATGCCGCCTCACAGTGCTGCTGAGCCATGTCCGCCAGCACATAATCCAGTCGCGTATGCAAATCCACACGGACAACGGCACGGCGATACACATCATTCACCACCAAATCGGTTAATTCCGCCGCCGGGTGACCCAACTGACGAGCCAGCTCAATGTCACGCATGGACAACAACCCCACCACCTGATGCTGCGCATCCAGCACTGGCAAATGCTGGCAACCCGCCTCGGCCATCACAGCTGCTGCTTCCGCCAACGTTGCCAACAACGCAATGGATTGCGGGAAAGGGGTCATCAACTCCGCTAAGGTTGGCATTTGTGTCATCACATTACTCCCTACAGCGCGAAAAAATGGTGTTACACGCCCATGCGTCCTAACGTATCGACGATTTGGCGCAATACCGTCGCCAGCGTCGGATGCTCATGCTCAAACTCAATGGCTTGTTGCTGCACGCGATCAGACAAGTCTGGGCTGTCTAATTGCGGCTCAACGGCCTGAATATCGTCCGCAATTTTCTGCAACAACTCACGCTGCTCGTCATTTAATTGAGGATGATCGGATAGGGTTTGGTGTAGCTGCTCTAACTGCTGTTTTAATTGATCAATAGTCATAGTCTTCTCCTGTTAGAAACCCATAAACTCGACCAGTACGGTTTTGATCACAAAACCCAATACGCCTAAGCCGAGTGCAAAAAATAACACAAACATACCAAATTTACCGGCATTGGAGCGCTTACCTAAGTCATAGATAATAAAGAACATAAAAACGATCAGTACGGTAATACCGACATTCATCGCCACAACTTCAAACTGCTCGGCATTCATGCCCACTCCTTTCTACACAATTCGTAAAAATACCATCATACCCCCGTCACCCCCGTCGGCAAAGCAAAGGCGCAAACCGTCAGAGCAGTCGGAACCCGGTAACGCATGCGTTACAATGTCGCTTTCATGAACACAAAGAGGGAATCAAGTGGATTTTGATGTCACGATTCTTGGCGGTGGTGTGATTGGTGTCGCCTTGGCGCGTGCATTAAGCCACCATTATTCCGTGCTTTTACTAGAACAGCACGCCCAACTCGGCACCGAAACCAGCAGCCGCAACAGCGAAGTCATTCATGCTGGCTTGTATTACCCCAGCGGCTCATTAAAAGAACAGCTTTGTCTTGATGGAAAACAACGGCTGTACGCATTTTGCGAACGCTACGATGTTCCTTTCAACGCCATCGGCAAACTCATTGTTGCTCAGCCCCACCAACTGCACGAACTGGACGCACTGGCCAGTAAAGCCAGACGATTAAACATCCCCATTGAGCATTTGAATCGCCAACAACTGCAAGCACGCGAACCGCTGGTGGTTGCCGAGCAGGCGCTCTTCTCGCCCACGACCGGCATTCTTGACAGCCACACCTACCTTCACCGTCTGGCACAACACGCCACCGATCAAGGGGCACTGCTGCAATGCCACAGCCCATTACTCGCCGCCAGATTCGATCAACACTGGCACATCACCACCGAACAACAGGGGCACCCCTTTACGGTCACCAGCCGCTACTGCATCAACGCCACCGGCCTACAAGCACAAGCCACGGCACAGCGTTGTGGCCTAGCAGCTAATCAAATCCCCACGCTCTATCCTTGCAAAGGCCACTACTTTAGCTACCAAGGTCGATCACCGTTTCAACATTTGATCTACCCCATGCCCGAAGCCAACTTAGCAGGACTTGGTATACATGCCACGCTCGACCTCGCAGGCCAAGTTCGATTTGGCCCTGACACTCAATACCTGGATGCCGAACACCTGAGTTATCAGGTCGATGAAAGTCGTCGTGCTCTCTTTGCCAACGCCATTCAGCAGTACTTCCCATCTTGTGACGCAACACGATTACAGCCGGAATACGCCGGCATTCGGCCCAAACTCCACGCCGCCCACCAACCCAATCAAGACTTCACACTGACACCCCAGTGGCATCACCAGCAACTGGCGGGATTGCATCTCTTTGGCATCGAAAGTCCCGGACTCACCGCCTCATTAGCGTTAGCGAATCATGTTACTGAGTGGTTACGTTCTCAAAAACAAACGGGCTAACACCCTGAGAATTGACAAAGATAAGGGAATAATTTGCACAAAAAATACGCTCAGTGACTGAGATATTGTCTATATTAGGTAAAGACGGGTCAGATTGTTTACTTTTGTTACAAATAACACACAATCTCACCACGCGGATGTGAACAGACATGCATTAAATACACAAATGTTCACCATAAACTGCAAAGCAACCACAAGGAACCAAAAAATAGCTGCTACGCTTTGACTATAACGAATGAGTTGTACAACGAAAGAAACGTTTGTCACACCTTGTTCGTCATTCGGCCTTGTTAGAAAGGATGAATCATGAATCAACCGCTACGCATCACTGAACTCGAGTTCAAACCGACATTGCACACCATTTTGTCGGACTTGGTGAGCATTCCGTTAGTGTGTGATCACTGCCAACACACAACCGACTACAGTTTAAAAAGCATTAAGCAGCAAGATGGCCTGATGTGTGAACATTGCTACCATGTACGCAGCATGAGCAATACCGAGCTGCTATTACTGCAAGCGGTTCTGGCTAAGTCAGGGTTTCATTTTGCCAACGAAACAGCGACCGGTTAGGTCGCTGTGCGCTAACGATAGGAATTACGCGCGCTGACTGGCGATGATATTCGCCACCAGCATGGTTAAGAAACGACGCAAAATATTGGCCACGGCCACCATATCAACCTGATCGTGCGGTTGTAACAATGCGTTGTACTCTAAGGAGTGGAACAGCGCCAATAACAAATGCGCATCCTGTTCAGGAGCCGGTGATTTCACCACCGTCAAAAACTCCACCACCTTACCAAACAAAGTTTCACGGTGCAGGCAAGCCAAATCACGAATGCGATCATTTACAATGGCTTCGTAGCGGAAGGCTTGCTCAATAATCAGCATATTGCGTTCAACCATACTTTGTACACGAACGTACTCGGCCAATTGCTCAACCAGCAAATCCACCATGACTTGCTGGTTGTCAGTGTTGCTTAAATCAATACTCGACATGCCTTGTAAAAAGGGCTGATAAAATTGCTGAGTAAAGTTATCAATCACCGAGAGGGCTTTCTCGGTATACAGCGTGAACGCATCGGTGATCAATTCATCAATGTCTTTAAAGTAATAGGTCGTGGCCGCCAATGGCACACCCGCTTCTTTTGCCACAGCTCGATGGCGAATACCGCGAACGCCTTCCTGAATCACAATGCGTAACGCCGCTTCCAAAATCAAACGACGACGATGTTCACTCTTCGCTCGACTGGCCTTACGCCCCTGATATTCCAGTTCAGGTTCCGCACTACTTTGCACAGATTCATTCAACACGTGTTTGCCCTCAATACGTAAAAAGGTGATGTGTCTTTGCGAAAGCCTCCGACAACGGCAATTCACTCCGCAGTGACGACACCTATTGCGTTATATCATAACCAATTTTCATCACAATCAATGTTGCGACTGTGTTACACGGCCGTATATGACCAGTAAAAACACCATTTATTCAAGTTCAACACCCATTAATACTCACGATACGCGGCCTAAGCGGCAAAATACACCAACATTCGAGGATAAGCATTGCCGCTCAATGGCCCAGAAAACGACACCAGTACCACACAAACACCGCATAACGGGCGCTTTGGCCGCCATTTACCGTGCACTAAAGAACTTGGCACAGTGTCTGCTTAAGTCATGTCAGAGGTAACGATTATGCTATTAACTGCGCTCAGTAATTACTTACAACATCAACCCGCATCCACGTCGGCCAGTGCTGAAGCGGCGCCGACGGCTGCGATTGACGCCGTCGGCGCCAATGAATCGCCATGGGACTACCGTTTTTCTGATCGTGCCATTCTGGTCAATGCCGTTGCCGCCGAGTTTGACGTTACCACGCTGAACGAACAACAAACTCAACGTTTTCAGGAACGACTGCAACAATACGGCTTACTGCAGGGGCTCAACCTAAACGCATTGGCTATCATCAATACCGCACGGGCAGAGACACCTCAACAAGACATCAATGCACTGGCATTGGTCGATCAAGCCGTTGCTGAATTCGATCAAAATGGCACTCCGTACCCGCAACGCCAGCAAACCAAACAGCTACAAACCTTGCTGCACAATTTGGCCTCGGCACGTCCTGCTAAGGCGGCTTAATTCGGAATCAGCGGCAAAAATCGGTAACATAGTGTTTTTTTTGCCCACCGAGACCGATGATGCGCGCACTGATTACCCTCCTGTTATTGAGCATGGCACACCTTACTCAAGCCATTACCAACATTGAAGAACGGCGTTTAACCGAACAAGCAGCCGGTTGGCAGCGCATCATAGAACTGGGGTTTAACGGTGAATCTGGCAACAACAAAAAGCGTCAATGGAATAACGCCCTGAATGCCAGTTGGCAAAATGATGACATCCGCTTTTTCACGTGGGCCAGCTACCAATACGGCACCAGCAATGACACCACCACCGACGACAATGCCTTTCTGCATAATCGCGTGGTCTTTAATCACCGTCGAGTGTGGGCACAAGAAATATACCTGCAATACCAAAGCGACCCGTTTGCGGCCTTAGAACAACGCATTCTTGTCGGATCTGGTTTGCGCTACCAACACCGTTTTTCCGACACGTCGTTTTTAAATCAAGGTATTGGCCTGTTTCACGAAGAAGTTCGCGAACGAGAAACCGACTTACACGTCGTCCAGCGCACACGAGCCAGCCTATACACCTTCATGACATGGCGACCAAGCACCTATCGCTTTCAAAGTACCGTCTATGTACAACCCGTGGTGGACGACCTCACCGACATCAAAGCCATTTGGCAATGGGCGTTAATTGTCCCCCTAGGGCAACGAACCGAATGGCGCTGGCAGTGGCAAAGCAGCTGGGATAGCAAACCACCCGCCAACACCTTCAAAGAAAATCACAAAACGGAATTCAAACTGGCCTTTCGTTTTTAATCAAACGACACCGGTTATCTCAAGGTTGCCTGCCATTCCGCCAACCAATACAAGGCATCGGCATCGGGCGTAATGGTTTCGGTCGCGTCAATGGTCACACGTGGCACTGGAAGCTGCGCTTGCAACTCGCGTAAGCGCTCTTCCATGAGCGCCCCTGCGCCACAAAATGTGTCGTCGTACGAACTATCACCCAACGCAATAACACCCGCGATAACGTTCGGCATCAGCGGCATCACATCACCCAACTCCACATAAAAAGGCAATAAGTTATTCGGTATCTCGCCACGACCGGTGGTAGACGTAATCACCAACAAACCGTCAAACGTCTGAGATTGCCACTCAGCCACGCTCGCCTGATCGGGCAACACACAGTCAAAACCTTGTTTGGTTAACTGCGCCTCAACGGCTTTCGCCACCGCCTTGGCCGTTCCCATCACACTGCCCACTGCGACATAAATACGCGTCATACCACCCCTCTATCATCCGCAATAAGAACCTTATTCATTTCAGCGACTATTATTAACGATTGCCTCGTCAATTACCTAATCTTCCTCCACCCTCAACGCCTACGACAACCGCACAGACATACCCTTATGAACAATAACCTGCTTTACTAGTCATACCGTCAGACGAAAAAAGGGGCTTAATCTGTCATGGCGACACGTTCCGGATTTGATTTAGAACTCGTTATCAATCGTTTATTGCAACGATTGTTTCCTGCTTGGTACGCCGTACAAGCCGCCAAGGAGTTACAGCTCGACACCATGGGCCCCATCAACCCCAACAGTTTTACCAGCCGACGCTGGCTGGATGTCGAGCAAACCGTGGCCGCCTGCCAATCGACACTGCGCGATGCCGGAGACGAATGGCAACCACTGCATGCCTTGCTGGGGCAACTGCGCGTTGTCAACGACGTACGGCAAACCATCGCCCTAAGCGACCTGAATGGCATCGAATACAGCCAATATAACGACGACTGGCCCAACTTAATGGCCTACGCCGAACACACCGTCGGAGATCAGGCGTGGGAAAGCGCCGAAGAATTTGATCAAAATCTACGTACCGCCTTTCCGAATGACCAAGCCCCCTTTACCGTTCGTTATCGCGAATGGGATGGCCGCTATGTGCTCGTCAACGACAGCGACTCGCGCGCGCTATCCGCCACACTGCATCACATCTACAACAAGCAGCGAGACCACAAAATCAAGGCCAACCTACTGGTAGAAAGCATCAACCCAAATGCGCTCGAAAAACTGCAGCAGCAATATTGGATGGTACTGATGAAACGCGAACCGGCCTATCAAGTACTCGACTTATTGCAACGCGCCAATCTGAATGCCATCAGCGCTGAATGCGAGGCACGCCGACCCGATTTGGTTTTTTTAGTCGCACGCAAACAAAATAAAACCATCAACCGCGTCATGTTAAATCTCATGGATCAGCGCTCCAGCCAACAAATTCAAGACTTTGGCCGATATTTGTTAAACCACCACTTTCCTTTTAAAAGCGGCTAATGGCAGAATAGGACACGGAAAACTTGATTTACGGCAAAAGCCTGTCATGCTAGATCGTCTCTGAAAGTCGCATTATAACAACAAACGGTACCATCCATGATCAGAGGAACCTGGAGCTTAACCGAACCCTTAGTGCCCGTGAACATTCCGGCCACCATGGTACGATTAGGACAAGAAAAAGGCGTTGAACTCCCATTTTTGCTACAAAACACGGGACTCACCGCCGAGATACTCAGCGATCCAAGTGCGCGATTAACCTATCAGCAAGTCTTACTGCTTGCCGAGAACTTAATTCGCAACTACCCCGACGACAGCCTCGGCCTCGATTTGGGTGCCGCCATCAACATCAACCAATTTGGCATGTTGGGTTATGCCATTCTCAGTTGCGAGAATATTCGTAAAGCCCTGCAACTGGGTCTGAAATACCACAGTTTGGTAGATCCTGCGTTCACCTTTGAAGTGGTTGAACAAGAAAACCAAGCGGCGGTTCGTCTAACCACACACATTCCCATCGGCCATATTTATCGCATGCTGTGCGACGTATTCGTGGCGAACTTTTCTTCACTAGCACGCTTTTTAACAGGCGATCAACTGCAACCGATCGAAGTTCACCTGAACCATCCCGAACCCAACTACAGCGAACGCTACCGCGAATTTTTTAGCTGCCCGGTGTTATTTGATCAACCTCGAACCGAGCTGATTTTTGCCAGCGACATCCTCGACTTGCCACTGATGATGGCCGACCAAGCCACCGCCGCCATGGCCGAAAGCCAGTGCGAAGAATTTTTAAACCGCATGGGGCCGAAAGAAGGCATCGTCGCCAAGGTGCGACGCATCTTACTCAGTAACCCTGGCCAGTTTCCGCCCGTTGACGTGGTTGCCAGCCATTTGGCCACCTCCACGCGCACCCTCAGTCGCAGCTTGCAAGATATTGGCAGCTCGTATCAGCGCATTCTCGACGAAGTGCGCAAAGAAATGGCCATCGAATATCTACGTAATTCCAGCTTACCGATTGAAGAAATTGCCGCCTTAGTGGGGTACAGCGACCCCTCCAACTTCCGCAAAGCCTTTCGGCGCTGGACACAACACGCCCCCTCGTATTACCGCGACGAACGATCTCAATCGTAATACCGCCCACAACACACACTTAGCGACATGGATGTCCTAATTGTCGGCATGTCATCGGAATGTCACCTTGGCGTCACATCGTCGTCATAGTCCACCCGCACAGTAACCATAACCTCCACAGATGGACACAGGTTATGAGCAACACACCGCAGCGGGTCACCATCATCACCGAAACCTTCAGCCCCGAAGTCAATGGCGTTGCCAACACGTTGGGGCACTGGGTGAACGGCTTACTTGAACGTCACATCGACGTACAGATTATTCGTCCACAACAACACGCCGATGACATCAACAACCGCCAAAACGGACTCAGCACCTGCACCTTACCCGGCTTACCCATTCCCGGATACGCAGGGCTAAAATTCGGCCTACCGTGGCAAAAACGCATACGCCATGCCTTAGCCGAGTTTCAACCCGATGTTCTGTATGTGGCCACCGAAGGCCCGCTGGGTTTTGCCGGAGTACGTGCTGCGAAACAACTGCAAGTACCGGTGATCAGTGGTTTTCATACCAACTTTCATCAATACTTTGGCCATTACCACCTGGCGTGGTTGAGTGGCACCGTGTATCGCTACCTGCGCTACTTTCATAACCGCACACGACAAACTCTGGTACCCACCGCGCAACAACAAACACAGCTGCGCGAACAAGGTTTCGCCAACGTCGATGTCTTAGCTCGGGGCGTGGATGCCAACTTATTCGACCCACAAAAACGCAACGACACCGTGCGTCGCCAATGGGGCGTGAAGCGTGACGACTGCGTACTGTTGTACGTAGGGCGCATTGCTGCCGAAAAAAACCTAGACTTAGTATTGCGCTGCTACCAAAAACTCAAACCCAACCACCCCCACGTCAAACTGGTTCTGGTTGGCGATGGCCCCGCCCTCGCCAGCATTCAACGCGAACACCCCGAAGTGATCTGCACCGGCACTCAACGCGGTAAAGCACTGGCACAACACTACGCCAGTGGCGACGTGTTTCTATTCCCAAGCAAAACCGACACCTTTGGCAATGTGGTCACCGAAGCCATGGCCAGTGGTCTTGCCATTGTCAGCTTTGATGCCGCCGCCGCTCACGAACACCTACAACACCAACACTCCGGCATGTTAGCGCCATTAGGAGACGATGCCAGCTACTGCCAGCACGTTCGCCAATTAGCCAACAACCAAAAACTGCGCCAACAACTGGCACACAACGCACGCCGACACGCTGAACAACTCAGCTGGGGCAACATCGTCGATCAATTTGTCAGCCACCTTGCTCAAGCAACCATTGAGGGTACTCAACATGGCCAACACAAAAATAGCACGACAAACCGCATGGCTATTCAACAAAGTGGATCGCTGGGAAGTTAACCTGTGTTTACGCTTTAATCGACTGGGTGAACACTACTCCGTTCGCCAGTTTTTCAAACTCATCAGCCGCCTAGGCGACGGCGTAGCATGGTACGCCATGGCACTGTGCTTACCGCTGCTGTATGGCATGGAAGGCCTAGCCGCCTTAGGTCACGTTACTGTCGTCGGGCTAGTGTGTGTGGGCGTTTACCAACAACTGAAAAATCGCCTTGTGCGCCAGCGCCCCTTCATTGCGTGGCAGACCATCTCGGCACACACTCAGCCACTCGACCGCTACAGCTTTCCGTCGGGACACACCATGAACGCCGTGAACTTCACCTTACTGTTCACCGCCTTCATGCCAGGCTTAATTTGGTTCACCCTGCCCTTTACCCTGTTGATTGCCCTATCACGCGTGATACTCGGCATGCACTACCCCAGCGACGTGCTGGTAGGTGCCCTGCTGGGTGCACTCATTGCCAGCACCTCCTTGCTGATTTGGCCCATGGGCATGTTCCACAGCATCGTTTGAAAATAACGACAATTGCTGCGCGCTGACATCCACACAGCGCGCACCAATTCCCAACAGACGCACCGACTTCGGCTGACGTTGCAACGCCAACGACAACAACCGCTCAAACCCCGCCAAGGTGGCACTGGTGTCGGCATCGGCCAAGGTTGTTTGCGTAAAATCGGCAAACTTCACCTTCACAAACGGCTGCAACGAACGCTGCAACCAACCGGCACGATCAACCCGCGCCTGCCAACGCTGCCACAATGCCGGTAATTCCTGCAAACAACTGCCATGATCGGGTAAATCGTGGGCAAAAGTACGCTCCACACTCACCGTTTGTCGTGACTCAGGCTCACGCAACGGGCGATGATCAATCCCCCGACAACGCTCATACAACACCGCCCCCGTTTTGCCAAACTGGCGCACCAAATCGGTTAATGACCACGCTTGCGCATCGGCACACGTCACAATACCGACCTGTGCCAGCTTCTCGTTCATCACCTTGCCAATACCCGGAATTTTCGCCACGGGCAGCGCCTGCACAAACGCCGCCACCTCGTTCGGGCGAATCACCCACATACCATCGGGTTTATTCCAGTCGGACGCCACCTTCGCCAAAAACTTACTGTTCGCCACCCCCGCCGACACCGTAATGCCCAGCTCTTGCCGAACCCGCTCACGAATGGTGTGCGCCACCTGACTGGCACTCACCTCCTCGGCCACCTGCAAATACGCCTCGTCGATCGACACCGCCTGAAAATTCAGCGCGTACTCCTGCAAAATAGCCATTAACTGCGCCGATACCGCCCGATACTCATCCATACGGCCGGGCACCAACACCAACGACGGACACAACAGCAACGCGCGCGACGTTGGCATAGCCGAACGTACCCCAAACGCCCGCGCCGGATAATTACAAGTAGCAATCACCCCACGCTGCGACACCGCCCCACCAATGGCAATAGGCACATCGCGCAGCGCAGGCTGATCGCGCATTTCCACCGCCGCAAAAAAACAATCGCAATCAATATGAATAATCTTTCGCACACACGCCCCCAACCACACAGGACAAAACACTGTACGAATATACAGTTTATTTTAAAAAACACCAAACATCGTGCGCGTAAACACCCCAGCGCCAAAACCCGCATGCGCGAATGGCCACCGACACAATAAAAAACCGATTTAAAAACAAACACTTAGAAATACGAAAAAAGTGATAACGCGCAACGTGTAAAGAACGTAAAGAGCGCAAACGCGCATGCGGGTTTTTATCCTGAGAAAAAACACAACAAAGTGGGTTTTCGCAGTGTGAACAGTGGTTTAGACTCGGTAACTAAACAAGGACGCAGGTGTGTAAGTGAGCATGCCTACGAATATACTGTTATGTGCTTTGAAGTGCGAGGTAGAGATAGGTGATTACCGAAATTCACATGGATGCAGTGGCGAGCTTTAAGCAAGCTACGTCGCTCGTTACGGATAAGAAAATAAATCTTATCTACGGCCTAAACGGCACGGGTAAATCAACAATCTCCAATTTCCTTTATGAGCCCGACAATCCTGCGTTCATCTTTTGCAAAAAGGTTCCCGAAACATCGGTTCCAGTTCTCGTTTACAATCAAAATTTCATACGAGACAACTTCTATGTTGCGGATAGTCTGCAAGGCATCTTCAGCCTTTCAAAAGAGAATAAAGAAGCTGAACAAAAGATAGCCGACGGAACAAAGAAGCAAGGCGAGCTTGAGCAGGATATACAAGGGAAGCGCAGTGAAAAGGAGTTGGCAACACAGTCATTTTCCAAACAAAAAAATCAGGCCATAGAAAAAGTTTGGGGCATCAAGCAGACCTATGCTGGCGGTGATCGCGTTCTTGAGTACTGTCTCGAAGGCCTAAAGGGACAAAAAGACAAGCTTTTTGCCTATCTCCAGGGCATCCCGAAACCAGCCAGTGAGCCAAAAAAGGACGTTCAAACAATCCGGCAGGAAGTAGAAGCGCTCAAAGGTGATGATGCTCAGTTCCAACCGCGACTAGCAACGCTGTCCTTTGCTGCTCACAGTGTCGAGTCTGATCCAGTGTTCGAAAAATCCATCCTTGGGAATACCGATAGTGAGGTTGCAGCTCTAATCGAGAAATTGGGGAATTCGGACTGGATAAAGCAAGGCCTTTCTTACTTGCCGGAGAGCTTAGGTGATTCAAACGCGCAATGCCCATTTTGCCAGGAAACAACAATTTCGGACAAATTTATCGACAGCGTAAGGTCGTACTTTGATGCGACCTACGAGAAGCAGTTAGACGAGCTTGCGCAACTTCAAAAGGCGTACCGAGCCGCCTTTGATTCCTTGCCGGGGCTGAGTTCCTTTACCGACCATCCATTCGCGGAAAAGCGCAAGGACTCCATAACCAACAAATATCAGTTACTTGTAGACGCTCTCCAGAGTAATGCTCGCAAGATTGAAGCAAAGTTAAAGAGTCCAAAGGTTCCGACTACGTTGTCCGACACTACTGACTTGGTCGCCAATTTAAACTCAGCAGTCGGCCAGATTAACTCAGAAGTCGATGAGTACAACGACAAGCTCAAAAACCGTGAATCTGCTCTCGAAAACTTACGCAATGAATTTTGGCAGCTGATGCGGTGGCAGTATGACCAAACAATGGCGAGGTTTGATGCCGACCGACAGGCTGCTAACCAGAAACTGCAAGGCTTAGATGTAGAGATCGGAAATATTGATGCTAAGCTGGCAAAGGTCAAAGGAGAAATTGCGGAGGCACAAAAACAGACCGTGAATATTGACCACGCGGTCAGTGCTATCAATGCAGGTCTTATTGACCTCGGCATAGATGACTTCAGAGTACAGAAGCACTCTGACAACCTCTATCGTGTGGTGCGCGCAGGTGATTCCAAAGACGCATTTCACTCGCTAAGCGAGGGAGAGAAGATGATGATCAGCTTCTTGTACTTCTGCGAGCTGTGTAAGGGTAAGGCTAGCGCAGAGGACACTCATGCTCAGCGCATCGCAGTGATTGATGATCCAATTTCGAGCCTTTCTCATGTATTCATCTTCAACGTAGGGCAACTCATTCGCTCGGTGTTCTTCAAGGGGGATCGGTTCAGTCAAGTCATTGTACTGACCCATAGTCTCTACTTCTTCTACGAGATGACAGATCCGAATCACGAGCGCCGTGAGAACACGCAGAAATTGTTTAGGCTTTCAAAGCCCTCTTCTGGCAGCGTCATCCAGGAGATGAAGTACGAGGAAATTCAAAATGACTATCAAGCGTACTGGTCCGTTGTTAATGACCAGTCTCAACCGCCGGCACTTATCGCAAACTGTATGCGCAACATAGTCGAGTACTTTTTCAACTTTGTTCGCAAGAAAGATCTGAATAATGTTTTCCAGATGCCGGAGCTCCAGGCTGCGAAGTACCAAGCGTTTTGCCGATATATCAATCGGGAGTCACATTCACTTGGCCAGAACATCATAGATATGAAGGAATTCAACTATGATGTCTTTAAGGAGGGATTGAGGCTGGTTTTTGAGAAAACGGGCTACTCTGATCACTACAAAGCCATGTCTAAATGCTAGTAGTGCCAAGGTGAGAAGCGCACATAACAATCGGCTGCACGGCGACCGATTTTCCGCCGCTTCGCGGCTCCAAACCGGCGCGTGAGCCGGGCGTTATGCGCCAAGTATCGGATTAACATCCATACTTTTATGAAGAATACGTATGATTTTAATTTGTTGGCTGCCGATCTGTTGATAAAAGATGACGTGACTACCTTGAGGGAATTTACGATATCCGATTCTGATTTCATCGCATGTTTTACCGATGTCGGGGTTTTCTGCTAAAAGCCAGAATGAATCATCAAATTGTTTTAAATAGATATTTCGTTGCTCTTTTCCCCAGCGACGCTGAGTGAATAATGCGATATCTCTCAAATCGGTTTTAGCAGCAACGGTGAGATTGAATGGTTTCATCGAGAGTTTTCACTATCAAGTTCATTGATAAAACTATCGAGGTCATATTCTGCATCACCACTTTGTTCGCCTTCGATCAGTAGTTGACGAAGCGAGTTAAGTTTGGTTTCTTGGTTTTCGAGTAAGCGTAGCGCTGATCGAATGACTTCACTCGCTGAGCCGTAACGCCCACTTTGGATCTGGCTTGCAATAAAGCCCTCAAAGTGTTCTCCAATAGTTATACTTGTGTTCTTGGCCATGTGCAGTTCTCCGGATGCCAAAAGATACCTAATTATGGTATTAAGTGGGGTTATGAGCAAGACGCATAACAAACAAACTTTATCGCCAGCAAAAAATGCTGGCTGTGACACCAACCCGCTGCGCGGCTTTCCGCGCTAAATTTGGGCGTTAAATTTTTTGCCCACCCTTGCAGACTATGCTGTAATACATTGTAGTCATACAATTCAAGGATAATCGTCATGAGCGTCACCACAGTACGCCTTCAAGCAGAAGTTGAACAGCACCTGGAAGCAATTGCCAGCAGGCTGCACCGTAGCAAAGGCTGGGTGATCAACCAAGCATTGTCGGAATACATAGAAAAGCAGCAGCTTGAGCAAGAGCGCTGGAAACAAACGTTAGAAGCAATGGAGTCTGCTGCCCAAGGCAAGGTTGTTGATGCCAGCGAAGTTCACAGTTGGCTTAATAGCTGGGGAACCGAAAACGAGCAGGATGCGCCGAGGTCAGGTAAGTGAAGCTGGTTTACACGGATGTAGCCATTGATGACTTGAAACGCCTCAGGGAGTTCATTGCGGTGCACAACCCGTCGGCGGCAGCCAGGATTGCCAGCGATCTGGTTGGCAAAATCGAATTACTTCCAGACTTCCCCAAAATGGGCACGCCAGTTGAAATGGCACCGGTACCTGACTCTGTTCGAGATATGGTTTTAGGAAAATACGTCGTTCGATATTCAGTTCATGCCAGTGCCATCATTATTCTCCGGGTATGGCATGGCCTTGAGGGTGAACGATAGCAATTTAAAGACATCATCGACACACACGGTCGACTTGATATCGTCGTGAACAATGCAGGCATCACTGGCTTTGAAGAGCGTGAGGCTAATATGGCGGCATTCTTGCGGGTTCAGCCGCAACGCCTGCGAAATAATGTCGAACCAAACGCAGCACTCGCGCCCTTCGGTCGCTGGGTCGCTAAACCGCTACGCGGCTCGTCGCCCGTGTTCTATGCGTTAAATCAATAATGGTAGCGCAGCTGAGCGATCAAGAGGGTGTCGTCGATTGCTTTGTAGACCATGCGGTCTTCTTCATTGATTCTTCTTGACCAGTAACCTGTTAAATTATGTTTGAGGGGTTCTGGTTTTCCGATGCCCTCGAATGGATTAGGTTTTGTGTCCTTAATGAGATTGTTGATTCTGGTGAGTGTTCTTTTATCTGTTTTTTGCCAGTAAAGGTAATCTTTCCAAGCATTTTCTGAGAAGATAAGCTTCATTCAGCCAACTCTCTTTCTTCGCCTTTTCCGTTTTCAAGCTCTGCAATAGAGGCAAGTAGGCGGCGAGCGTTTTTCGGAGCGCGGAGCAGATAGGCTGTTTCTTGCAGTGCTTCGTAGTCTTCAAGTGACAGCATAACGACTGAAGGTGCTTTGCTGCGTGTGATGATAACAGGGCTATGGTCATCGCATACTTGTTGCATCATTTTTGCTAAGTTACTGCGAGCATTGGTATAACTGATAGCATCCATTTTTTGCACCTCGCTCTACTCTGTACAGGAAACTGTACGTAAATGATTTAACAAACGCAAGCACACGGAACAATTTTTCGCTTCGCTGGGGTTCTAGCCCGATAAAACGGACACTTCTTTAAAAATTTGGCCGCTTCGCTTTCAAATTTCCGCAAAGCACGGCGTCATGCCTACAAGCTCGTAGCGTACGGCAATATTATGAGCTAATATATGACCATAATTTAGATCTAAATAGAGGTTTTTATGCGTCAGGTATTAGCAGATTTGTCTGTAAGCATTTCAGAATTAAAGAAAAACCCTTCAGCCTTACTGGCTCAGGCGAGTGGTTCACCCATAGCAGTGCTGAATCACAACAAGCCAGCGGCTTACCTGATTCCAGCGGAGACCTACGAGGCTCTGATGGATATGATCGACGACTATGAACTGGCGCAACTTGTTGAGGAGCGTCGTGGCGACAAAGATCAGGCGATAACGGTGTCTTTGGATGACTTATAAACTGCGCTTTCTTCCGGCGGCACTAAAGGAGTGGGAAAAGCTTGGCGCACCAATAAAGAGCCAGTTCAAGAAGAAGTTGGCGGAGCGATTGGAAAATCCCAGAGTGCCTGCAGATAAATTAAGTGGCTATGAATCTGTGTATAAAATTAAACTTCGATCTGCTGGCTATCGGTTAGCCTATGAGGTTGTTGACGATGAGCTGTTGGTGTATGTGCTTGCCGTAGGCAAGCGGGAAAAAAGCAAGGTTTACTCGTCTCTCAAAAAGCGAACCTGACATGAAGCGGAGCGGCATAACACGTTCCAAATTGTCCGGTGTTGCGAGCGTTACGCATACAGGAAAACGACATGAAGGAAACGGGAAAAATCAATTATGTCGAGATCCCGTCAAGGAATCTTGAAGCAACGAAGGCGTTCTTTACTTCGGCCTTTGGCTGGTCATTCGTCGACTATGGCCCTGATTATGTAGCTATTGAGAATGCCGGAATAGATGGCGGCTTTTACAAATCTGACAAAGGATGCTCACCCGAGGGTGGCAGTGTGCTGGTCGTTCTTTATAGTTCGGAGCTTGAGAAAACGCTTAAGAAAGTCATATCGTCTGGTGGCAAGGTGGTTCAGGATATATTTGATTTTCCTGGTGGCCGGAGGTTTCACTTCACTGATCCCAATGGAAATGAGTATGCTGTTTGGTCTGAGCCCGATGCATAACCAAGCCATCAAATACGCTCCCTAAGGTTGCCGGTCGCTCATTCCTCGCGCCGTTTATGGCGAGCGCTAATCTTTTTCGGAAATATTCAGATGCCGCATATTAATATAGAACATATCGCTCAAGCGGTCCGAGTCGTTGACTCCATGAGCTTGGCCGAGAAGGAAAAGCTTGCTGACGAGCTATACCAAAGCCAGCCAAATATTTTTGCATCCGTCCTTATCCAAAATAAACTCGGAACGTCATACGAAGACCTCGATCATTTACTGAATATTCTCTTCAAATGCTTCGTGGCTGTCCGAATCGCAGGACTGGAAATCCCAACAATATCGGAAGAAGTTCAAGAAATTTGCCTTGCAAGAATTGTTGGCAAAGCACAGTTCATTGAAGGCCTTTCAACTGAAATGGCGGACACAGCAACTCAAGATCAAGTCAAAAATCACAAAGAACGCAATCTGTTAGCCCTCGTCATCAGTGAGCTTACAGGCCATAAAGCTCACCAAGTACAAAGTGACGCAGACAAATTATTTATTCTTACAGCATTAAATATTGTTGAAACAGTTGCCTATTTTACAAACGATATAAAACACTAGACCCATAATGAAAAAGTCTAACAGACTAACAAAGCGCTGCTGCGTCGGTGTACACCCTTTCTCAATATGTAAACGCTTCTCATGTGTATGTGCGCAGGCTGCGGAAGAAAATTGATGAGCCCTTTGCAACCGCGCTCATTAAAACCAAGCGCGGTATGGGCTACTACCTAGACAATCAATAAACCCATGTTATTGAGCGTCACGCTGTTCGTTGCGCATTGCGGCCAACGGTGCCGATAACCGCTCTGGATGGCGAGGTTCGACACCGCGATAAAATTCCAGCACTTGCTTCATATCCGCGTCCATATCCTCGCTCGGCATCACCAACCCCGGAAAGGACACTTCTTTCTTCTTATGATCGGCAGTGGCAACAATGATCGGCACCCCCGCAGCACTAGCAATGCGCCAGAATCCGGATTTCCATTGGCTGGCACCATCGCGAGTGCCTTCTGGTGACACAATCACCATAAATTGCTCGTGCGCGTTTAACTGATCAACGGTTTGTTGAACCACATCGCGAGCGCTATTGCGATCAATCGGCATGGCACCAAACCAGCGTAGTAATGAACCTAGCGGGCCAACAAACGCACTGTCTTTAATCATCACGCGCGCATCCAAGCGCAACATGGCCATCGCCGACAGCGTGACCACGCCATCCCAGTTCGAGGTATGAGGACCACCGATCATCACGGCTTTGGGAACGTTCGGTAACGGGCCTGTCACTTTCCAGCCAAACAGCGACAAGATCAAACGACCAAGCAGGCTGGAAAACGCATTACCGCGACGCGGCAACTGGGAATCAGGTAACGACATGAAAACTCCGAAAATCAAGAAGGTACATGTCATCGACAATGTAAAACTGACCCACTAACGACAATCTAAAATTGACCCATC
>JACUUC010000056.1 GCA_014859445.1 Bacterioplanes sp.
CGTGTTCCTAGCTATGACTTTCAGCAATTTCATATCTGGGGACTGACGGCGATGATGATTGCCGAAATGATGAATCATTGTTGGGATTGCGACATTCAGTATTCCCTCGGTCTTTAATACCATCCGTTTAGCCATAGAAAAGAGAGAGTGAGATGTTTTATTCATTAGGAGAGCGTCGCCCAAGTCGTGGTCAAGAGGTCTTTGTGGCGGACAATGCTCGCATTATTGGCTCGGCGGAGTTGCACGATCGCAGCAGTGTTTGGTTTGGTGTGGTTATTCGCGCTGATAACGATCTGATTCAAATTGGTACCGAGTCAAATGTTCAAGACAACGCCGTATTGCATACCGATCCGGGATTTCCGTTAACGTTAGGGCGGGGCGTTACCGTTGGGCATCATGCGATGCTGCACGGTTGTGATATCGGTGATTTCAGTTTGATTGGCATTCATGCCGTGGTCTTAAACGGTGCTCGTATTGGTCGGCACTGTTTGATCGGTGCTCATACCCTAGTGCCAGAAGGTATGGTCATACCCGATGGCAGTTTGGTGGTGGGTGCTCCTGCTCAAATTAAGCGAGAATTAGCACCTGCTCAACGCCAGTTATTAGAAGCCAGTGCGGCGCATTACGTGGCTAACGCGCGCCGCTATCAGCAACAATTGAATGTGATTGAGTTATGAGCGAACGAGTAAAATCCCCCTGCGTGTCGATTTGTGCGTTGGATGCCGATGACGTCTGTATTGGTTGTTATCGTACAGGGCAAGAAATCAGTTTCTGGGGGCAAATGACACCCGCACAGCAGCGTGATGTCATGGTGCGGGTTGCACAGCGAGAACAAGCGGCCGCGAATTTTATGCGTTTGCCGGAATAAATTATCGATAGGAAAACATTATGGCTGTTTTAGGAACTCCTTTCTCCAGTACTGCGAATCGTATCTTATTGTGTGGTGCTGGGGAGTTAGGCAAAGAAGTCGTGATTGAATTGCAGCGTTTGGGCTGTGAGGTGATTGCCTTAGATCGGTATGCGAACGCGCCAGCGATGCAAGTCGCGGATCGGGCTTATGTGGTCGATATGCTCGATGGCAATGCGTTGCGGGCCATCATTGAACAAGAACAACCTCATAAAATCGTGCCCGAAATTGAGGCCATTGCTACCGATACCTTGTTGGCTCTTGAGGACGAGGGGTACTCGGTAGTGCCCAGTGCGCGTGCGGCTCATTTAACCATGAACCGCGAAGGCATTCGTCGTTTGGCGGCGGAAACCTTGCGGTTGCCCACCTCACCGTATGTGTTTGCGTCGTCGTTGGACGAATTTGAGCAAGCCGTGGCCGACATTGGTTTGCCTTGTCTGGTTAAACCCATTATGAGTTCGTCGGGTAAAGGACAAAGCTTACTTCGCTCTAGCAGTGATGTTGCATCGTCATGGCAGTATGCGCAAGAAGGTGGCCGTGCAGGCAAGGGCAAGGTCATTGTCGAAGGGTTTGTTGATTTCGATTTTGAAATTACCTTACTCACTGTTCGTTTTCGCGATGTGGATGGCCAGATTCAAACCACCTATTGTGAGCCGATTGGCCACCGTCAAGAAGCGGGTGACTATCAAGAATCTTGGCAGCCGCAAGCCATGTCCGCGTTGTCACTTGAGCGAGCGCAGCAAATGGCACATACCGTGACGGAAGCACTGGGTGGTTGTGGTGTATTTGGTGTCGAATTATTCGTAAAAGGGGATGACGTCATCTTCAGTGAAGTATCGCCGCGCCCTCATGACACGGGATTAGTCACACTCATCTCGCAAGATTTATCGCAGTTTGCCTTGCATGCTCGTGCCATATTAGGCTTGCCAATACCGAATATTGTCCAGCATGGGCCATCGGCGTCGTCGGTATTGTTGGTGGAAGGACAATCGAAACAGATGCAGTTTTCGGGCTTAGCAAGCGCATTGATTCAGCCGAATACTCAGCTGCGCCTTTTCGGTAAGCCCGATATGAATGGTAAACGCCGCTTGGGCGTTGCTTTGGCTCGCGAGACGTCTATTGAAACCGCTCGTGATCGAGCTAATTCGGTGATTGCTGCCATTCAGGTGACTCTGTAAAGGGCAGCTCTTGATTAATGACCTGCAGCATGCAGCAATCACGACCGGCGCCTTTGGCTTCATAGAGCGCCATGTCGGCGGCTTTTAACCAATCCTTGGCTTGATAATCCGTCAGCCAAGGACCGGACTCTTTGATCCACGCCATGCCGAAACTGACCGTGACAATGTCTCGCACTTGAGAGTATTCATGGGGTATTTGTAATCGGTGGATGGCACTGGCTAAGCGCAGACGGAGTTGATTCAACTCGATGGCATCGTCGACGTAAGCAATGATGACAAATTCTTCACCGCCATAGCGAGCAACTAATTCATCGGAGCGTTGTACCGATGCGGCTAGTGCTTGAGCGACTTGTTGCAAGGCCATATCGCCGGCACCATGACCATAGTGATCATTAAACGGTTTGAAGTAATCGATGTCACACATAATCAACACCATCGATTGCTGATGGCGCTGCAGTCGTTGCCATGTCGTAATGAGCGCATCGTCAAATGCGCGACGGTTAGCAATGTTGGTTAAACGGTCGGTATTGGACAACAACTCCAACCGTTCTTGTTGTTGCCGTACCAATACCACCAAGTCGTTGTAAGCGTTGCGTAAGTGAATCAGTTCGCGCACTTTTAAGGGCTGTTTGGGATGAACAAACAGGGTGTGTAGCTGCCCTTTGGCGACATTGTCTTGCAGTGTGCGCGTGGCCTGTTGAAGGGGTCTTAGCATGAGTTGCAAGAACAATAAAAACAAAAAACCAGGGATGATGCTGATCACAAAAAACGTTGGATAGAGTTCAAGCCGCATGAATTGAGGCATGGCTGCGTCGTTACTCAGTCGCAAAGCCAGTGTCGGCTGCTGTTGTAAGTCGAGTAAACAACGAACGTGGCTTGCTTGCGCATGCTTGATCGGTTTTTCAAACGATTCGCAGTCAGTGATATCCGTGTGAGCCAATGACTCAATACGCACACGCGTTTGCTGTTGCATGTTTTGCCAAAAGTCATCTGAAATGACTTGCGCAAAGGCAAAGTAACCTTTGTTGGGGGCGCGGCCATCGCTGCTGGTGATTGGGGTGATTGCGATGAGGTGCAAGGTATCGTCTAAATAATTGAAACTGACAGGATATTGGGACACATAATCAATGTTTTTTGCAACGGATATTAGCCAGTTTGGTAAGTGTTTATTCTCGCTGGACAATGAGAATGATTGAGTGTCAAACGATTGATTTAACAGTATTTGATTGTCCTCGTTAATGATAACAGCCTTATCAATATCGAGGTTACGAAACGTTTCAGGCACAAAATTAATGCGAATATAATCGGCCGATGGCGATTGCACAAAATGGTAGGTGTTATCCCATTCCGCGTAATCTCGAGTTAAGCTTAGTAAGCGTAATTTGTGCTGTTGCAGAGTAGAATGCACGCTGTGTAATTCGCGCTGCTGATTGTTGGTATACAGTTCGAGTTCAGCAGGATAAAACCAAAACCAGCGCACCACTAATAGCCCTGAAAATAATAAGGCTAAATAGGCAAGAAACAGTGTGATGGACAATTGTCGTATACTAATCATAACCTACTCAATATGATCAATGAGCGCGCTGCTACGCCTTATTAAGATCAGTATATATCAGCCAATCCAATTATGACGTTTAACGCACGATAAAAAAATCAATAATTGAGGTTGGTTGGCATTTTGAATCCGTTAGCATTGACTTTTATCGGTGGTTGTATAGTTTATGGATAACTTTTGTATTGGATTGGGAAGAGTCTGTTTATGATGTCACTGAAAATTCGTATGGCGACAGCCTTCGTCGCAATGGCCATTTTGACCGCTTGCAGTAGTTTGGATGTGAATGAGTATGCCGACCGAGGTCCGATTTTAGATCCGAAAACCTTTTTTGAGGGGCAGTTGTGTGCTGACGGTGTGGTACGGAGTCGTTCCGGTGAACAAATCCGTCAGTTTCAGGCACGAATTTTAGCAAGCTGGGATGAACATGGTGTGGGCACACTGGATGAAATCTTCGAATTTGATGATGGTGTCGAAACCCGAATTTGGACATTGATTCCGGAGCAAGACGGCGTGTATCGAGCCAGCGCAAGTGATGTGCCGAAAGCGACCCAATTGCGCTATGCCGGTAATGCCATTCATATGAATTATGTGCTGCGTTATGGTGAACCTGGCGATACCATTGACTTGACCATGGATGATTGGATGTTTTTGGTGTCACCGGGTGTGGTGGTGAATGAGACGGTGATGAGTAAGTGGGGTATTCGCGTGGGACAAGTGTTGTTGGTGATTCGCCAAGTGGCAGACGATGAGACTTGCATCAGTCAAGCAGCCATTGCTCAAGCCTCACAGTAATAGTTAACCACCCAGAACAACGATGATCGCTCTGGGTGGTCATCGATTACTGGTTGAGTCGCTGTCGTTGTTGCTCTTTGTGACGGCGCTTTTCCTCTTTTCTGGCTTCAATAACTGACGCTAAGTCCGAGCCTAAATGGGCTTCGCCACGTTCTTTTGCCAATTGCATTTGTTGTTCACGTTGACGAAAACGCTCACGTTGTTCATCGCTGTACTCATCGTAGCAATGATGGCAGCTGACGCCTGGCTGATAGTGTTCATGCTGCTTATCGTCTTCCGTAATGGGACGGCGACAGGCGTGGCATTGATCGTATTGTCCTTTCTCTAGCTGATGATTGACGGCCACGCGGTTATCAAAGACAAAACACTCACCTTGCCATAAGCTTTGCTCTTCGGGCACCTCTTCTAGGTATTTCAAAATGCCGCCTTCGAGGTGATAGACGTCATCGAAGCCCTGTTCTTTTAGATAAGCCGTGGATTTTTCGCAACGAATGCCACCGGTGCAAAACATCGCTACCTTTTTATGGCGATTTGGGTCGAGTTGCGTTTTGACGTAGTCAGGAAATTCGCGGAAGGTTTTGGTGTTCGGGTTAATGGCCCCTTGAAAGGTGCCAATACCGATTTCGTAGTCATTGCGTGTGTCGATCAACAGGACATCCGGATCGGAAATCAAGGCATTCCACTCGCTGGGTTTTACGTACGTACCGACTACGTGTTTAGGATCGATGCCTTCTACACCCATGGTGACAATTTCTTTTTTCAATTTCACTTTGCTGCGATAAAACGGCATGGTGTCATCGAAAGACTCTTTGTACACAATCGCTTGAAAGCGCTCGTCTTGTTTCAGGTGAGTTAATACGGCATCAATGCCATGTCGATCACCTGCGATGGTGCCATTAATGCCTTCGCTGGCTAATAGCAGCGTTCCTTTGACGTGATGCGCTAGCATGACATCCAGTAGCGGTTGACGCAGTGTTTCAAAATCGGGTAATGCGACAAATTGATATAAGGCGCATACCACAATAGGGGGCGTGGGTTGGTTCATACATCCTCGCTGGCTGAAACGTAAATTCGGTGCGTATAGTGTTGTTGTGTCAGGGTGTTGCCTTATTAGGCGGGCGCGATGATAGCAAAGTTTATCGTTCGTCGCAGCTGACGTTGGCGGATGAGTGGTTTATGGATGGGGATGGTGATTTTAAAAACGGCTCCAGCCGAAGCTGGAGCCGAGGATACGTTATTGAGGTACGTTTGCTGACATTGTGAAAACAATGGTACGTTCGGTGTGATCAATAACGACACTGTCGCTATACAACCATTCGTTATCTTGGCTATTGCCATAGGCATAACCTTGATCGAGGGATAAATCATTCAACAGTACGTGCTGTTGCATCCAGCTGGGTGCGTCGGCACGGTTATCGCTAATAAAGCCATAGAACCAGCCAAAGTAGTTGCTGCTGTACAGGTCGAATTGGCATTCGCTCAGTGGATTGCCGTTGTACAAACATTGAACATGGTAGCGTTCGTTGTTGTTGATGTCGTAGGATGCATTGACGATGGCCTGTTCGAAACTGAGATCAATATGGAATTGTTGGTCCATATCACCACTCATCGCGCTGGCACTGGCTTGTGCCAATTCATAGTTATGATTTTGAGCAAAGACATTGCTCACCGTCACGGTCAAGAAACTGGCTAATGGGTCATAAAAGAAATACCCACGTTTGGGATCGCCACTAAAGTCAGTCGCAGAAAACGCCGAGTATTGACCGAGATCGCTATACACTTGCCCATCACAGCCAAAGTATTCGCCTTGTTCACCATCCAGAGTGGCATAACAGGTGACGGTGCCATTATTAAGCTCAACAATGAGGTCGATGGTCAATACGCCAGCTACCAAGCTTGTGTCAACGGTGGTTGTTTTTAAGAAGTCTTGTACCCAAGCCGTGACGTCTACAGTCTCGCCTGGCACGTATTGGAAGGGAATGGCATAGCTGCTTTGTTGATAAAACGAGGTGTAACCACTTTGATCACCAACGATATTGCCGTTACAACTGCTCGCCAGTAACTGTGTGCCGTTATTGACGAAGCAGCGAATAGTGCCTTCTTCGGTATCCAGTGGCGTCACATCGACCACCACACTGGTGTGACCGCTGATCGTGGTAAATGTAGTGGTACCACGGAAAATTTGATTCCCGGTATGTTGTAAGCGTGCGCTAACCAAATACTCAATGTTCGGATTGGCATTAATCACAGTCAGACCATTGCTGCCGACATTGGCTTGGCGATGCAGTGTGAGATTGCTCAGCGTGACTAAGCAGCTTTCGTCGTAGGCTAAGGGTTGTCCTTCGCGCGTACACTGCAACGTAAATGAGGCGCGATCACCGTCAAAGTAGTAATCCCAGTTCCACGTGGTGAAATGAGAGACTTCGGCTTGTAAGGCAAGTCCGGATAAGGCTGATTCTGACGCAACAATCTCACCAAGGCCATCTTCGACCCATAGGCCAGTTCGCACATCAAACCACCACATGGGAATGGTGTCACCTTGCTGGAATACACGACCGTCAGCGCCGACATTGTCGACCACATCCATGCGGATCATAGCGGTTTGGCCGGGAGCCAATTGCAGAGGTTGGCCTTGCTGACTGAATGTCACATCGATCATACCCAGTGGGATGAGATTCACGTCATTGCCTTCACGCGTCAGTGCCGCACCACCGCCTAAGAAGGTGGCACCCATGGTGCGAATGTTGATCGGCGTGAGTTGAACTTGAATATCACCACGAACGGTCTCACCGTTAGCGTTAACGAGGGCATTGGCGGGTAAGCTGACTTGTGTGTTCAGTGTGTTGCTGCTAACGATAGCGGGCTGATCATTATTGATGGTTTGTACGTCGCTTTGCGGTAACAAGCTTAAAACAACACTGGCCGTGTCTTGTGCGTCGTCAAATGAGTAGCGGTACGTTTGCCCGATATAGCCGAGTTTATTGGCACGAATCACCATGGTGTTCGTTTGTGCAAGAGCGTCAAACTGAGCTAAGCCGTTCTGGTTGGTGCGTATTGTTTGCTGATCAATGGTCACATCCGCATTCGCGATTGCCAGACCTTGGGGATCCGCGATGCGTACTTGTAAGGTCATTGCCTCCGTCAGTACATCGGCTGATTGAACGTGGATACGTTTTTCGGCACGCTGACTCACACCACGTTCGTTGATCGCATGCAATTCCAGTACGTGGCTACCGGTTTGTGCGAATTGCGTTACCCCTTGCTCTTGATTGTCGATCACTTGGCCGTTGATGCGCCAGGTGTATTGCAATGCTTGGGGGTGAACGGTCTTTAGTTCGGCTCGATACGTCATCGTTTGATGCTGAGTGATCTCCGAGGGAGCATCGATGCTGATTTCGTATTTGTCTTTACAGCCTGTCATCAGTAAAACGGTACTGATGAGAACGGCACTAAGGAGTGATTTCATATCCATATTGATTACCTTGTGGGACGAGAAAACTGGCACGATTGGCCAGTTGCGCTGCAGTGTACGGGACAGAAGCCAAGGAATCAGTATGACCGTTTCTGTTGTTGGATTTATTCTGGCGTTGTTGGTCGTTGGGTTGCTTAAAAAAGCAACGCAGCTAAGACGAATGAAGGAGAAATGTGCCTGTATTTAGAGGGTTATGTAATCAATATTCCGATTGCAATAGTAAAAAATCATGAGTTTCGATGGACGAAAAAAAACCGACCAAGAGGTCGGTTTTTTGTTTGCCCAGCGAAGCTGGCAAACCCGTCAGGCTGAAAGAAGCCTGA
>JACUUC010000025.1 GCA_014859445.1 Bacterioplanes sp.
TATGTCATTCAGTCTGTGGGCTGGCGTGTCTTGCGTTATTCGCGATCACGACACTTGCGCGAAAATAGAATAGACTGCTGTCCATTATTTGAATGGCTGAGTGAGATGGATCGATGAGCATGGACAAAGACATAGACAAGCGTGTCGAGCGGAGCCGTCGACTTTTGATCGATGCATTGCTGTCCTTAATGGCCAATCAGCCATACCATAAGATATCCGTTGCCAATATCTGTCAGCATTCTGGTGTGGCTCGTCCGACCTTTTACTTACACTTTCACTCGAAAGACGATTTGTTACGCGCTTATATCGAGCAAATGTTTTTGCAATTCAGTGAACAAATTGACCCCTATTTAACCCAGTCATTGCATGCCGATCCGATGATCGCCACCCTCATGTTTCGACAGTGGTCGGACAATGCCTATTTTGCGCGGTTACTGGTCGAGGCGGATATTGAAGCCTTGATGTTGAACGAGTTTAAGCGCTATGTCGCCCGTATCATAGAACGCTTCGTCAGCGCGCATGATTTGCCGATTAGTAGCGAAGGGCGTTTGGGGTATGTGATTGATTTTCTGACGGGTGCTTCGTTTATGGTGATTGTGCGTTGGGTGCGGGATGATTTTCCATTACCGGCTGAAGAAATGGGCACCTTGTATGCCGACTTGGTGCGTCCCGGATTACTGCAATTTTTGCTAAATAGTCAGCACAAATAACGGCAGCCATTGAGGCTGCCAGTGAGGGTTTGATTTACAGAACTGCCGCGCGACGGTTTTTATCAACACGACGATCGTGGATTTTTTTGACTTTCCGTTGCGCCTTGTCGAATGCATCACGAACCGCTAGGTGCATGTCTTCGTGTTCGGGGTTGTCGTGATGATCATGGGTGATGGCAACGGTTTCTCCGGGCAGGCCAATTTCAAGTGAAACGTGCGCTAAGCGACCTTTGTTGCTGTGATTGTGCGGCATAGCAACCACCGCTCGAATTCCGGTAATGTCGTCATAGGTGGCGGTGAGTTTACTGGCTTTTTCTCGAATTTGATGCTCAACCGCATCGGAGTGGCCAATGTCACGAAAGCTAATTTCTAAACCTTTCATAATCGCTCCTTTTTATGGTTATACGATCAAATGGGATCATGAATCGATCTCGAAACATTTGATCACGATGACAGCATGGACTAGAAAAAAACACTTATCCATGCCTCAACTCAATAAAATCTGTGTCTATACTGACTATAGACAACGTTGACGCGAGTCGTTCCCTTTTTACTAGGACGTAATATGCACCCTTTAATTGACTTCTATTCTGGCACCGGTACGGATCACCGTGGCCGAACTTTAAATGGAATTTTATCCTTTACTAACAATGAGTTAGAAACTTGTCACGACTACATTCAGTGGCTTTTCCCGTTGTGTGAGCGCAGTGCCTTTAATCCTGAAGCGCCGGTGTTGGATGATGACTGTATTGTGGCGTTTCAGACGCAGCCAGCCTTGCAAGCGGCATTGCATGGCGCTGTGCTGCGTATGTTGCAGTTCTACGGTGTGGTGTTGCGGGAGACACCACAGGGATTTGAGTTGTTGGCGCCGCACGATGTGGCATCGTCTCATTGGATGACAGAAAATAATCACAATCATCAGCGCTTGTCGCGAATGCTGGCTTCTCTCAAGTTGTTGGGTATGGATGCGCATGTGGCCGCGATGTGGCAAGGATTGCAGCAATTGGCGTTAGCCAACCCCGACTGTATTGGTGCCGCGACGATTATGCATTGGCGACTGGCGGCTATGGGGCAAGTTCAGGCAATGTGATAGGCTAGCAGCAGCGAGCCAAGGAACTCATTCATGTCAACGCGGGTGTACGATGTGCCGGTTGTCTTTTTCGATTTGGACGACTCATTAATTAATCACGATGCCAATACGCTGTGGATCAAATGGCGGTATCGACGTGAGCGCTGGGCGGTGGTCGAGGGTTTTCTGGCGCTGGTTTCGCTGTATCGTGCTTATAAAAAAGGGCGTGTCACGCACGCCCGCTTGTCTCAATATTACCGCACGCGCACGCGTGGGATGACGTTGTTAGAGTATCAACAGCGCATTGATCAATTTTTCTCCGAGCGAGGTCAGTTGCATATTTATCCGCAAGCGGCCTCGTTATTATTTGCCTATCGCCGTCAGAACAGCACGGTCGTGATGATTACGGGTGCCGATGATGTGATGGCTAAGGCTTATGGCAAAGCATTGGGTATTGATCATGTAATCAGTAATCGCTTGGCGGTAGAAAATGATCGTATCTTGGGGTTGCAGCAGCCTATGTGCTATGGCGAGGGAAAAGTGGCGCTGGCCGAGCAATTCATGGCTGAACGAGGATTAACGTTGAAGCATGCAGCGTTTTATAGTGACAGCCACGCTGACGTCCCTTTGCTGGAGCAGGTCAAGCAACCGGTGGTATTGAACCCGAATCCGACACTGGCGGCATTGGCTCAGCAACGGCGATGGCCATGCATCGACTGGCGTTAATTCTGGCTTGCTGCATCGAGCGCATCTCGTTATAGTCTCAAATCTTATCCCTCCTCAGCGAATAACGGAGTTTGCGGTGTTTTTTCAATATAACCGCCCTTATCAACAGGGTCAGCATTTGACCCGTCGATGGTGTTAAGCGACCCATTGGGCGATGCCCACATTGCCATTCTCGCTTAATATTTTTTTCAAAGGTTTGTTATGACACCGCAACAATTTGCCGATTTAGCGGCACAAGGTTTTAATCGTATTCCCGTCGCTCGTGAAGTATTGGCCGACTTAGATACACCGCTCAGTACGTTTCTTAAGCTGGCCGCGCTGCCTTACAGTTACTTGTTTGAATCGGTGCAAGGCGGAGAAAAATGGGGTCGTTTCTCTATGATTGGCTTGCCTGCACGGCAGGTTGTGACAGTGTTTGACCACGATGTGCAGGTGCATGTGGATGGCGCACTAACGGAGCAATGTCGAGTGGATGACCCATTGGCGTTTGTCAGTGAGTTTCAACAACGTTTTCGTGTGCCAGAGCTGGAAGGGCTGCCCAAATTTAATGGTGGCTTAGTGGGGTACTTTGGTTATGACACAGTGCGTTATATTGAACCGCGCTTGCAGAAAAGTTGCCCACCGGATGCACTGAATACCCCGGATATTTTATTGATGGTGTCGGAAGAGGTTGTGGTATTTGACAACCTCAGTGGCAAATTGTTTTTGATTGTGTTGGCCGATCCGGCTCAGCCCGATGCGTTTGAATGCGCTCAACAACGCTTGGATGATCTGCGTGCGCAACTGCGGTTGCCCTATCAAGGGACGGTTGGTCATGCGTTAGCTCATCCAGTCGATGTGCAAGAGAGTGATTTTCAGTCGTTATTCGGTGAGCAGCCTTTTATGGACGCCGTGGATGCCATTAAAGAATACGTCTTATCCGGTGACATCATGCAGTGTGTGATTTCACAGCGTATGCGAGTGCCTTATTCCGGTGATCCGGTCAATATTTACCGTGCGTTGCGCACCTTAAATCCATCGCCTTACATGTATTGCCTTAATTTGGGCGATTTTCATGTCGTAGGATCATCACCGGAAATTTTGGCACGGCTAGAAGATGGCGAAGTGACCGTGCGACCCATTGCAGGAACACGCTACCGCGGCGCCACCGAAGCAGAAGACCTCGCATTAGAGCAAGAATTATTATTAGACCCGAAAGAAATTGCTGAGCATTTGATGTTGATCGACTTGGGTCGGAACGACGTTGGCCGCGTGGCCGAGACTGGCAGTGTGAAAGTCACTGATCAAATGATTGTCGAGCGCTACAGCCATGTGATGCACATTGTGTCGAACGTGGTGGGGCAAGCAAAAGTCGGTGTGACAGCCATGGATGTGCTGCGTGCGGTTCATCCGGCGGGAACCCTCAGTGGTGCACCTAAAATTCGTGCCATGGAAATCATTGATCAATTTGAATCCACCAAACGTGGTGTGTATGGCGGAGCGGTAGGTTATTTAAGCTGGAATGGCAATATGGATACCGCCATCGCCATTCGTACGGCGGTGATCAAAGACGGTTATTTGAATATTCAGGCCGGAGCGGGCGTGGTGGCAGACTCGATTGCTCGTCTGGAATGGAAAGAAACCATGAATAAAGGACGTGCCATGTTCCGGGCGGTGGCGATGGCGTCAGCAGGCTTGGATCAGTAAATACAGTCATGCGATGAAAAGAGAGCGAAAGCTAAACGAACAATTGTTTAAAGGTACTGTTTCATGCTGGTCATGATCGACAATTACGATTCTTTTACTTACAACGTGGTTCAGTATTTTGCCGAGCTGGGTTCCGAGGTGCGCGTTTTTCGCAATGACGAAATCACGTTGCAAGAAATCGAGGCACTACAGCCTAGCCATTTGGTGATTTCTCCGGGGCCTTGCACACCGAATGAAGCTGGCATCTCCATGGCGGCCATTCAACACTTTTCCGGTAAGATGCCAATTTTAGGTATTTGTCTGGGCCATCAAAGTATTGGGCAAGTGTTCGGTGGCAAGATCATACGTGCTGGCCAAGTCATGCATGGTAAAACCTCGGACATACACCATGCGAATTTGGGTGTGTTTGCCGGATTGCCAAATCCGTATAAAGCAACGCGTTATCACTCGCTGGTGATTGATAAACACGATTTACCCGAGTGTTTAGAGATCACCGCATGGACGGAAAATCCCGATGGCAGCATGGAAGAAATCATGGGGGTACGCCATAAAACCTTGGCGATTGAGGGCGTTCAATTTCACCCAGAATCCATCCTAACCGAACATGGTCATGATTTACTGAATCGGTTTTTGCAAACCCGTATTTAAAGAGAGCACCGATTATGGATATTCGTACGGCATTGGCGCGCGTGGTTGAGCGCCAAGACTTAACTACTCCCGAGATGATTGAGGTCATGCGCCAGATCATGACCGGACAATGCGACGATGCACAAATCGGGGCGTTCTTAGTGGCGTTGCGCATGAAAAGTGAAAGTGTTGATGAAATTGTCGGTGCCGTCACCGTGATGCGTGAGCTGGTGAGCGGTGTCGCAGTCACTCAGCCGCATGCGGTGGATATTGTCGGTACAGGGGGGGACGGTGCAAACTTATTCAATGTGTCGAGCGCATCCGCCTTTGTGGTCGCAGCCGCGGGCGGTACGGTGGCCAAACACGGCAATCGTGGTGTGTCGTCCAAGTCGGGCAGTGCCGACTTGATTGAGGCAGCGGGTATTTCATTAACTTTGACCAGTGATCAAGTGGCGCGCTGTATCAACGAATTGGGTGTGGGTTTTATGTTCGCGCCAAGTCATCACAGTGCCATGAAGCATGCGATTGGTCCTCGTAAGTCGTTGGGCTTGCGCACCGTGTTCAATATTTTGGGGCCCATGACCAATCCTGCGGGGGTCAAAAACCAAGTCATCGGTGTGTTCAGTAAAGCGTTGTTGCGCCCCATGGCGGAAGTGTTGCAGCGTTTGGGCAGTGAGCACGTCATGGTCGTGCATGCGAAAGATGGTTTGGATGAAATCAGCTTGGCCAGTACCACCTATGTGTGCGAATTGCGTTCGGGCCATATTCGTGAGTATGAGTTACTTCCAGAAGACGTAGGCATCGAGTCACAAACACTGACGGGGTTGGAAGTCGACGACGCACAGGCCAGCTTGGCCTTAATTCGTGATGCACTGGGTAAGCGAGAAACCGATGCTGGGCAAAAAGCGGCGGATATGCTGGCATTGAATGCCGGTGCGGCCATTTATGTGGCGGGCTTGGCCAGCACGTTACGAGAAGGCGTCGATATGGCGCAAGATGCGATTTACTCTGGTTTGGCGCTCGAAAAAATGCGCGAATTGGCCAGTTTCTCTCAGTACATGGCGGAGGACGCATGAATACCCCAACCATTTTGAAAAACATTCTGGCAACCAAAGAGCAAGAAGTGGCATTGCGCAGTAAGACATTGCCGCTGGCAGAGCTTCGTGCGCAAGCGCGTGATCGCGACGCGAGTGAGTTGCGTGGGTTTTATCGAGCGATGCAGGCGAAGGTGGATGCGGGTTTGCCAGCGGTGATTGCTGAAATAAAAAAAGCATCGCCATCGAAAGGGGTGTTGCGTGAGCATTTTGTGCCTGAAGCCATTGCCGAATCCTATGAGCAAGCGGGTGCCGCGTGTTTGTCCGTACTGACCGATCGGGACTATTTTCAAGGCCATGAAGATTACTTGCGAGCCGCACGTCGGGCGTGTTCGTTACCCGTCATTCGCAAAGATTTTTTGATTGATCCGTATCAAATCTATGAAGCACGCACATTGAATGCCGACTGTGTGTTGCTGATTGTGTCGGCGTTGAGTGCGATGCAGCTGCAAGATCTTGAAGGGCTTGCGCTAGAATTGGGTATGGATGTGCTGGTAGAGGTGCATGACGAAGCTGAATTGCACACGGCCTTGGCCTTACAAACGCCGTTATTGGGTATTAATAACCGTAATCTGCACACCTTTGAGCTCACATTGGACACAACCTTTGGTCTGTTAGCACAGGTGCCTGCCAACAAATTGCTGGTCACAGAAAGTGGCATTCTGGCACCGAGTGATGTGCAAGCCATGCGCGACCGTGATGTGCATGCGTTTTTAGTCGGTGAGGCCTTTATGCGTGCCGATGATCCGGGTGCGGCGTTGCAGCAGTTATTCTTCTGACGTTTGAGCCTTCTTGCCACGGCTCGGTTATGTCGGGTCGGGGTACGCTGCGCAAATGGCTTTCACTTCGTCCAAGTGATCGAGCAAGAGCTGAACCAATTGCGGATCGAATTGCAGCCCCGATTGTTTGGTGAGCAGCGCAATGATATCGGCTTCTGGCCAAGCCTCTTTGTAGCAACGGCGATTGCCTAACGCATCATACACGTCAGCCAGTGCGGTTATTCGTCCGGCGATATGAATGTGCTCTCCTTGCAAGCCATTCGGGTAGCCAGCACCATTCCAGTGTTCGTGGTGTTGTCCCGCAATGATGGAGCCCAGTTGCAGTACCTCACGTTCTGATTTGGCTAAAATGTCCGCGCCGATTTGGGCGTGGGTCTGCATAATGGCCCATTCGTGCGCGTCCAGTTTGCCCGGTTTGTGGAGGATGGAATCGGGTATGGCAATTTTACCAATGTCGTGTAACGGTGATGCGAGCTTGATCATGCTGGCATCGTGTTCGTCTAAACCGTATTTCAGTGCCAACAGCTCCGATATTTTGGCGACGCGCTTCACGTGTGCACCGGTTTCTTTGGAACGGCGTTCGACGGCTTCACCGAGTAAATACACCAGCTCTCGCTGGGTTTCGATGATGTCTTCACGCATGAGTAAGTTTTCATAGGTGAGGGCGACGTTGGTGGCGTAAATTTCCAGCAATTGTTTATCCAACTCGGATAGTTCACCTTGATAACTCACATACAGCAGGCTTTCGTTGCCTTCTTCGGAGGCGAAATAGCCAATATAGTGATCGTCATAGTATTGGCTGTGTCCTGCTTGCATGGCATTCTCAAAGCCCTGGCGAACGTGGGCAGGAATGCTATCGAGATTGCGGTGGCTGGAGAAATCTTGCATATCGCCTGTCGCTGCTAATACACGAAACCGTTTGCCGTGAAGATGCAGCTGATCGGCCTGATGGCTACTCGAGCAATACAGGGCACTTTGTTCCAAGCCCAGTAAGTTGGTGATTTGTGCTAATACGGCGGAAGCAAAAGCGTTAATGCCGTTACTGCTGAACACTTTGGTGGAGGCGGTAATGACACGTTCTAAGCCATGTCGATGTTCATTCAACATGCAGATATCGCGATAACTGCGCAGCGTGGCGTACATCAAGGTGTTGAGTTTGGTGGTGGTCAGTTCGGTTTTGTCTTTGTAGTCATTGATGTCGTAATTGCGAATGACGTCGTGTTCAGGCGCTTGCCCGGGTTGACCGGTACGCAACACAATGCGCGTGTAGCGATTGTGCAGTTGTTCACGAATGTAGCGAGCGACGTTCAGTCCGGCATGGTCTTCTTCCATGACCACATCCAGTAATGCGATGGCAATGTCGTCGTTGTTGGCCATCAATTCGCAAGCTTCGGCACCACTGTAGGCGCTGAGCCACTCCAATTGGCGGCCATCAAATTCAAAGCCGGCTAGCACCATGCGGGTGATGCGATGTACATCCGGTTCGTCATCGGCAATTAAAATGCGCCAAACACGATTTGCTGTGGTTGTCTGTGCCGCTGACGTGGGTTCGTCATCGGCAAATAACCAGTCATCACTCATGACATTGTCCTAATGGAATAGATACCTATTCAGTGTAGAACAAATCGCTGCGTGTGATGGGTTATCGGGTACCAAATACCACCATAGTTTTGCCTTTGACGGAAACGAGACCTTTTTCCTCTAGGTCTTTTAGCACACGACCGACCATTTCACGGGAGCAGCCGACAATGCGACCAATCTCTTGGCGAGTAATTTTAATTTGCATGCCATCGGGGTGTGTCATCGCATCGGGCTCTTTGCATAAATCCAATAGCGTACGTGCCACACGACCCGTGACGTCTAAAAAGGCCAGATCGCCCACTTTGCGGGTTGTACGACCCAAGCGCTGCGCCATTTGGCGGAAGATATGAAACGTGAGACGAGTGTCTTGTTGAGCGAGTTCGCGAAATTTGACATAGCTGATTTCAGCCACTTCGCATTCGGATTTTGCTTTAACCCAAGCGGTGCGCGCCTGATGTTGTTCATCAAACAGCCCCATTTCGCCGAAAAAATCCCCTTCATTGAGATAGGCCATCACCATTTCGCGACCTTCTTCGTCTTCAATGATGACGGAAACCGATCCCTTGATGAGATAAAATAGCGTCGTACTTTCTTCGCCCGCATAAATCAATGTGCTGCGTGCCGGATAACGACGGCGGTGGCAGTGGCTTAAAAAGTCATCCATCAGGGCATGTTGCGATGAGGGCACAGACGGTTTCATAGTGTTGGGCATCCAATCCTAAAGTGCAGGCATTATCCCTTATATAGCATGCTAGGTGAACCGTTACCTGTTTTGTGTCGATAATTATGGCATTTGTGCAAAAAAAGGTCAGATAAGTCTTATCCGATTCCCTTCGCTGTGATAACCTCCGCGCTTTTCTGTTAGGCGCTAGAGGCGGGTATGAAGGCACGAGTAAAGTGGGTTGATAACGTCCAGTTTTTAGGTGAATCCGGTAGCGGTCACAGTGTTGTCATGGATGGTCCTGAGGATCATGGTGGTCGCAATACGGGTATTCGACCGATGGAGATGTTATTGCTTGGCTTGGGCGGTTGTACCAGCTTCGATGTCATGAGCATTTTGACTAAACAGCGCTTACAGGTTCGCGATTGTGTGGCGGATATCGAAGCGGAGCGGGTTGATGCCGTACCGAGTGTGTTTCGTAAAATCCATGTGCATTTCACGATCAGCGGTACCAACCTTAAGGATGCACAGGTCGCCAGGGCGGTGAAATTATCAGCCGAAAAATACTGCTCAGCCTCCATCATGCTGGAACAAGGCGGGGTTGAAATTACGCACAGTTATACTGTGGTTGAAGATGAATAATGGTTTGACATGAGGATTGACGATTGAGCAATAAACTGCGCCTGCATGGCTTCAATAATTTGACGAAATCTCTGAGCTTTAATATTTACGATATTTGCTATACGCGCACAGAGAAAGAACGCCTAGAATACATCGCTTACATTGATGAACTGTACAGCGCAGAACGCTTAACCAAAATTTTGACCGAAGTGGTTGATATTATTGGTGCGAATATTCTCAATATTGCTCGTCAAGATTATGAGCCAGAGGGTGCCAGTGTCACCATGCTCATCGCCGAGCATGAAGTGCCACCCAGTGAAGACTTGATGCAAGAAAAGCCAGGCCCTCTGCGTGATACGGTTGTAGCTCACCTCGATAAAAGCCATGTGACGGTTCACACTTACCCAGAAAGTCATCCTCATGGTGGAATTAGCACCTTCCGTGCTGACATCGATGTATCCACGTGTGGTTTAATTTCGCCATTGAAAGCGTTGAATTATCTGATTCACAGCTTCGATTCCGATATTGTGACGGTGGATTATCGCGTCCGTGGATTTACCCGAGACGTTGACGGTGTCAAACACTACATCGACCACAAAATTAATTCGATTCAGAATTATTTAACTGACGATACGCGTGACGCGTATCAAATGATCGATGTGAATGTGTATCAAGAAAACACCTTCCACACCAAGATGATTTTGAAAGATTTCGAACTGGATAACTACTTGTTCGGTGAAGGCGTACAAAGCATGAATGCGGACGAGCGCAAAACCGTAGAAGACAAGTTACGTAAAGAAATGCTCGAAATTTTCTACTCACGCAATATGCCATAACATGCCAACGGCCGTGTGGGCGCTCATGGTAGCGCAAGCGTTGGCGTTATGTGCGATGCCACTGATCGTATTGATCGGTGGCATTGTCGGTTTACAGCTCAGTGAAAGCCCGCAATGGGCGACCCTGCCTGTCGCTATGGTGATTATTGCGACGGCATTCAGTGTACTACCCGCTGCTCGGTTGGCTCAGCACTGGGGGCGAAAACCCTTGTTTGTGGCGGCCATGGGGCAAGGCGTGTTGGGCTCTCTGTGTGCCGTGATGGCGTTGTCTCTTTCCTCCTTTTTCTTATTTGTCGTCGCCTGCGCCTTACTCGGTAGCTTGGTTGCTGTGATTCAGCAATTTCGGTTCGTTGCTATGGACATGGTTGAACCCGATCAGCAAGCGGTGATCGCCTCGCGTTTACTCTTAGTCGGGTTGTTCTCGGCCTTTGTCGGGCCGGAGTTGGCGACGTTAGCGCAATGGTGGCCTGAATCGGGATTTCGTGCCTCATTTCTGGCGCTGGCTGTGTTGTACGGATTGGCTGGGCTGGTGTTGTGGCGTGTGTTGCCGATTGCACCAGTGACTACATTCAATAATGACGTGATGACGGGACGGTCATGGCCTGAGCTATTTCGACAACCTCGGCTATGGCTTGCGGTCAGTGCGGGTAGTTGTGGTTACGCCATCATGTCTTACCTTATGACGGCAACACCGCTGAGCATGACGGATAGCTATGGGTTTTCAGTGGATGAAGCAAAGTGGGTGATTCAAAGTCATATTGTCGCCATGTTTTTACCCTCCATTGCATCCGGCTTCTTGATTCGTCGATTAGGGCATTGGTGGGTCATTCTGATGGGCTTTCTCGTCTTATTGGTGAGTATTGCTGTTAGCTGGTTTGATGCCACCTTTGTGCATTTTTGGGGCGGTTTGGTACTGCTCGGTATTGGTTGGAACTTCCTCTTTGTCGCAGGAACAGCCCTGTTGGCTGGCTGTTATGAGCCAGCGGAAGCGACTCGCGTGCAAGGCATGAACGATGCGTTGGTATTTGGCTTGCAGGCGTTTGGCGCACTGGCGTCTGGTGCGGTGGTGTTGTTGCTTGGTTGGCAGGGGTTATTGTTAACCACACTGCCATTATTGCTGCTGTTACTTGTCGTTCTTATTCGCGTACGGCCAAGTCAGCTGACGGCATAAACACCCAGCTTAATGTGCTTGCGCGAGTAGTACTTTAAAACCATTTCCTTGAGCAACAATATCCACTTGCGCAAAGTGCTCGGCGGCCCACTCTTCATACGCTAGGTGGCGGTTGGCAACCAGCCAAAGCTGACCCTGTCGAGTTAAATGTCGTTGTGCATTGGCGAACAATTGTTGAGCAAAGCGATAGTCAGTGTCTTTGCCCTGATGAAACGGCGGATTGCTGAATAGGTAATCAAATCGGCCAGTCACGTCGGCTAGCCCATCGCTGGCGTATATGCTGACATCCAGCCCGAGCCGCATGGCATTGAGTTCGGTGCTGCGTAGAGCAAACGCATCAATGTCGGTTAGGTTCACGTCCAGTGCCGCTTGCCGAGCTTTTAAGCTAAGGCCAATCACACCAGAACCACAGCCTAGATCGAGTACGCGGCCATGATTCGGCACAGGAAGATGCTCTAATAGCAATGCTGTGCCCTGATCCAGTTTGCCGTGATTGAATACCCCGGGGAGGGTGAGATACGCATGCTCCCCCCAACGGAATGACTGTGCTGGCTGCAACCAATTAAACCCCACACTGGGTGCCAGGTGTAATTGCCACAGCGTGCAGTGGCGTGCGCTATCGATCTTTGTGACGGATTGGCACAGTGGCTGCGCACGTTTACCAATACTTTTGCCACCGGCATCATTGGCAGCAACGGCGAAATAGCGACGAGATGACGCGTCGGGTTGGCTGCTTAGCCATTGCAGTAAGGTCTGTGCGTGTTCATGAGCTTTGGGCCACAACAGCACCACGGTGTCACAATGTAAGAGATCTTGCGGTTCGGGTAAGCCAAAACGACACGCGTCTTCGCCAAGTGATTGAGCGCCCTTATGTACCAGCCAATTCCAGGTTCGAATGCGACTGTTGTGTTGTTGGCAGGCACGCAACCAATCGCCATCAATCGGTGTTTGATCGGTTAGAAAGAGGGTGCCAGCGCCGAATAGCTCAGGGTGGCGCAGCAGTAATGAATAGGCACTCATAAATTGGGGTCTGTTAGTAGGTCGCGTACATTTAAAGCGGATTGTTGAAGGTCGTCGCCTAAGCTGATGGCACCTAGTTTACGCAAGCGTTCATTAAACGAAGCGGGCTGTCCGAGCACAAAGATCGGTTTGCCTGTTTCTCGAATTAAATGACCCAATTGCAATAAATGCTGATCACTCGGATTACTTGGTAATTGCATTAACGCCGCTTGCCAGCCTTGTTGCTGCATCAGCTCTGCACTGTGTTCGCAACTGAGCCAGCCACTAAACCACACCGGACGTAAGCCCAGTTGCTTTACTAAAATGGCCATCAACAGTAGGGATATTTCATCATCGTTACTGCAATTCGCCACCAGAATGCTGGGGCCATGTCGGTCGTCGCTGGGTTCTGCCAAACGCCACGCCAAGCGAGCCTGTAAGAAACCGGCATAAAAGCGCAGCCGTGCCACTCCCAGCGCTTGGGTGACATTTTCGGTTAAGTGGTTGTAAATCGGCATTAATAAGAAGCGTAAGGCGATATCAATCGGAAAAAACTGACTGACTTCATCAAAAATATTGGCCAATTGCGCATCATCAAACTCATTCACGGCTCGTGTGAGTTGTTCGCGATATTGATGCCATTGCGACGGTTGTGGCTGGTTTGTGATGGTCGTGACGCCGGTTTGGCTGTGATCCAACATAGCACGCGCTTGAGAAATGGGTATGCCACGATTGAGTAAGGCAACCACTTGTTTGATTAAACGAATATCGTCTTCAGTATAGAGACGGTGGCCTTTCTCGGTGCGCTTAGGGGTGATTAGCCCGTAACGTCGCTCCCAGGCACGCAGAGTAATCGCGTTTACCCCCGTCTCGTTAGAGACAACGCGAATCGGGTAATAGGCAGCCTGAGGCTCGAACGATTGGGCAGTCATGAGTCAAACTCTTCTGGGCGACAGCAATGATAGAATGACAGCATTCTATAAGGACTTATACACATTGTAAAAAGATGGTATGAATAAACTCATAAAGACGGCTTTATTTGGTTTGCTGTTTGGCAAAATTACGGCGAACATCTTTCGTTAGCACGCTGGTCATAGTATGGTTGTGCGCGTTACGAGACGGAGATAGGCAATGGCCACCGACTACCCTGATGAACAAGCACCGATTAGCTTGGAATTATTAAAAAAAGCCGTGGATGCCTCCAATGATGGCATTGTGATTGCCGAGCAAGAGGGCGACGATAACATTTTGATTTATGTGAATCGTGCTTTTGAGCGACTGACTGGCTATAAAGCGGATGAGATATTGTATCAAGATTGCCGTTTCTTACAGGCCGGTGATCGTACCCAAACGGGTTTGGTGGGTATTCGCGACGCCATCGAAAAAGGGGTGAGCAGTCGCGAGATTTTGCGCAATTATCGCAAAGATGGATCGGTGTTTTGGAACGAGCTGAGCATCTCGCCGGTGTATAACGAGCAAGACCAATTGATGTACTACATTGGTGTGCAAAAAGACGTCACTGCCCAAGTTGAGGCGGAAGAACGGGCCGCTAAAGCAGAGCGTGAATTGGCCGAGTTAAAAGCCAGTTTGGGTGCAAAGGACGCATAAAACGTGGCTGTGCTTGTCCATTGAATAGCGTCCGAATGGCGACGAACAAACAATCAACCCCATAAGTTGAACCCAACAAAAAAGGCGCCGAGGCGCCTTTTTTGTTGGATCGAGATTTACAATTAAAACGTGTAAACCACTTTAACTGAGCCATCAACCACCGATGCATCGACATAGCCGATTAAATTGGGGTTTTTCGCAACTAGGTCTTTTACATCCGCATCGTTACCGGATTCTTTCGGCGGCGTGCCTTTACCGGTAAAGATCAAACGTGACCAGTACGCTTTTAGCTGGCTAGCGCTTTTACCCAATACCGAAGCATTAAATGCTTCACGAGCGGCGTTGCCTTCATTCTGGTCCACAGGAATGGCCTGAGTGCCATCGGGGAAGGAATTGCTTTTGCCAGTAAAGATACGCTCGATAGTTTCACGATCAAGGGCGCTGTTACCGTTGCTGGCGCTGACAATGACAGCGGTTTCAGCGAACGCCACAGCACTCACAACCAAACTTAAGCCAATGGCAATCTTGGAGATGGATTTAAATAATGTCATGGTCTCTCTCCTTAAAATACCAGTTGAACAGAAGCGGAATAGGTCATGCCAGACACTTTCTTGCTATTGGCAGTCCCTTCATCATATTCAGTATGCTGCGCTTCGATCTTAAAGGCGGTTGCGGCATCGTAATCAAATCGTGCGCCTAAAATTACACTGCTTTGTTTTTCATCTTGTAGCTGATTGTATTTGCTTGAAGGCTTATCTTCATTGCCCGAGTAGGTCAAATGCAAGGTGGTGTCATTGAGACGTTTGGCAACACTGATCAGATACCCCATTTCATCAGTGAAGCCGCCATTGCGATGCTTTAGCTGCGTGGCTTCAGCAATAGCGGCAATATCGCCATTATCGAAAGTCAACGCTGCTTGGTAAAACTGAGTGATACGGTCATCAATCTGTGGAGTTGGAGCGGCACCAATGTTTGCAGTTACTGAGGCTTGGTGGTAACTCAATCGAGTACCAAAATTACCCCGTGTCGCGCTAAAAACAACACCCATGGCATCTTCAAGACTAATGCTCGTTGGTATGAGATTTAATCCTACAGGTAAATCAAAATCACCATCATAACGACCGTAGTAAGCCTGAACCGAACCATCGTTGCGACCAAAACTGAAATTGTGCGTCACATCAACGGCATTCAGAGACGAGAATGGTTCCAAGGTGCCGTACACTTCGGTGACTGGACGAATCCAGTTGTAGGCATAGCCGACCTCAAGGAAGTCGGAGTAATAGAAAAACGGGGTACGCAAACGACCGATACGAACATCGGTATTATCACTTGCCGAATAGGTAATGTACGCCCAAGCTGCTTCGCTGTTGAAGCCATCATCACCACGAGCAATTAATTGAGTCGTGGCCGATGTCGTGTCATTTAAGCGCTTGCTGATTTGTAAGCCAACAACGGCGTCGTTAGTAAAGTTAGCGCCGTTATCCATTCCATTGATTTTGACCTTACTGTCGGAAGTACCGACGCCCACACTCATAAATCCATTGATGTTGAGGTCGTTTGCGTACGCCATTTGACTGGTCGCGAGCAAAATGCCAGCGGCCAGTGCGGTTTTCTTAAGAACCATGGAAGGATCCTCAGGTTGTTGATGTCACGGTAACTTTAGTCGATTGGCCTAATTGGTCAAATTGTTAATATCTTTTTTTTGTAATATTCCGTTAGATAACAAAGTTAACAAAGGCAATAGAGCATCAATTGGCTTATTTTGCCCTATGATGTTGTGTTGCCCATTGGCGGCGGTTGTTGGCGAGAGCGCTGGAAACATGAGCGTGGATTGGTCTGTCGAGCAAAAAAAAGCCAGCACCGGCGGCGGTACTGGCTTCTCATACTGACGTGACGATTAACCTTGGTAGGCGTTTGCCGCGTCAATAATCATTTGTTTTGCGGCGGCGGCGTTGTCCCAACCTTCCACCTTGACCCACTTGCCTTCTTCGAGGTCTTTGTAGTTCTCAAAGAAGTGAGCGATCTGTGCCAGTAACAGCGGCGGTAAATCGTTGATGTCTTGTACGTCTTTGTAGATTTTGGTGATTTTTTCGTGTGGAACGGCAACCAGTTTGGCATCGCCACCGGCCTCATCCGTCATGTTTAAGACACCCACTGGACGACAACGAATCACAGAACCGGGTTGTACTGGGTAAGGCGTAACGACCAATACATCCAACGCGTCGCCGTCATCGGCCAAGGTATTGTTGATGTAACCGTAGTTGGCAGGGTAGAACATGGGCGTGGCCATGAAGCGATCAACCATCAAGGCATCCATGTCTTTGTCAATTTCGTATTTGATGGGCGCATGATTGGCTGGGATTTCGATCACTACATAAATGTCGTTTGGCAAGTCTTTGCCCGCAGGGATGCTTTGGTAGCTCATGATGGGTTCCACGTATGATTGAAAATTTGGTTGCGATTATAGCCGTATTGAGGGGGGGCTGTCAGTCTGCGAAAGTCGTAATTTTGCCGAGACTTGGCTATCTTTGTTGAATGTTCGTTGTTCCGGCGGTGTAGCACGCTTACACTGATGTCTTATTTTGTCTTATGGTGAATTGCTGAATGCGGCTATTTCCTGTTTTTTGTGCGGGTAGCACTTGGTTGTGTGCGTGTGTGATGCCCAGTGTTGCCATGGAATTGGATGATGTTGCTTTGGATGCGCCTTTTGTCATTGTCGATACCTTACCCGAGGTACTGACGGCCTCGCGTTTGAAGCAACCTCGTGCGGAAGTGCCGGCGAGTGTGACGGTGATTGACGCTAAGCAAATTGACGCTTGGGGGGTGCGCAGTATCCCAGAACTATTGCGGTTTGTGCCTGGTATGGTGATGGGGCATACCACCGGTGAAAACAACGAAACGATTATTTATCACGCTTCTAACCCCAGTTTAATGCGACGCATGCAAGTGTTGGTGGATGGACGTTCGTTGTACCGTTCGTCCATCGCCACCGTGCATTGGGATGACATTCCTGTTGCCTTAGAAGACATTCAGCGTATTGAGGTGATTCGTGGTCCGAACAGCGCGACCTACGGCGCTAACTCGTTTATGGCGGTGATCAACATCATTACCTACCATCCGGAAGACACATTGGGTACGCGCGTTCGTTATCGCAATGGCAATAATGGCATTGATGATGCGTATTTTAGTTATTCGGAATGGCAAGACAGTGGTGCATTTCGTGTGACAGCCTCTTTGCGGGCAGATACGGGTTTTGATGGCACAAATGCGCCGTCCGGAAAAGATACACTGCGTGACAGCAAACGGCATGGTTTTGTGAACTTACGCAAACACCAACAATGGTCCGATGAGGTCAACATCGATTGGATGGCTGCGGTGAAACGAGGGACGAGCCAAATTCCCATGAGTGAGCCTTATGTGACGCCACCCGATCGCGAAACCGACAGTGCATTTGTGCAAATGCGTTTGAATTGGGCGAAATCCGCCCAGCATCAGGCGCAATTACAAGCTTATTGGACGGGTACTCGTATTCGACAGGAGGCCAGCGCGTGCGTTCCTACGGTGTTGTTGGATCCGGATTTATTTCAATTGTATCGAAGTAATCGTCCATGGGCATTGGCGCTGGTTGGGAATCCTGCTCTGGCAACCGCGCCCTCATCCGTTGCTGAGTTTGAGTTATCGGCCATGGATTTACAGCTAACACAGAACGTCTTGACGCGGCCCAATATTGATCCAAGTGAATTGACTTGCGGTAAAGCCGATAACAATTTGGATGAACAGCGTTTGGATGTTGAATGGCAAGACACGGTGGTCTGGAGTCCGACCTTGCGTTCAGTCAGCGGCATTAATGTGCGCCGAGATGCGGTGTATTCGAATACCTTTTTTGACGGTTATTTGAATAACGATTCCTATCGGGCGTTTGCCAACGTGGAATGGCGTATGCAACCTTGGTTGTTATTGAATGTTGGCGGCATGTACGAACAGGATCGTATGAATGACACGGTATTTTCTCCTAGGGTGGCCTTGAATGCGTTGCTGACGCCTCAGCACAGCGTGCGTTGGGTGTATTCTGAGGCAGTGCGTTCACCGGATATGTTGGAACAAGAACCCAATTACACCGTTCAGGCCAAAGATTTAACACCAAACTATTTAAATTTAACCAATGGTACGTATTTTATCAGCCAACCTGCAGACAGTCGTAATCTATCGCATGAACGTATTCAAAGTATGGAAGTGGGTTATTACGGCTATTTTGCCGCACAGTCGTTAGAAATCGATGCCAAAGTCTACCGCGATTTCTTGTACGACTTGATTTCTGAACCCATTAACCTCAATACCTATGAAATCAAATCGACGCACAAAATGGACATCAAAGGCGCTGAGTTGCAAGTGCAATGGCAAGCCGGTATGCGTCATCATCTGTGGCTGACGGCCGCGTATGTGGATGCCAAATTTCGTACCGGCAATGTTGAGGATTTGAGTACCCGTCAACTAAGCAATTTACAGCGCGTGGAATTGCGTGCGGCGGCAGACTATAGCGTAACAGGCAGTTGGCAATATCGTGGCGATGATTGGTTTCTTACCGCATCGCATATTTGGAATGAACGTCCAGATTTTGATAACCGCTATCGACGTTACGAACTCCATGCACGCAAGCAGTTTCAGCTGGCCAGTTTGACACCGTGGGTAGGGGCGTTTTGGCAGCATCTGGTGTCAGATAGCCCCGTGACACGAGGTGACGCGGTGTACTCCAAACAAGATTTGTACTACGTGCAGGTGGGTGTGGCGTTTTAAATGAGGAATTCGTGCATGGATGCAAGACGACAATATTGGCGAATCGGTTGGCTTTGGCTGCTGTTGTCTTTGAGCAGCCATCTGCAGGCGTTGCAAGTGGGTGTGCTGGCCCCTCAAGCATTACCGGCCGTTGAGCAGCTGGTGCAAATGCTGGAAATGCGTTTGGGGCGGCCGGTTGTCCTGCTGTCGTCCGCCAGCGATGAAGGCGCTGATCGTGTTGATTGGTGGGTGTTGGCTGGTCCCGATGCGCTGTCGCAAATGGCGTTGTTGAGGCAACCCAGTGTGGCCGTTTTTATCAGTCGCGCACAATGGCAAGGCATTGAGCTGAGCGAGAATGATGAACAGCGCTCGGCCATTTTTGTTGAACCGCCTTTGATTCGGCAGGTTAACTTGGCGTTGTTGTTGCTAGGGGAGCCTCGCTCCGTGGGCATTTTAACCTCAAATGATGACCTACTGATTGATTCCCCTTGGCTTGAGAATCATGCCCGCATCACGCCTTATGTGGTTGGACAGCCGAATTCTTTGCATCATGCGCTCACGCAGTTGCTACGATCTAATTCCGCGGTGGTGGGTGATTACGATTTGTCGTTATTCAGTGCTGAAAATATCAAAACGATTTTGATTACGGCGTATCGTCATAATAAGCCATTGATTGGTCCATCGAGTGCGTATTTACGTGCAGGTGCGTTAGCCAGTACCTATAGCGATGTGCAGCATGTTGTGCAACGACTGCATGATGTGATGGTGCACTATCAGCAAGACGGCCAGTTGCCACTGGCCGATTACAATCCGCATTTTCATGTGCGTTTCAATGAGCAGGTTGCTCGTTCGCTCAATATACCATTGCCTGACGAACAGGATGTGCTTCGTGCTTTGCAGCATAAGGAGCGACAGCCATGATGCGACAGTGGTCAATACGACGGCGTATGTTAGTGGTCGCGATCGTACCGGCATTATTGGCCGTACTGTTGCTGACCAGTTACCATTTATGGGTACGTTGGGCGGATGTGCAACAAGAACAACATAATGTTGCGCAGTTATTGCTGGAAACGCTTGGTAGTGCGGCTGAGTACCCTATTTTGTCGGGTAATCCACAATTACTAAAGCCATTGATGCAAAGTGCTTTAGCGCAGCGAGGTATGATTGCTATTGAGTTGCATGCGATGGATGGGACGCTGTTGGTTGCAGCGGGTGTGGAGCATGTGGCATCACAAGACCATCAACAATTACAACGATTGCATTATCAAATCGATCGCCAAGTCATTGTAGCGACATCGGTTTTTGAAAATGACCTTGCCTTAGATACCTTGTATGCGCCATCCCCCACTCTTATGCAGCCACAGCCTCTGGCGCGTCTGACTTTGACGGTCAGTGCGGCCGCCAATCAAGCGCGCAGTCAGCAAATTGCTCAGCAGGCGATGATGACAGCGCTTGTGGTCATCGTGTTTTCCGCAGTGATTGGGAGTTTGGCTGCGCGTTCGATCATTCCCGCGCTAGAGCGTTTAACGGATTTCATCGCTGCGTTAGCGGCCGGTGATGTCAATGTTCGTACCCCCGTAAGCGATGGTGCTGAAATTGGTCGTTTGCAAGCCAATGCCAATCGGCTGGCCTTTTCATTGCAACAAGCGCGTCTGAATCAGGCGCGACATAATGAGCAATTACAGTCGGAACAACGAAAAACCATGTTAGCCAGTCGGGCAAAAAGTGAGTTTTTGGCCATGATGAGTCATGAGTTACGAACGCCATTGAATGGTGCAATGGGCGCCATTCAGCTGTTGGAATTGCGAAATCAGCCTGATGAATTCGCTGAATACAAAGAGATCGCAGATCATTCATTGCAGCATTTAACGCAAATTTTAGAAGATGTGTTGGTGGTCGCGGACACCGAGAAGAATACGGTTTTGATTAATGGTGACGGTCAGTATCTGCCGGATGTGTTGATGTTGGCGATGACACCTTATGCCGAATTGGCTGAACACAAAGGCTTATTGTTGCGAGTGCAATACAGTGATGTGGTGTTGCGTCAGCCTATGTGGCTGGACCCCTCGTTGTTGCGTCAGCTGATTCGCTATTTGTTGGATGACGCCATTCGTGTGTCGCATCAAGGCCGTATCGATATGGAGTGGGACATGCGTCGTGTGACGGATGAGTATTTTCAATTGCAATTGATGGTGCGCGATCAGGGCGAGGCGGTTTCGGATGAAAACAATCAGCGTATTTTGACCGCGCTGGCTCGTCATCATAGTCATTATCCGAGTTCAGACGGAGCAGAAACAACGCGTATGGGTTTGGAAATGGCGCACCATATTTGTCAGATTGTCGGCGGCGATGTGGCGCTGCACACTCACCCGCAAGGTGGTTTGCGGGTGGTGATCAGTATACCGATTCGCTTGGCCTAGTCGGTTTTGTTTTAATCGGCCTTAGGTTTTTTGCTGGTAGGTTTCGTGTCTTCTTGATGATAGCGGACGACGGTATCGACTTCGTCGGCCGAACCCATGATAACCGACACACGTTGATGAATGTCATGCGGTTGAATGTCCATCATGGTGTCGCGGCAGGTTGATGATTTGCCACCGGCTTGTTCAACCAGCATGCTCATTGGATTGCCTTCGTACATTAAGCGTAATTTACCCGGCTTTTGTGGTTCGCGACTGTCGTAAGGGTACATAAACACGCCGCCACGCGTCAAAATACGATGGATTTCCGCCACCATTGAGGCAATCCAACGCATGTTATAGCGTTTGCCCATCGGGCCCACTTCGCCTTGCAGTAAGTCATCGATGTAACGCTGCATGGGCTGATCCCAAAACCGATAGTTTGACATATTAATGGCAAACTCTTTGGTGGTGGTTGGGATTTGGATGTTCTCGCGCACTAAGAAAAACTCGCCGACACGTGGATCAAGGGCAAAACCATGAGTGCCGTTGCCGGTGCTCAATACCAACAAGGTGGATGGGCCATACAGAACGTAGCCGGCCGCCACTTGTTTGCGTCCAGATTGTAAAAAGCTGCTTTCGTAGGTGGCATCGTCTTCGGGAGCGGATTCTAAAATCGAAAAAATCGTACCGACAGTGACGTTAACGTCAATGTTGGATGAGCCATCTAATGGGTCGAATAACACCAGATATTGACCGTCAGGATTACACGCCACGACATTGGATTCTTCTTCGCTGGCCAAGCCTTTCACTTGCGGCATGCCGGCCAATACCATTTTGATGAGATCGTTTGAAATGACATCCAATTTCTTTTGGCATTCGCCTTGGATGTTTTCTTGCTCGGCGCTGCCCAATACGCCTGAGAAAATGCCCAGTTGCACGCGATTGGCAATGTCCTTACAGGCCAGCATCAACCCATCGATGACCGAAACGAGGTCTGGGTTCGGGCAGTGTTTGTCTAGAAATGGGCGAAGGCGTTGCATAGTAGGCTCCCTGTGCGGTAGGAATCGTATCGAATTGCGGCGCATATTACCTGATTCCGAATGAAATTTCAGTGCCGTGACAGGAATTGCATGTGATCACTTGGGTGTGGCTGTGGATGTCAGTACACTAGGGCTCTTTTTCTTCATGGTAGCGATGACATGCGTCTCCATATTTTGGGTATCTGTGGCACGTTTATGGGCTCTCTGGCGCAGCTGGCCAAAGCGTTAGGCCACGATGTATCGGGGAGCGATGCCGGCGTGTATCCGCCGATGAGTGATCAACTCAGTGCGGCCGGTATTGCATTGCACGAGGGGTTCTTGCCGGAGCACATACCCAGTGATGTGGATTGTGTCATCATTGGCAATGCGTTAGCGCGCGGTAATGCGGCCGTGGAGTATGTGCTAGAGCGCGGCTTGCCTTATACCTCTGGCCCGCAATGGCTCAGTCAGTATGTCTTGCAAGGTCGCTGGGTTTTGGCGGTGGCTGGAACGCATGGCAAGACCACCACCGCCAGTATGTTGGCTTGGATTTTAGAGACTGCCGGTATGAAGCCGGGCTATTTAATTGGTGGGGTACCGCACAATTTTGGCGTGTCGGCGCGCTTGGGCGATTCGCCTTTTTTTGTCATCGAAGCCGATGAATACGATACGGCCTTTTTCGATAAACGCTCTAAGTTCGTTCATTACCAATCCCGCACTGTGGTGTTGAATAACCTCGAGTACGATCATGCCGATATTTTCCCAGATCTGGCAGCCATTGAACGGCAATTTCATCATCTTGTCCGCACCGTTCCTGCGAATGGTCAATTGATTTTAGCCAACGGACAAGAGGCGCTTGAGCGTGTTTTGGCCATGGGCCAGTGGACGCCGGTGCAGCGCTTTGAGGCTGTGAGTCATGCGACCAATGCCGACTGGCAATGGCGTTTAGATGCGGAGGACGCGTCTGCTTTTTCGCTGTTGCAGCAGGGGCAGGTGGTGGCGAGTGTGTCATGGGCATTGAGTGGCCTTCACAATGTGCATAATGCCGTGGCGGCCATGCTCGCTGCTCGGCATGTGGGTGTCACACCGGACATCGCCGCTCAGGCATTGTCGCAGTTTAACTCGGTCAAACGTCGCATGGAATGGATTGGTGAGGCGGGTGGCGTAACGGTTTTCGATGATTTTGCTCATCATCCCACGGCCATTCATACGACCTTGGCGGGAGCACGTGCTCGTCATGCACCCTCTGGTCGACTGCTTGCTGTGTTAGAGCCACGCTCGAATACCATGAAGCTTGGTGTGCATCAGCAGGCTTTGGCCGAATCGGTGGCTGATGCCGATGCGACGTTTTGGTTGCAACCGTCACACCTTGATTGGTCCGTTAGGGATGTGTTGAGTCAAGACTCATCCGCAGCGTTTGTTCATGATGATGTAGAGGCATTAATTGCACACATCGTAGCGTACGTGCAGCCTAACGATACCGTGGTGGTGATGTCCAATGGTGGGTTTGCCAACTGTCCACGACGGTTATTGTCGGCATTACAAGCGAGGTTTTCATGACATCAACGACAGCCATCAAGCGCGTGTGTGTGGCCATTACCGGTGCGTCTGGCTCTTGGTATGCCTTACGGTTAATCGAAACCTTGTTGGCCGCAGGGCATTCTGTCGATGTGATTGTGTCGAAAGCCGCGCAGTTGGTGTTTGCGACCGAAATCAATGTGCCGTTGCCGGGTACAACACGCGCACAAGCGGCATTTTTACAAGCACGTTTTCAAGTGGACGAAGAGCGCTTGCGTGTGTTTGGTCGTGAAGATTGGATGGCACCATGGGCATCGGGTTCGGGACAGCCGGGGCCGGTGGTGGTTTGCCCGTGCAGCACAGGCACACTCTCAGCCATTGCCACGGGGGCCAGCAATAACTTGCTGGAACGCGCGGCCGATGTCGCATTAAAAGAACGTCGAACCTTGATCTTAGTGGTACGAGAAACGCCCTATTCTGAGATACACTTGCGCAATATGTTGACGGTCACCCAAATGGGGGCCGTTGTCTTACCCGCCAGTCCGGGTTTTTATCATCAACCTGAGCGCATCGAAGATTTGATCGATTTCATCGTCGCTCGTATTTTGAATCAATTAGGGATCGAGCAATCACTGATGCCCGCGTGGGGCAAAGACGTGTTGCCGATAGCCGAATAACCAGTCTGAGTAACAACAATGAATGCAGAACAAAAGCAGGATGTGGATTTACCTAAGTGGATTGGCTTAGGGTTTTTAGTGGGTCTGGTGGTGGCCGCGTTAACGTTGGAATATTACGGTTACATCAAGCATCCAACGGAGCTGGATCAGGCCACGATCGCCGAGTTCCGGTTGTTGGTGTTAAAGCCCGATGTGGACATTAAAATCTCGGAAAAACCATCCGGTAAAGAAGCGTTTTGCGTCAACGGTTTTTTACTGTTACGTCCGACCAATGGGACGCAGGCGGCGGGTGTGTTAGTGGATGATAAGCAGCGCGCGATTGCTTGCGATTTGATTCCTAATCCGCATCTCGATAATAGGGACGTGGCACAGTGATCGCATCGGTTCGGATTGGCTTGTTGTTGATGGTCGCTGTGTTGCTGATCAACCGAGTGCATGCTGACAGCACACCGCCAGTGGTGGCTGACTTGCGCTGGTCTGATGTGGCCGTTGGTACCTTGACAGGCTTGGTGTATGACGAAGAGTCAGGCGTCGCTCAGGTGACGTTAATTGGTCCGCGAGATCAGCGCTGTGCTGCGACCATGCTCTATGCGGGACACATTCGTGTGGTATGCCCCGCCACCTTAACAAATCCCAGTCAGTGGCGATTGGAAGTGCTCGATCATGCGGGAAACCGTACTCGTCATCCTGTGCCTTAGTGACGTATTGAAGTTCAATATTGTGTCCGTAGCGGACTTTTTTTCTTGAGAGTGAAGAGCTTATGCTGGAACTGATCTATCCATTAGCGGCCGTGTTATTGGGCTTTGTGGTCTTGGTCTGGAGTGCAGACCGTTTTATTGATGGTGCGGCCGCAACGGCCAATTACGCCGGGTTGCCACCCTTGCTGATCGGTATGGTGATTGTGGGATTTGGTACATCGGCACCCGAGATGGTGGTGTCTGCCATGGCGGCTTGGGACGGCAATCCGGAGTTGGCCGTCGGTAATGGCTTGGGTTCCAACATCGTCAATATTGCACTGGTGTTGGGTCTGACGGCGCTGCTGGTACCTTTGTCGGTGCATTCCAACATCATCAAGAAAGAACTGCCTATTCTGATTGGTTTGGGTTTGTTGGTGGGTTGGTTTTTTTATGATGGTCGGCTAACTCGTTTGGAGTCGTGGTGCTTGCTCGGTGGTTTTTTTGCTTTGATTGGTTGGACCATTTGGGTGGCATTGAATGGCAAAGGGGATGGCATCGAAGACGATATCGAGCAAGAGTTGGCCGAAAAATCCATGACCTTGGGGATGGCCATTTTCTGGTTGTTACTGGGCTTGCTGTTGTTGCTGGCTAGTTCGCGCCTACTGGTGTGGGGTTCGGTGGAAATTGCTGAATTTTTTGCGGTCCCAGATTTGGTGATCGGTTTGACCATTGTGGCTTTGGGTACCTCATTGCCAGAGCTGGCGGCGTCGATTGTTGCCGCCCGGAAGGGTGAACACGACATTGCCATTGGGAATGTGGTTGGTTCGAATATGTTCAATTTACTGGCGGTGATTGGCATTGCGGGTGTGATTCACCCTGTTGATGCGCTAACCGCAGAAGTACTAACGCGCGATTGGTTGGTGATGATGGCGCTGATCGTCGCCTTGCTGGTGATGGCCTATGGTTTTGGTCGACAAGGTCGCATTACCCGCGTAGAAGGCGGAATTTTGTTAGTTTGCTACTTTGCTTACAACATCTGGCTTGGCTTTAGCGTGTGGGGTTAATCCGGCCGTTCGAGCGTAATCTCAACGCGACGATTGCGCGCTCTGCCAACGTCCGTCGCATTACTGGCCAGTGCTTGCGTGCTGGCCATCCCTTCGACTTTGAATCGCTCAGGTGCTAAGCCCGATTCAATGAGATAGCGAACAACACTGCCTGCACGTGCCGAGGATAGCTCCCAATTGGATGGGAATTGCACCGTGCTGATCGGTCGATTATCTGTATGTCCTGATACGGTGATGATCATTTCCGATTCGATGAGCAGGAGTTGTAACTGATCAAGCACATCATAGGCCGCATCGTGCAATTCAGCCGTGGCAGAGGCAAATAACAATTCGCTATTAATGCGGAAACGAATGCTGCCCGGTTGTTCAATGACCTCGATGTCATCACCGAGTAAACCATGGGTGAAGCGGCTCGGGGTATCGAGCGGGATGACGCGGTCTCCACCATCAAGCCAAGGGGCCAGGGTAGGGTTGGTCGAATTGCTTGTATCGGGTCGTGCTTGCGTGCTTGTTTCGTTTGGTTTCTCGTTGTTGCGGTTGCCATTGGGCGGGCCACTGAGTACGACCATGACCACGAACATGACCAACATAATGGTGATGGTGTCTAAATAGGTAATGAACCAGCTGTCTTCTTCTTGGCTGTGACTGACGGGTAACGGGTTGGCGGCAGGGCGATTTTGTTTCATACCCACTCCGAATCAGTGCTTTTTGGCGGAAGACGAAAGCCGCAACTCATCGTCGTAGTTCATCACGAAGGTTTTTAAGGTTTCGCGAATCAATGCCGGACTGGTTTTGTGATACATCATACTGATGCCTTGTATGACCATGCTCATTAAGATCAGCCGCTGTTCGGTACGCCGTTCTAATTTGACGGCCACAGGCTTAAACACCAAGTTGGCCAGCAAGATGCCATAAAAGGTGGTCATCAGCGCAATGGCCAGTTGTTGGCCAATCATCTGTAAATCACCATCACCCAGTATCGTCATCATGTTGATGAGCCCGACGAGCGTGCCAATCATGCCGAAGGCTGGGGCAAAGCTGGCCATCACGCGAAATAACTGTGCTTCCGCGTGTTCGCGTGCGCGTAATCGGTTCATGCGCCATTGTAAAAAATCGAGGGTTTCTTGCTCAGGCGTCATATCAATGACCAATTGCATACCGGTTTTTAGAAAGGGATTGCGTACCGCCTCTAATTCGTTTTCGACCGCCGTGACATTGCCGCCGGCCCAGCGCCGAGCGAGTCTGACCAGTTCTTCAATGTCATCTTGGGTGTACATTTTTTCATTGCGCATGACAATGATGAACAGACGAAAAATGCGCATCACTTCGCGCAGCGGGTAGCTGATAAAGGTGGCCGCCAGTGTGCCAATGATGACGATGGCCAGTCCGGCAGGATTTACAAATAACCAAGGGTCTTGTGCCGAGAAAAAGAAGACACTGGCTAACAGTAGCAGCGCGCCTAGCATGCCGATGAGGGTGGATGGATTCATGCAGAGTCCTTTCTTTGTTCTTCGTTATTCAAGTAATGCTTGCAGTTGCGCCAGTCGTTGTCGTTGCTGGGCTCTATCCAAGGGTGTTTCAATGTGTTCGGGGATCGCTTTCGGCAGCGCTAAAGTCAGCGTTTCGCCTTGCTGTAAGCGTTTAATTAGGATGTCGTAGTTGCGTTTGAACACGGGGTACACTTTTTCTTCGGGCTGATTGGCAATAAAAAACCAATCCGTGGCGCGTCCGGCGTAATAGACAATGGGATGCGACCAAGTAAATTCTTTTTTGGGTGAGGTGGCGCGACAGGCTTCGATGTAAGCACTGTGACTGCTAGGAATGCCCAGTTCATCATTTAGGTCACAGCGTGCGACCACATCGTGCACACTGGGCAAAAAGCTGCTGTCTTTCACAGCACGCTCGGCGGCGCGCATGATGTCGTTGCCTGTGTAGTCAGCCAGTAAGCGCGCCCATAGCCGTTTGGCCATGATCATGGTGTCGTAGTCGGGAAACGCCTTTAAGAACTGGTTGTGGTAGTTAAAGCGAAACAGTTCAAAAATTTGGTTGATGGCTTCTTTCTGCTCCACACTGGGTTCGGCGTTGGGCTGTTCACCAGCTGGTGTCTTTGAGTCGCTGGATACTTGCTTCAGCTGTTGCGTAACCCGGTTGAGTAGCTGATTGTGATGCACCGGCTGCGACATGGCTCTCTCCTGCATTGCGTTGAGCTAGGCGTTTGCCCCACTGTTGTTTGACGTGCTGTAAAAAACGACTGTTCCAGCTGTTGTGTGCTTGCTTTGCATCTCGCCAGTAAAGCACAAATTCGGGTACGAGGCGCTGTGCAAATTCGGCATCGATGTGCGCCAACGCCAAAATATCATAGCAGTCGGCTGATGGCTGCCATTGTTCGGTCATGGGTGTCGGTAGAGATGAATGCTCTGCGCTGGCGGAAAAACGCGCCCATTGTTGACGAACGTGTTGGATGAATTTGCTGTTCCATGTTTTAAACGCGTCGCCGCGTTCTTGCCAATAGAGAACAAATTCCGGAATGGCATCGCTGATAAATTGTGGATCAATACTGGCGTTGTGCAAAATCTGTAACGCATCCGCGCTCGGTTGCCAATGACTTTCCATGGGTTTGGCTTCGTCAGGAATCACGTTAAATGCACTGCGTTCTTGTCGTTGTTGATCACGCCGTGCATCGTTTTGTGCGTACGTCCACTGTTGAATGGCGTATTTAAAAAAGCGCGTATTCCAATCGTTTTGATTGGCACCTTGTTCCTGTCCTTTGATGATAAACGCATCGAGTTGTGTCCAGCAAAAACTTGCCGGAATACCACGTTGTGCCAGTCGCTGTAGGGTTGTTTCTTCCGGCTGCCAGCGTGAATGTAAGGGTGGCTGGCGGGCTGTTGTGCTGTGTTCTGGTGCGCGGACTGGGGGTTGCGGTGAGGATGTTGCCGGTTGCGCCAGTTGAGTCGCTGGTGGATTGGTCATGGCGCTAGCTTGCGTTGACTGACGCTCAAAGCAGAAAGAAAACACATCATGATCAGGGTACTGAGCCCCTTGCACTTGTATTAAGCCCTGACCAACGAGGTGATTGAGTATGCGACGAATGGTGGTGTCGTCCCAAAAAGGCAGTTGTTGCCGTAAAGTTTCTGTGGCGATGTGGGTGATGGCGCCTTGTTGCGTACACGCCGCATCATTCAGTACCGTTAGTAGCAGCGCTTGTTCCAGCCCAATGGTGGCCGCCAACGTGGTGGATAAAGCGATGCTTTTATCAGTCAATAAAGGATGATTCGCCATACATTCGCTTCCAAGGGGTAAGTTGGGCCATAATGGCCGTCTTTTATTGTACTGATTTTCAAGGCAGTTCTCACGCCATGACTCGTCCGATTCGCGCACTTCTCAATTGGTCGCATTTGCGCCACAACTATTCGTTGGTTCGTCAGCGGGCTACTGGCCTTACCTATGCCGTGATCAAAGCCGATGGCTACGGTCATGGATTATTGGCGGTAGCGCGAGCACTAGGTGACGCAGACGGCTTTGCGGTGGCCTGTGTCGATGAAGCCATGATCCTGCGCGAAGGCGGTATTCGTCAGCCGATTGTTGTCTTGCAAGGTGCGTATCATGCCGGTGAGTGGCAGTTGGCAGCAGAGCATCAATTGCAGTTGGTGTTGCATCATCCTCAGCAGTTGGACATGCGTCAACATGTGGTATTGCGCCAACCGGTGTCGGTGTGGCTGAAAATCAATACCGGCATGAATCGTTTGGGCGTGCGCATGGAACAAGTCGATGTGCTGATGGCTGCGCTTGAGCGTGATCCCCACCTTCGCTTGGCGTATGTACTCACGCATTTTGCCTGTGCGGACGAACCGCAATCAGATAGGACACAACAGCAGTGGCAGTTGCTGACACAACGCACCTGGCCAGTGCCGATCAGCGCGTGTAACAGTGCGGCGTTGTTGGGTGATTACGATATTAACGATGCCATCAGCCGTCCGGGCATTGTGTTATTTGGCAGTTCGCCTTTTGCCGATTGCTCTGCTGTACAACTGGGGTTGCGGCCCGTGATGACGCTCGAGAGCCAAATCATTTCAATACATGACGTATTGGCTGGTGAGTACGTGGGTTATGGCGGTGATTGGCAAGCCTGTAGCGATCGTCGTATGGCCGTGGTGGCGATTGGTTATGGGGATGGCTATCCGCGCCATGCGCCCAGCGGTACACCGGTGTGGGTTGCTGGAGTGGAATGCCCGTTGGTAGGACGCGTGTCGATGGATATGATCACGGTGGATGTCACCGAGTGCCCCCAAGCCAATGTCGGCACACAGGTTGAGTTGTGGGGTGAGCATGTTGATATCGACCGCATTGCCCGCCTGTGCGATACCATCAGTTACGAATTGTATTGTCAATTAACCCCGCGTGTGAAACGAGTGGCATTGTCTCAGTGATAGCAAACAGCGTTGCGATCGAGTCGCGTGTGCTGACTTGCTTAGGCGATACCCTCGTGCCTTAATGATGGCCTTATTTCAATACGGAGTTCATCCTATGATCAAAGCCTATGCAGCGCTCGAAGCCGGTGGTCCCTTACAGCCGTTCGAATACGATCCTGGTCCATTGGGTGATCATGATGTGGAAATTGACGTGGATTATTGCGGCATTTGTCACAGCGATTTGAGCATGCTCAATAATGAGTGGGGCATCACTCAGTATCCGTTTGTACCTGGGCATGAAGTGGCGGGGCGCATTGCAAGCGTTGGTAAGCACGTGAACCAGTTCAAGGTGGGTGATCGAGTTGGCTTAGGCTGGCATTCTTCGTACTGCAATCATTGCCATTCGTGTCACAGCGGTGATCACAACTTATGCCGTGATGCGCAGGGTACGATTGTGGGTCGTCATGGCGGTTTTGCCGATAAAGTCCGTGCACAAGCAACCAGTGTGGTGGCGCTGCCCGATGAACTCAGCAGCGAACAAGCCGGGCCACTCTTTTGTGGTGGTATTACGGTGTTTAATCCCATTGTGCAATACGATATCAAACCCACGGCACGAGTCGGTGTGATTGGCATTGGCGGCTTGGGGCACTTGGCGTTGCAATTTTTGAATGCCTGGGGTTGTGAGGTCACGGCCTTTACGTCATCCCCCAGTAAACGTGATGAAGCATTGCAGTTGGGCGCACATCGTACCTTAGATTCACGTGATACTGAGGCCTTGAAAGCCTCGGCTGGCTATTTTGATCTGATTTTGTCGACGGTGAATGTCAGCCTTGATTGGACGGCGTATTTGAATACCTTAGCAGCAAAAGGCCGGTTGCATTTGGTGGGGGCCGTATTGGAGCCCATGAAGATCAATGTGATGTCCTTAATGGGAGCGCAACGCTCGGTGTCGTCGTCACCGGTGGGCAGTCCTGCGGTGATCAAAACCATGTTGGAATTTGCCGCGCGTCATGAATTGGCCCCCCAAGTGGAAGTTTTTTCCATGGACGACGTCAATGCCGCGATTGAGCGATTGGAGCATGGTAGCCCGCGTTATCGCGTGGTGCTCAAACGTTAAGCCGTGTTTGGTGTTGTAGGCGGTATTGGCTAGGTGATACGCCGGGATGCCATTTGCGAAAGGCCCGGCCAAAATTGGCTGGGTCGGCATAGCCCAACACATACGCAATTTGTTGGATACTCAGTCCGGTGGTGGTGAGGTATTGATGGGCCATATCTTGTCGCCACTCCTCAACCAGTTGTTGATAGCTGGTTTCTTCTTCAGCCAGTCGTCGGCGCAGTGTTCTGGGTGCCATGGCCAGCTCATCGGCCACTTGTTCATAGCTCGGGAAACGCCCCTTCGCGCGCCCAAGGATTAACCGTATTTGTCCTGATAGATTTTGCTTGGCTTGCCACTCCGATAACAGTAGTTGGCATTGTTGTGCCGCTTGTTGTTTTGCCTGGGCATCGGCCAAAATACAGGGCAGTGCAAGGTCTGCAATGTTCAGTACCAGCTGATTGGCGGGGGCATTGAACACCACGGGGCAGTCAAAAAATGCTTGATACAAACGGCTGTATTTGGGCTCTTGAAAGGCAAAACGCACTTCTTGTAATTGACATTGATTGCCTGACACAAAACGAACAACCGCTTGCAGTGTTTCGGCTAAAATTTCCAAAAAGGTGGTGCGAATGTCACCTAAGACAAACAGTTCATCAATGTTTAAAAACGCGTAGCGGCTGTTTTTTTCAAGGCGTAAGGCGACCAACGGTGTGCGTGTTGCAATATAGCGACCGGCTAATTCAGCCGTTTCTTCCAAATTGGCACTGCTCATAGCGGCCAATCCCAGTAACCCATGCGTGGTAATGGTTAACTGACTGCCCAGATACAGTCCTAGCCCCGGTTCGTTAATCTCTTCTCGTGCGGCGACAATGATGTCGTGAAATTGCGCCCAGCGAATGGTGGCGTTTAAAGGCTCGACATGACGAGTGTCTAGACCTGCTCGACTTAACACGTGTGCAACATTACCTCCGCGGCTGCTGACGAGATTCAGCAAGTTCGGTAAGTAGTTATTCGGCAGTAATTGATCTTTTAATTCTTGTTTTTTGGTCATGTTCTCAGTCTACCCCGTTATGGGTAATCGTCAAATTGGGTGGCCGTAAATGACTTTCTTTTGGTTGTTGCTGCTCTGCGCTGGCTACCTATTTGGCGTTACAGTGGTGACATCTAATAACAACAAGAAGGTCTCGGTCATGCTGTCATTGTTTCGTAAAAAACCGAAAAACATCACCCTTGCCAGTACGGGTCAGCAATTTGTTGCCGCGCCTGGTGAAACGATTTTACAGGCTGCCTTGCGTGAAGGCATTCGCTTTCCGCACAGTTGCCGGGTTGGCGGCTGTGCCGCCTGTAAGTGCCAATTAGAAGACGGTAAGGTGAAAGAACTCACCGAAAGTGCCTATGTATTAAGTGGCGACGATTTAGACAATAACTACATTCTTGCTTGTCAAAGTGTGCCAAAAACCGACGTGAAGATTGGTTTGCCACACTGGGATGCTCGTAGCCCAAGCCATGACATTCGTCACATTCTCGGTCAGGTGATACAGCATCAAGTACTCACCCATGACATCTCGGCGGTGACGATTCGCTTAGAGGCACCTCTGGACTTTACTGCTGGCCAGTACGCCAACATTCGTTTATTGGGCTGTGATGCGCCGGCGCGTTCGTATTCCTTCGCCAATACCCAGCAGAGTGCCAAGGGTCTTGAGTTGGAATTTTATGTGCGTAGGGTCGACGGTGGTGCGTTATCGCCGTTGTTGACCAGTCAACAGGTGTTAGGTGAGGCCGTTGAAATTGAAGGCCCCTTGGGTGATTTTTGGTTGCGTCCTGATGACACACCTATTTTGGCCATTGCCGGTGGCAGTGGTTTGGCGCCGTTAATCAGCCTGTTGCGCCAAGGCATTGTTGATGGATGTCAGCGTCCTGTGACGCTGTTGTTTGGTGCTCGCCAGCAACGCGATTTGTACGCCATGGAAGAAATACAGCGGTTGTCAGAACAGTGGCAAGCGCCGTTTGAGTTTGTGCCGGTGCTCTCGCACGAGGCAGAGGAGTCCAGCTGGTCAGGCTATCGTGGCTTGGTCACGGAAGCCATTGAAGGACGTATTGGTGGTGACACGCAAGTGTACTTATGCGGCCCAGCACCGATGATTGATGCGGCCATTGCTGAATGCCAAAAATTCAGTGTGCGCCCGAGCCAGATCTTTTTCGATAAGTTTCTCGACAGCCGTGATTTGGCGGCAACGCAGAGTGCTGGGCGCAAGATGCCTGCCTTTGCGTAATCGCCCAAGAACGAACTAACAATAATAGGAGAACAGTCATGTTCAAGTACGCGAAATACACGTTGTTTCATTTACTCACGGTGCCGTTTGCCATCGGCTTAACCTTGGGTGGTAATTGGATGTACCTTGGTTTTGCCGCTGCGGTACTGTTTGTGGTGTTTGGTGATTTGCTGTTTGGCAATGATACCGAAGAGCCGGAATACAAGCATGAGTGGATTTTAAATCTGCAGCTGTATTCCTCACTGGTACTGATTTTCATCATGAATTTCATCATGGTGTGGACGGTTGCTGACATGGATGTGTTGGGGTATGGCGCCTTGGTGCAAAGCCTAACCGGATACGACGCCGCCGCCGCGCGCTTGGATAATACCTTGCCGCAGTACATTGTGGCGATCATCAGCTGTGGTTTGCTGTCAGCGGTTGTGGGCACCATTGTGGGCCATGAATTAACCCATCGCACGTGGGATCCTGTGGCGATGTTCATCGGTCGTTGGTTGCTGGCGTTCAGCTGGGATACCGCCTTCGCGATTGAGCATGTGTATGGTCATCACATTTATGTCGGCTCAACGGATGACCCCGCCACGGCGCCACGTGGTCGCAATGTGTACTGGCACGTATTGGCCTCAACGGTGAAAGGCAATGTCAGCGCTTGGAAATTGGAGAAACAACGTCTGCAGCGTAAGCGTTTGCCGGTGTTCAGCCATCATAACTTGTACATTCGTGGTGTTTTAATGTCTCTGGCGTTGTCGGTGGCGGCGTTTGCCATGGCGGGCTGGATCGGTGTGTTGGTGTTCACCGCATCGGCCTTGATTGCCAAAGCGTTCCTAGAGATTGTGAACTTTATGGAGCACTACGGTATGGTGCGCAACCCGAATACACCGGTACAGCCTTATCACAGCTGGAATACCAATAAGCGTGTCAGCTCATGGGCGACCTTCAACCTAACTCGTCATTCGCATCATCATGCAGAAGGCGACGTACCGTTCCATAAATTGCGCTCTTATCAAGACGCACCAATGATGGTAAATGGCTACTTAACCACCATTTTCCTGACCTTAATTCCACCCGTATGGAACAAGATCATGGTGCCGAAAGTATTGGATTGGGATCGTCGTTATGCTTCTGCAGAAGAATTGGAATTGGCCATGCAAGCCAATAAAAAGAGCGGCATCAAGGCCTTCATGGAACAAGATTACAGCGATCTAATTCGCCAGAAAAAACAGCAACGCCAACATAAAATGGCCGCGTAAACCAACACTGTGAGGGTGTGACCTTTGCCGGGAGCGAAAGCCCCGGCTTTTTTGTTTGATCAACACCCTATGGTTGATTTCAACGACGGTTAAAAACTGTAGTTCAGTGTGGCGTACGAACGAGCGCCGCCTTCCTCATTCAGCCCTTGGGCATAGCCAAGGCGAACGGGTAATACCATTTGGTAGCCCAACACCACCTCCAACATCAATTCCATACCCACACCCTGCCGCGGCGAGGGGGAATGACCTTGTTGCCAAGCGGAGCCTGTCTCAGCAAACACATTGGCCGACACATCACCCAAGCCTAGGGGCCAAATGTTCCAACCGCGCTCGATGCTGAGCAGCAGGAAACGGTATTCAATGGCACTGCTGACCAGTCGATTACCCGATTGCACGTCTTCGCGATAGCTGCGTAACGCCCAGCGATCTTGCCCTAACATGGGCTGGCTAAGCAACGATTCAGTACCGCCTAAACGCAGCGGATCGTCATCCCATGCAATGGCCGCATTAAGGCTTAAAGCCAAAGTGCGTCGGCCACGTAGATCGACATGATGTGAAATATGCCCGAGAGCGCGCTCAATGCGGTCTTGCCCAGAAATGCCTAAATCTTGCTCCCATTGCACAAAGGCACTGGTGCCCCAACTGGGTGCCAGCGACAGGGCATACTGCTCTAAATAGTGATACTGCAAACGTGCCCCGATGCGTGTACTTTTTTGATCCAGATAACGTGCTTGCCAGTTTTGATGCGTTAGGTCTTGGTTATCTTTATGTTGTAAGGCAACGGATAACTGTACGTTGTCTTCCATACGTCGCCACAAGGCACGGCGGTTGAGCTCAACGGTGCGGCTGCGTCGGACACCCGTGACTTGCTGCTCGGCATTGACGAAGTAGCTGTGTTCTTGCTGTCCGATCCATTGCCAGCGATTGTCCCAATTCCATTGCAGCTGGCCATCCAGCAGCGCATTGTCACTGTCATACAGTGCGGTGAGCTGGTAAGCATGGCGGCCAAGGGCATCGGAGCCATTTAGCGCAACGCCCAGTTGTTGATAGTCTGGCGTGCTGTTCCAAATAGGAAGCCAGCTGGTAGGGCGCAGTGATGACCATGGTGAGTATCGCCTTGGTGACGTAGTCGTCACGCGGTAATCGTCTAGGTAACGGTAGTCGTGCGTACCTTGCCAACTCAGAATGGATTGACTGGCCACGACGGGAGTCGAGTCAAGCACTTGCTGCACGTGCTCATACCCTTGTGCGGTATAGCGTTGGTAATAGAGTTGCTGTCCAACTGGTACGGGTTTGAACGCGCCCCACGGCTCTTGTGTGAGCGCTTGTACGGTTTGATCCAGCAAGGAAAGGCGCTGAACTTGATAACGATCCTGATAATTGGCGCTGTACAATACGAATTGTTCATCGTCACTGATGCGAGGACTCAGTTCGATGGCTTTGGTGTTGGTGAGTGTTTGCCAACCTTCGTCGCCGACCAAGTCAAACCGTTCTAAATTCCAACCTTGATGGGCACGTTTGATGCTGGCGATTAAAAACTGGCCGCTGGCACTGACATCAAATTCGCCTAACACGTCATCTAATGAACCCCGCCACAGCGTGCGTATGGGTTGGCCTGTACGATCAATGAGATGAAGCTGACTGATGCCATCGACGATGGATTTGGCAACCAGCCGATCGCCATTACGCCCTTGCCAGCGAACCTGACGATAGCGAGGGGTGTGAGCGGAAATGGGCGCCAGTGCCTGTTCTTGCTGTCGATGTGAACGTAAAAATGGAATACTCAAGGCGCGGCCATCCGCCGTGGCAATCAAACGGGTATAGACCCATTCTCCGCGGGCGTTGATGTCAATATCGAGCGCACTGCGCAGAGGGGTAAGAGCATCGCTGTCAAGGTTGTTGTCGTCGAGTTTGTTGCCGACACGCATCAATGTGCGTCGATCTTGGCCATTATTGCGCACGTAATAGTAGTGAATGCCGTCATGCGTGCTGGCACTCAAGCTCATTTGTGCCGCGCTGAGTAACTGTATTTGCTCAGGTGTGTCGGTGTCCGGCAGAGGCGTGGTGTTCACGTACTCTGTCACCCAAGCGGAAAAACGTGGCCATAACTCGGTATGCGTGGCACCAAAAACGGCTTTGGCGTCGGTATTTAACCAAAGATAGGGAATCACGTTGTGAGCATAGCGTTGCAGATAGTCCAGCAAAGCCGCTTCACCAAATTGATCAACTAAAAACGCCACGTAGTAGTAACTGTACAGGTACGCCTTATCAAACGGCCAATCGCGCAGCGGTGTGGTGACTTGGGCAAGATCGTCAATGCCGTTCGCAACTTCGGCCGCCATGCGCATGCGATAGCGTTCGCCTTGGCCGCGCCCAACACCTTGTTCATGATTAGTTTCTTGATAAACCGCTAAGCCTTCAATTAAAAACAGGGGGTTAAATTGATGGGGCATGGTCAGTGGCAGTCGACCAAACACGCGACGTAAGGCGGCTGGCCAACCATAAGCCATATCAAGGTGCAGTACGTGCGTTAACTCATGGATGATGAGGTAGTTGAGCCAGTCGTCGTAATATTCTAAGCCGGTATCGCCATCGGGTGGGCTTAGAAATAAACGAATTTGGTTAAAGGGTAAGGTATGCGCCCAACCATTGGCCATATCAACGTCGTCGCTTAACACCAGATAAATGCGCTGTTTAGGCTGCCATTCTAGCGTCCGGCTAAGACGGTCGAACGCTCGTTCGGCAAAGCCGGCGGCTCGCTCGGCTTGCTTAATATGGTCTTGGCGATACACCACCGTGAAGTGTGGGGTATCAAATTGTTGCCAGTGATGCTCGGCAAGTGGCCAAGCAATGGCCATGGGGTTGGATGGCATGGCCTGTGCGTTCAGCACCACGACACACAGCGCACACACAAGCAGTAATGAACGCATGAACAATTCCTGTCGAGATTAGGTACCGCAAAAGGTCCGCAACACGCGTTGCTGGGCTTTGGGTGGTTGTTGATAGGCTTGGTAGTTAGGCTGCTCATTGTAAGGTGATTGCAGGATCGTCAGCAAGGTATGAAATGGCGCAAAGTCATGATCGTCTTCTGCCGCTTGAATGACTTCCGCAATGCGATGGTTGCGAGGAATGTAGGCCGGATTATGGTCGAGCATGAAAGCACTGCGTGCTGTTGCGCGGTGTTCTTCTTGTGCGCAACGACGTGCCCAATCGTGCAGCCAAATACTAAGTACTTGATCGGTGTCGCGACGCTCTGCCTCTGGGTGACAGAGTGCCAGTAGTGGTTGCCAATCATGGGCACTGGCCTGAACGTCAATGTGTGCAGCGTGTCGCGCCAAGGTACGAAAGAACAGCGTGTAGTCAATGCGTCCCGCTTCGAGAATGGTCAATAGTTGCTCAATGCGTAAGCCATCGTCCGCTTGTGTGCTGAACCAGCCGCATTTTTGTCGCATGTGCGTTAGCCATGCCTGTTCATAATGTGGTTGAAAACGCGCCAGCGCCGTTTGCGCCAGCTCAATGGCCTGTGTTTGATCGCCATGCAGTAACGGCAATAAGGCTTCGGCCAACCGGGTTAGATTCCATTGCCCAATGGCGGGTTGGTTTTGAAAGGCATAGCGGCCACGGCGATCAATGGCACTGTACACGGTGCTGGCTTTGTATTCGTCCATAAAGGCACAAGGGCCATAGTCGATGGTCTCGCCACTGACGGTCATGTTGTCGGTGTTCATCACACCATGGATAAACCCCAGTTGCATCCAACAGGCAATTAATTCGGCTTGACGCTCGATGATGCGGGTTAGTAACGCTAGGTAGCGAGTGCCGTTAGGCTCGGTTTGTTCGAGCAGTTCTGGGTAATGGCGCTCAATCACAAAGTCGGCCAGTAACGTCAGGGTGTCGTGCTCTTGGCGCAGTGCAAACCACTGCAATGTACCAATTCGAATGTGGCTGCTGGCGACTCGGGTAAACACCGCGCCGGGTTGTGCCGTGTCGCGATACACCGTGTCACCCGACAACACGGCGGCCAACGCGCGAGTGGTGGGTACACCCAGTGCGTGCATTGCCTCCGATAGTAAGTATTCACGCAAGACGGGTCCTAATGGCGAGCGACCATCGCCATTGCGCGAAAACGGTGTGCGTCCCGCGCCTTTTAATTGCAGGTCAACAATGCGCTGATCGGGGGTGATGATTTCTCCCAACAGCATGGCTCGGCCATCGCCCAGTTGAGGATTCAGTTGACCAAACTGGTGGCCACAATAGTTTTGGGCAATCACCTGCGCGCCCGGCAACAGGGCATTGCCAGAAAACAGATCCGCCAATAGGGCGTCGTTCAGGTCGCGTGTGTCTGCTCCCAATTGAGCGGCTAGCTCATGATTAAAGGCAATCAGTTGCGGTGCAGAGACGGAGCTCGGTTGGCAATGGTGAAAGCAGGTGTGAGGCAGTTGAGCAAAACGGTGTTGCAGGCGAAACATAACGACCGGCCTTTAATAGTTGACTAATTAAGTCAGGATAATGCCGGTCATGATGAGAGTCCAGTAG
>JACUUC010000007.1 GCA_014859445.1 Bacterioplanes sp.
AAAAAAACCCCAACGATGGATCATCGCTGGGGTTTTTTGTACGTCGAGAACGACGAGAGTTACTTCACTTTCCAAGTACGAACGACTTCAAAACCGTATTCACTGATCCACTCATCTAACTGACGTGGATTACGTTTGATTTTTTCGATGGTTTCATTCGTGGCTGGATTGGTATAACGGCCGATGGCTAGCTTTGGCTTTGGTAAGCTAGATGGTTTCTTGTCCGCTTTATTGTCACGATTTAAGGCACGTTCAAAATGCTTTTTCAAATTGGCATAGATAGAGGAAGGATTGCTTTGCTTACCCATTCCCACCAACCATGCTTCGATTTGCTCAGAACGAGCAACAAACAGCTCTTCTTCCGTTAGTTGATTCTGATTGCACAGACGCGTCACATACTCATTAAACTCTTGAATACCGACCAACTTCTTTTCTTGAGCTTTTTTTAACGCTTCTAATTCAAGAATCTTTTGTTGATGCTGTTGGATTTCTTTATCAATGTCTTTATCAAATACGCTCACGGGGTATCCTCTACCTAAATATGCTTTTGTGATATTCACTTGTCGATGTCGTTATAACACCACTAACGACTGCCAAGCATTCGTAAGGGCAACGCGTTAACACACGCGCGAATAACGTACTTTGGAAGCTTTAGGAGTTCATCGACTTATTGCAGTATTCACTAAAATTCCAAACAGCGCAAATAATAAACGTACCTTAAGACATACTGTTGTCATAAATTGCGTATTCTTTTAACCGCGTTTTATTTATAGTTTGTGCATCCGCATTAACCTAAGGCCGATGGCTTATTATGATCACTATTCATCGTTTATTTCCTGTATTAGCCATTTGCATCGCCGCACTGGCTTGGTACAACCCATTCCCGCTACTTGGCCTAGATAACGCTCTTCCAGCGCTGCTCATGTCGATGTCCTTATTTGTCGGCCTACAGTTGCGCTGGCAGGATTTCCGCAGGGTATGGCATAAACCCGAAGCCATTGCACTTGGCGTCATCTTACAATTCACTACCTTGCCGATATTGGTTTTTCTGCTCAGTTTGCTGCTCAATCATGAAGATATACAACTCGGCTGGTTTATTGCTGCGCTGTGCGCGGGCAGCATGATCAGTATTGCCTTGGTGTCATTAACCGATGGTGATAACGCTCTGGCCGTTAGTATCAATATCATTAGTGTGGGTTGGAGCGTGATTGCTACTCCATGGTTATTGCAATGGCTATTTGCCATCACCATCACACCAGAACTTGCCCAAATACTACCAACATGGACAGCCTACGTTATATTCCCCCTTGCGATCGGTATGGCATTACGACAATGGTTACCACAAGCAACTGAGTCCTTATTGGCCTATCAGAAAACGATATTAACGTTACTACTGCTCACCACATTGGCGCTGGTTGTCGCTAACCATCAAAGTGAATTCCTCTATTTGACAGTGGGAACCCTCCTATTGCTAGCCACCTACAACATACTGGCTCTCATTATTACTTATCGTTTAGCCCGAGCTATCGACCTTACCGTGGTTGAAGCAAAAACCATCGCCCTGGTCGTGGCCATGCAACCCACCGATCAAAGCGCGCATTTTGCTCTGACCGGCGTCAGTTATCTTGCTAGCTTAGTCAGCCATGCGCTGTCAGCCACACAATTGATTGCAGCCAGTCTTTTTTGCAGTTACCACTACGAACGAACGCAACGCAACATTGCACAAAGTCGTCAACAGCAAGGCATAGCGGCCACTTTGAACAAATCTGAAAATAGTTGCGAATAATTGCAAAATCAGCTTGGTAAGCAGCGACAAGTGGGCTACTATGTGTGCGTTGGATATGCAATCTAACAGATTGACGAGTGCTCCATATTCGAAAGATATGCAAGATACTGGTCGATAGCGGCATTTATTGTTTCAATTTCCGGTTCGCCGGGCCAGTATCAATATTGAATGCCTACAGAGATACCCGCCACACCGTCGTGGCACAACCGTTAGGAAAGAAATAGCATGGCAGAATTAGTTCAAGGCACCGTTAAGTGGTTCAACGATGAAAAAGGTTTCGGCTTCATCGAACAAGAATCTGGTAAAGATGTATTCGTACATTTCAGCGCAATCAACGGCAATGGTCGTCGTAGCTTACAAGAAGGCCAAAAGGTCACTATGGAAGTTACTACTGGCCAAAAAGGCCCACAAGCTGAAAACGTAACTCCAGCTTGATTTGATTAAGTTCTGGAGTCTAACTCCAGAACTTATCCCCCCTCCTCGCACAAACCCTTCTCGATTCCTTCCAGTTTTTTTTGTACATTCCTCATTCGTTCATTGTTGTTATCGTTTCATGCATGTTTGCTACTAAACCCGTGTCATGATGAACTCGAGTCACTACTGACACCTTGTTATCACGACAACTGCGACATTTTCTCTTACCCATCATCCTGTGCTTTTATGCAAAGCCTGCTAATCTATGCGCTTGTTCCATTATTTAGCGATACAAGATGCTCGACCAAGGTGAATTATTCGACATCCCCAATCCTTGCCGTGGTGTTTGCGAGGTTAACAATCGTGGGTATTGCAAAGGCTGCTTACGCAGTCGCAATGAGCGTTTTCACTGGCAAGAATTTACCCCGTTCCAAAAACAACTGGTTGTTAACGCCTGTGCTCGACGCCGCCTTAAAATTTTACAAGCTGCAAACCGTGCTGAGCTAACTCAAACCATCACGGAAACACCCGACATAGCATTACAACAACCGGATTTATTTAACCCAATCGACACCATATCCAACCAATCCGTCATAGCAACAACATCAACCCTGGCACCAGAGTCATCATCCGTAACGCCAATTGTGGACAAGGCACCACGACACACCATCGACAGCCACCAGCAAATCGATTTATTTTAAGACGATGCTCGATTCCATTGAGGGAACCATCCACTCAACGAATCCGTTGTCGACCCACTAGGGCGATATTCGGCACCCACCCAGCCCGAATATCCGCTGTCACGAATGGCACTAAACAGGCTCGGAAAATCCAGCTCCCCCGTGCCGGGCTCGTGTCGCTGAGGACTATCTGCAAACTGTATATGCCCGACATGCTCAACATGTTCTTGAATCCACGAAACTAAGGGCTGATTCATGCGAGCCATGTGATACAAATCCCACTGGGCTTTCAAATTAGGATGGTTAATCTCCGTAATAACATCCAGCATCTGCTGAGCACTCGAAATCATAAAAGAGGGCATATCATGAGTATTAATCGCCTCAAACGTGGCCAATATACCCAACGGTTGCAATGCATCAGCCGCTTGACGCAGATTGCCTTGCAACGTTTGCCAGTATTGCTCCTGCCGTTCAGGTTGTGTGCAACGTCCCGATAGTACATTCACGCATCGCACACCCAATCCTTGTGCGTAAGTGACACACAATGCCAATGCCTCATTAAACAATGGCTGCCGCTCAGGCACACAGGCTAAGCCCTCACCACCGGCCATTAAGTCACCCGCTGGTACATTAATCAGAATACACTGCAGAGACTGCTCAGCCAGTAAGGACTGCAACTCGACTAACGGTATTTCGTAGGGAAATTGAATTTCGACCGCGTCAAAACCATCCTGTTTCGCGGCAGCAAAACGCTCACGCAACGGATATTCGGTATACATCAACGACAAATTGGCACAAAACTGCATTATTCGGCTCTCTGCTTCGTTTGGTACAAATCCACTAAGGTGCAAGGATCGCAATCGGCATACCCCTGATTTGCATGCAAGCGCATCAATTCTGCGCCCAAGCCCACCATAGGCACGGCCGATTGCTGCTGCTTAGCCAAGGCATTGGCCATATCCAAGTCTTTTAGCAGCGTCTTCACATGCCACTTCACGATGTCAAAATCACGCTCCGCCATTCTTGGGCCCGTTAATTGCAATGGAATCGAATCGGCAAAACCGCCCTTTAATGCCTCAGGAATACGACTGGCATCAACGCCAGCGCGTTCCGCAAGCGCCATCACCTCGGCCATCACCAGAACATTGCAACTGACCAGCATCTGATTACAAATTTTTGTGGTTTGCCCAGCACCAACGTCGCCCATGCGCGTAACGCGCTGAGATAGTAATGCCAGTATAGGGCGAATGTGATCGATATCTTGTGCTGAACCGCCGGCCATAATTGCTAACGTACCCTGCTCTGCTCCGGCCACGCCACCCGACACAGGCGCATCGACCCATGACACTTGGCATTGAGCCTGCAAGCGCGACGCCATGCTACGCGTGTGTTCAGGATCAATGCTGGAAAAGTCCACGAGAATTTGACCTGGATGAGCCCCATGCACAACGCCTTGATTCGCAAAAATCACCTGTTCAACCGCGGCGGTATCCGTTACGCACAACAGAATGATGTCGGTATTCGCAGCTAAATCGCTGGGGCTACTGGCTATCTTTGCCCCTTGTTGCTGCAACGTGTCGCTTTTACCTAAACTGCGATTCCATACGGTCAAATCCACACCCGCTGCCAACAACCGCTGACACATTGGCATGCCCATCAACCCCAGGCCAATAAATCCTATTCGTACTGTCGACATGTCACCACCCGAGCCATCCAATGAAAGCAGGCATCATAACAAATCCCTTGATGAAGTTAACGCCGAGACATTTTATTGAAAAAAAACCTACCTTAAGAAAAGATCGACTATCCTTACTTTATCAATAATAAAAAGGAATCATGCCATGCCAATTGCCAGTCTATTTGCCGAATCACAGGCGCTGCCACACATTCCCAAAGTCGTTATGGAGCTAATAGAAAGTTTCAAAAATGAAGATATCGACTTCGATACATTGGGCAAAAAAATCGCTCTCGATCAGGCACTGACTGCCAAAGTATTGCGTCTAGCCAACTCGGCTAAATTTGGTGCAGCAAGAACCATTGCTCATCCGAACGATGCGGTGGTGGTTCTGGGATTTGATACGTTACGCACTCTGGTCTTGGCCTCGGGAATGACCTCGGCATTCACCACCCCCCCACAATTTGATCAAAAGCAATTCTGGCGTACGGCATTTGGTGTCGCGGCATTGAGTAAATGGTTAGCCGAATACACCAACAACGTCGATAAAGAGGTTGTCTTCACCTGCGGCATGCTGCACTCGATTGGCGAACTGTTACTCCGCATCCTTAAGCCAGCAAACATGATATTAATAGACGAGGCCATTGCCTTAGGCGGCAAACCATACAGCAGCGAACAAGCCAAACTGGGGTATACCTCTGCTGAAGTCGGTGCCGAATTGGCCAAACGTTGGAATTTTCCCATCATTATGCAACAGGCAATTCTTGATCAAAATAATCCCGCGTTGGATAAAGACTACGATACCATCGCAGGGCTGTTGTTCATTGCCAAATACTTGCTGCACGCTCAGCAGCAGGATTGGACTGAAGAAAACATTATTGAGCACTTCCCCACGCCGGTCGCCCAACATATTGGGTTGGATGTTAACCGTGCCTACGCAGACTTAGCATCGACCAACACACTCAACTCCGGTTTGGATGGGCTACTCGAATAAGCCGCAAACCACGTCTGACTACAGGCAACTCGCTCAGCGACCGGCATTCGCAGTGAATGCCTGCTGAGCGCATCAACCCGTTGTAACCGATGCAATAAACCAACCCCATTGGCAACTTGAATGGCCAATCCTGGGCGAGCATTAAGCTCCAGCAACACAGGCCCTTTTTGATCATCCAATACCAAATCAACGCCCAAATATCCCAATCCAGTTAGGTCATGACAACGCGCCGCCACCGCTAACACTGATTGCCACTGAGGTATTCGCAAGCTCGCTAAGCAACGACCATTATCAGGATGCAGAGTAATTTCTTTTCCAAACTGCACGGCATTCAAGGCAATGCCTGTAGCAATGTCCAAACCAACACCAACGGCACCTTGATGAAGATTTGCCTTACCATCAGACGCCCGAGTTGGTAAACGCACCATGGCCATCACCGGAAAGCCACGACAAACAATCACTCGAATATCGGGCAATCCTTCGTGAGCAAATTGTGCCAAATAGTCATTAACAGCGATCCGCTCCTCAAGTAAAGCAACATCGGGGCGGCCACCCAAACTGTGCAGCCCAGACAGCGTATTGGATACGTGACGCTGTAAATCATGCAAGGTCACCACACTACCACTGGCCTTCAAAAAGACATCGTCTTGCTGCTCGGTAATAACAACAATCCCTTTGCCAGCACTGCCGTTTGCAGGCTTTAGCACAAAGCCATTACTCTGCTGATGCAAGACACTGGCAAAATTCATCACATCATGCTGGTGACAGATGGTGGCCAATAACTCCGGCGTGGGAATACCAGCCTGCTGTGCCAGTAGCTTGGTTTTTAATTTGTTATCCACCGTAGGAAATAAGTGACGAGGGTTATAACGTCCAATGTAATTCACATTGCGTCGATTCATACCCAAGATGCCTTTTTCTGCCAGCTGCCAAGGCCAAATAAATCCACTCATGATTTATGACCTAAAAACACGGAAGCGACGTAATTCAGTTAACCGATAGCCCGTATAAGAACCCAACAACAAGACCAAAGCCATCACAATAAATTGCACACCAATAAAATTAAAAGTGAGGTGGCGTATTAATGGATCACTCATCGCCCAATAGGCCAAGATGGCCGTTAATAAACTCCCTCCTCCTTGTATCATGACTTCTCTACCACCTTCTTCTTCCCACAAGATGGACATGCGTTCGATAGTCCATGACAAAATAATCATTGGGAAAAACGTAATTTTCAGCCCTTCGCTGAGACCGACCTTATAAGCCAACACGCTAAAGACACTGATGATAGCAATCACACTGATAATCACCGCGGTAATTCGCGCTACCAACAGCAAGTTCAGTCGAGACAAATAACCTCGAATAATCAAGCCCATTGAGACAACCAATAAAAAACCAATTACGCCCGTCACCAATGAAGTCTGCACGAAAGCCAATGCAATCAATACCGGCATGAATGTCCCCGATGTACGAATACCCACCAAAATGCGCAAAATACAAACGATTAAGGCACCGATGGGTAACAATAAAATCGTTTGAAAAATGGCTTGTTCTTCAAGTGGTAATCCGTGAATGGAAAAATTCAAAAAGTCGTATTGATTCGACAAGCTTTCGGCAACACTGCCATAAGCACCTTCTTGGCGTCGAATCATAGCAAAGCGAATCGTCGAAGCATTGCCACCGACAACTTCTAGCACAGGCGTTCCCTGCTCTTCCCAGAGCAACATATCGGCCATTTGCAAATCACCCGGCAACGCATAAAACTCGGTACCCGGTAGCGCAAACAAACGACTCTCATCCCCCTGCCATACCCGCAACACCGGGATCAATGCTTGCCGACGGCGGCCATCTTGTAAGTGCAGCGCGTGTACAACACTGGCAGGAATTCGCGCCTTATGGAGCATATCCACTAATAATGTTGGGAATTGCTGATCAAACTGCAATTGCAACATCTGCACATGCTGTAAGGGCGCATTGCTGTCGAATAATTTCAGCAATTCACGCGTGAGACTGTAATTATCGGCGGAGGTTGCTTGAGCACGATTCAATAAATCCGCGATAGCACTCGCCGCTGGCTCAGCCCATTGCACCGATTTCAATTCGGGAGCAGGAACAGTCACGGCCCCCTGACTAGGACTATGCAAAAACTCAGCACGGTAATACAACTGCTGTCGGCCTTGGGCCGTACGGACCGTCCATTCAGCATGACGATGACTACCTTCGTCGTAAAAGTTCAGCCCATAACCCGGTGAGGCGCCCGTTTCATTCATTAATACGTACGATTTTTGGGTATTGGGTCGAGCCATCAGCACTCGCACCGGATCACCATTGGCACTGAATTCGATCCGCGCTTCAACCGACCAGAGAGTATGAGAATCACCTGGCGTCAAAGGCACTTGAAAGACCCAATGACGATGAACTAATAATGCTATTCCCACCAGCAATAGCACAACGATAAGAACATAAAAGCCGTTATGGCTGCGTTGCGCTGAGGTCATCAATCACGGTCTCTGGTACATATTTGTTATGAATAAACTTACGGCCAACATCAATCAACACGACATCACGTAAGAACTGTCGACCTAATAAAATGGGGTAACTCATTTGACTTCGATCCGTGAGAGTAAACTCTGCCTCCTGTTGCAATCCTTGCCCCAAATGCAGCATCAATCGAATCACCGGTCTGCGTTCAGTTTCATCACTACTGACTTGTCGAATAATGGCATTGCGCATGATTTCAGCCTCAATGGTTAAAGTACCATCGGCCGCTTCGTCATCATGCTGTAACTGGAAACGCACCCAGCGTTTGCCATCACGCTCAAATCGTTCTATTTGGGTGGCACTGAGTGATGACGTGGCCGCACCACTATCCACTCTTGCTTCAAAATGTCGCTCTAATATTGGCAAATAAATCCACTCGGCTTCACCAATCACAACCCGACCGTCGTAATCGGGGAGTGATTCTGGCAAACGACACTCAGGAACTTGAAAGGGCAAAGTTCGATTTAATAAGTCCGTCAGTTTTTGATCCAACTGACGAAATGACTCATCGTATTCGATGGCATTCGATTCAAGAATAATCGGTTCACAGGTCGTATTGTCTAGATCAGCTATTTGCTGCTGAAGGCTGTGCATACGAGCGCCAACCAATGTATCAATGGACTCTAATGTGACAGTGCGATGAGACTCACTCGGCCAGAGTGCACATCCTGTCGTCAAGAATACAACCGCAAACAATGAGGCCCAACGGGGCATAATGCTTCTCCACACTTAACCATTTGGTATTAAACCACAGCAATTCAACGGAATAGCAGAGTATCGACAATTCAAATAACAAAAAAGCCTCATCACGAGGCTTTTTTCACAGCAACAATCTGTTTCAAAACAATGGCTCAAATCGACCTAGAAAAAGCAATATCACGCCATTTGCGATTGCAAATAATTGGGCAACCCAATTTTTTCAATCAAGCCGAGCTGCTGCTCCAACCAATAGGTGTGATCGTTTTCCGTATCCGTAAGCAATACCTGCAACATTTCTCGCGTTTGATAATCTTGCACTTGCTCACACAACGCCATGACGTCACGCAAATCATCAATGACTTTGTATTCCAATGCCAAATCGCTTGTCAGCATAGAGGGCACATCGTTACCGATATTCAAAGGAACACGCGCCACCATGTTAGGCGTGCCGCCTAAAAATAGAATGCGCTCGATGAGTTGTGATGCATGTTGTTTCTCATCTTCAAATTCGTGATCAATACGCTCAAATAACTTTTTTAAGCCCCAATCGTCGTACATACGCGAATGGATAAAATACTGATCCATGGCACTGAGTTCGCCGGCCAGCAGGTCGTTCAATTTTTCGATAACTTGTGCGTTGCCTTTCATGGTCAACCTCCGTTACATCATGGATTGCTGATAATTCTCAATGCCCACTTGAGCAATTAACGTCTGTTGCGTTTCCAGCCAATCAAGATGGGACTCTTCATACTCATGAATCTCTTCAAGCAATTCACGAGTGACGTAATCACGAATCGACTCACAGTATGCAATGGCGTCTTGCAAAAGCAATAACTGCTCCTCGATTTGCTCAACATCGCATTGCAGCATTTCAACGGTATGTTCGCCAATACGTAAACGATTCAGCTTTTGCAGATTCGGCAAACCTTCCAGAAAGAGGATACGCTCAATCAGGGCATCCGCTTGTTTCATGTCTTTAATCGACTTTTTGTACGAAGACTCGTTGAGAGACGATAGTCCCCAATGCTTGAATAACCGTGCGTGTAAAAAATACTGATTGATCGAGGTTAACTCGACCGCCAACAGTTTATTTAACCAGTCAATAACTTGACGATCGCCTTTCATAATCTCTCCTTTCGTCGATTAAGGGCGCATGCCTAAACGCATTGTGCCATCCGAGAAAAATTGCCCGACCTGTTGTCGACGACGGGCCATCAAAATGGGGGCATCGTCGTAAAACAAGAAGTTTTTCCAGCAACGTTGCCATACAGCCCATGTCGTTTGCACGACATGCTCATGATCATAGCAAAAAAAGACCACCGTGTTGGCATCCCAATCCAATGTTTGCAATAGCTCTGGCAACGCATTGTCATCCTGATCCCAAGCCTCTTGCCAACGATCTTGTTGCTGCCAAGTCGCAACCGCCGCCGGCCAGTCATCCGCGAGGAACTGACTGGCATGAGTGGCTTCAGCACTCACGTGCTGACGCCAATAAGCCGATGCGGAAATCACGCTCAATGGTTTAATTAAGGCTCGATCATCGTCACTGACAGGGAGATCGCGATGACGGAATATCCAGCCCTGTTTGTACGACGCCCAGTCTCGATATTCCATACTTGGATTCCTGTGTTACGACGTGAACGTGTGCTGCGCAATAAAGGCTTGCACGGCAGCCAGATCGGCTGGCAGCACATGCATGCGCTCTTCACGATCCATTAAGTCCGTCAAATGGTGGGGTAACGTCGGCATGTCATAACCTGCTCGTAGCACTGCTTCTTCAAACTTAACCGGATGCGCCGTGCCCAGCGTGATCATGGGCACCGTGGCATCACGACGGCATTCACGTGCGGCTTTTACGCCAATCGCTGTATGAGGGTCGAGCAAATAGCCGGTCTCGTTGAACACTTGCTGCATGATGGCGATGGTGTTTTCTTCATCAACGGCATAGCTGTCAAACAACGCACGGGCTTTTGCCATTTTCTCTTCATCTAGCGACACCACGTCTTTTTTGGCATTCATACGCGCCATCAAATCCGCCAACTGAGCACCATCACGGTCGTACAAATCGAACAGCAACCGCTCAAAATTGCTCGATACCGCAATATCCATCGAGGGCGTAATCGTATGTTGCAAAGGATGTACTTCGTATTGGTTCTTGCTCATCAACCGGTGCAGCACGTCGTTACTGTTGGTGGCGATGATCAATTGGTCAATGGGTAAACCCATCTTCTTCGCCATGTAACCCGCAAAGATATCGCCAAAGTTACCCGTTGGCACCGAATACGACATCGGACGCAGTGGGCCACCTAAGTTTAAGCTGGAATAGAAGTAGTAAACGATCTGCGCCATGATGCGCGCCCAGTTAATACTGTTCACGGCCACCAATTTGCGTTCACCGCGCAAGAAAGACTGATCACCAAAGCTGGCTTTCACCATGTCTTGTGCTTGATCGAAGTTACCTTCGATGGCGATATTGAAAATATTATCGCCAGTCACCGTGGTCATCTGACGGCGCTGCACTTCGGATACCTTACCGTGTGGATGCAAAATAAAAATATCCACATTGCGACAGGCCTTGGTGCCTTCAATGGCGGCAGAACCGGTATCACCCGAGGTGGCGCCCATGATCACGACTTTTTCGTGACGACGCTCAAGCACGTAATCCAACAAACGACCCAGCAACTGTAAGGCAAAATCTTTGAACGCCAAGGTCGGGCCGTTGAATAACTCCAATACGTATTCGTTGTGATCAATCTGCTGCAAGGGCGCAATGGCTTTGTGACCGAAATTGTCATTGTTGTAAACGGCTTCGATCATGCCTTTTAAAGCATCCGACTCCACACACCCTTCCACAAACGGATAAATAACCTTGTGCGCCAACTCGGTATAAGGAAGTCCACGCCACGATTCAATCTCTGCTTGCGTGAATTGTGGAATCTCTTTGGGCACATACAGACCACCATCGGTCGCCAGGCCGGTCAACAATACGTCTTCAAAAGACAGTTCGGGTGCGTTACCGCGGGTTGAAATGTACGTCATCATGGTCAGAGAAGCCTAAACATCAGTGATATAAATGGGAGTTATTCTACATGCTTTGTAACTGAATCGCATCCGCCAGCAAGCACTTGCTGCAAAATGTCATCGGAGTAATCGTCGAGACCGATGGTCAGCTGCAAGCGAGCGATTTGCTCATCAAGATCGTCGATTTGTTGTTGCAACTCTTCTAGCGTCAGCGTGTTGTCTTCCAGCTGATACAGGTATTTTGACGCATGCAAACTGAAATACCGCACAATAAGACCGTTTTTTTGGTCATTAGCCACCGCCGCGTCGACGGTTTTACTGGCGCGATAGATGCGATTCAAGCGTTGCTTTAACTGCATAATATAACGAATATCCGCCATCCAGGGTTGATGCTTCAGCACGGCAAAGATCAAGGACAACAACAACACGGAAAGCAGCACTGCGGTCGCATTGAGCCACAAATTCGATCCGTCAGAACCATAATGTGATACTAACAGATTGGAAAACAATAAGGCCGACAACATCAGCAATACCACGGCACTGCCTTGCAACCAGTTCAATCGTTTTTTATAACGAGCTTTGTCAATCACAGGTAATGCCATAGTGCCTCTCTTTTGGGAACATTTCTCGAATCGAAGAGTCTTGTTAGCGATGAAGGGTATGATACAGTGCAATGCCTAAAAAGTAATAAAAACAGGGACTCTCATGCGTTGGTTAACCGTTGTCGTTTTTTTTACCTTCGCGTTCATACTCGCAGGCTGTGACGCATCACCATGGAATAACCCACACAGTAGCGAAGAGGATGGCCTAAAGGTACTGTATTCCAATTTTGCTGAGCGCCCCAAACACCTAGATCCAGCTCGCTCTTACAGCTCGGATGAGTCGCGTTTTATTGCTCAAATTTACGAACCTCCGTTGCAATATCACTATCTCAAACGCCCTTATCAGCTAACGCCGCTCACCTTAACAGAAATGCCTGCTCTGCATTATGAAGACGAGCAAGGAAACGTCCTCAGCAACAACACAGGCAAGCCAACCTACAGTGTGTATACACTGACATTACAGCCTGGCATTCGTTACCAACCTCACCCTGCCTTTGCCGTCGATGAGGCGCAACAACCTTGGTACCGTACCGAGCGTTTAGCCGCTCTTCCTGCCGTTCGATCGCTGGCTGATTTTACCGAAGTGGGTACCCGCGAATTACGTGCCGATGATTATATCTATCAAATGAAGCGACTGGCGGATCCAGCACGCCTAGCTCCCTTGCGCGGCTTACTTAGCGAGTACATTGTCGGCATGAACGAACTGACCGAACAGATCAGTGAGGCTCGTCGTGAACTGCCCGAACATGCTTGGTTGGATTTGCGTGACTTCGAGTTCACAGGCGTCGAAAAAGTCAACGACCATCAGTTTCGCATTCGCCTCCATGGTACCTATCCGCAATTTATTTATTGGCTCGCGTTTCACTTTTTCGCACCCATTCCTTGGGAGGTTGATGCATTTTATCACCTCCCCGGCTTAGCAGAACGCAACATCAATTTGAATTGGCACCCTGTCGGCACGGGCCCATTTATGATGACGGAAAACAATCCCAACGCACAAATTGTGCTTGAGCGTAATCCACACTTCCGAGGTGAGCCCTATCCCAGTGAAGGGGAGGCTGGTGATGCCGAAGCCGGATTGCTGTCCGATGCAGGGCGTACCATGCCCTTTATTGACAAAGCCGTCTATCGACTGGAAAAAGAGGCCATCCCCATTTGGACGAAATTTCTCCAAGGGTATTACGATCGATCGGCCATTGCTTCAGACAGCTTTGACCAAGCCATCAGTATGACTGGAGAAGGGATTGATTTAAGCGACGACATGCGTGCCTTAGGGATTACATTAGATCGTGCCGTGATGCCAGTCACCTATTACATGGGATTTAACATGCTCGACCCCGTGGTCGGCGGCTACGATGATCGTGCACGTAAATTACGTCATGCCATCGCCATTGCTTACAACGAAGAAGAGTACATTAATATTTTCATGAACGGTCGTGGTGAAACCGCCATGGGCCCTATTCCGCCGGGTATTTTTGGTTACCAAAGCGGTGCCGATGGTATTAACCGCTCAGTATTTGATTGGCAAGACAATCGCCCAATACGCAAACCCTTAGCCATCGCCAAACAGTTGCTGGCAGAAGCAGGTTACCCCGATGGACGGGATAAAGTCACAGGGCAGCCATTGGTGTTGAACTTGGATACCACGGGCGCAGGCAGCAATAATGCACGCATTAATTGGATCATCAGTCAATTTCGCCAACTCGGTATCCAACTGAATATTCGTTCGACCGATTACAATCGGTTTAAAGAAAAAATGGAAAATGGCAACGCCCAGATCTTCTACTGGGGCTGGATGGCTGACTATCCCGATCCTGAAAATTTCTTGTTTTTATTGGTCGGTGATAACGCTCAAGTTGACTCCAAATCTGGGGTGAACGCCAGCAATTACAAAAACGCAGAATACGATGCGCTGTTTGAACGAATGCGTTTGATGGAAAACGGCCCAGAACGAATGGCCATCATTCGTGACATGTTAGCACTGTTGCAGCACGACATGCCGTGGGGTTCGAGTTTTCATGCTCACAGCTACGTGTTAAATAATAGCTGGGTGAGTAACAGCAAGCCGCACGGCATTGCCAATAACATTTTGAAATACCTAAACATTGATCATGAACAACGGCAACGCGAGCAACAATGGCGGAATCAACCCGTTCTATGGCCCATAGTCGTGGTCATTTTGGGCTTATTGATTCTGGTGTTACCGGGCTATTTCGCATTTCAACGCCGCCAACAACGACGGGTAGGAGAATAACGTATGCTGGCTTATATCGTGCGCCGCTTGGGCTATGCCATCCCCATTTTGATAGGCGTCAATCTGATTACCTTTGCCTTGTTTTTTGTGGTGAACACTCCCGACCAAATGGCACGTGTGCACCTAGGTGACAAACACGTCTCCGAGGACGCTATTCAACAGTGGAAAGCACAACGTGGCTACGATGTGCCTTTATTCTTCAATGCCGAGAGCGACAACCCGCTACGGGACACCATTTTCTTTCAAAAGTCACTGACATTATTGGTGTTTGATTTTGGGCTTTCCGATGAAGGGCGCGCAATCGGCCAAGACATCAAAGAACGGATGTGGCCCAGTTTGGCGGTTCAAATTCCCACTCTGATCATTGGCTTGATCGTCAACATCAGCTTTGCCTTGTTTGTGGTGTTGTTCCGCGCCAGCGTATTTGAACTCGCAGCGATGATCTTGTGTGTCGTCATGCTGTCGATTTCATCGGTCTTTTATGTCATCGGTGGCCAATTTTTCTTTGCCAAGTTGTGGAATTTGGTCCCTATTTCCGGGTATTTGCATGGCATTGAGGCATGGAAATTTCTTATTCTTCCCGTCATTATTGGCGTGATTGCTGGCATTGGCTCTGGCACACGACTGTATCGTACCCTGTTTTTGGAAGAAGCCAGCCGAGATTACATTCGCACAGCACGAGCCAAAGGCGTATCCGAACTGCGCGTGTTATTTCGTCATTTGCTGCCGAATGGTTTGATTCCGGTATTGACCGGCGTGGTGGTTGTCATTCCGTCGCTGTTCATGGGCAGCTTGTTAATCGAATCGTTTTTTGGCATTCCTGGGCTGGGTAGCTACACCCTCGATGCCATCCAAGCGCAAGACTTTGCCATTGTCCGCGCCATGGTCTTTCTCGGTTCAGTACTCTACATCCTCGGTCTGATTCTGACTGATATCTCCTACACCATGGTCGATCCTAGGGTGAAACTGTCATGATTCAACCCGTATTTTTATGGAGCGACATTCTCATTTTCACCTTGGTTTTGGCCGTGGTGTTTTTTCTATGGCAGCTGCGCCGTCAACCTTTAACGCGCAAACGCTGGCACGCCGTCTTTGCCTCACGGATTGGCATGAGCAGTTTTCTCATCATCATGACTTATGTGCTGATCGCCTTACTCGATTCCATTCATTATCGTGAAGCACTGCCGACCACGCCGAGCACCCATGAAGCCGTTCTGACAGCCAGTGCCCCAACGGCCTACAGCAATGAGGTGAAATCGTTACTTGATTGGTTGTTATCCGACCTGACCAAGACCAAAGAAACCACGTACTCAGCACCTTTTGCGTTGTATTCCTTTGCGAAAGAAAGTCGTGTTGATGACAATGGTCAAGTAACGCGAGTCTTTCCTCGCTTACAGCACGTTGCATCCCATTTGCTCAATGATCAGCAACGACTGATCGACATTACTGCACACAGCATCAAAGCACTCTTTATCGGTTTGCTGATTGCGCTACCACTGGTCGGTTTGCATTGGTTTTGGCGGCGCTCAAAAGGCCCATCGCAACTGCCCTGGCTCACCGCTTACCTAACCATCACGATTCTCATTGTGAGCGCTACGTGGATGATCTTGTTAAGTCAGCATTATCACATTTTTGGCACCGACAAAATTGGCACCGACGTGCTCTACCAGAGTATCAAATCGATCCGCACAGGGATTTTGATTGGTACGCTGGCCACGTTACTGGCATTACCGTTAGCCATTATCTTGGGCATCAGTGCCGGTTACTTCAAAGGCTGGATTGATGATGCCGTGCAATACCTGTACACCACACTCAGTTCCATTCCGGGCATTCTGTTAATTGCCGCCTCGGTGTTGTTGATTGATGTGTACATCGAAACACACGCCGACGAGTTTACCCTAACCGCGCTGCGGGCCGACTTTAAATTCTTGGCGCTGTGCGCCATCTTAGGCCTTACCAGCTGGACTGGCTTATGCCGCTTATTGCGAGCGGAAACGTTAAAAGTCAGTCAACTCGATTACGTTCAAGCCGCGCATGCCTTTGGCGTCAGTCATCGACGTATTATTGGTCGTCATATACTGCCCAATGTTACTCACATTGTGTTGATTGCCTTGGTGCTGGATTTCAGTGCCTTTGTCTTGGCCGAGGCGGTGCTGTCCTATATTGGTGTTGGCGTTGATGCCAGCATGCACAGTTGGGGAAATATGATTAACGCAGCCCGTTCCGAATTGTCCCGCGATCCGTTTATTTGGTGGCCAGTGCTCAGTGCCTTTATTTTTATGTTTGTGTTGGTTTTAGCTGCCAACCTTTTTGCCGATGAAGTGCGCCACGCCTTCGATCCGCACCGCGTGAAGGAGCCCCGCGTATGATGAGCCATGATTCGCCGCTACTGCGTGTCGACAACCTCAGTGTGCGCGTCGGACAACGAGGCGCTGTTTTGGTCGATGACGTCTCGTTTGCACTACAACACGGTGAAATCTTTGCTCTGGTGGGCGAATCCGGTTCCGGTAAGTCACTGACTTCGCTGGCCATCATGCGCTTACTGCCAGAAGCCTTACAACAGTGCCAAGGCCGTATTGTGCTCGAACGAGACAATCTCAGCGAGCTACCTGAATACGCCATGAACGACGTGCGCGGTGCGCGCATTGCCATGATCTTCCAAGAACCGCAAACGTCACTCAATCCGGTTCAAACCATTGGCCAACAATTGACCGAAGTGGTGCAACTGCACCATCCCGTGCCTGCTCAGCAACGCCAGGCTCGCCTGATCGAACTGCTACAAGAAGTGGGCATTCCTGACCCAGAACAACGCTTACAGTGGTACCCGCATCAATTGTCTGGTGGGCAAAAGCAACGAGTCATGATTGCGATGGCGCTGGCCTGCAAACCACAGCTGTTGATCGCCGACGAACCGACCACCGCATTGGACGTGACCATTCAGCGACAAATTTTGACCATACTGAAACAACTGCGCGATCGCCATGGCCTGACCATTCTATTGATTACTCATGATATGGGGGTCGTGGCTGAAATGGCCGATACCGTTGCTGTCATGCAGCACGGGCAATTGCTGGAACAGGCACCCACGCGGACCTTTTTTACCCAACCACAACATGAATACAGTCGTCATTTAATCCAGTCGCTGCCTAAACGCGACGATTTTTTAGCGGTTGAACAACACACGCCCTTACTCCACGTACGCGATTTGCATGTGTGGTTTGCCGAAAAAAAAGGCGTGTTCCAACGTACCGTGGGGCATACTCGCGCGGTCAATGGCATCAGCTTTGACATCGGCAGAGGTGAAACACTCGCACTAGTCGGCGAATCGGGGTGCGGAAAAACCACCACGGGTAAGGCCATTTTGCGTTTACAGCCGTTACATGCCGGTGAGGTACACTTCGCTGGGGTGGACTTAAGCACCCTTTCACGGAACGAGTTCCATCCTTATCGACGCGCAATACAGGTTATTTTTCAAGATCCGTTCTCGTCCATGAACCCGCGCATGAGCGTGCGTGAGATTCTCGAAGAAGGCATGCTGTCACTGAACGTCATGCCCGATACCATACAGCGTCAACAACGCATTGCCGAACTGATTAGCCGTGTCGGTCTTGAAATCGAACACCTAGATCGCTATCCCCATGAATTTTCCGGTGGCCAACGGCAGCGTATTGCCATTGCTCGCGCCCTGGCTGTTGATCCACAATTGATCATCTGTGACGAACCCACATCAGCATTGGATGTGTCCATTCGTGCCCAAGTGCTGACGTTACTGCGTGATATTCAGCAAGAATGGGGCGTATCGTATTTGTTCATTACCCACGATTTATCCATCATTCCTCACCTCGCGCATCGTGTTGCGGTCATGAAAGACGGTCAGATTGTCGAACAAGGCGATACCGCCTCATTGTTGCAAAACCCACAACATGCGTACACTCAAACGCTGTTAGCCGCTGCCCCGCCCTTTATTGAGCTTATTTAGCCATTGAATATGTCACTTTTGCCACCTTACATAGATAAAGGTGACATATACTCTAGTACCATTCGTACTCGTTGCCGCACCACTCAATGAGTACCTAGACGTTCTATTCTTTTGTCGTTTGTCTGGAGTTCCTATGTCTGAAGTCATTACCTCTCAATCCTTGTCCGCACTATTTAGTCCGTGGCAACTGGGGCCATTATCACTGGCCAATCGCATCGTCATGGCACCCATGACACGGACCTTTTCGCCCAACAATGTACCCAATGACTTAGTTGCTCAATATTACGCTCGTCGCGCCAAAGCCGATGTGGGTCTGATTATTACCGAAGGCACCTGTGTCGGTCATAAAGCAGCAAATGGGTATCCGCGAGTCCCATTCATTTACGGTGAAGACGCACTGGCCGGCTGGAAAAAAGTCATTGATGCGGTTCATGCAGCAGGCGGTAAAATTGCGCCGCAACTGTGGCATGTAGGGGCGATTCGTAAAGAAGGCGTTGAACCCGATCCGAGCGTACCGGGTTACAGTCCCTCAGGCCTAGTCAAACCGGGTAAGGAAAATGGCGTCGCCATGAGCAAAGCAGACATTGCCGAGGTAATTGAGGCCTTTGCGCAAGCCGCTGACGATGCACAGCGCATTGGTTTTGATGCCGTAGAAGTCCATGGCGCGCACGGTTATTTGATTGATCAATTTTTTTGGCAAGGCACCAACGAACGTAATGATGAATACGGCGGCGATTTAGTCGCCCGCACACGATTTGCATGCGACATCGTGATGGCGATTCGCGATCGAGTCGGCCCCGACTTTCCGATCATTTTCCGTTTTTCGCAATGGAAACAACAAGATTACAACGCCCGCTTATGCCATACCCCAGAAGAACTGGATGCCTTCTTAAAACCGCTGGTTGAAGCGGGAGTGGATATTTTTCATTGCTCGACTCGACGCTTTTGGGAAGCCGAATTCGAAGGCTCTGACATGAATCTTGCTGGTTGGACGAAAAAACTCACCGGTAAGCCCGTCATTACCGTGGGTAGTGTCGGTTTGAGCAGCAGTTTCATTGATGAAGAAAAACGCGACATGGTGGACGCGTCTGCCGTGACAACCGCGGCACTGCAACCCCTTAACGACCGTATAGACGCCGGTGAATTTGACTTAGTCGCGGTTGGTCGCGCCTTATTACAAGACGCCGACTGGGTGACTAAGGTAAAGGCGGGCCGATTTGATGAATTGCAAGATTACGATAAGCAATCGCTGATGCAGCTCAGCTAATGAGCTAACGCGTTCGATGTCAGTCAATGGCATCGAGCGCGAACAACATGAAGAAACCATCATCGCGACCGAACATTAACGCGTGCGAAAAATCAGCTCTACTTCAGCCCCTTGCAGCAATTCAATGGTCGGTAATTCATACGACTCGTCGGTTTCATCGATGTGCAAACGTCCCGATAGACTAAATCGATCTTCCAGCGGGGCTCGTTTAAATACATTGGGAAAAGTTTGATGTTCGGTCATTAAAACATCGTCATGCCATTGCCAATCCTCAGGTAAGGACAAATTCAATGGCTGTCGCGATTGCTCTTGAAAGCGATACCAGTCCGTCTCCCGACGCAATACCTCGACCGAGGGCACCGTTAATTCGGATAACGATGACATCGGTTGTTCAGCGTCAACGGCAGCGACTTGCTTAGCTGTGTCTGCGGTCTGCTCTGCCACGTCGGTGTGCGCCGCTTCCGCGGTCGGCGTTTCCTCTGGCGTTCGCTCAAAGTGTGACTTGACACCGTCACCAAGGTATTTAATACCTCGTTGAATCGGCTGCTGCTCACTGCAGCCAACCAACAACACCAAACACAATGACAAACACAACGACAAAAACAGACGCATACATTCCACAACAGTATCGACACACAGTGACTGCACAAAAATCGACAATTCGATTAATTACTGAACAATAGTGTAGCAAAAATATCATCAATCAACGATAGCGATTGTTATAAAGCCCCTCATGAAAGATGGAACAATGATCGCCCTCTGTTATGGCTGCCAGTCATAATGCGAGACCAAGGGCTGGTGCTGCTGAGTAGCATGATCGACTGCCAAACCAACCACACTCACGACTTGCCCGTTCTCATCCACCAGTACAGGCCAAGCAGACCGTAGCCATGGCGGTATCTGATGCTCCTGAAAAATCTGTTTGAATGTTTTCCGAGGACGCTGATAAGGCCGCAACGAACGCTCGGTAATCGACTCGGCAGCGACCAGGTAATACTCCTCTGTCGGCGTATCGCCTGAGTGGCGATAGCGTACGGTTCCACCAGCCCATGGAATGTCGTCTTGTCTGGTTAGCCGTACCCGCTCCGGTATCTTCGTGACTGGACGATACCAATAGCACATGTGCTGATGACGTTGTAGCACACCGTCCGCCAACGGCCAGCTAGGCTGACGGTCATTCTCAGCCTGTAATTGCTGTAACCATTGCAGGAGTAATCGCTGCGATAACGACGGCAACTGCACATGCTGCCACCATGCCCGCAAGACATACGGCTGCAATACCTTGTCGAGTGCATACAACGACCGAAGATCCAGTGCCCAGCATGCCGTATTCGGCCACGTCACCGAGCGCATCACTTGTGCAACATAGGGTTGTAACAAATGCGTTAGCACCTGTTGATCGTGTTGTAATTGCTCAATAGAACGCAACGCCGCCATTTTTTGCTGTGGGTAGCGCGCCCAAATACGTGGTAATAACTCATGACGCCACCAATTTCGTGTCCAACGTTGATCGTCATTGGATTCATCATGAATCCACACCAATCGATGCTGTTGAGCGTAAAGTTCCAGTGTTGAACGTGAATGAGATAACAAGGGACGCAACAGGCAAGGCGATAGAGCATGACTGACCATGGCGGCGTTCAGCGCGGGCTTGCTCACAAGCGGCCGCCGAACACGCATGGCGCCCAATCCTTGCAAACCCGAACCGCGCAACCAACGCTGCAAAAATGTTTCTAATTGGTCATCGGCATGATGCGCGGTTAATAACACCCCTTCATCACCAATCTGCTGCGTAAAAGCCTCATAGCGCGCCTGTCGAGCCGCGGCCTCAATGCCGTGCGCTTTCGCATCCACCACAACGCGCTGACACACAATAGGCAATGCATACTGCTTGGCCTGCTGTTGGCAATGCTGCTGCCAACGATCGGCATGAACGGATAAACCGTGATGCACATGCAATAGCGTCAAGCGTGACTTCAAGTTAGGGAACTGACAAAGGCAATGCAGCAGCACAGTCGAATCGAGACCACCGCTGAACGCCAGATAAATCGGGGACGACATTGGGTAGTCTTGCAGCTCGGCACGCAACCATGCACCGACCTCTTGACTGAGTAGCAATCGCTTATCATACGGCTGTTCTGATGCACTCATCCCTTACCCATCACACACATCCAGAGACCCAAGACCATTACTGGAACATCAATTCCACAGCATCATCACCGTAGGCATAGCGTAAATTTTGCAAACACTCATCACTGGGGTTAATTCGCCAACGATCATCCAGCTGAATGTCACACCGCGCCACGCCATTGTCAAAATCCAATACCACAGGACAGCCATTCTCAATGGTGTCTAATTGTTGGGGTAGCTGAGTACACCAATCATCTCCTTGCTCACTACTGACACGTAACCGTAAGGCCTTGGCGAACGCTAAACGCGCTTGACTGATTTCCATCGCACTGCGGCCGGTGGCCTTCAAGCCACCAGAATACTCATCGTGGCTGACGATGGCCTCCAATACCATGACTTTGTCTTTGGCCACTTGCTCGCGCACACTCTCGTAAATATCGGAGAATAACGCGACCTCCATACGACCAGAACGATCATCAAGTGTGACAAAACACATGTTGTCACCGCGCTTGTTTTTCATTAAGCGCATATCCACCACCAAGCCAGCCAGCTTTTGTGGTTGCTTGCTGTCTTGCAAATGCGACAGCTTTGTCGGCACTAATTTGCGTACTTCTTGCTCGTATTCATCAAATGGATGGCCACTCACAAATAAGCCCAAGGTGTCTTTTTCACCCTGCAAACGCTCTTTCAATGACCAGTCGCGTAGATAGCGATGGCGCTCATAAGGGTCGCTCTCGGCGGCCGTCTCCGCGTCAACGGCACCAAATAAATCGTCCATACCAGCGGCTTCGTTGGCGGCACTTTGACCAGCACCTTTGATGGCGTCTTCGACACTGGCCATCAACACGGCTCGTGCTGCCGTGCGTTCTAAATTATCAAACGCCCCACAACGCACTAACGCTTCGACCACCCGTTTGTTCAGTTTTTTGCCATCCACACGCTGGCAGAAATCAAATAAGTCACGGAAGGGACCACCGTCTTCTCGAGCCGCAATAATGGCGGCAATCGGTCCTTCACCAACCCCTTTAACGGCTCCCAGCCCATAGACAATGGCGTCTTCGGCATTGGCCGTAAAGCCAAATTGGCTTTGGTTCACATCAGGTAAAACTAACGACAAGCCCATTTCTCGGCATTCTTCGATGAAGGTCACGACCTTATCGGTATTTTGCATATCCGAGGTCAGAACCGCCGCCATAAAAGGAGCCGGATAATGTTGTTTTAACCACAACGTTTGATACGACACCACCGCATAGGCGGCGGAGTGAGACTTGTTGAAGCCGTAACCCGCGAATTTCTCCACCAAGTCAAAGATCTTCATCGCCAAGTCGGGATCAACGCCCTGACCCACCGCACCTTCGCGGAAGGTGTCACGCTGTTTGGCCATTTCTTCCGGCTTTTTCTTACCCATGGCGCGTCGCAACATGTCGGCGCCACCCAACGTATAGCCCGCTAAAACCTGGGCAATTTGCATGACCTGTTCTTGGTAAACAATGACCCCATAGGTGGGCTCTAAAATGTCTTTTAAACTCTCGTGTTCGAAATCGGGATGAGGGTACGCCACTTTTGCCCGACCATGCTTCCGATTGATGAAGTCATCCACCATGCCGGACTCCAACGGGCCGGGACGAAACAACGCCACCAAGGCGATCATGTCTTCGATGTTGTCCGGCTGCAAACGCCGCACGAGGTCTTTCATACCACGCGATTCAAGCTGGAAAACCGCGGTAGTTTGCGCCGCTTTCAACAGGGTATATGACGGCTCGTCATCCAGCGGAATCAAGCTGATGTCAATGTCATCCAACCCTTGCTGACGACGACGTCCATTGATGGTTTTTAACGCCCAATCGATGATGGTCAGGGTTCGTAGGCCCAAAAAGTCGAACTTAACCAAGCCCGCTTCTTCAACGTCGTTTTTATCAAACTGAGTGACCAAGCCCGCCCCACCCATGTCGCACGCGGTGGGCGAGAAATCCGTCAGTTTGGTGGGTGCAATCACCACCCCTCCCGCGTGCTTACCGGTTTGGCGCGCAATGCCTTCCAACTTCAGCGCCATTTCCCAGATTTCTTGTGCTTCTTCGTCGTCGTTTAAAAACTCCGCCAGCGCGGGTTCTGATTGCTGCGCTTTTTCCAGTGTCATACCCGGGTCACCAGGAATCAACTTAGACAGTTTGTCGGCCAAGCCAAACGACTTGCCTTGGGCACGCGCCACGTCACGAACCACCGCGCGTGCCGCCATGGTGCCAAAGGTCACAATTTGCGACACGGCCTCACGACCATAATTGTCGGCCACGTAGCTGATGACTTTTTCACGATCTTCCATACAGAAGTCGATATCAAAGTCGGGCATGGATACCCGCTCAGGGTTCAAAAAGCGCTCGAACAGCAAGTCGTATTCTAATGGATCGAGGTCGGTAATTTTTTGCGCATAGGCCACCAACGAGCCCGCACCTGAACCCCGCCCAGGGCCCACAGGAATGCCTTCATCTTTGGCCCACTGAATGAAGTCCATCACGATTAGGAAGTAACCGGGAAAGCCCATTTGAATGATGATATCCAGCTCAAAGGCCAAACGCTCATCGTAGGGCTTACGTTTTTCCGCGTAATCGGGATCATTGGCATCCAAGATCACAGCCAACCGTTCTTCCAAACCCACCTGGGAAATATTACGAAAGAAGTCGGCTTCCGTCATGCCGGCTGGAATGGGGTAATCGGGCAGGTAATACTTACCCAGTTCGACTTGCACGTTACAGCGCTTAGCAATCTCGACGGTGTTAGCCAATGCCGATGGGCAGTCATGAAACAGAGCCGCCATCTCGGAGGCATCACGAAAATACTGCTGATCGCTGTATTCTCTGGGACGACGCTTGTCATCCAGTGCAAAACCTTGGCCAATAGCGACACGCGTTTCGTGCGCTTCATAGTCATCTTGATACAAAAACCGCACGTCATTGCTGGCCACCAGTGGCAAGCCAATCTCATTCGCCAATGCCACACCAACCTTCATGACGGCCTCTTCGCCGTTTCGACCGGTGCGCTGAATCTCATAATAAAAGCGATCACCAAACACCTGCTGGTATTCTCGCGCCAAGGCCGAAGCGGCATCCAATTTGCCTTTGATCACGCGCTGACCGATATCGCCATCACGCCCACCGGACAACACGATCAGTCCCTGTTGCTTGGCAAACAACCACTCCTTTTTGATCATCGACTTGTCGTGGTATTGATTTTCCATGTACGCATGCGAGATCAATTCCCGCAATCCGGCATAGCCTTGCTGATCTTGGCACAGCGCCGTGATACGAAATGGCGCGTAAACATCCTCGGGATTTTCCAGCCACAAGTCGGCGCCCAGTATCGGTTTCACCCCGGCATCCAATGCGGTTTTGTAAAACTTAATCAAGGCATACATATTCGCCTGATCGGTCAAGGCCACCGCTGGCATGTTCAATTCAGCCGCACGAGCGATCAGTTTTTTAACGCGCACCGTGCTGTCATAGAGCGAATATTCCGAATGCACACGAAGATGAACGAAGGTGTGTTCCATACCCAATACCTTATAAAATCGACCTGCATTGTACCGGATTTTTCTGCGCATAACCGCCATTGCTAGGACAGTTTTCAGCGACAACATGACCGTACTCCGTTATATTTTGTTGCGCTAACGATTGTCAATCCGTTTGTCTTTTGAGCTCTTTTGAGAACTGTGTATGAGTCGCAATAAAGCCATCACCATCGCCGGTCAAACCGTTCAACCTGGGGAGCATCGTAAAATTGAGTTGGATGCCGTGAAATTGTCCACCAATACCTCCGTTGCCATCCCCGTTTCCGTTCATGTAGGTCGCCGAGCAGGACCTACCTTGTTTTTAAGCGCCGCGATACATGGCGATGAATTAAATGGCATTGAAATCATTTCACGCATCATCAAAAGCGCGCGTCTGGAGCGACTGCGCGGCACCTTAATTGCTGTGCCAGTGGTGAACGTCTATGGCGTCATCAACCAAAGTCGTTATTTACCCGATCGCCGGGATCTGAACCGATCGTTTCCGGGGTCTAAGCGAGGGTCGCTGGCGGCGCGCATGGCCAATTTATTTTTAGAGGAGATTGTCAGCCTGTGCGATTACGGCATTGATTTTCACACCGGTGCCATTCACCGCAGTAACTTGCCACAAATTCGCGCCAACCTAGACGATGCCGTTACCTCACAACTGGCACACGCGTTCGGCGTGCCGGTATTGCTCAACGCCAACTTACGTGACGGGTCATTGCGCCAATGCGCCGCAGAAATGGGCACTCGTATTTTACTCTATGAAGCAGGTGAAGCGTTGCGATTCGATGAACTCTGCATTCGCGCCGGTGTTCGTGGCACCATCAATGTGATGCGCGCGCTCAACATGCTACCCGCCTCATCGCGACAACGCCCCAAAGCAAATGTCGAGCCAGTCGTTGCACGTTTCAGCGCGTGGCTGCGAGCAACCGATTCCGGTTTTGTTCGTTACCGCAAACAGCTCGGCGATCAAATTCAAGTGGGGGAGGTGTTGGCGGACATTTGCGATCCGTATGGCGAATGCCTGGATCAAGTCATTGCCAATCAAGAAGGGATTGTGATTGGCAAGCAAAACATTCCCCTAGTTCAAGAAGGCGAAGCCATTTACCACATCGCCTACTTTCACAAACCCGATGACGTATCCGAGAATATTGAGTTATTGCAAGATACCCTACTGGACTAAAGGCTGCCAATCTTGAATGCCATACCGATCAAGGATGATCTGCAATTCTCCCGAGCGCCGCAGGCGTTGCATGCCGGCACTGAACACATCACGCAATTGCTCACCACGCTTGCTGGGATAAAACCCTAAGTATTGCGGCACAGAGGAACCCACCTCGACAATCGCATAACGCGCCTCCCATCCCTGTTGCTGTCGCCAGTAATACAAATATTCCGTTCCTTCTAGCAGGGCATCCAGCCGCCCGGCTTGAATCATACGAACGGCCGAGGATTGAATTTGACTGCCAGACAACACCACCATTCGCTCACTGCCTTGAACCGCACGCGCATAAGCACCAAACGCGCCCTGATCCGACGTCGGTTCATAACCACGCCCTAGACCAATGCGTAATTGCAACCAACCATCGGCACCTTGCTTCGCCAACTCGGCCTGTTCATGAGGGACCAGCAAACTGATGCTGTAAGGCGCGATCGATTCGGGCGCTTTCAGCAACCGTCCTTGGTCGATATTCACCACGATGACGGCATCCACTAAACCTGCTTCTGCCATGGTAATGGCACGGGCATAAGGTACTTGGCTATAACGCACCGAAGGCCATATAGCCTCAATGATTTCCGTCACAAAACCTGGCGGTGAAGCACCCACATCGTTGTAATACGGCAACCAACCGCCATCCGTCGCAATGTGAATCTGTTCAACATTCGCGTTACTCGAAACATTGGCCAACAACAGCAGACAACCCAATAACCACGTTTTCACTAGCACACCTTCCGCGAATTATGATCGCAAGATTACGTCGTTGATAGCGTTCAGTCTGGCACAAGACTAGGATCTGCTCCACGCTATCGTTATAATTTTGCTTCAATTCTGACAATGGCTTCGGTATGAGCAGCAAAAAACGTCGTGACATTCCCAATTATCAGCGGCCGATCATCGAAACACACTTTCACCTAGATTATCTCAAAGCCGCAGCGGCCAGTGATATTCTGGCAGCGGCACGAGCGGTGGGGGTCGAGCGCTTTATGACCATCAGTGTCACACCAGACAATATGCCTGACGCACTTGCTTTGGCTTGTGAACACGCCGACGTTTACGCCACACTCGGCGTTCACCCTCACGATGCCGCCACGTTTAACGAAGACGCGGCTGCCTACATCAGTACCCACGCCATCCATGACAAGGTGGTCGCTGTCGGTGAAATTGGCTTGGATTACTTTTACGAACATTGCGATCGCGCGGTTCAGCGCAATGTCTTCGCTCGCCAATTGCAACTGGCGGTAGAATGTCAGCTACCGGTGGTCATTCACTCACGCGAGGCGGATGACGACACCATGGCCATGCTGCGTGAATACGCCCCACAGATGACTCAGAAAGGCGTTATTCATAGCTTCACCTCTGGCATGGCGTTGGCGGAGTTGGCCGTCGATTTGGGATTTTGCTTAGGCATTAACGGCATTGTGACCTTCAATAAAGCCGATAACGTACGTGAGGTAGTGGCCGCAACGCCGCTGTCGCATTTGCTATTGGAAACGGATGCACCTTTTTTAACACCTATTCCTTATCGGGGTGTCGAAAATGCCCCTGTCTATCTGCCCTTTATTGCCGAAAAAATTGCTGAGGTAAAAGAATGTCACGTTGAGGAAGTGCTGGAACAAACCTACAATAATGCATTGCGTACTTTCTTTTCTGCCAGCCCATGCTAAGCCGACAGAAGACGGTGAAAATGCTATAGTGCGTATTCTGATGGTTTGCCAACGAGCGTTATCAAACGACTTATGAATAAACGCCCTACCAAACGTGACTTGCGCCAGCAGTTACAGCAAGCGATGGAACAGTATTTGGAACACGGCGGCGCGGTCAAAGAAGTTGAACGCGGTGCCAGTGGCTTGCATGGCAGTGGCTACCAAGACTATCGTAGTGGCTTTGAAAAGCCTCCCGAACCTCGCACGCCAGTGGACGATGTGTTACAGACCATTGATCAGCGCCGACAAGAGCAACGCGTGACGCCAGCCGCAAAAGCCCCGTTGCGAACGAAAAAACCCAAAAAAAGAATCATTTATGACGATTTTGGTGAACCGTTGCGCATTGTTTGGGAATGACCTAAACCCTTAGCCATTGTTAGTACCACTCGATCCAATCTGCTTCACTTGCCACAGTGCATAACTGACTGCGGCAATCAACACCCACGCACTGGCGGCCAATAAGGCATCAAACTGCCAGCGATCAAAACTGATCGAGCCAATCCCCGCACCCACGACAAACGCAACAAAAATGGTGCCCTGTAAACGAAACTGAGCCGCCAACCAACCACGTCCTGCGACGGCGTTACCCAGAGCCGATCCCATGTCAGAGACGATTCCCGTTAAATGCGTTGTTCGTATAACAGAGCCACTGTAGGTCGCGACCATGGCATTCTGTAAGCCACAAGCCGCCGAGGCCAACAGTTCACCCAAAAAAAACTGCTGCCGGAAGCAATACCACGAAAGCAACAACAAAACCGATTCAATCAATAGCGCCACACCATATCGACGCCCAGGTTTTAACGCTTCATTACCGACCACCAAGCCACTGACAATAGCGCCCACGAAAAAGCTGATCACGATCAATCCGGTTGCCAGCAGCATTGACCATTGCCCCCTGACGGCAGCATCCGCGGCAAGGGCAACGGTACCCGTCACATGAGAAACCGAATTATTGACAAAACTGAGTAACGCAATGCTGTTAATGTAACCCGCGTTAAACGCTAGAATGGCACTGCCAATCACAATCCAGCGCGATAATTGATGAATCAACGAAACGCCTCCCTCTGTCGATTTCAACCTCTGCGAGCATAGCGCAAAGTGCGGATGAATGACTCATCGACGTTTGTCGCCATGGCAACCCGTCATCGAAGATGGGGTCAGCGACTTTTGTGCCACGGATCAATCGCTGCACCATGATTGGAATGCGCTGAACGGGGCTTATCGGAATGCGTCTTATCGGAATGGGGTTTGTCTGAGCGGGGTGACGACGATGACTGAGCGGCGTGTTTGAGTGCTTGACGAATACCCGCCACCTCCGCTCCGGCTCGCCACTGACAATAGATCAGTTCAACCTGCGCGCGTGCCCACGGAGTTCGGCGCAAAAACGTGAGGCTGGATCGAATACTGGGGTTGGCGCGAAAGCAATTGATGCGCACCAAATCGGCCATGCCGGTCCAGTCAAAGTGATCGACCAATTGCGTTAACAACTGTTCTAAGGTGACACCGTGTAAATAATCCACGGTTTTTGTTGTATCGGTCATGGCAAGCCTCAACAAACCGCAGCGTCATTGATTGACGCTGCGTGGAAATAAGGCAGGAATGATAACGAAAATATCGCGTTTATTCGACTGGCTGAGCACATTCCGCATGCGCGGGCTCGAAACGACAGCGTACACGGCGTTGCAATGACAGCATATCCGCATGGTAATAATCACGTTCACGTAAAAAAATACGGGCTTCTTGCATCATTTGCTGGTATTCGGCTTTTTCTGCATCACTAATAGCAATCCAAAGGTGTTCCGGGATTTCGCCCGTTTGCTGCTCAACTTGCCGCTCTATCTCGGCAAAACGACGAACAAAATCTTCACGAATCAGCTGCGCAACTTCTCGTGGAAATTGATCGCGACGCCCCACCAATTGCAAGGTCAATTGCGAGAACGGGTAATTCACAATTCCGCCTTTATCGCCCATGCCCTTATACAACTCCAGCATGCTGTAGGCCACCAAAGGTGCCGGCAAGACATCCACATTATTGTTATTAAAGGCGCTTCCCGCTTGCACAATACTGATGGGAACCGGGTTAGCACCTAAACCTAAAATCATCTCGGCTTGCACCGGGTCGTAATCCATGACCGCAACACGCTTGCCAGCAGCACGAGCCAATGTACTGATGGCACGATCATTGACAAAAATATAAGCCGCTCCCATAGGCGCAAACCCCATCACCACAAATTGCCCTTCTTCCATGCGCGGAGCATTGCGAGGGTGACTCAATACCTGCATCAGCATGGCCATGTGTTGCGACGACGGAATCGCACCCACCGCATCAATGGTACCGGTAAATTGGTTAAACAAGCGCGCACGAATGCCGGTAAAAAGCCCAGCATGGCATTGCCCAGCTTTCAAATCATCCGTTAAAACCCCTTCATTGGTGTAGGCTTCAATGCGCACATTTAAGCCCATTTCAAGTAAACGCGCTTGTTGATCCATCGCCGTGGCATAAATCGGACCGGAGCGACCCAATACATCCCAGACACAGATGGTGCGCTGAGGAACCGCCCCATTAGCACTTAAATACTCCGGATATAAACGCTTAATGGCCTCAATGCGCTCACTTTGACTGAGGCTGCTGTCCATCGCTTGTTGTCGCCACGCATCGGGGGTTGATGATTGTGCCATGGGCAATCCAGCCCCAAGCGTCACCATCATCATAAATAAGGGTAACCATCGTTTCATACGAAGCTCTCTGTTGTTGTTATTGTAATGAACCCATCGTACGTGAGGACGGCAGGGTTCATAAGGTGAAGTTCGGCAAGATCAGCTAGTCCAATGGCACGTTCGCACAATTTGCTTTGAACTGTGCGAATTGCTGCTTAACCTCAATCCATTGCGCCATGTACTGAGTACTTTTAACATGATGATGCCTCAACATCGCCCCATAAAAGTTTTGCAGTCGGTGGGCAGGCAAATCGTTGACACAGTCCTCAACGCGAACTAACAACGCCGCTTGATGCGGTTCGACGGCAAACCGTTGAGGAATCAGGCGCACACCGCGTTCGCTTAACCGGTGCCACTCCTCCACGTTCTGGTACAGCGTCACCGCAGCGGCGACCAAGGCGTCATCGCCATCGGCCACCAACGCAGCAGGCTCATCACCGTACATGCCTTCAGCGCCTATCGAAGTCGTCACCGCCGGTGTGCCACACTGCGCCGCATCCAATAACTTGCCCTTTAAACCAGCACCAAAACGCAACGGGGCCAACATCACACGCGCCTGTTTCACCACAGCCAACGCGTCTTCGGCCCAGCCACACACGTGAAAACCCTGCTTTGGATTATGCAGTTGCGTTGCCTTTGGTGGTGGGTACGCGCCATAGATGTGCAATTGCGCTTGTGGGAGCTGGCGACGAATGGACGGCCACAATCGCTGTAAATACAACACCGCGTCCCAATTCGGTTCGTGACGGAAGTTGCCAATCGCAACAAAATGCTCACGCTCGTGCATGTCCGACAACACCGACTCCGTCACGGCCAACATAAACGGACAATAGTGCAACAACGCAGAAGGCACTTGGTAAATACGCTGCAGCCATTCGACCTCAAACTCCGAAATCAGCAAGGTCAAATCACAACGCAAAATGGCCGCGATTTCGCGCTTTGCCAACTCCGAAAAATAGTGTTTTGCCGACATCGGCTGTTGTTCTTTTACGGCTTGATGACGGGCATGTCGTAAACAGTGCAGGTCTTCCGTATCCAATATGCGAATGGCGTTAGGGGCATATTTTTCAACACGCCAGCCGAATTGTTCTTCCATCATAAAGCGATCAAATAACACCGCATCGGGTTGCAACTGTTCGATGTAGCGATCAAAGGCCTCGTCATTTAACGGCAAGGATACCGACTCAATGGCTAGGGTGGATAAATCGACGGCATGGGTACTTTGTTCCGCGGGCGAACCAAAGACAATACGATAGTCGGCACATTGAAACGCGGACAACAATTGCAGCATACGACTGCCTGCTGCCGACGAATTGGGTTCTGGCCAGACGTAGCCAATGACAAGTAGTGTTTTCATGATCGCATTATATCACTGCTTCTCCCCGACTGTCGGCTATGCCACAATCAAGCCGATGCAATGACAGAATAATCAATATGATTTTCAGTAAAATTTTCATTACCTTCCTGACCGTGTACCTGCTAAGTGTGGTGGCGCAACGCCTTGGGCCACGACATGCCGGGGTACTGGCGGGCTTTCCGCTCGGCAGCGCCATCGTATTGTATTTTTTTGCACTGGAACAAGGGGTTGAATTTGCGGCAACCAGTGCCCGCTACACCTTATCAGGGCTGGCCGCAGCGCTCGCTCTGGCCTATTGCTATGCACAGGCCAGCTTACGATGGCATTCACGCATTTGGCTTCCTTGGGTAGTACTACTGAGCTTGTTGGCATTTTTTGCTCTGGGGATCATGCTGCAAAGTCTGCCTCCGTGGTATCCGCTGCACATGGCCATCATCGCCGTGGCCATTGTCATCGGCCACGTCGCGCTCCGCTCCATTCCGGAACAGACTCAACCCGTTGTTAACAACCACGCGATTACGCGCTGGCTAAGGCAACCCATCATCGCCCTGATTGCTCGCGCCACCTTGGCCAGCGCCTCCGTGCTATTTATTACCGCCGCCGCGCATGTGCTCGATGCGCAGTGGTCCGGCGTACTGGCGGCATTCCCCGTGAGTTTTGTGCCGCTGTTGATATTACTGCACGCCAGTTATGGCAGTCACACGGTAGCGGCGACCATCAAACATTACCCTCTCGGATTGATCGCTCTGGCCCTGTATGCATTGGCCGTGAGTCTTTTTTATCCGTGGTTAGGATTGAACTGGGGCACAGTGGCCGCATTATCTGTGTCCATCATCTATTTAATGATGTACGCCGCGGTTCGCAGCCGCCATGTGCAGAAACTGTTACAATAGTGACATTATTTTGATTTTAAGCGCGATTGCGCAGCCTGACGGGAGCATCAACATGACCGATTATTCTGTACCCTCTCATCTGCAAGATACTCTGCAACTGCTGACGAACACCGGTTTGACCACAGCGGATGTGTGGTATCACGGCACAGCTTCTGGCGTGCTGAACAACATTCTTGAACAGGGTTTGACTCGTGCTGGCGACCAAACGTTGCGCGAGCGCCAATTGAAAACGCTCAGCACCATTGGTCACTCCACGACCGAACAGGCCGAACCGATCTTTTTAACGCAAAGCAAAGAATTGGCGTATTACTGGGCAGAAGAAAAAGTACATAGCCGTAACCTGTACTTACAAGGCAACGAAACACCCGTGGTTTTGGCGGTAAACCTGCCCTCTGATTTGGCGCAACAGGTATCCACCGACGCCGGAGGTGCGGCATTGGTACTGGAACCTGGCAATGCCTATCTGTTGTTTTTGAAAGAACGTTACGAAGCCGCAGGCATTGAATTTCCAGAAATCAACCCATTCGACGCGGACCGCTCCGTGTACCTAGATTGGTTAGGATTGGCTTATCTGGCGCACGACATCTCAGCGGCGTATCTGCAGGTTGTGGAGGCATAATCTCTGCGGTCGGCTTACAACGCGCCTTCATTGGCTCGTAAAGCCACAATCACCATGACATTGATGGCATAAAAAAAGGCGGGATGAGGTATCTCATCCCGCCTTTTTTTCACAGAACGATTACCGTACAGCAGAGACATCTTCCGCTTGTGGACCTTTTTGGCCACGAACAACGGCAAACTTAACACGCTGACCTTCGGTTAAAGAGCGGTGCCCTTCACCACGAATCGAACGAAAATGTACAAACACATCTTCTCCCTGATCCCACGTAATAAAACCAAATCCTTTCTTCACATTGAACCACTTCACCACACCACGTTCACGACCATCTTCAACGTCACTTTCAACAATGGTACCACCACCGCGCAAACGACGACGACGACCGGCCAGTAACGGCGCGACAACCACTTGGCTAATGCCAACCACAATGGCAACAGCAATGGTAAATGCCAACATGCCCGGTGCTTGTAATGCGCCAGCCAATGTCAGTGTTTCACCTGCGATAGTCAGTTGTGACAACATAGCAACCATTAAGCCCACAACGACTAATGACACAACCATGGCAGATACCAATGCCACTACAATTTTACGTATTAATAAATTACCCATGCTTTCTCTCATATCAATCGTTATTATCATGACTACTGAGTCAAAGACTCGCGACAAGCTGGCTATGAAAGCCCAATTCATTAAAAAAATCAACACGATAGCCACGGGGTACCGCGCATCATGAGTAAACAAGTGCTAACCAACGATTCCGAAGCACGTATTATTGAACTTGAAACCCGCATGGCCTTCCTTGAAGACACCGTTGATCAACTGAATGAACACGTCAGCAATCTCAGCCAGCAATTCAGTGTCGCACAACACGCACTACAAATGATGCACCAAAAATTGCAACACCTTGATCCGAGTCAATCCTTACTCAAAGATCTCAGCGACGAAACACCACCGCCACATTATTAACGCGCTCCGATCGAGAAGGATTTCCACCAATGGCACGCTCAAGGTAAACTGAGCGCCCTAATAACAAGATTCGCGTGCCTGAGCACCGTTATTTTTCTTTCTGTTCCCTGATTCTGGTTGTATTTCGTTATGAATATTATTCGTCGCATTCGACACCGTTTGTTTCGCTGGCAACAAGCGTTGTTGTATCGTTTCATTAAAATCAAACGTATCGGACCTGACCTCGCTGAGTTCAATATCGATACGCAACTGCCCATTATCTATGCCATGCAAACCCCCTCCTTTGCCGAGCAATTGGTGATTGATCGGGAAGTAAGCGAACTGGGCTGGGGCAGCCCAAAACAACGGGGACTGGAAAAGCAATTAAACGCACGCCATTTTTTTGGTATTTACCGGCGCTCACGACTGTTATTCCGTAAAACCACCACGCCCATTGTCGATCGGCCGCTACTGGCGCACGTCGACTGGCTCAAGCAGCACCCTGAACAAGACATTCAAATTGTCCCTATTCGGGTATTTTGGGGACGCGCGCCAGAAAAAGAAAAATCCTTTCTGCGTATATGGCTGCAAAATAGCGGTGCTCTAGGCGGTCGTTTAGTGACGCTAATGGCCATTCTCTTTAATGGTCGCAATACCTTTGTCCACATCAGCAAGCCATTATCTCTGCGTGAGTTAATGGATGACAACGCCTCAACCGAAGTCGTGGCGCGCAAGGTCGCTCGTGTGTTGCGTGTTCACAACCGAAAAGTCACCACGTCGGTATTAGGACCCGACTTATCCCATCGCCGTACATTGGTGCACAACCTACCCAACAAACCCATGGTGCTGGCCGCGATTGAAGAAGAAGTACAACGCACTGGCATCAGCAAAGCCAAAGCGCAAAAGAAAGCACTGTCTTATGCCGATGAAATTGCCTCTAATATTTCCTATACCAATGTACGCTTTTTAGATGTGCTACTGACTTGGGTTTGGAACAAACTCTACGATGGCATCACCATTCATAATATCGAGCCGTTAAAAGACGTATCAAAGGACAATGAAATCGTTTACGTCCCTTGTCATCGCAGTCATATCGATTACCTATTGCTGTCTTATGTGCTCTATCACAAAGGTCTGCAAATGCCGCAAATTGCCGCGGGCATTAACTTAAACATGCCCATTGTCGGATCGATTTTGCGACGCGGCGGTGCGTTTTTCATGCGCCGTACCTTTCGTGACAATAAATTGTACGCCGCCGTCTTCGATGAATATTTACACAGCATGTTTACCCAAGGGTACTCTACCGAGTACTTTGTCGAAGGTGGTCGAAGCCGCACCGGACGGACACTCAACCCCAAAGCCGGCATGCTGGCCATGACCCTGCGCAGTTATTTACGCGATTCACGAAAACCCATCATTTTTATGCCCGTCTACACCGGTTATGAAAAAGTGTTTGAAGCCAACAGCTACCTTGGCGAGTTGCGTGGCAAGAAAAAAGAAAAAGAAAGTTTGTTGGGTATACTGAGTAGCTTGCGTGCCTTTAAACGGTCATTTGGTAAAGTTAATGTCACCTTTGGTGAGCCTATTTGCCTAACCGATTTTTTAAATCAACAGCAACCCGATTGGCGTGAACAGGACTATCAATCTTGCGATTTTCGCCCAAGCTGGGCCCCTAAGGTGGTCGACCGTTTAGCGCATCAAGTGGTCACTCACATCAATCGAGCGGCCTCCGTTAATCCCATCAATTTAATCGCATTGGCCATTTTAGCGGCGCCAAGACAAGCGATGGAAGCATCACTGTTAGTCAAACAAATGGAAGCTTACCGCGAACTGTTACGCTCACTGCCGTACAGTGACATTGTCGCTTTACCGGACGGTAATGGCGAAGATTGGCTAGCCCACGGAGAGGCATTGGCCGTGGTGTCGCGCAATCAACACCCGATGGGCGATTTGATTCAAACCGACGAACGCCAAGCCGTTACGCTTACCTACTACCGTAACAACGTTTTACACTTAATGGCATTACCCTCACTACTGGCTTGCTTATTCATCAACAATCAACGCTACACCCGCGATGACGTGACGCGCATTGTGTTGCAGTTGTACCCATACTTGCAGGCCGAACTGTTTTTGCACTGGTCTGAAAGCGAACTGGCCGAGTGCATTCCAGAATGGCTACGTTATTTGGTGGCGCAAGGATACCTACTGGAAAACGAAAAGGGCTTCCATGCGCCACCAGCCAGCAGCAACCACTATGCTTTCTTATCGGGAATGGCCAATAATGTGATGCAAACATTGGAGCGCTACTACCTAACGCTGAGCCTATTGAAACAAGGCGGCAGTGGACAACTGACAAGCAGCGAACTGGAAGAAAAAAGCACGTTACTGGCACAACGCTTAAGTTTGCTGTACGGCATCAATTCGCCGGAGTTTTTCGATAAAGCGTTGTTCCGCACACTCATCCAAAAGCTGTTGCAGCAACAACATGCCAGCCTCGATGAGCAACAACGACTCCAGTTTGATCAAGCATTGAATCCGATGATTGATACGCTAGAAGCCGTATTGGATGGTGCGTTACGTCAAAGTATTGTTCGCAGCTTGCAGAGTTAAACGAACGGCTTGGTCAAGACCATAAGAGCATCTCTTTTCTTGACCAAGCTTATAACGGAGCCACTTTCGCCAGTACGTAAACATCAAAACGATTGGCCTTACCCACAATCGCATACGTAGGCGCTTGACCGGCCAGTGGCTCGGCTTTACGAGCACGCTTAACCACCACTCGACAACGCGCAGCGGCTAAGGCGAGCGGCAACAACTGCTCGGCATCATCATCCTGTCCGACCACATGTCGAAATGCCTGCATGTCTTTTTTCACCAATGCCGTGGCTTTGTCATCGTGTTCAAACATTGGGTCAAGATAAACCACATCGGCTTTTACCGGCCATGCCGACGCGTCCGACAACCCTTGCTGACTGGCACCGTACTGCAAGTCAATACGAGCAATGATATCGGCAATGTCGTCATCGTGCTGGGCGCGCGCTAAACCGTCCGCCAGCAATGCGGCCACTGACGCTTGCCGTTCGAATGCCCACACCTGACAACCAAGACTGGCCAACACAAAGCTGTCTCGCCCCAAACCCGCAGTGGCATCAATCACGCTGGGTTTGTATTTACCAACACCGATGGCTTTGGCTATGTCCTGCCCTTGACCACCGCCAAAGCGCCGACGATGCGCTGCTCGTCCATGACTGAAATCCACACGCACATCGGCTTTAGCCTGCGCGCCAGAACGCAGCAGCAACCCTTGCCCGTCGAGACACAAATGAAAGCCGGGTTGCGCTAATAACGTGGGGTCAGCCAAACTGAACCCATACGTTTGCGCATACTGCTGAGCCCGGTCAAGTGAGCCGCCGGGCAGTACAATCAAGACGCTCATTCAACAAAGAACAGCAATAAAATGCTGCCCAAGACCAGTCGATAATACACAAATGGCATCATACCGAGGCGTTGTATAAAGGCCAAAAAGAAATGGATACACAGCCATGCACTCAATGCAGAGACAGCAACACCTAGCAATAACAGCCCCATATCCACCGCCACATTGGCTTGGAATAAACGCAGCGTTAACCAAAGGGCGGCTGCCAAGATCAAAGGAATGGATAGCAAAAATGAAAATCGTGCGGCATCGACACGCAGCATGCCCAAAAACAGCGCCGCCGTCAGTGTAATACCGGAACGCGATGTGCCCGGAATGAAAGCAATGGCCTGCGCTAAACCGATAATCAATGCCATCCACAAGGTCATCTGCGCCAATGTGCGTGTTTGTTCCCGACGTCGATCAGCCAGACCTAACAACAAACCAAAGCCAATCGTTGTTAATGCCAGCAAGGTGGTTGAGCGCGCATGTTCTTCAATCCAACCATGCCCCAAGGCACCTGCCAGTAAAGCCGGGACCGTAGCAATGGCAATGAACCACGCCAGACGGCCATCGTCATTCGGTTGTGTAGTGAACCCAGTAGACAACCACCCATGTGTCAAACGCACGATGTCATGGCGAAAATACACCATCACCGCCAATAACGAACCAAAATGCACCGCAACATCAAACGCTAACCCTTGATCTTCCCAGCCCAATAATTGCGATGGCAAAATCAAATGGGCCGAACTGGAAATAGGTAGAAATTCTGTGACGCCTTGAATGAGCGCCAAAACGATGGTTTGCACGATATCCATAAATAACACCTTCCCTGACCGTTTAAATGGGCTTCAATAAACTCGGTTGTTCAGACAATTTTTTCCATGCCACACCGTCACGCAAATACACCGGAGGGTGATCCGCCAACTCGCCAAAATCGCCGTTTTGCCATGAGGCACAGACGATGGGTAGCATGGCGCCAGCCTCAATGGCGATATCGGCAATGCCATACAAACCGGCCAAGGCCGGCAAATGCAAGCCATCCCCCACAACCGCCCCATTGAAATCCGTCAACTGACGCAAGCATTGCTCAGGACTTCCTACCTGATCAGCTTGTAAAGCAACCGCTAGGCCGCTCGTCAGCTGATAAACACCCCAAAACACCTCGCCCATATGCGCGTCGGTCACCACCGCACAGAGCTCGGCATCGTCCTGCTGTTGAAAATACTGTTGCGCAATGGCTTGTAACGACGACACCGCCAACACTGGCAAATCCAATGCCAACGCAATGCCTTGGGTCACGGCGGCGGCAATGCGAATACCGGTAAATGAACCTGGACCACAACCATACGCAACGCCTTGCAATTGATGGCGTGCAATATTGGCTTGCTGCAACGCGTCATCCACCATTGGCAGTAGGCGTTGGGCATGACGTCGTGGTTGTTGTTCGGTTAAGGCAACATCACCATGTTCGGTATGGACAGCCACCGAACACCAATGTGACGACGCATCGACAATCAGAATATTGGCCATAATCTCGTCTTCAAAAAATTCGCGCGCGAAGTATATCAGACTGCTGACGAGAAAAGGACTTGACCGCGAACAAGAAAGAAAAGGCGTTTCTCAAACGACAGCAAACGACCGAATCACTTAGCCTGATAACGCAAAAACGGAGCCAAAGCTCCGTTTTTCATACAATCGTCGCACACTCAACGTTTATGCATTCAATGCGGACATCACAGCGGCCGTGATGTGCTCGAGCGAGCCAACCCCTTCGATGTGGCTATAAACCGGCGCCACTGCACCTTGTTCGGCCTGCAACTGCTGATAAAACTGAACCAATGGCGCAGTTTGCTCATGATAAATCGCTAAGCGATGACGCACGGTAGCTTCTTGATCGTCGTCACGCTGAATCAAGTCTTCACCCGTGACATCATCCTTATCAGCCACTTTGGGCGGATTGTAGACGGTATGATACACACGACCAGAACCGGGATGCACACGACGACCACTTAAGCGTTTCACAATTTCTTCGTCGGCGACGTCAATTTCCACCACATGATCAATCGCCACATTGGCGTCCAACATGGCTTGCGCTTGAGGAATGGTGCGCGGAAAGCCATCAAACAAGAACCCGTTCACACAGTCCTCTTGCTGAATACGCTCTTTTACCAAATCGATGATGATCTCATCAGAAACCAAGCCACCGGTTTCCATAATCTCTTTCACCTTCAAACCAAGCTCGCTGCCAGCCTTCACCGCCGCGCGCAGCATATCGCCCGTTGAGATTTGCGGAATGGCGAATTTATCGCAGATGAACTGAGCCTGAGTGCCCTTACCAGCGCCCGGCGCGCCCAACAGAATCACGCGCATACGCATACTCCTTACAATAAATAAAATGGGTGCAACTGAAGAAAAACGATTATTTTTTGATCAGCCAGCAAAAAAATAGGCCTTACCTTACTCCGAGCCACGATTTTGCTCAAGCGATTGTGCGTAAAAAGGAGGCGTATCGCCTCCCGACATTGGTCGCATGAAACAACCTAAATCACGCCTGATCGGCCTTTAGCCGGTATTCCGCATCCCTGCTGCAATGCCAGCCATGGTGACCTTCAGTGCCGTTTCTACCGCATCAAGGGCATGTCCATCACCGGCACGATCGCGAAATAACAGTTCGGCCTGTAAATAATGCAATGGGTCTGTATACGGATTACGTACCGACATGGAGTGCTGCAATACCGGCGCATTTTCGAGTAACCGCTGCTGCTGTTTAATGGTCAACACCACCGTCACCATCGCCTGTAAGCGCTGACGCAAACGCTGACCTAACGGATGTAAGGCCGGCTCAACCAAACGCTCTTCGTAATACGCCGCTAAATCTGCGTCACTTTTTGACAACACCATTTCAAGCATATCGATGTACGTTCGGAAAAATGGCCATTCTGCGTACATCGTACGCAATAAAGGCAAGTTGCCTTGATCAATACTGTCTTGTAAAGCGTCATCAGCGCCGAGCCATGCCGGTAGCATTAAACGCATTTGCGTCCAAGCAAAAATCCAAGGAATGGCACGCAGTGATTCGATCCCACCACCGGCTTTGCGCCTCGCTGGGCGACTGCCCAACGACAACTTACCCAATTCTTGCTCTGGTGTTGCCGCACGAAAATACGGCACAAAATCGGGCTGCTCTCTGACCATGGCCCGATACGATTGCACCCCACGTTCAGCCAAGGTATTCATTTGCGCTCGCCATGCGTGTTCTGCGGCACTGGGCGGCAAATGGTTGGCTTCCAATACCGACGAGATATACACCTTCAAATTGCGCTGTGCCACGCTCGGCATACCAAATTTAAAGCGGATCATTTCGCCTTGCTCTGTCACACGCAGTCCACCGCCAACAGAGCCCGGAGGTTGAGCCAAGATGGCGCTGTGAGCAGGACCACCACCCCGCCCAACGGTACCGCCACGACCATGGAACAAACGCAAACGAATCCCTTGCTGTTGAGCGGTTACTGACAATCGCTCTTGAGCCTGATATTGCGCCCAAACGGCCGCCAGTTGTCCTGCGTCTTTCGACGAATCGGAATAACCAATCATGACTTGCTGACGTTGCTGGCAATAATCTCGATACCAATCCATCGACCACAGCGCATTCATCCGGTCCGCTGACAACTCGAGGTCATCCAACGTCTCAAACAGCGGCACAATAGGTAACCCATGGCGTACACCACACGACTGCAATAGCAGTGCGACGGCTAACATATCCGATGGTTCACCGGCCATGGAAATAATGTAACACGACACCCCTTGACCAATATCGGTCGCCAATAGCGCCATGCTGTCCAATACCTCTTGCGAATCGGCGCTGGGTTGCCAGCGACGCGGCAACAAGGGACGCTTCGACTGCAGTTCGTGCAATAGGAACTCGCACTTTTGCGCTTCACTCAACTGCTCATAAATGGGGTAGTCGTAATAGTCACACAATTCATTCAATACTTGACGGTGACGACCCGATTCTTGACGCATGTCCAATTTCACCAACGCCAAACCAAAACACGCCACGCGACGAAGTGTGTCCAGCAAAAGGCCATTCGCAATGGTGGCCATGTTATTGGCCAGTAAACTGTCATAACACAACTGCAAGGGTTGCAATAACTCGTCATCACGAAGTAGCGGTTGAATGTCACTGCTTTGTCCTTTCGCGCAGGCCGCCGCCCAGCGTTTGGTTTGCTTTAATCGATCGCGCAAAGCATGCATACAAGCGCGGTATGGCTCGGCATGCGGATACGCCTGCTGCAACTCTGGCGTGGCATCCGGCATCGACAGCTGGGCACCCAGCGCGTTGATATCACGTAAGAACAAATCGGCCGCCATCCAACGCGATAGATACAACACTTCGCGGGTGATTTCTGCCGTGACATTTGGATTGCCATCTCGATCGCCCCCCATCCACGACGCAAATCGAATGGGTGCAGCATCCAACGACAGTGCCGGAGCGCCACGTGCTTGCAGCGTTTGATCGATATTACGAAGCAAATTGGGAATGGCATACCACAGCGAGTTTTCAATAACCGCGAAGCCCCATTTCGCTTCATCCACCGCCGTTGGGCGAACATGGCGAATTTCATCCGTTTGCCAAATTTCTTCAATGGCCGAATGAATGCGTGCATCAATATGTTGTTGATCTGGGTGTTCATCGCGCAGATCGTCGCGCTGCTGTAAGAGCTGGGCAATCTGATCGTATTTTTGGATCAGGGTTCGCCGCGTGACTTCCGTCGGATGCGCGGTTAATACCAATTCCACATTGGCATTGGCAACGTGCTCAGTGATGGCCGCCAGTGGCATCTGGTTGGCTTGCAAGCGATCGAGTAAATCGGTGAACAAACAATCGGCTTCATCGGCAAGCCATTCCGCTCGTCGCCAGCTGGCACTGTGCTGCTGTTCGGCAATATTGGCCAGATTCAAGAACTGATTAAAACCACGCACCACAGGCACCAACTCATCGTCGCGCAGTGCATGCAGCAGATCGAGCAATTGTTGGCGGTCTTGTTCATTCCCTGTTCGGGCTTTTTTGGCCTGCTGACGAATGTCCTCGATACGAGCCAGCATACCGTCACCTTGATGAGTAGCGATACTGGTTCCCAGCATGTTGCCCAACAAACGGACCTTGTCGCGTAATAACGTATCTAACTCTTCCATAATGCCTCCTCTCACGTTGATTTCAGTCTGGCGTGAAAAGGCATCCTTGTCGAGTAGTAAGCCACCGGGGAGGAATCAGTCGTTGTCCGTAGGCGTGGCGTTCAACCGTTTTTCCTGTTGTTTCGCTTGCTGCCACGCTTGCTCCATATCGGTCAAGGTCATCGCCGTCCAGCCACCCGCTTGTTGAGCACACTGCTCTACCCAGGCAAAGCGTTGACGAAAACGGTCATTCGTACCGCGCAACGCGTGTTCCGCATTCACATTCAGATGGCGCGCTAAATTGGTCACGGCAAACAACACATCACCCAATTCATCGCTCATGCGTGGCTGGTCTTGCGCCAGCACCTCGGCTTCCAATTCGTCTAACTCTTCTCGTATTTTGGCAAAAACCGCCTTTGGATCTGACCAATCAAATCCCACACTGGCGGCTTTTTTCTGAATTTTTTGCGCTCGTGATAACGCGGGCAAGGCCAGCGGCACATCATCCAGTAACGCGCCAGGGCGATCCTCCGAGTCGATTTTTTCACTGGCCTTAATCGCTTCCCAATTGGCCTTAATATCGGCCTCAGTAAGCGCCAATGGCACTGGTGCGTGCTCCGTCAAATCCCCATTAGGAAAGACATGAGGATGTCGACGCAATAACTTACGCACCAATCGATCCATAATCGACGTAAAATCAAACGTCTGCTGCTCTTGCCCTAACTGAGCGTAAAACACCACCTGAAACAACAAGTCGCCCAACTCGTCTTCCACGTGCGGCCAGTCTTGTTGGGCAATCGCATCGGCGACTTCATACGCTTCTTCCAGTGTGTGCGGAACAATCGAAGCAAACGTTTGTTTGCGATCCCAAGGGCAGCCAGTGTCAGGATCTCGCAAGCGCTGCATTAAGTGCAGTAAATCTGGTAAGCCATAGGTCATCAGAAACCACTCCGTACTCGACGCGCGGAAATCACGTTGGGCAGTTGCGACACTTTGCCCATCAGCTGGGCAAAACGTTCTAAGCTGTCAACCTCCACCGTCAAACTCATTAACGCCGTATGATCACCGGTATTTGAGCGTGTGGTGATCCCCAGAACGTTCACCCGCTCATTGGCCAATAGCGCACTGACATCGCGCAACAAACCGGTGCGATCATAGGCTTCGATTTGCATATCCACCGGGTATTTGCGGTTGGGCTGGTAGCCCCAACTGACTTGCACCACGCGTTGCGGTTCGGTGGATTGCAGATGCAAAAAATTATCGCAATCGCTGCGATGAATCGTAACACCGCGGCCCAACGTCACATAACCACTGATGTCATCTCCCGGAACCGGATGGCAACAGTTGGCCACGCTGGTCAATAAATTGCCCACACCCTCGATGTACACATCGTTTGGTGCCTTCGACAAACTGGGCTTTTTAATGTGCGGCAAGTCTTGCTGATTCATGGGCTGCTGGGCTTCGGCCTGGCGCACCACCGCACTGACAATTTGCCCGAGTCGTAAATCACCGGCCCCCACCGCAGCGAACATGTCATCGGTGGTTTTCATGTTCATCAGCTGCGCGATGCCTTGTAACGACTCATCGGCCAAATCAAGGCGTTCCAATTCGCGTACGATCATGTGTCGCCCTTCGTCGATGTTTTGATCGCGCGCTTGCAACTTAAACCAGTGCGCGACCTTTGCACGCGCTCGGGTGGTGTGCAAATACCCCGATTCGGGATACAACCAATCACGACTTGGTTGCGCATTGCTGTTGGTTAGAATTTCAACTTGCTCACCGGTTTTCAGTAGATAAGTGAGCGGGACAATGCGACCGTTAACTTTAGCACCACGACACTTATGTCCGACTTCGGTATGCACGCGATAGGCAAAGTCTAACGGCGTTGCTTTCGGTGGCAAGTCCACCACATGACCATCTGGAGTAAAAACATAAATACGATCGGGGTTCATATCGCCGCGAAGATCACTGCCCAATTCGGGTAAATCATCCAGCTCCTCATGCCACTCGAGCACCTGACGCAACCAAGTGATTTTTTGCTCGTAGCCATGATCTTTGGCATTGATGTCCGTGCCTTTGTACAACCAGTGCGCACACACACCCAACTCGGCATCTTCGTGCATGTTGTGGGTACGAATTTGCACCTCCAGCACCTTGCCCTCAGGCCCGACGACCGCCGTATGCAGCGAGCGATAGCCGTTTTCTTTCGGATTGGCAATGTAGTCGTCAAACTCGTTCGGTATGTGCCGCCATAAGGTATGCACAATCCCCAAAGCGGCGTAGCAATCTCGCAGCTCGGGCACCAGAATCCGTACCGCACGAATGTCGTAAATTTGTGAAAAATCGAGGTTTTTACGGCTCATCTTACGCCAGATGCTGTAGATGTGCTTGACCCGCCCATACACGTCACAGGCGATGCCTGCGGCCAATAATTCATCACGCAAACGCTGCACCACGTCTTCGATGTAATCTTGCCGAGCGAGGCGTTTTTCATCGAGCAATTGTGCGATTTTCTTGTACGAGTGGGGCTGCAAGTAACGGAAAGACAGATCTTCCAGCTCCCACTTCAAGTGACCAATCCCCAAGCGATGAGCAAGAGGGGCATAGATGTTGAACACCTCTTCGGCAACACGACGACGTTTGTCTTCTGGGGCATCTTTTACCGCCCGAATGGCGGAGGTGCGTTCAGCGAGCTTGATCAACGCCACGCGGACGTCATCAATCATGGCCACCAGCATTTTGCGCAGACTGTCGACTTGAGCTTCACGCTGACCCAGCACTTGCTGATCACTGGCATTTTGTATGGCGCTGATCGCCGCCATGCGCAATACGCCTTCGATCAACTTCGCCACCACCGCGCCGAACTTACGTTCGACATGGGCCAAGGACAAACGCCCTTCACGCACCGCTCGATACAAGATGGCCGCCACAATGGACTCGGTATCCAAACGCAAATCCAATAAGATTTGCGCCATTTCAATGCCCATTTGCACACTATCAATCGACCAATAGGTGCGATTAATGATGGCCTCGTCCGATAATTGCTTCGCCACCAACAAAGCTTCTCGCAACACATCTGGATCCTTGATGTCTTGCGATTGCTGCGCCGTGGTCAACCAACGATCAATATCCAGTGAGCCATCGTGCAATAAAGGTTGATCGTCTCGCACTTTTACCATGTTATTTTCCTACTCGCTGTAACAACACCATGGTTTCCACATGATGTGTTTGCGGGAACATATCCATTATACCGGCTTGACTGACACGATACCCGGCGTTGATCAGAGGAACGAGATCGCGTGCCAACGTCGCGGCATCACAAGCCACATAGACAATACGATCCACCTTTCGTGCAATGCAATGCGCAATAGCCGCACTGGCTCCTGCTCTTGGCGGGTCGAGCAACACGGCGTGCGGTTCAGGCAAGGCTGATAGTGCCTGAGCGTCAGACAAGTCCGCTTGCAGCGCCATCAGAGGCAATGATAAGCGCTGCGCCTGTTGTTGTACTTGCGCCACCATATCGGCTTGCACCTCAACGGCCACCACCTGCTGACTATGCTGAGCCAAAGCGGTACTGAAATTGCCATGGCCAGCGAACAAATCCCAAATACATTCATGGGTTTGAGGGGCTAACCAGGCAACGGCCTGTGCCACCATCTGCGAATTAATAGCGGCATTAACCTGAAAAAAATCGCCTAGGCCCATAGTGAGCTTAATATCATTCACTCGATACCATAAGGGTTCATACGCATTTTGCAAGGGTTCCGCAGGGCCGTCTTTATCCGCCTTCAACCAGATCTGCAGCGGCAGTGCTGAATCGTCTTCCGCCTCACACAGCGCTTGCCATTGCTGCAAACGTTGACGATCCGCCGCATTGAGGGGTTTCAACACGCGCAACACCAGCGCAAGGGCATTGTCCGCCACCACCACTTCAATTTGAGTAACAATGGCACGACCATCCAATTGCACTAACCATTCACGCCAACGCTGCCAATTCAGCGCAGGGTGTGAAGGCAAGACAGGACAGCGATCGACATTACTTAAATGTTGCGAGGCACTTTCCCGAAACCCAACAAACAGAGCGTGTCGCTCTTTACTGTAACGCACACCCAAACGAGCTTTACGACGATAGTGCCAAGGCTCCGCGACAATGGCTGGCTGCCAATTCGCTACCGAGATTTTTTGCCGCTCAAATTCACGCATCACGCGCTGCTGCTTAAACGCCACTTGTGCGTCATAACGCAGATGCTGAATATCGCAACCACCACAGCGTTGATAATGTGGGCACGGTGGCTCGGTGCGCTGTTCAGATGATTCAATAATGCGCAACAGCCGTGTTTGCCACACTTGCTTACGACGACCTTGCAACGCCACTTCGACCGTCTCACCGGGTAAAGCGCCTGGGACAAAGTAAACATCACGCTGACGACGCGCGACACCCTGCCCATCCGAGGTGAAATTGTCGATGTGTAACGTTAACTGCCGCTCAGTGGTCGATGTGGCCACGCCTTTCTCCTAATGTCTTGAAGTACTACAGAGGTATTGCCAAGCGATACCGTAACCGATCACGATGCACGCATCATTGATCGGCAAACACACCGGATGACAAATAGCGATCGCCACGATCACAGACAATGGCCACGATGGTGGCACCATCCAATTGTTGTGCCAGTTTTAACGCGGCGGCCACCGACCCTCCTGATGACACACCACAAAAAATACCTTCTTTACGGGCCAGTTCACGCATGGTGTGTTCGGCTTCTTGCTGGCCAATATCCAGCACAAGATCCACACGATCGCGCTCAAAAATGGTAGGAAGATACGCTTCAGGCCAGCGACGAATACCGGGGATGGATGCGCCATCGGACGGCTGCAAACCAATGATCTGAACGTCTGGATTTTGCTCTTTTAAGTAGCGCGACGTCCCCATAATGGTGCCCGTAGTGCCCATGGAACTGACAAAATGCGTGACTCGCCCTTGCGTTTGCTGCCAAATTTCGGGGCCGGTACTGTGGTAATGCGCCGATGGATTATCCACATTACCGAACTGGTTCAATACCCGACCTTCACCGCGTGCTTGCATGGCCAATGCCAAATCCCGAGCACCTTCCATGCCATCGGGTACCAAAATCAATTCCGCACCATACGCGGTCATCGCCCACCGTCGTTCCATGGTGGCATTATCGGGCATGATCAAAATCATGCGATAGCCCATGATGGCGGCGGCCATCGCCAATGCGATCCCCGTATTGCCACTGGTTGCTTCAATCAAGGTGTCACCCGGCTGAATGTCCCCGCGCGCTTGTGCCTGTTGCAGCATGGATAATGCGGGGCGATCTTTCACCGATCCGGCTGGGTTATTGCCTTCCAATTTCAATAAAATGGTATTGCTACTGGTACTGGGTAACAACCGCTGCAAACGCACCAGCGGGGTATTACCAACGCAATCCGCAATGGTGGGGTACTGTGTATTGGCCACAAACAATGCCTCTAACGAGAAAAATTCGGCCTATGTTACTGGCAACTACGAAGAATAGGTAATACCAATTGGCAATTTGCTTATATTCTCGTCCGTTACGAGCTTGCGCGCATGCAAGCGGGTCGATACTCTTATCTTTTTGCCAAGAAGCCGTCCGATGAACCATTGGAGCATTCAAAACCGCATTCTGTTTTTAGCCATCGTTCCTGGCTTGCTCATTTCATTGGTTTTGGGCACGTTCTTTATTGTTGATCGCAATCGTGACCTCGATGATTTGTTGGATCAGCGCGCCATGGCCATGGCCAAACAACTAGCCCCAACCTGCGAATACGGCATCATGGTCGGCAATGGCGGTATTTTACAGAACATCGCTAGCAGCATGCTGGAAGAACGTGATGTACGTTCTGTGACCATTTATGACAACGACGTGAATCCGCTAGCGCACGCAGGACCGCGCATGATCAATGAGCGCGTGGGCTCGATGGAACTGCGTAACAACCAACTGCAATTGATTCGCACCGAAGGCTCGATACGAGTAAGAGCGCCGGTCTATGCTGAACACCTAACCATTACCGATCAAGCAGCCGAACCCTTTTTCACCTCCCGCACCACACCGCTGCCACAACTGGGTTGGGCGGAAGTCGAACTATCCAACACCAACACCCGCTTACAACGCTATCAAAATACCGTATCCGCTTTTGCCATTACCCTAGGCACACTGGGTCTGTGTGTCTTGCTCGGGTTGCGCATCGCACGGCAAACATCCAAACCGTTCGACCAGATATTGCAAGCCCTCGAACAACTGGCCGAGGGCAAACTCGAAACACGCGTGCACATTTCTCATGGGGCTGAATTCGAACGGATGGCCGCCGGCATCAATGGCATGGCCAGCGCTCTACAGCGTAATCAAATCGAACACCAACAAAATATCGAACAAACCACACAAGATTTGCAACAAACCCTCGACGAGCTGGAAATTCGCAACAGCGAATTGGCGTTAGGGCGCAAACAAGCCATGGCCGCCAGTCGAATGAAGTCGGAATTTTTGGCGAATGTAAGCCACGAAATTCGCACCCCATTAAATGGGATTATCGGCTTCACTGACATTTTGGCGCGATCCCCTCTCAACGAACACCAAAACGATCATGTGCAAACCATTCTTAAGTCCTCTCACGATTTACTGAACATCATCAACGACATCTTAGATTTATCGAAAATTGATGCGGGCAAATTGATCATCGACCACGATCATTTCAATCTTCGTGATGTGATGGATGACGTCATGACCATGCTGGCACCGGAAGCGTTTAACAAAGGTCTGCAATTTGAACAATTGATTTATTCCGATGTGCCGGTCCAACTCATGGGCGACCGCTTGCGTCTAAAACAAATTCTGGTCAACTTAGTCAACAACGCCATTAAATTCACTGAGCGCGGCAGCGTCAGTGTCATGGTATCGCTCATTAGTTGCCACAACGATCAAGTCAATCTTCAATTTGAAGTGCGTGACAGTGGTATCGGCATGACCGAACTGCAACTGGCTCAACTGTTTGAACCGTTTGCACAAGGTGACCGAAGTACCGCTCGCCAATATGGCGGCTCTGGCTTAGGCCTGGTGATCTCGAAAGCCCTGATTGATGCCATGCATGGTGATATTCAAACCTTCAGCGAAATTGGCCACGGCTCTCGCTTTGTCTTTAGTGTGCAGCTGGCACTCTGCCATGATTGTGAGTCTTACCAGCCTTTCCATCAGCAAAAAATTGCCTTTTATGAACCCGCCGCTATTAGTCGAACGCACTGGAGCAATTTACTCACCCACTGGCAACTGAATTACACCGACTTGAATCAGCGCGGAGAATTGCAGCAGTGGCTCGCACAACCCGAACCCGATGAGGACATTCTTTTACTCTCGATCGAACGGCAGTGGCTAGAAAACGGAGGGCGCGGACACATCGCATCATGGCTGCAACAATCCACCAAACCGGTGGTGGTATTGATCAATAGTATGCGGGCGCAAGAACTGCAATGGCTGAAACAACAGGGTGCGGCGGTGGCGCTGACCCATCCTTGTCCTCATAAGAAACTGCAACACGCCCTAGGCCAATTACTCGACGAAACCGATATTCTACAAACACTGAATACACCAACCCAGCAATCAGACACCGCCACGCATTACGAACGTCAACCACCGTGTATTTTGGCCGTGGATGATAATGCCGCAAATCTCAAATTGGTGATGACCTTATTACGAGAACTGGGCGTGGAAGCCTTGGCGGCGACATCAGGAGCCGAAGCAATCGAGATGGTCAAACACCATCACGTTGAAATGGTGTTTATGGACATTCAAATGCCTGGTATGAATGGTCTGCAAGCCACCGAGTTCATTCGTAAATTACCCGGTCGTGGTGCCCTGCCCATCATCGCCTTAACCGCTCACGCCATGGCCGATGAAAAGGAACAACTGATTCGTGCGGGGCTTAACGACTACCAAACCAAACCCATTACCCAAGAACAACTGCAAGCGTGCGTACATGAGTGGACTGGCTATCGAGCATCGCTCGCCGAGTCAAATAACGCCTCGATCAACACACGAAGCACACCCTGCCAAGTGATTATGGACATTCAAGAAGCGTTAAAACTGGCGAATCATAAAGTGGATTTAGCGCAAGACATGTTCCGTATGCTATTGGATTCATTGCAACACGATGAAATCACCATCCGCGAACATTGGGAATGCGAAGAATACGATGCGCTATTGGCGGCCGTACATCGACTGCATGGCGCCAGTCGTTACTGTGGTGTGCCCTGTTTACGACAAACTTTAGAGCGTTTTGAGATCGCTCTCAAAGCACAACAATTTGCGGAACTGCCATTGCACATGCGTCAACTGATCGACGACTTGATTGCCTTACGCGAATGGGCAGAAGAACACGACTGGATGACACTGATTGCTCAAGCTGCCAACACCACAAACGCTTGAACTAAGCCGTCATCATCCGACAAACTCAACAACGCGCGACTGGCTCCCAGCTGCTGTAACCGCTGCGCAGCAACGCCCAGTAAGGTGACACTGGGCGCTCCCTGCTCATCGCGTAATATTTGCAATTGCTGAAAACCAATGCCCTTCGCAATACCAGTACCTAGGGCCTTGGCCAACGCTTCTTTCGCCGCAAACTGTTTTGCTAAAAAATTAGACGTTGCACCTCGTTCAAGCCAGAGCTGCTGCTCGGCAGGCGTTAAGATACGCTGTACAAAACGATCGCCAAGGCGCTCATAGACGGCCGCTACACGCGCAATGCGCAGCAAATCACAACCCACGGCGCACACAGCCAAGCCGTCGAGGGCTGGGGGATGCGTTTCCATCGGCAGGGGCATTACTGAGCCAATGGCCGCGTTAGTAACGCGCGCATTTCACGTACGGCTTCGGCCAAACCGACAAACACGGCACGCGCCACAATGGCATGACCGATGTTCACTTCATTCATACCATCAATTGCGACAATGGCCTCAACATTATGATAGTGCAAACCATGTCCCGCATTAACAATCAAGCCTTGCTGACGTGCGTAGTGCGTCGCTTGCTGAATGCGCACTAACTGCTGTTGCTGTTCGTGCTCACTTTCGGCATCGGCGTAAGCCCCCGTATGCAACTCAATCACCGGGGCGCCACAGCGAACCGTGGCATCAATTTGTGCCACATCGGGATCAATGAATAATGACACTTCACTACCTACGGCTTGTAAACGCTGCACCGCCGCGCGCACTTCCTCTTCACGAGCGACCACATCCAGCCCCCCTTCCGTGGTCAATTCTTCGCGTTTTTCCGGTACCAAACAACTCGCCGCAGGTTGTACCTCTTCGGCCAACTGGAGCATGGCTTCCGTGATGGCCATTTCCAAGTTCATTCGCGTCTGCAGTGTTTCATTGAGCACATATACATCGCGCGTTTGGATATGACGGCGATCCTCCCGAGGATGAATGGTAATGCCATCAGCACCTGCTTGCTCGGCAATGAACGCGGCCTGAACAGGGTCGGGATAAGGTGTGCCCCGAGCTTGGCGTAACGTCGCCACATGATCGATGTTCACACCCAGTAAAACACGTTGTGGGTTTTTCATGTCACCCTCCTTCTAGATTAGAAAATCTCGGCTCACTAATGGCCGATCTAAGCGTGCATCAATCACCGTTCGCAACACATCGCGGGCCATGCGCCATAATTCTGGACGACGGCTATTGCCCTTCGCCCATGCCAGAATCCATTCACCAAGGTAGCCGGACGTTTGATCCTGCACCCGTTGCCAACCTTGCTGCCCATCCATGGCATAACGTGCATTTGGCACAATGGGTAGCCCCAATGCATCTTGCTGCCATGAAATACCATAGCCCACTTGCTGCAGCAGAACCGTTTCAAATAACCGCAACCACGGCGCAGGATAATGTTGTTCAGCAAAGGCGTGTAATGTGTGCTGATATTGTTGCCATAACAAAGGCAATGGCTCTCGGTCGGGCAAAAAACGCAGTAGCAATTCATTCACATAGGCGGCACAAATCCAATGTTCATTCAGCAGAGGCCAATGCTCAGTCTGCTGCAACACGGTAAGTCTTGGCCAGTCCTGCTCATCACGCCAATCTGCCGCATACAGACGATAATAGTCTGGCATTAAGCGCGATGAACAGACGACCGATTGTCTTCCCGTGGTGGCAGAAAACACATCCAACAACCAATCGTTTTCACGCCATGGTTGCCGACGCAATACCACCAATTGTTTCACCGGTCGTCGTATCCCAAGCTACGCAATGCACGCTCATCATCAGACCAATTGCTTTTCACCTTGACCCACATGTTCAACATGACCTTGCAATCAAATAAGATCTCCATGTCTTTGCGTGCGTCTTGCCCAATTTGCTTTAGACGTGAACCGCCTTCACCAATAACAATGCGTTTTTGAGAGGCACGCTCGACCATAATTAAGGCACTGATTTCCAATAACCGTCCATCGTGCTTAAACTCTTCAATCTCAACCGTCATCGCATAAGGCAACTCTTCACCCAGCTGGCGCATGATTTTCTCACGCACCAACTCAGCGGCTAAAAAGCGAGAACTGCGGTCGGTAATTTGATCTTCTGGATAAAAATACGGACTTTCCGGCAAATAACTTTCGATCAGTTGCTCTAAACGCTCAATGTTGTGACCTGTTTTCGCACTGATAGGCACAATCTGCTCAAACGCATGACGCTCACTGACTTTTTGCAGATACGGCAATAACGTTTCTTTGTCGTTGATGAAATCGACTTTATTCACCACCAATACCACGGGGGCGCGTTGCTGCTTAATGGTTTCTAACACCATGTCATCTTCGTCCGTCCAACGCGTACGATCAATCATCATGATGATGAGATCAACGTCTTTCACCGCGGTCGTCGCCGCACGATTCATGTAACGATTGATGGCTTTCTCTTGGTGCTTATGAATACCAGGGGTATCCACATAGACCACTTGAACCTCATCTTCGGTTTTGATGCCTAAAATTTGGTGGCGTGTGGTTTGGGGCTTACGAGAGGTAATCGACAGTTTTTGCCCCAAGATGCGATTCAATAATGTCGATTTACCCACGTTGGGGCGGCCAACAATGGCCACAAATCCTGTGCGCTGTGTCATAGTTCATCCTCGGTCGAACTGTCTAGGCCAAGTGCATCAAGTACCTGCGCGGCCGCCGCTTGTTCGGCATGACGACGACTGTTACCTTCGGCAACGAAGGCTTGATTTAATTCGGGAATGACACAACGAACGGTAAAGATCTGCTCATTGGTCGCACCGGTGATGTTCACGACTTCGTAGTTTGGCAAGCGTGAACGTTCTTTTTGTTGATGTTCTTGCAAACGCGTTTTCGGATCTTTGATCGGATCCGCCAAGGTCAGACTCTCCAGACGAGAGGTATACCAACCCAACACCACGCGCTGAGCCTCGTCCAAACCCGCTTCTAAATAAATAGCGCCGATTAATGCCTCAACGGTATCCGCCAAAATCGATTCGCGTCGATGCTCGCCACTTTTGAGCACACTGCTGCCCAGGATCAAAAAGTCACCCAACTCAAATTCACGCGCAATTTCAGCTAAGGTTTTGCCTTTCACAAGACGCGCACGAAGGCGCGTCAACTTCCCTTCTTTCGCTTGTGGAAAACGCTCAAACAAATACTGAGAAACCACCAAACTTAAAATCGAATCGCCGAGAAATTCCAGTCGCTCGTTATTGCGCTCCCCTTTACTGCGATGCGTCAGCGCTAATGAGACCAACGACTCGTCTTGAAACACATACCCTAAGCGTTGACTAAGCTTTAAAATAGGATCGTTCACTGGCTAAATTCTACGTTATGATGAAAACGCACCACCAAGTCGATATTGCCCACCAAGCTTGTGCGTTTCTCATAGGGCCAATCCAGCGTCAGTTGGCGATTACTGCGGGTAATACGCAAGCCTTCTAACGGAGCCTGCAAATCATTACTGCTCAATATTCTCTGCACGTGTGCTTCGATGTCCTGAGGGCGCTCCGCCACACTCACAGAGCCGGATTCTTGCCACTGAGTTAACGCGTTACCAATGCGATAATCCTGCCAGTACATCGGAATCACATTAATGGCTGTACGCACCACAATAATGCCCACTAACACCAGCAGTAACATGCCAACCAAACCGACTCCGCGCTGCGATACTGGCGAGGCTAAACGCAACATAGCCATTAATCATCCACCCGCAATACCGCTAAAAAGGCTTCTTGTGGTATCTCAACGTTACCGATTTGCTTCATGCGCTTTTTGCCTTCCTTTTGCTTTTGCAGCAGTTTTTTCTTACGGCTCACGTCACCACCGTAACATTTGGCCGTCACGTTCTTGCGCAACGCCTTAACCGTGGTACGCGCCACCACTTGGTTACCCATGGCCGCTTGAATGGCCACATCGAACATTTGGCGCGGGATCAATTCTTTCATTTTTTCAGTCAAAATCGCACCACGACGACGCACACTGTCGCGATGCATGATCACGGCAAGCGCATCCACTCGATCACCATTCACCAACACATCCAATCGCACGAGTGGTGCCTCTTGGAAGCGAACAAAGGAGTAATCCAGCGACGCAAAACCGCGACTGGCCGATTTGATGCGATCAAAGAAATCCATCACCACTTCACCGAGCGGCAACTCGTATTTGAGGGCGACTTGGCTGCCGGTGAATTGCATGTCTAACTGCACACCGCGCTTTTCAATACACAAGGAAATGACGTTACCCAAATATTGCTCCGGCACCAAAATATTGGCCTCACAAATGGGTTCGCGCATTTCTTCAATGGTACCGGCATCGGGCAACTTCGATGGATTATCAACCTCAATGATATCGCCTTTACGCGTTAACACCTGATAAATCACCGTCGGTGCAGTGGTAATCAGATCCAGATCGTATTCACGTTCCAAGCGCTCTTGAATGATTTCCATGTGCAGCATACCCAAGAAGCCGCAACGAAAGCCAAAACCTAAGGCATCCGAGTTTTCAGGTTCAAAAAATAATGACGCGTCGTTCAATGATAATTTTTCTAGCGCATCACGGAATGACTCAAAATCATCCGAGCTTACGGGAAACAAACCGGCGTAGACTTGCGGCTTGACCTTTTTAAAACCCGGCAAAATAGCCGTATCAGGGTGTTTGGCACTGACAATGGTATCCCCCACAGGCGCACCGTGAATGTCTTTGATACCCGCAACAATATAACCCACTTCCCCTGTACCCAAGCGCCCGGTCTCTTTCCGCTTAGGGGTGAAAATACCCACGCCATCGACACCATGATCACGACCGGTCGATTTCAAGCGAATTTTATCCCCTTTACGGATCTCGCCATTTTTAACACGAACTAAAGACACCACGCCCAAATAGGAATCGAACCACGAATCAATAATCAGTGCTTGCAGTGGTGCATCGGGATCACCTTCTGGAGCAGGCACATGCGCTACCAAGTCTTCTAAAACATCTTCAATGTTCAAACCACTTTTGGCACTGCAACGAACCGCTTCGGTGGCGTCAATACCAATAATGTCTTCAATCTCTTGCGCCACACGATCCGGATCGGCCTGTGGTAAATCCATTTTATTCAGTACTGGACGAACCTCTAATCCCTGCTCAATGGCGGTATAACAGTTCGCTACCGACTGGGCTTCAACGCCTTGTGCGGCATCGACCACCAGCAAAGCCCCTTCACAGGCCGAGAGCGAACGAGACACTTCGTAACTAAAATCCACGTGCCCCGGTGTATCAATGAAATTCAATTGATACGTTTCACCATTACGCGCGGTGTAATCCAAGGTCACACTTTGTGCTTTGATGGTGATCCCACGCTCGCGTTCAATATCCATAGAATCAAGGACTTGCGCTTGCATTTCACGATCACTCAAACCACCACAAACCTGAATAAAACGGTCTGACAAGGTCGATTTGCCGTGATCAATATGGGCAATAATGGAAAAATTACGAATGTGGTCCAACTGGCTCACTGAGACAACCCGATAGTTGATGAAAATGGGTTTGGATTTTACAAGAAAGGCGCGCTAAAGGCTAACAGCCAATGTACTTTAACGCGCCGAGTATCAGAATACGAACCGTGATTACTGTGGAATACGCAACGGAATGAACATGGCCGATCCTCGACGGACAATACGGACATGAATATTGCGATCAGCAGGTAACTGCGCAACGATACGCTCAAAATCGGCGACGTTACGAATCGTTGCCCCATTGATCATGGTAATCACATCATCACGAACAATACCGGCTTGTGCCGCAGGACCCTCATTGACCGCTCGCACCCAAACCCCATCTCCGACTCGCTGGCGCTGAGTCTCATTCAAGTCAGACACCACTAACGCCAAACGATTACGGTGATTTTCATGTGAGGGTGATCGCGAACCGGCCACTTCCGCACCATCACCATCCGGTAATGCGCCAACCGTGACCTGTATCGTTTCACGCTTACCTTGTCGAACAATATCGAGAGGCACTTTCGTGCCTGGGCTCACACGTCCCACTCGATGCGGTAAATCCGCAGAACGTTCAATCTCATGACCAGAAAAATGCGTAATAATATCACCATTCTGCAAACCGGCTTGCTCAGCAGGGCCATCACGAACCACTTGTGCGACCAGCGCACCAGCGGCTTTGTCCAAGCCAAACGAGTCGGCCAACTCTTTACTGACTTCCTGAATCACCACACCCAGCCAACCACGACTGACACGGCCTTTTTCTTTCAATTGCTCCGCAACATCCACGGCCACACTCATAGGGATTGCGAACGACACACCCATAAAGCCACCCGAGCGTGTGTAAATTTGCGAGTTAATGCCCACAACCTCACCGCGCAAGTTAAACAATGGGCCACCCGAATTACCTGGATTGATGGCCACATCCGTTTGAATAAAGGGTACGTAATTTTCATTGGGTAAATTGCGCCCGATCGCACTGACAATGCCCGCCGTGACGGAATAATCAAAGCCGAAAGGCGATCCTATCGCGACCACCCACTCACCCACCTCCAAACGATCTGAGTCACCTATTTTCACGGTAGGCAAGCGTTTTGCATCCACTTTTAATAACGCCAAATCCGAACTGGGGTCGGAGCCGACTAAGGTAGCGTTCAATTCTCGCCGATCATTCAAGCGCACGACAATCTCGGAGGCATCTTTTACTACGTGATTATTGGTCAAAATATAACCATCACGAGAAACAATAAATCCCGATCCGAGCGAAGTTCGTTCATTCTGCCCATGCGGCGAAGGCGTTGGCACACCAAAGAAGTGTCGAAAAATATCGGGCACATCATCAGGTACCCCATGAAATTGACGCGCCGATTGATTGGCACGCTGAACCGTACTGATATTCACAACCGCAGGAGATGTGTCTTTCACCAACTGACGAAAATCGGGCAATGCGGCATGGGACACAGCCACACTACCGACCATCAAACAGCAAAGGACCACGACGCGAGTCAACAGAGTCATAACATTACCTTTACGATGGATTGATAGGAGTTAATACAGAAACGGTATGACAACCTTCTGCCAAGGTCGGTTGCCACGAATGACGGCCAGCCCAATAACGAGCCAAACCAAAACCCAACAGCAAGCCAACGCTGGCACCGAATAATGCCGTCAACTCACCGAGCCAAGCCTGACCTAACATGGCACCCACGATCATGACAAGCAATGGCAAACCATACAAGGTCAATGCACTAAGGGCTACGCCACCCTGCGGCATGACCAACACGACTTGATCCCCAACACGGTAACCATGATCAGGGGCATCAACCCACAACCGCATAGGTCGGCCGAGTTGCTGCAGCGTACGCTGACCACAACCTGTGCGAACACGGCAGCTTTGACAGGCACTCTGCTTCACCGCCTCAACCCAAACACCGTGTTGTTGGCTGTCTACCACATGCACTATTTCTTGATTCATAACCGAATGTCTTTCCTAAACGATACGCCATCCACAAGCGAACATCATAAAACAGACAATCATTAAGGACGAGTAATGGATGATGCAATCTTTTCCGCCGTGAATTTGGGTATCTCGCCCACCACCGCAATACGCACCTGTTGTTGTTCATGGGCTTGATAACGCACTACCGCCGTCGTAGCGCCCCATTGACGCACCATACTCGGCATACTGGGTTCTTGCTCAAAATGCACAAACACCGTAAATGCAGCCAAGCCGTCGCTGTACATGCGAGTAATCAAACGCTGTTGCTCATCTTCACGCACCGACTGCGAGGCAACACTAAAACCTCGCGGTAACCAATTGGCGTGCCACTGCTGCAGAGAATCGTGTTGATCATCTTGCAGGGACTGAACCGGCATCGCCGTAAAATGGGCTTGATCATCCGGTTCAAAAGTCGCGCGCGGGATGTCATGTCCTATCTCGACATCCGCAAACTGCAAGCGCTCTAATGTTTGACCTTCAAGGTTCAGTAATTCCGACGCCAACAACAACGCCGTTGACGTGTCCAGCCACAATCGATAACTGTAGCGATATCGATCACGAGTCATGATGTTAATTTGCTGTGCCATGCGTCCGGCAATGCGCTGCTGATCCCCCAAGCTCAACTCATATACGGCGCTCAGATCGGCCGAAGCATGGATCAGTCCTTGCGTCAACGGATTCGCTGGACTTGGGTTGCGGTCGTCATTTTTAGCACCATGACGGATGATGGCACGAGGATCGCCGGTCAAGTGCAACAGCTTTTCGTGTTCAACGCCATCAATCACGGCATGATGAACGGCCAATGTTTCCCAGTGGGTGCGACCACCATAGACCAACGTTCCTTGATAGTTCACATGCTTAATCGCAAGAGACATTCGTTCTAGCCACTCTCTTGCTGTTTGGCCATCATCAGCCATTAGCGGCACACTGAATAGCAAGACAACGAAATAGGCCATGCGATGAATCACGGTTGGGCATCTCCTGCTCGTTCAAATGTCGCCACTCGAGCAAATGGCATCATACCTCGACCTTGATTCAGGGCGGCGTGTTCGGTATGACGTAGTAAATATTCTTGCAACATACGCTGCCCATGCTCAAGCTGCTCAACATCCACCTCAGGGGCAAGATTGGACGTTGAAGCGACGACCGCAGCAGGCGCTGTCGAGTGATTGGCCATCACGGGCACGTCATTGACATCGGCGTAAAAACGCACACCGATGAGCACCGCTAACGTGACCGACGCTGCAACGGCCACAGAAGACATCCAGCCTCGTTGCGGCGCGTCTGCTTTCGCATCCAACGATGCCGACGATTGATGAACTGTTGTCATTAGCGGTGTGATTTCGTCCATCGGCTCACCATCAATGGCCTGCATGATGCCACGAGATAAATCCACTGTCGCAACGGCTTCATCACGCATCAATGCGCTCATCATTTGGTAGCGTAGCCATTTTTCACGGCACGCAGAGTCCTGCTCTAATTCGTTCAGCACACGCCGAAGTTCTAACTCATCGCATTCGCCGTCAACCAACGCCGACAAGGATTCATTTATACGTTCATTCATGGTTCACCTCTTAACACGATACGGCGACAGACAATAAAGGCTGCATCCGTTTATCTATGGCTTCTCGCGCTCGAAAAATTCGGGAGCGAACAGTGCCGATCGGGCAATCCATTACTTCGGCGATCTCTTCATAACTCAGGCCATCCAACTCTCGCAACGTCACGGCCATACGCAGTTCTTCAGGGAGTTGTTCTATGGCGTCAAACACCACCGCACGCAATTGATCGCGCTGCAACAACGCATCCGGCGTGGCAATGTCTTGCATGGCCTGCTCATCAGGGAAAAAGCTGGCGTCGTCCAAATCAACGTCTTGCGTTGGGGTACGGCGGCCACGACTGACCAGATGATTCTTGGCCGTATTCACCGCAATTCGATACATCCACGTGTAAAAGGCACTTTCACCACGAAAACTCGGTAACGCACGAAACGCCTTAATGAATGCTTCTTGCGTCACGTCTTGTGCTTCTGAAAAATCATGGATAAAACGCCCAACCAGCGACAAGATGCGATGCTGATATTTGATCACCAATAAATCAAAGGCGCGACGGTCACCCTTCTGCACGCGTGCCACTAATTGCTGATCCGTTTGTTGATGGTCTGCCATTCTATCTTCCGCTGTTCTTTGCTGCGGATGCTCCGCTAATGCAAGATGGGTCACGATACCTTCCTCCGCTTCCGTTATACAGAGATAGATTATGCGAACCTGGGTAAGTTCAGTGACAAGCAAAGAAAAATGCAGCCTGCATTCATATTCCCAACCCCTAGTGGACACAGTATAGTGCGACTTTCTGCGCAACGAACTGCTTTTTATGAATTCTTCTCTTTCGTTCGATGTTCTTATTGTCGGTAGTGGGGCCGCAGGCTTAACACTCGGCTTGTCGTTACCAGAACACTTGCGTGTCGCCATCATCAGCAAAGATCAATTGGATGCTGGCTCTACTCGCTGGGCACAAGGTGGCGTTGCCGCCGTGCTCGATCAAGAAGACAGTGTCGAAGCGCACGTTCAAGACACGCTCATTGCCGGTGCTGGACTGTGCCATGAACCGGCCGTTCGCTTTACCGTTGAGCAGTCAACGCAAGCCATTCAATGGTTGATTGACCTTGGCGTACCCTTTACCCAAGAAGGCGAAAAATTTCATTTAACCCGAGAAGGCGGCCACAGTGCGCGACGCATTATTCACGCCGCCGACGCGACGGGCTTGGCCATTTCAGACACACTGCTTAACTGCGTTAAAACGCGCGCTAATATCACCTTACTGCATAATTACATCGCCATTGACTTAATCACTCGTGAAAAACTCGGCCTTAACGGACAAGGGTGTGTGGGTGCTTACTTCCTCAATAATGACAGCGGTTATGTTGATGTGATTACTGCGCGAGCAACGGTTCTTGCGACGGGTGGTGCCAGTAAAGCGTATTTGTACACCAGCAACCCAGATGGCGCATCGGGGGATGGCATTGCCATGGCATTTCGCGCAGGTTGTCGAGTCGCCAACATGGAATTCAACCAATTCCACCCAACCTGTCTTTACCACCCTCAGGCTAAGTCATTTTTAATTACCGAAGCCGTTCGCGGCGAAGGTGGCCGACTGCTGCTGCCCGATGGCGAGCCGTTCATGCACCGCTTTGATGCGCGCGGCGAATTAGCGCCTCGCGACATTGTCGCCCGCGCCATTGACCACGAAATGAAACGCTTGGGTGCCGATTGCCTGTTCTTGAATATCAGCCATAAACCGGCCGAGTTCATCAAAGAGCATTTTCCGACGATTTACGAACGGTGCGCCGAGCTGGGCATCGACATTACCAGTCAGCCCATTCCTGTCGTACCAGCCGCGCATTACACCTGTGGCGGTGTCGTCACCGACATTTGCGGACGTACCGACATACCTCATCTGTACGCCATCGGTGAAACGGCCAGCACGGGGTTACATGGTGCCAACCGATTGGCCAGTAACTCACTCTTGGAATGCTTTGTCTTTGCCCGCTCAGCGGCGACACACATTGCCGCTAATATGGATCTTGAGGCTGACATTCCGACGGCTCCGGTATGGGATGACAGCCAAGTAAAAGACTCCGACGAAGATGTCGTTATCTCCCATAACTGGGATGAACTGCGTCGCTTCATGTGGGATTATGTTGGCATTGTCAGAACCACCAAACGCTTACTGCGCGCCAAACATCGGGTGCATTTGCTGCGCCAAGAAATTCAAGAATTCTATCGCAACTACCATGTCTCAAACGACTTATTGGAGTTGCGCAATTTGGTGGACGTAGCGGATGTTATTATTCGCTCGGCCTTGCTACGCAAAGAAAGTCGAGGATTACACTATTCTCGCGATTACCCCGATGCCCTACCGCGAGCATTTGATACGGTACTCACGCCCAAATACCTAAAGGAACTCGGTGAACTATAAATCGGGATACAGTATCCGCCGTAATTGCTGAAATTCGGCCGGGCTGGTAAAGGAGTCGGGCCGGAATAGCCAACGCTGCCAAGGCCAATGGCCATATTGCCAAATCACCAAATCTGGACGTTTAACCGACCCCGAACATAATCGAACTGACCGCCAGGCGCCGTCACCCACATCACACCACCAACCTTGTTCATCGCGATGCAATACCCAGCCTACCTGCTGAGGGTAGCGAGACCAACACCAAAAGCCCACGACCAACAGCAACACGACAACCAGCCAACCAATTTGAGCGATGGCCGACGCCCATAATGCACTGCCCATGAAAGCGAGTAGCAGAAACAACAGCAAAGCCGTCATTCCATCAAGGTGACGCTGGCGCTTAGACGGCAGAATCGTCCAACTACGGTTTGCGATTACGCGCATGACCCAGCACCAACGCCACCATACGTTCTAACTCACCATCGTCTGCTGGCTGATGCTCCATTAACCAGGCAAACAAATCCGGATCCTCATGACTTAAAAAGCGCTCGTACAAGGCTTGGTCTTGAGCCGACAAGCTAGGCAGTGCTTCTTCCGCAAACGGTAGCAGTAAGCAATCCAATTCCAACATGCCACGACGGCTATGCCAAATTAAGCGCTTTAACGCAATTTCGTTTGCTTGATTTTCAACGACATTCTCAGACACAAAGGCCTCCGACTTGAAATGACCCACTAGAAACACCATATCCTATTCAATACGACAGCAACACACGGCAGCCAATGAATAGGCTCTTGATTAGGGCGGTTATCATGACCGAGAAGGCCATGTACTTTCAATGACTGTTTGTGAGTAACATGTTGCTACCTCGCCCAGTTCATCATGAGTTTTTCTGTATGTCATTAGCTCAACAGTTACACACCCTTGGTCATATTGATCAGCGTTTTATTCCACATCAAGCTCATACCCAGGGTTTAACTTGGCTCAGCACCATGGGCTTACTGCGAATTCATGGCCACGATGTTGTGCGTTTCCTGCAAGGGCAACTGACCTGCGACGTCAACACACTGAATGATCAACACTGGTCTTTAGGCGCATGCTGTACCGCCAAAGGGCGCATGGTTGCCAACTTTGTCATCGCCCGCAAAGACAATGAGGTTTGGCTGCGCATGCCGCGCGAACAAGTGTCTACGTTAAAGCAGCATTTAAGTAAGTATGCCGTGTTCTTTAAAGTCACCCTCGACGACATCAGTGATGAATGGGTGGTGCTGGCGGACAATACGTTGAGCAATACGACGTCAACAACCCGCGCCCTCAACTGGGACACGAACGAACGTGTGCTCAGCTGGCCTCAAGGCCTCGAATATTGGCTGAAGACCGAGCAAGCCCTACCGCGCCTAAGCAACGCAGCACACTTGATAGACGAACAACAATGGCGCCAAGCAGATGATCAACAAGGCATTATTTGGGTCAATGAGCCAACACGCGAACATTGGATTCCGCAAAATATCGACTGGCACCGTCATGGAGGTGTCAGTTTCAATAAAGGCTGCTACACCGGTCAAGAGATTGTGGCGCGTTTACAGTATCTCGGAAAAAGTAAAAAACAACTGGTGCGTGTTTACAGCCCAAACGCATTGCCGTTGTCGATATTGAGCAAGATCACGGATACCGAGCAGCGCAACCTGGGTGAGCTGGCCAGCTGGCATACCGACAGCGGTTTGGCCATTATTGATCAGCAACATACGACAAATACGGTCATCATTGATTCACATCCTCTCGAATGGCACAGCATCGCCTATACTGACGACAATCCATCTTAATACCCGACCTCTGAGAGGGCGGTGTTTGCATGAGGCCATGACATGAGTACCCTGCTAGAACAGGTTCGCAACGACTTAATCCAACAAGTCAAAAATGACACGTTGGTATTACCTACCTTGCCCGAAGTGGCATTGCGTGTGCGCGATGTGGCTGAAGATATTCATGCCACGATTCAGGACCTAAGCCAAATCATCAGTCAAGATGCGGCCCTGAGTGCCCGCATTATCAAAGTCACCAACAGCCCACTGGTCAGAACCAGCAGCCCAGTGACGGATTTAAGCACCGCCATTTCACGCTTAGGAATCAATTTCACCAGCAACTTAGCCATGGGTTTAGCCATGGAGCAGATGTTTCAAGCAACTCACGATGTGATTGATCAACGTATGCGTCAATGCTGGTCACGCTCGATGGAGATTGCCGCCTCGGCGCAAGTGCTGGCCAAACACTTTACGCGATTACAGCCCGATCAAGCCATGCTGGCTGGGCTGGTTCACCAAATCGGCATTTTGCCCATTTTAGCGTACGCCGAACAGAACGAAGGGTTGATTTCCGATAGCCTGTCGTTAAACACGGTGATCGATAAACTGCATCCTGCGCTGGGTGCCTACATTCTCAAACAATGGCAATTTCCGGCGGCACTGGTCGACGTCCCGCGTCAGTATCTCAACTTACAATACCAAGCCGAGCAAGCCACCTACGTCGATTTGGTGCAAGTGGCGACCTTACAAAGTTACAGTGACAGCGACCACCCACTCGGGCAAGTCGATGTCAGTCAAATCAGTTCGTATCAGCGTTTGGGTTTAGATAGTGACAACGAAGTCACACAATGGCAGGATTTGGACGAAGAATTACACGCTGCTCACGCCGCCCTAGGAGGCCATTGATGGTTGCCGTGCAGGATATTTTGACCGCGATTGAACAGGGACAGCTTGCGTTACCCACCCTACCGTCCATTGCCCAAAAAATACTACGAGCCAGTCATAATGACGAACTCACCAGTGATCACCTCGCTCAGCTTATTGAGCACGACCCTGCCATTGCCGCACAGTTGGTGCGCATCAGCAACAGTCCGCTGGTCGGTCGGCCGACACACATTGCCGACTTAACCACGGCCATCGGCTTACTGGGGGTTGGCTATTGCAGTCAATTGGCCATTAGCTTGGCACTCAAACAACTATTTCGCGCTCGGCACGAGCACATCAAACACGAACTGGAAATGATTTGGCAACACAGTAATCGCATTTCGGCGCTGGCCATGACCATGGCCAAAGCACTCAAAGCGAACCCAGGCGAGGCCTATTTAGCTGGGCTGTTGCAATGCATCGGTGCACTGCCCTTACTGCGCTGGCTCGACAACACCGATACCCCCGCCGCCAATATTCCGCACATGCTGGACTTACATCAAGCACAGATTGGTGCGCAGCTGTTAAAAACGTGGGAGTTTCCTGACAGCCTGTGTGTCATTCCCTTGATTCGTGCCGATCTCAATCAGCAGATCGCCCCAGATTCCACCTTAGCGAACATCATCGCTTTGGCCTTGTATTTTTTACAAGATGGCAAAAAGGAATGGCAGCCCTGCTCGACACTGGAACAATTAAACATTGCTCCAGACGATGCTCAGAAAAAGATGATGGAATGGTATAGCATTGCCCAAAGTGCGCATTAATCCCGAGTAAAGCGGTTGCGGCGGCGCGCATTAATACGCATCATAGGGGCATTCTTTCCGTACGGATATGCCCCGATGTTCGATAAAAGTGACCTGATTCGACTGATCACATTCACCATGCCCTACGGCAAGTATCAAGGTCGAGTATTGATCGACATTCCCGAAGAATACCTACTCTGGCTCAATCAAAAAGGCATGCCAAACGGCCAATTAGGGCACTTACTGAGCTTGGCATTAGAAATCAAAATCAATGGTTTGGAAGGCATTTTGGAGCCGCTGCGCAAAGGACGTCACGGACAGGCCACCACACCATGGAGCCACACGTCCAGCGCGCTTCACTAACTGGCCACCGACCAACAGGAACTCGATTTACATGATCACGCTAGGCTTACTTGAAACCGACACGCTGTACGATGATTTGCTGCCCGATTACCAATCCTACGGTCACATGTTCGCTCGTTTTTTCAGTGCCTTAAACCCTTCCATGCACTTTCGTTACTACGACATCCAAGGCGGTGAATTACCCACCGATTTAAACGAGTGCGACGCTTGGCTAATCACCGGTTCGAAAGCGGGTGTATATGACGATCTGGCTTGGATCAAACCGCTTCAACACTGGATTCATCATGCCTACGACCAGCGCCAACCCTTATTGGGAGTGTGTTTTGGTCACCAGTTGCTGGCTCATTCATTAGGTGGCCGTGCGGCCAAGCACAGCGAAGGCTGGGGGATTGGCGTACACACCACCCGTGTAGAGCACCGCCCCTCGTGGCTCAATGATCAACACCAACACATCCGTTTACTGTACAGCCATCAAGACCAAGTAGAACAACTACCACCGCACGCACAATGCCTACTCAGTAGTGACTTTTGTCGCCATGACGCCTTTGTCATTCAAGACCGCGTATTTGCCGTGCAAGGACACCCAGAGTTTACCCCCGAGTATTTACAACGACTATTACAGCGCCGCCAAACCGCCATTGGTGCCGACACGTATCAAGCGGGCATGGCCTCGTTGCCACAAACCACCGATGCCGACACCGTTGGCCGCTGGATGATTGAGTTTATGCGCTTACCGCGCTAAACGCTTAGCCACATACCAGCAACTGGCGTGCTGCTCATAGCCTTGTGCTTGCGCCCACGCCAAGCCCGTATCGACCAAGGCTTCAGCCAAGCCCTGGCCGCGCAAACGAAACGGAATATACGTACTGGTAAAATCGATCGACTGCCCCTCTAGCCGATACTCCAACAGACAGTCACCCTGCTCATGATAAATAACAAAGCGCTGCTTTTCTGGTTCGTGTTGTACGTCAATCATCGTCATCACATCATCCTATTCACGACACGCGATGGGCGTCTAAATACAAGGCACTGATACGCAAACCACACAACACGACATGCCCCTGATAGCGACTGTCGCCGGTCGATGCAAACTCAAAATCGTAACGACGGCGAATGCGCAACGGTCGCCGCTGCAAGCCCATGGATGCCAGCATCAAGGTGTCATCCAACAACTGCAAACCCTGCTGCTGACATTGCTGCCGTACATACGCCGTCGCACGCATGCGAGCCCGTTGCTGATATTGCCAGAGCACATACAGTGCCGCCAGCCCCGTCAGAGCAAATAACCAGGCCAGCATCAACGGCGACCGTGGTCAACAAGGTCATCAACAACCTGCTGCTCTTCGTGCAAGTCATCACAATCGGGCTGCGAACGAGGCAATACCGCATTCAAACCAATGGCGACCAAACCGCACAAACTGACGCCTTGTAGATGCCAATCGGACGAACCCAACGCCATACCACCGATGCCAAACACCAAGGTGGTCGCCACAATCACCAAATTCCGCTGATCGGCCAAGTCCACCTGCGCCTTAACCAGAATATTCATTCCCACCGCCGCAATGGAACCGAACAACAAGATTAAAATGCCGCCCATGACCGGCGTTGGAATGGTTTGTAACGCCACCCCAAATTTGGCCAAAAACGCCAGCAACATCGCAAACGCAGCGGCCCACAGCATAATGCGCGGATTGAATGCTTTGGTGAGCATCACGGCACCGGTCACTTCCGAGTAAGTGGTATTCGGTGGCCCACCCAGCAAAGAACTGGCGGTGGTGGCAAAACCATCGCCCATCAAGGTACGATGCAAGCCAGGCTCTTTCACATAGTCTTTGCCGGTAATATTGCCGATGGCAAGCACATCACCCACGTGTTCAATGGCAGGAGCAATAGCAACCGGCAACATGAATAAAATTGCCGCCAAATGAAATTCAGGCGTCACAAATTGCGGCACACCAAACCAGCTGCTTTGCTGCACCGCGGTAAAATCCACCATGCCCAGCCAAAACGCCACGGCATAACCCACCAAAACACCCACCATGATGGGCACCAAACGGAAAATGCCTTTCGCCGCCACCGCAACAACCAATGTTGCGATTAACGCCGACAAGGATACCCACAGTGCATCGGTATAATTAAAGAGTTCATAAGCACCATTGCCACTTTTACCCATCGCCATGTTCACGGCAATGGGCGCCAATCCCAAACCAATCACCATGATGATCGGGCCCGTCACCACTGGCGGCATAAATCGGTGTAAAAAACCGGGACCGCGCCACGCCACCATCAATCCCAGCAACACATACACAAACCCAGCAAACATCAATGCCCCCATGGTGGCTGGTAAGCCCCACTGCTGCACACTGAAGGTGATGGGTACCACAAACACAAACGACGACGCCAAAAACACCGGCAAACTGTTTTTGGTGAGAAAATGAAAGACCAAGGTTCCCAAGCCAGCCGTGAACAACGCCACGTTTGGGTCAAGTCCCGTCAGCAATGGCATTAACACCAAGGCACCAAACGCCACAAACAGCATTTGCAGACCCGCCAGCATGGTTTTCAACGATTGCCACCGCGACGATGACACGGTGGTTGTATCAGTCATGATTAATGTGTCCCAAAAATTTTATCGCCCGCATCACCCAGCCCCGGCATGATGTACCCTTGTTCATTCAAACCCTCATCAATCGAGGCCGTGTAAATATCCACATCGGGGTGCGCCGCCTGTACTTTGGCAATGCCTTCCGGCGCCGCCACCAACACCAACGCACGAATGGTGCTGCAGCCAGACTGTTTTAACAAATCAATGGTCGCCACCATCGAGCCACCCGTTGCCAGCATGGGGTCCACCACCAGCGCCATGCGCTGATCAATATCACCCGCTAATTTATCGAAATAGCTGACCGGCTCTAGGGTTTCTTCATCACGATAAATGCCCACCACACTGATCTTGGCACTCGGCACCATATCCAATACACCATCTAACATGCCCAAACCGGCACGCAAAATCGGTACCACGGTGATTTTTTTGCCTTTGATGCGCTCCGCTTGAATGTCACCACACCAACCGGCCAAGGTGTACTCTTCGAGTTCTAGGTCCTTAGTGGCTTCATACGTCAGCAAATTACCAACTTCACCAGCCAACTGACGAAAACTGCGAGTGCTAATACTTCCTGCACGCATCAAACCCAATTTGTGGCGCACCAAAGGATGACGAATTTCATGAACACTCATGGCTAATTTCTCTTTGTAATAACCCACTTAACACAAACACCGCTGCCAAACAGCAATAATCAACGCCAAGTCAGTTCAGTTCGGATAGACTATGGCGCTAATTTTCGCACAGGGTTGCCCTTGGCGCGAATGCAAACTGTGACATTGCGTAGTAACGTGAAGGAGAATCGCCATGCCTCGTGCCTGTGCCCGCCATATTTTGGTCAAAACCAAAGAGCAAGCCGAAGCGATTAAGCAACAATTGTCTGCCGGTGCGGACTTCAGCAAACTCGCACAAAAACACTCAACCTGCCCCTCCAAAAAAAATGGCGGCAGCTTAGGAGAATTCAATAAAGGCGAGATGGTCAAAGCGTTTGATGACGCCGTATTTAAAGGCCCCTTACTCACCGTACAGGGCCCAATAAAAACGCAGTTTGGATATCATTTGATAGAAACCATCTATCGCCATTAACTCGGCCGTTCGGGGGCGGTGATTTCATTCCAATTGTGCTAAACTTGCCGCCTATTCAGATTACCGCACGCAGATACTCGTCATGGCCGAACTCGGACGCTACAACACACTCAAAGTCACCGACATAGCGCCGCATGGTGTTTACCTCGACGATGACGATCAAGATCCTATTCTACTGCCGACCAAACAAGTGCCCGAAGGCACAAAAATCGGTGATGAGCTGACGGTTTTTATTTATCTCGACTCCGAAGATCGCTGGATTGCCACCCTACAAAAACCCAAAGCACAAGTCGGGCAAGTGGCCTACTTAACCGTCGTCGACGTCAACCAAATTGGTGCATTCCTCGACTGGGGCATGGTCAAAGACTTATTGGTGCCGTTTGCCGAGCAAAAGCAAAAACTCGAAGTGGGGCAATCGTATCTAGTGTATGTCACCCTCGACAATACCGGACGCTTGATCGGCTCGACCCGCTTAAATCGTTTTTTGAAAGACGACATCAACAGCCCTTGGGGTGAAAGCAACGCCCCATTCGAACAAGGGGATCGCGTGTCATTAATCATTAGTCATCGTACCGAGCTGGGCTATAAAGCCGTGATCAATCACGAGTTTTGGGGCGTGTTACACAACGACGACATTCGCAAAGCCACCCGTCCGGGGCATAAAGTAGACGGCTACATCAAGCGCATCCGCGATGACAAACGCATCGACTTAAGCCTTGAGCCCTTAGGCTATGAAAAAACACAGTCATTGCGTAAACGCATTCTCAAAAAATTGCACGACAGTAATGGTAGTCTTCCGCTCAACGACTACAGCCCTGCGGATTTGATCGAGCTGCATTTGGGCGTCAGTAAGCGGGCCTTTAAAATGGCCATTGGCAGTTTATTCAAAGATCGACACATCGTCATCGAAGAAAACGGCATTCGTCTCAGCTCTGACGACGAGCGTCATGCGCCTAGCCGCGCGCACAAACCCAAGCCCAGCACGGGTAATTCGTCAGCGACCAACACAGCGACCGACAGCGTGGTGGAAAAACCCACCAGCACAGAAGTCGCACAACGGCCACGTAAGCACTACAATGCTCGCCCGAAAACCGGTCGCACGTTATCGCTCAAACCCAAATCGAAGTCATCGTAATTCAGGAATCCCATTGTGATCTCTACCGCTAACATCACCATGCAGTTTGGTGCCAAACCCTTATTTGAAAACATTTCCGTCAAATTTGGTGACGGCAACCGCTATGGCCTTATTGGTGCCAATGGCTGTGGAAAATCCACCTTCATGAAAATCCTCGATGGCACACTGGAACCAACGTCGGGCAACGTCAGCGTGTCACCAAACGAACGCCTGGGTAAGTTGAGCCAAGATCAGTTCGCCTATGAAGAATTTACCGTGATGGATACGGTACTGATGGGCAACAAAGAACTGTGGGCCGTCAAACAAGAGCGTGACGCCATTTACGCCAACCTAGAAGCCACCGAAGACGACTACATGCGTGCCGCTGAACTGGAAGGTGAGTTTGCCGAAATGGACGGTTACACCGCCGAATCGCGTGCCGGTGAACTGTTACTCGGCGCGGGGATACCGACCGAACAGCATTTTGGCCCCATGAGCGAAGTCGCACCCGGCTGGAAACTACGGGTGTTATTAGCGCAAGCGCTGTTTTCGAATCCAGATATTTTGTTGCTCGATGAACCCACCAACAACTTGGACATCAACACCATTCGTTGGTTAGAAGGCATCATCAACAACATGAAGTGCACTGTGATCATCATTTCGCACGATCGTCACTTCTTAAACTCCGTCTGTACCCACATGGCCGACATTGATTACGGTGACATCCGTATTTACCCCGGCACCTACGATGACTTCATGATTGCCTCGACCGCGGCACGTGAGCGCATGCAATCTGAAAATGCGAAGAAAAAAGCCCAAATTGCCGAATTGCAGCAATTCGTATCACGCTTCTCGGCCAACGCCTCAAAAGCCAAGCAAGCCACCTCTCGTGCCAAGCAAATTGACAAAATCAAGCTGGATGACATCAAGCCGTCTAGCCGTCAAACGCCCTACATTCGCTTCAATCAAGAGAAAAAGCTGCATCGTTTGGCATTGGAAGTGGCCGAACTGGGTCATGGTTACGATGGCGAAGTGCTGTTCTCCAACACCAACTTAATGATTGAAGCCGGTGAAAAGATTGCCGTCATCGGGGCTAACGGGGCGGGTAAAACCACCTTCCTTAAATGCTTAGTGAATGAACTGACACCCAATCACGGCACCATTAAATGGGCCGAAAACGCCAATCTGGGCTACTACGCCCAAGACCATGAATACGAGTTCAACACGCCGATGAACTTGTTTGAATGGATGGAGCAATGGAAAACCACCGAACACGACGATCAAGCCGTACGCGCCACACTCGGTCGCTTACTGTTTAACCAAGACGACATTAAAAAGTCCGTCAAGGTATGTTCGGGTGGCGAAAAAGGCCGTCTATTGTTCGGTAAGTTAATGATGCACAACCACAACGTGCTGCTGATGGACGAACCCACCAACCACATGGACATGGAATCCATCGAAGCCTTGAACATGGCACTGGACGTCTTTGAAGGCACGCTCATCTTCGTTTCACACGACCGCGAATTTGTGTCCTCGTTGGCCACCCGCATCATAGAAATCAAAGACCGTGAGATTGTCGATTTCCACGGCACGTACGATCAGTACCTCGCTGCACTCGGTATCGTTTAACGTGCCCTACGGCGCTTCGCCAAGAAGCGCCGTTTCATTCTGTTACATTGGTCACAATACGCCACATCCTTCCTATCATTCTGGCCTAACCGTGCTATATTTTCCTCAGCATTTTTTTGACTAAGGATGAGGCATGCGCCGTATTACTCGCGAAGAATACCCCATTGATACGTTACAACGCATCGTCAATGGCGTGACTTTCTTTAAGGATCTGATTCACACCGACACCACGCAATTCGAATTATTGATGAGCGTTACCCAGTTCATGATCGCCGATGAAGACGAAATCATGCTGCATCGCGGTGACAACGCCAACGTGCTGTACTTTTTACTGAAAGGACATCTCGATGTGCTATCCGCCGACGAACACGGCCACGTCATCAATGAAATCAATCCGGGGGAATTATTTGGCGTCATGGCCATGGTGCTGAACCACAAACGCTCAGCCTCGATTCGTGTGCGAGGTCGGCAAGCCTTACTGGCCGGTATTGACTACCAGCATTTTAACGACTTGAATGATTTTTCGCTGTTCAGTCTCAGTACCAAAATCAGCTTCTTCCGCATGTTGACCAATAACCTGCGTTGGACACTGGAACGCAATAAAATGGAAAACCCTGAGCATCCATTAATTGCTAAATTGCGTAAAATCCCACTGATTCACAGCCCGAAAAACACGCAAGAAGAACTGACTGCGCTGCATGAGCAAGCACACGCGTTAGCCGAGCTGGTGCAAGAGTGGAACGCCAGTTAAAAGCTGTTCAGCAAGCGCTATTATTGTAGCGCTTGCCCTTGCAGTACCCGCCAACTCACTTCGTTTTCGCCCTGCTCGCTGTTCACTGTCACGCTGTTATCACTGATGGTCACATACCATGTCATGGTGCGTGACACGTGTTTTGTCAATGCCTGTATGTGTTGATCATCGAATTGAATGATATCGGCCACTAAGTTCGAAAACTTACCTTGCTCTTGCTGCCACCACACCGCCGATTTGCTATTAAAGCTGTACACTTTCACGCGCTGCGCAATGCGTGTGGCTTTTTTAATGCGATCATCCGCCGGTTCGCCCACTTCAATCCATAAGGCCGTTTGGCCATCGAGTGTTTTTTGCCAAATGTCCGGCTCATCAACCGAGCTTAAGCCTTTTGTGAAGGTCAACTCATCGTGTGCGTTCAAAGCAAACGCAACAATACGCGCCACCATGCGCTCAAGGGTTTCGGAGGGGTGTAGAGCAATGGTTAGCTGAAAATCTTGATAACAATGCCGATTCAAATCCGACAAGTTCAGCGTTAGCTTATAAATAACAGGTTTTAGCGCCACAATCGAACTCACTGCACACAAAGAAGCCAGCATACCATCAAATAGGCCGAATCCTTACGTCAGAAAGACTGTGTAGCAGAAGAAAAAAGGATCGTTAAGGGTGCCGAATCACACCCTTAACGAAGACAAGAAATCAGAATCTCCGATCTCTCTAAGATATCATCCGTAGAACGATTCGCCCGCGGCGGCTTTGTCACGCAACAGCTGCGGCACTTGATAGCGTGCGCCTACGTTGGCGGCTAAGCGATCGGCATTGGCGATGAAGGTATCCATGCCTTCCATGGTTTCGATAAAAGAAATCACCCCACCGGTGTGCGGCGCAAATCCCCAACCAAAGATCGAACCGATGTCGGTTTCATGCGCACGCGTAATCACGCCCTCAGCCACACAATGCAGTGTTTCAACCGCTTGGGCATACAACAAACGTTGCATAACAGTGTCGATGTCGGGCTGCTCGCTGGCCACGGGGAAATGATCCGCTAAACCACTCCACAGCGCTTTTTTACCTTGTGGATCGGCCGGATAATCGTAAAAGCCCAGACCCGATTTTTTACCAATGCGCTGCAGCTCGTGCACCATGGTTTGCACCACGCTATCGGCTGGGTGCGACACGTAAGCATCACCTAAGTCGTTCTGCGTTTGACGACCGATACGATCCATCAATTCCAACGAGACTTCGTCGCTCAACGCCAAGGGGCCGACCGGCATACCCGCCAACTTACCGGCATTTTCGATCAGCGACGGCGCCACGCCTTCTTTTAACAACGCCATGCCTTCCAGAACGTAGGTTTTGAACACACGGGAGGTATAAAAACCACGGCTGTCATTCACGGTGATGGGGGTTTTCTTCAGTTGCTGAACATAGTCCAAAGCCCACGCCAACGTATGCTGCGAGGTTTTCTCACCCATGATGATTTCCACCAGCGGCATTTTATCGACCGGCGAGAAGAAATGCAGACCAATAAATTGCGCTGGACGCTGACTGGCTTCCGCCAAGCCAGTAATAGGCAGCGTTGAGGTGTTTGACGCGAAAATCGCGTCCTCGGCCAATACCGCTTCGGCCTTAGCGGTCACATCAGCTTTGATGGTGCGATCTTCAAACACCGCTTCGATCACCAACTCACAACCGGTCAGATCGTTATAATCGGTAGTCGCTACAATACGCGCTAAGGTTGTCTCGGCTTTTTCCGTGGTCATTTTGCCGCGCGCAACGCGTTTTTTCAGCAAGGTATCGGAATAGGCTTTGCCTTTATCGGCCGACTCTTGTGTGCTATCCAACAACACCACGTCCATGCCGCTCATGGCCGACGAATACGCAATGCCCGCCCCCATCATGCCCGCACCGAGAATACCGATTTTTTTGAACTGTTTTTTCTCGATGTCTTTAGGACGATTTTTCAGTTTGTTGGCATCTTGCAGCGCCACAAAGAAAGTACGAATCATGGCCTTGGCTTGATCCGACAACAGCAGTTCGGTGAAATACCGCGCTTCAATGTCCAATGCCAAATCAAATGGCACCTGACACCCCTCAAACAAGGCTTGCAAAATCAACTGCGGCGCGCGGTAATTACCCATGGTTTTTTTGCGCAACATGGCTTCAGCACCCATGAAGACTTGCGCGACCTTCGCCGATTGCACTTCGCCACCGGGTAAACGGAATTTCTTCTCATCCCAAGGCTGCACACAGGCGTTGGGGTTCGCCAACAACCATTGTTTAGCGGCACCAATCAATTCATCCGCCGCAACCACCTCGTTGATCAACCCTGCGGCTTTGGCTTCTTTTGCTTTCGCTTGCGTAGCTTGCAACAACCACGGCATTGCGGCTTGCACACCCAACATACGCGCTAAACGCTGCGTGCCACCGCCGCCCGGCAGCAGTCCTAAATTGACTTCGGGAAAACCAAACACCGCTTTGGGATTATCCGCAGCGATACGATGGTGACACGCCAGCGCTACTTCCATACCGCCGCCCAAGGCGGTGCCATTCATGGCCGCCACCACGGGTTTACCGCCTTGTTCCATGCGACGCATGATGGTGTGCAAACTGCGTACAAAACCCAGTACCGTCTCGGCATTTTGGGGCATGGTTTGAATTTCTTTGAGGTTGGCGCCGACGACAAAATCGGACTTACCCGAGGTCAGTACAATGCCTTTCACCGCGTCATTGGCCAGCAACCCATCCAACGCCTCGCCCAATGCCACAACGGCACTTTGTGCTAATGAATTAACGGGGCCATTGGGGTCATTCCACGTCAGAACGGCAAGGCCCTGATCATCAATTTCATGTGTAAAAATAGTCATAACCTGTCCTTTAAATAATAACAGCGTAACCGAAGCAACTCAGGCCACGTTTAAACGCGCTCGATGATGGTGGCCGTACCCATACCGCCGCCGACGCACAAATTAATCAATGCCGTACGGGCATCTCGACGCTCTAACTCATCCAGCACCGTGCCTAGAATCATTGCGCCCGTGGCACCCAATGGGTGCCCCATCGCAATAGCACCGCCATTGACGTTGATTTTGCTGTGATCGATGTTCATTTCTTTCATAAACAGCAACACCACCGAGGCAAAAGCTTCATTCAGCTCCCACAAATCAATATCACTGGCCTGCATGCCGGCATTTTTTAACGCTTTGCGGGCTGATGGTGCAGGGCCGGTGAGCATGATGGTGGGTTCGGAACCCACGGACGCGGCAGCACGAATGCGAGCGCGTGGCGTTAACCCCAAGGCTAGCCCCATTTCTTTGGTACCAATCAAGACCGCGGCGGCCCCATCGACAATACCCGAGGAGTTACCGGCATGATGCACATGATTGATGCGTTCGACCTGAGGGTAAATTTGTTGCGCAATGGCATCAAAACCCAAGCCGCCATGCTGTTCAAAAGACGGTTTTAGCGTGGCCAATGAGTCCAAGGTTGCCTCGGGACGCATCAGTTCATCGTGTGCTAACAGCGTTAATCCAAATTGGTCGCGCACAGGCATTACGGATCGATCGAAATAGCCGTTATCCCAAGCGTGTTTGGCACGACGCTGAGATTCGATGGCGTATGCGTCCACATCGGTACGAGAGAATCCGTGCAGTGTAGCGATTAAGTCGGCTGAAATGCCTTGCGGTACAAACGACAGTTTGTTGGTCACCGATGGATCGGTGTAATAGGCACCACCACCCGCGCCCATCGGCACACGCGACATGCACTCGACACCACCACCAATGGTCATTTGTGCTTCGCCGGCTTTCACTTTGGCCGCAGCGACATTCACCGCTTCCAAGCCCGAAGCGCAGAAGCGACTGACCACACTGCCCGCGCACGTTTGCGCGTAGTCAGCCATCAATACCGCCGTGCGTGCGATATCCGCACCTTGTTCCATGACGGGTTCCACACAACCCAGCACCACGTCGTCGATGGCGGAGGTATCTAATTGATGGCGTTGCTGCAAATCGAGCAACAAGCCCGCCATTAAATTCACCGGCGTCACACTGTGCAGGCTACCGTCTTTTTTACCTTTACCGCGCGGCGTACGCACGGCATCAAAAATATACGCATCAGTCATTCGTTGTGTCCTTTTGTTATTCGTCAAGGCGGAATAAATCGCGATTTAGTCGGCTCGCCACTGAGGTGCCTTGTTTCATTCACAGACCCTCTGCCGCAAGGATGCGGCAGTGGAGCCTGCAGGGATGCATTCACGGCGTGTCAGTGAATGAAACAAGGCACCATCAGTGGCATAACGTTTCGGTCTAAATGGCGTTAAATCGTCCGCGAAATAATTTCTTTCATGATTTCCGACGTACCGGCATAAATCTGCTGCACCCGTGAATCCGCCCAAGCACGCGCTACCGGGTATTCCCACATGTAACCGTAGCCACCGTGCAATTGCACACACGCATCAATAATGCGGAACTGCGATTCCGTTGCCCACAATTTCACCGCTGCCGCCGCATCAATATTCAACTTCCCTTCACAATGCAATTCCAAACAACGGTCCACATAGCATTGCGTCACGTCTAACTCGGTACGCAATTCAGCCAACTTAAAGCGGGTATTTTGGAAAGCGGCGATTGGCTTACCAAAGGCCTGTCGATCTTTCACGTACTTCACGGTTTCGTCGTAACAGGCACGCGCAACCGCCGCACCGATGATGGCAACACTCAAACGCTCTTGCGCTAATTCTTGCATCAAGTACATGAAACCGGCGTTCTTTTGGCCAAGCAGGTTTTCTTTCGGCACCCGTACGTTGTCAAAAAACAGCTCCGAGGTATCCTGCGCTTTCATACCAACTTTTTTCAGATTTTTACCACGACTAAAACCTTCGCGCGTGGCTTCCACCAGCATCAAGCTCACCCCTTTCGCGGCGGCGCTGGTGTCGGTCTTACACACCACAATGTACAAATCCGCCATCTGGCCATTAGTAATAAAGGTTTTTGACCCATTAATGACGTAATGATCACCGTCTTCCACGGCGGTCGTGCGAACCCCAGCCAAATCCGATCCTGTGCCGGGTTCCGTCATGGCAATGGCGGTAATCACTTCACCGGTACACATCTTCGGCAGCCACTTTTGTTTTTGCTCTTCCGTGCCGTAATGCAAAATGTAGGGCGCGACAATGTCAGAGTGCAACGAAAAACCAGGGCCCGAGGCAAACACATAGCCTTGCTCTTCAATGGCGATGGCTGAATAACGGAAATCCACCCCTGAACCGCCGTATTCCACCGGAATATGAGTACACAGCAAGCCCGCCTCACCGGCCTTCAACCAGGCTTCGCGAGAAATATGCCCCTGCTCTTCCCACTCCTCCCAATGCGGCTGAATTTCGCGTTGCATAAATTTGCGCACACTGTCGCGAAACATATCGTGCTCTTCGGTATAAACGTGACGAGGTATCATGGTTAAACTCCTATGCGGATATTGTTATTGTCGTTCAAGTTGATTTACACGGCCGCCGCGCATTGAATAATGCCCTGCTGCTGCCACTGTTCGATGTCCGACTTGACGCACTGCAAGTCGGTTAAAATAGAATGCGTGTGCTCGCCCTGCAGCGGACCCGGTGGGCATTCGCTGACTTGGTTGCCCCACTTAATGGGTGACGCTGGGCAGACTAATCGTTGTTTTTGTTGCGTGGTGATGTGCTGCACCATTTCACGCGCCAGCAATTGCGGATGCTGAAAGGCCTCCTGTACCGACAAAATCGGCGTAACACAACAATCGTGATCGGCAAACACCGCCCGCCAATGCGCTTGATCCTGAGATGCAAACACCGCAGCGACCTCACTGCGTAACTGCTCTGCGGCCTTGCCCATGTCCATATAACGCGCTTCCCACTCTGGGCGTTCTAGCACCGTACAGAGCTGTGACCAGAATTTCTTCTCCAACGCGCCCACCGCAATGTACTTACCATCGGCGGTGGCATACACCGAATAGCAAGGGCGAGCGCCCGTCAGCATATCTTGCCCGCGCGGCATGGCCTTACCCATCAAGTTCATGGAAGCCAATGGAATGACATGATTGGCAAAGGTGCAGTCGGTCATCGACACATCCAAATAGCAGCCTTCGTTGTGCCGCAGGCGACCCACTAGACCGGCCAAAATGGCCATGGCCGCACTCAAGGCACCACCGGCTAAATCGGCAATTTGAAAATTCGATAAACTAGGGGCTTCTCCAGCACCACCGCATTGATCCAGCACACCCGCTGTGGCGCAGTAATTCATGTCATGACCGGCTTTATCAGCCCATGGCCCTGTTTGCCCATAGCCACTGATGGAGCACATCACCAGCTGTGGATTAACCTCGCGCAGCTGTTCATAAGACAAACCCAACTTAGCTAATACGCCGGGGCGAAAACTCTCCAGTACCACGTCGGCCTGTTTCACCATATCCAGCAAAATGGCACGACCTTGAGGCTGGCGAATGTCCAAGCTGATGGATTCTTTGCCGCGATTGAGTACATGGAATGCAGGGCTAACCATGCCAGATGGCATGCCCAAACTGCGGGTATAGTCACCCAAGCCCGTGTCTTCCACTTTGATCACGCGTGCGCCCATGTCGAGCAAATGCAGCGAGCACATGGGGCCTGGCAACAAACGGGATAAATCCAATACGGTGATCCCTTGCAGTGGCTGCGTCATTATTATTGTCTCCTTGGCAATCCACACATTGGCTACCACGCTAACGCGAGACGAGCACCGCAACAAGAAGCAATGTGCGCAATCAAATTAACATTTATGCTCAATAGATGGCCAAAATCCGTAACATATTGGTTTATTTGTAAGTACAAACCATGATGTCGCTCGCTGCTGCAGGGAGCTATCCGTGCCATATTCGCGGCATTCACACGAGGGGATTGCTCAAATTGCCCTATTCTTGCCATTGATCATGAAATAGACGCAACAAATCGCGCCAAGGACGCTTATAATTGCCGACGTATTCTCGTTTCTGCCGCAAATCCTGTGTTATTGCGAGTCAGGTCGCGTTCACCCTCATTGTTGGAGTTGATTATGCAAGTTTCTGAAAAAGTCATAGCCATTACCGGTGCTGGCCAAGGCCTTGGTCGCTCGATGGCCGTTTACTTGGCCAGCAAAGGCGCGCGCATTGCTGCCATTGATTTAAACCAAGAACAGCTGGACGAAACCCGTCGCCAAGTGGAAGCCGCAGGCAGCCAAGCACACACCTACATTTGTAATGTGGCCAACGAAGAGCAAGTGGAAAGCACTTTTGCCGCCATCAGTGCGGACATGGGCGGCTTGCATGGTTTGGTCAACAACGCCGGCATTTTGCGCGATGGTTTAATGGTCAAAGCCAAAGACGGTGAGATCAGCAAGATGAGCTTAGCGCAGTGGCAATCCGTGATTGATGTCAACCTGACCGGTGTGTTCTTGTGTGGTCGTGAAGCAGCGATTCAAATGATCAAGGGCGGCGACGGTGGCTGCATCATCAATATTTCCAGTATTTCTCGTGCTGGTAACATGGGCCAAAGCAACTATTCTGCCGCCAAGGCCGGTGTGGCCAGCCTAGCCGTGGTTTGGGCAAAAGAATTGGCTCGTTATGGTATTCGTGCCAATGCCATTGCACCCGGCTTCATCGCCACCGAAATGACGGCCAGCATGAAACCCGAAGCACTGGATAAAATGACGGCTGGCATACCGGCTAAACGCATGGGTACGCCCGAAGAAATTGCTCATACCGTGGCCTATCTGCTCGAGAATGAGTACGTATCCGGTCGCGTCATGGAAGTCGACGGTGGTTTACGTCTGTAATTCCGTACCTGCCCAGTACCTGCCATAGCCGTCAGGCTATGGCATATTGGCGAGATTGCACCCACCGACATTGGCCGAGATCAACCCCCTACCCCACACCGCCTGCGCCCTGCACACCCACGCTTGGTCAGAGTTCAACCGCCATGTTGCTGAATCGAGCAGTGAATCCATCCACAAATTGTCAGACTCGAACCTGTTACCCGCGTCCACTTTCCGCGACAGTAGCATCATCATAAGAACAATGAAGGCTGGGGAACTCGTATGTCTGCTGAATATTTTGATGTGATTATTGTTGGTGCGGGATTATCCGGTATCGGTGCTGCCTGTCATCTCACCAAAGAATGCCCAAATAAAACATTCACCATTTTAGAAGGTCGTCGTGCCATGGGCGGTACTTGGGATTTATTCCGCTACCCTGGTATTCGTTCCGATTCCGATATGTTTACCCTCGGTTACGAGTTTAAACCTTGGAAAAATAAGAAAGGCATCGCCGATGGCGCGGACATTCGCAATTACATCCAAGAAGCCGCGCGCGAACACCAAATCGAGCCACACATTCGCTACGAGCATAAAGTTCTGGCCGCACGTTGGTGCAGCAACAGTGCCACGTGGACACTGACCGTTCAGTTGGCCGACGGCAGCGAAAAAGAATACAGCTGCAACTTCTTTTTGAGCTGTGTCGGTTATTACAATTACGACAAAGGCTTTACTCCTGAGTTTGCAGGCCGTGACGACTTTAAGGGCGACATCATTCACCCACAGCAGTGGCCAGAGAACTACGACTACAGCGGCAAGCGCGTGGTGGTGATTGGCAGTGGCGCGACCGCCGTAACCTTAGTGCCTGCCATGACGGACAGTGCGGCGCACGTCACCATGCTGCAGCGTTCTCCCTCTTACGTGCTGACCGTGCCGCAACAAGATGCCATGGTCGCGATACTGCGTAAAATTTTGCCCGAGAAATTGGCCTACCGCATCATTCGTGGTCGTAACGTTTCCATCACGCTAGGCTTGTTCCGTTTCTGCAAAGCCTTCCCGAACGCCGCGCGTAAATTACTGCAATGGACAGTCAAAAAACAATTGCCTGCCGATTTCGATATGAGTCATTTCACACCAAGCTATAAGCCTTGGGATGAACGCCTTTGTGCGGTGCCAGAAGGCGACATGTTCAAAGTACTGAAGCAAGGCAAAGCCTCGGTCGTCACCGACCACATTGATCGCTTCGTCGATAACGGCATTTTGTTGAAATCCGGCAAGGTATTAGAAGCCGACATCATCATCACCGCCACCGGTTTGCAAGTGCAAATGCTGGGCAACATGCCCATCACCGTGGATGGCGAGCGCATCAAATTCAACGAGAAAATGAGTTATCGTGGTGCCATGTTCGAAGACTTGCCCAACATGGGCATGATTTTCGGTTACACCAATGCGTCTTGGACCTTAAAAGCCGATTTGATCTCAAAGTGGGTATGCCGTTTGTTGAACCACATGGACAACAACGACGTACGTCAGGTAACACCACGCAACCACAAGACCAACATGAAACGTCTGCCGTTCATCAACATGCAGTCGGGTTACATTGCCCGTGTGAAAGATCAAATTCCACAGCAAGGTGAAGAGCGTCCGTGGAAACTGTATCAAAACTACTTCATGGACATGACCATGTTCAAAGCCTCGAATCTGGATGACCCGACGTTGGAGTACAGCGCACCAACCTCGTCAATCACGAGTGCACGCGAAGCGGTGTAACACAGAGAGACAACATAAGCGGTGTAACAGCCGCGATCAAAACGTACAAAAAACGCCACTGACTCGTGGCGTTTTTTTACGCTTAATTAACGACAATCGGCGTGAAAATCGTGGCGCGTAATTCTCCTAACTGTTGCTGATAACGCTGCTGCCAAACCTCAGCGGGCAAGGTGTCCGCTAGTGCATCCATCTCGCTCTTTAAGGCCGCCAAAGCGTTTTGGTAGCGTTGCTGTTGATCCGCGAGCTGTGCAAGGCGTTGTTCGTGGGCAGCGACTTCCGCACTCTGATTGGGAAAGTACTGCTCACGCAACCGTGCTTGCCAGTAGGCGCGTTCATCGGCGGACAAATCATTGAGTAACAACAGGTCTTGCTGATACGCCTGCATAGCCCCCAACAACTCATCACGATTCGCACCCAACTCACTTAAGCGCTGCTCACGCAACGCCGTTACGGCCTGCAATCGCTGCTCTGGCGTCAGTGAACGGCGATCGTGTTGAAACAGTTGATCATAAGCGAATTGATAATACGCAAACGCATCTTCATGGCCAAACAGTCGCTCAGCCGCTTCACCAAATTGACGCTGACGCAGATAACTCACCTGCTCATAGCGCTGCTGCGGTGTCAGCTCCGTGGACATCACCAGATTGCTCATTTGCTCATGGTAAAGGCCAAAATTGCGAACATCTTGGCGCAGCACTGCCAATTGCTCCGCGCTTAACCAAGGCGCTAAGTCGGCCAGCGCCACATCACAATCGTGAGCACGGCATGCTTGCCAAAATTGCTGAATCCACTGCTGTTGATTCCCCGGTTCCGCCAACTGCTGTAACCAGGCTTCCGCCAGTTGCTGATCAATCCACTGCTGTCGAGCCAACTCACCCTGTTGTCGCTCCAGCGGCGCATTGATGGCCACCAAATCGTCATCCTCACGTGGGTCGGCCATACGACTCGGTGCACTCACGGCAGATGTCGTTGAGCCAGCCCGATTCTGTTGTTCACTGACATGAACGGCCACATCGGACGAGAACGATGCCAACAACACGACGCCCAGTGCAATCGCACCAGACGCCATGAACCATATTCGCTTATTCATCAGTCAAACACGAATTCGCCAAGCACGGGGAAGTGATCGGATAAATCCCAACGCTCCCACAACGCATTGCTAATGCTGCGTGGCACGCGCACATCGTTACGGCTATCCGTCGGTTGACGATGCGCATTGCTCCACACCACGTAATCCAAATACTCCACCGTGTCGTACTTCGCGGCGTAATAATTCACACGCGGGTCAAAGGTAGACTCGGTATAGCCCGTGATGGTCGGTACACTGGCATTTAAGTTCTGTTGCATTGCCGCATAGTCATCCGCAAACTTCAGTTTGTTCACGTTAAAGTCACCACCGTACAACACGGCTTCAAACGCTGGGACTTGACGCGACTCGATGAACTGACGCATTTGCGTGAACTGAACTTGACGCAATTGGCGTGCTGCATCCGTATCAAACGATGCCGCATGCGTGGCCATCAAATGATACGCCTCACCGGCTTTTAACATTTCTGCATAGACAAACCCTTTATCGGCAAAGCAATCCGTACCGGTACAATCAGGATAAACAAAGTAGTCCGCCTGAGTAATAGGGTAACGACTGACAATGGCGACACCACCGTTATACACATTTATGCCCGACAATGGCTTGCGTAAAATCTCGGTTTGATAGGGATACTCACTGGCTAACGCACGCAGCATATCAGGGCTGCTTCCAGAAAAAGCCTCTTGGAACAAAATGGCATCGTAGCCTTTGAGGTAGTCGGGAATCTCGGCCAGGCGCGCATTGATATCACTGGCAATCAAAGGCAACGCATACACATTGTAACTGAGCACCTTCAACACACTGTCGGCGACAACTGGCTCATCCTGAGTGTTGTTGCTGATGACATAATAAAAATCATCGTAACCACCCGTGAATTTGGCACTGAATGCCACCTGGCTGACTTGCTCAGCAAACGTGCTGTTATAGCGATGAATGTGACGATCGGTCATCCAAGCCGCATTGAAATCGGCGGCTTTCGCACTGTGACGGATATTACTGCCCGACCAAGTACCGGTCATGCTTTGTTGTACGGTCACACGACTGTCACCACTGATCACATGCGTATCAAACTGGTAAGTACGACCCCGTTTAACACCCCAATAGCGATTAAAGGCCAGTACACGCTCCGTCGCATAAGGCGCAATTTCCCACGCTTCTTGACGCCATTCTTTGCCTGGAACTAAGGTGCCGTTATTGCCCGTGTGCGCGACTTCAATGCGCACCGTTTCAGGCGTTGAATTGGTAATAAAAACATAGCTATCGGCGGATGCCGTCAATGAGACAAGCAACAGCATCAAGGCAAGCGTCGCCTGCCAAAGAGAATGGTTACGCATAACAGTTCCTGCTTATTGGTAAGAAAGTACCAGAACTATACAAGAACTCCGTAACAAACCTATGTCAGTACAGGCCAAACCATCAACTTTCTAATGATATTTGATGAAGTATTATTCCCAAACGGAAACAATAGGCAGGTATAGATTACAGTAGAGGATAAAAAGGAAATTGACGCTGAAAGGCGTCTAACTCAAACCGTTCTTGAACTTGATCGGTGAACTCATTACGGCGTATGCGTCGCGCATCCACGCCCTCATAATGCAGCAATGACAAGCACTGTAAACACACCTCCAGCTCTTCGGGAGGTTGCTCACTGCCGCAACGTACGTTTTTCTGACGATGACGAACGCCCTGCATTTGCTCACAATAAGCCAAATGAAATTTGTCATCGTGTTCGACCCACAAACGCGAATTTTTGTAGGCCAGCGTTTTGTCTTTCAGTACTTTCAAATCAGCGGCGGACAAACGCAGTTGCGCTTGCTCAAGAGATTCTCGTTCACTGTAATTCAGCATTTTTTGAGGATCAAACAGGCGGAAATCACCCAATTGGTCAGTGCCCATTTGCTGGCGCAACTCATTTAATGCTGGATAGAGCAACACGTCATCCAGTTTCATCACAGCACTTCTTCTAAAATGGTCGCAATGCGACTGTCGGCATCGGTACGAACTCGAAATTCTACACGACGGGAAAGATCTTCCTGTTCATTACCTTGCTCATCATAAACGACTTTGGCCGATGACAGCCCATTGGCAGTTAGGTGCGATTTCAACCATTGTTTATCAACCGCCACGCTGTCTAGACCCAATAAAAAAGCCAATGTGGAACGTGTCCGTTGCTGTGATAGATTCATATTGCGAATATAAGCGTCATCGGCATCGACAGCGCCCAACCACGCGCTAGAAGTGTGGCCTTCAATACGCACTTCAAGAATGTCATCACGATATTTATCTTGCGTGATAATTCGCAAATAACGTGGAAAAAAGTCATTTAAAATGGCACGAAACTCCGGTTTCAGCTGCGTCGCACCCTGATCGAACAGCACATCACTGTTGTTAAAACGAAACGCCAAGTCGCGATCCAGTTCTGCCCCCCAAATCGCCATATCGGCCTCAAACTCATGCAACAAATCGTCATATAATTGCGTGCGTAATGTGTCGTACAAAATAGCGATGTCACGAATTTTATTGCGCTCGGTTTCGACGTTGATCATGAAGACAATCGAAATCAACATAAACACCATCATCAAACCGGCCATTAAGTCCGATACGGCAACCCAATGGCCTTCATGATCTCGACTGCGCTCTAAATCCGAATCATTCATCAATATTCTCAGCCAAAGCAACCAAACGTTGTAACTTTTCTGTGAGTGGCATGTAATCGCTCACAAACTTCTCCGACAAGGCACTGAGCTGCATTCCCAACGAACGCAACGCTTTATTGAGCTCTTCTTCCATGCTCTCATCCAATGCCGTCACCTGGCGCTCAACCCGCTCACCAATGCGCTGCAATTGCTGTAAGCTCAAGTGCTGTTGCTCCTGCAAGCGCTCGTTACTTTGCTGTAATTGTTGCTGCATTTGTTGCTCAACGTTGCGCTGAGTTTGCCCTAACTGCTCAATTGCCCAACGTTGCTGACTCTGTAATGCCTCTGACATGCCTTGTGTTAAGGCCAAAACCCGCTCTTCTAAACGTGGCAACCCATCGGCCGCGTTATTGACCAAATCGGCCAAGCTGCCTAACTGCGATTGCAAATTATGACGTTGTGTTTCTAAGCCGTTCATCAAGTCTTCGAGCGATTGTGAAATGCCGTTAAAGGCATTCGCATGCTTCACCATGTACTCAAATGCTTGACTGGCTTCTTGCATGGCGCCCGACGTGCGATGCTGCTCATCAATCAACACCGTCAGTTGTTCTTTGTAGGTTTTTTGCCACTCCAGCATGGCAATCACCGACTCATTCAGTCGCTTAAAATTATCGCCGTATTGTTCATTGATTTTGGTATTAAACTCCGTCATCACCAATTCAATGGCCTGCACCAACGCCTTGGCGTTGGCTTCCGCCATGCGCTCCTGATAGCTGGTCAAAGCATCCACGACCAGATCTAAGCGATCGATACTTTGTCGATGCTGACTTTGCAAACGCTGGGGTAAGGAATTCGCGGCATCGGGATCAAAATACGCCACCAACGTTTGCAATGACCTATCCAGATCATCCACCGTTGCCGATCGCACAGAGGCATTTTCCGGCTGCGCCGTTTCGGCCAATACCGCACGCACTTTAATCGTCAACGCCCCCAACAGTCCGACAATCGACGACCAAAAGGCGGTTTTTAGACCGTCCATCAAACGTGGCACACTGCCTTGAATGTCACTGGCATCGAAAGCCCACAACCCCAATGCGACGCCTAGAAAGGTACCAAAAATACCGATACTGGTGAGAATGTTGGGCGCGACATCGACCGTGCGTTTGGAATAACGAAAGACGTGGAAATAGATCGTTAAAATAACGATCACGAACATCAAACCGATGGTCCACCCTGAAAACTGTGCCGTCATGGATTGCGATACTCTGAACAAAAATGCATTACGTGACTATATAGTAGAAGAAGATACCCACTTTCACAGAAATTCATAGCCTAAGCGCATGAAACCTAGGCAAAAAAAAGCCTCCACGACGACATACGCGGAGGCTTCTTGCACCGAATCCAGCTTACTTAGCTGTCTAAATTATCCAAATAACGCTCGGCATCCAACGCAGCCATACAACCGGTTCCGGCCGACGTAATGGCTTGACGATAAATATGATCGCTCACATCACCCGCCGCAAACACACCGTCGATGCTGGTTTGTGTGGCATTGCCGTGCAAACCGCTTTGCACCACCAAATAACCGTCTTTCATGTCCAACTGACCGGCAAAAATACCCGTATTCGGCGAATGACCGATGGCAATAAAGATACCTTCCAGATCCAGATCGGTGGTATCGCCGGTATTGCGATTTTTGATGCGCATGCCAGTCACGCCCATGTCATCGCCTAATACTTCATCGAGTTCACTGTTCCAGTGAATCGTGACGTTACCGTTGGCTGCTTTTTCCATCAGTTTATCGGCCAAAATCTTTTCCGAACTAAAACGATCACGACGGTGAATCACCACCACTTCCGCTGCAATGTTCGACAAGTACAAGGCTTCTTCAACGGCGGTATTGCCACCACCAATAACCGCCACGCGCTTTTTGCGATAGAAGAATCCATCACACGTCGCACAAGCCGATACACCCTTGCCTTTAAAGGCTTCTTCACTCGGCAAGCCCAAATACTTGGCACTGGCACCCGTCGCAATGATGAGGGCATCACAGGTGTATTCACCACTGTCACCCGTTAAACGGAATGGGCGTTGCTGCAAATCCACGGCACTGATCTGATCGAAGATAATTTCCGTTTCAAAACGCTCGGCGTGCGCTTTCATGCGCTCCATTAATTCCGGCCCTTGCACACCCATGGCATCACCAGGCCAGTTATCCACTTCGGTCGTGGTCGTCAATTGGCCACCCATTTGCATACCCGTTACCATCACAGGATTCAAATTCGCACGAGCCGCATACACCGCAGCGGTATAGCCCGCTGGGCCTGATCCTAAAATTAATAACTTAACGTGACGTGGATCGCTCATAGTGACCTATCTCCGATAACCGAACAGCATGAAAAAGAAACTCATTATAGAGAACGCCTGCCTCGGGCGAAAGCACTACGACCCCGACCAGAGTGACAAGCGAGTGTGCGTGCATAGCACATCACATCAACGCCTCCCCATACGTGTAACATTTCACGCCACGCCGACGCCTTTAATGATTACTGACACTTCCCAAAAAACCGACTTAATCGTATTAAAAACAACACGTTAGAACTTTAAAAAAACACAAAAATAACATTCGTCAAGAATACTTTATTGTTGTCAAATCGTTCTTCAGGCAGCATTCTGTATTCACAGATACATAACTAATAATAAAGGATTGCAGCATGCAGCAGCGGCAACAAATCCAACAACAATCTCGTCTCGGCTCCCTGTTAATCGAAAAAGGCCTGATTACGGGTAAACAACTCGATCAAGCTTTGATTCAACAGGCACAAACGAATCAACGACTGGGTGAAGTGCTGATTCAAAATCGCTGGATCAGTGAACGACAACTCAAACGTGCACTCAAGCGACAATCTCGATATCGCTTGGTCGCAGCCATCACTGCCATCCTCATTGGCCCGTTTCAGCCGTTTATGGCCAGTGCCAACGCGGCGCAAGACAATGGTGTTGTGGCCGAACAAAACGTCAACAATCGCTTAGCCATGCCATCATTGACCGCAGAAGAAATGAGTCAGGTGACGGGGCAAGGGGTTAACGCCCATTACGAGCATATGATCGACATTGTGAACAACACCCTGAACCAAAGTGAGGACGTTTCTGTACGAACGCTAGAAACCTTTGCCAAAAGCTTGATTCCGGGTGCCAATCTCCTAGAAGCTGAGATGGAAATCTCGGGTCTTGAGTATGAGCCAGGTCCACGAACCACCATCAATGCCGACGGCAGTCTCGATGTGCAAATGCCAACACGAATCGGCCAAATCGCTTTCCGTAATGTGCAAGTTGCCGGAGCATCAGGCAGCCATCTGGGTGATGTCGTCATTCGTGATGTGCAATTCGGCCCAAACACCAGCGTTAAAATCTTCGTGCGCTGATTCTCCGCAGAATGTTTAACTCAAACCGCTGAAAAATCAGCGGTTTTTTTGTGCTCGCACATTGGCATCAGACAACACGCTACCGACAAAAAAGCCGCTGATTTCTCAGCGGCTTGCAGTTTATGGTTGCTCTACGATCACATCATCCTGTTAATCGTAAGCAAACCAGAGTGGTACAAACGCAACCAGCACCAAGGCAATGGCCATCGTCACCATGGGCAGTAATATCTTCTCATGCCGATACCAAAAGTTTTGACCGATGACATCCAGCTTCGACAAGCGAACCTCTTCTTCACCCACCACTTGCCTGGTCAGTAAGTGATTCAGCGCCACCGGCGGTGTGAGATAACCCAATTCAAAGGCGACAAGCACCACCATCCAGAAATGCACCGGATTAATGCCACTTTGATAGGCGATAGCCGCAATGGTTGCGCTGACTAAGATAACGGCACCGTATGGGTCCATGATCATACCAATGACCACCAACACAGCGACCAACACGGCCATAGCAACCCAAATCGAGTCGAACGATGCCGGTACCATCATCATCAAATCGGCACGCTCAATCACACCACCCAAACTCACCGACAAGCCCATCAGCATTAATAATGCACCGATATGCCCCGTCGTTTCGGTGGTTGCTTCACGAATGGTTTTCTCCATCGTATCGCGACCATCGCGTAAATCTACCCATGACTTCTCAACACGGTTTTCAACGTACTCGATGTTCAAATTCTCACGCTTGAGCAAGTTCTTTTCTTGCACGATGCGTTCGTACGCCAAGATCACCAACATCAACACCGGCAAAATAATGGGGGCTGAAAACTCATCCAAATGCGCATTGAGCGTAATGGAATAAATGAACAACGTAACCCCAACTAGAATGACATACGGGATGAGTGGTTTAAGACCTTGCAAGAACTCCCTACCCACGTTGTCGGACGTCTCTAAACGCAAGGGGCCCTGACGTGTTATCAGCGCCATACCGGTAAACAGCACGATGGTTAGGAAGAATACCTTCACACCCCAGCTGAATAACTGATCGGTCGTTACTTCATTATTCAGTGCGGCAATAATGACCACCAACAAACACGGACGTAACACCACACCCAACGAACCAGACATAGCCGATGCCGCTAATGCCAACTGGCGACGAGCACCCGCACGACGTAACTCAGCGTAGATCAACCCACCGACCGCGATGATGAAAATACCCGAACCACCGGTATACGCCGTAGGAATTGCAGCCAATGCGACCACCACCACCGCCAGCATTTCGGGCGGCAAGCGCAATGGACGGAATACGTTAAACACGACTTGAGCCAATTGAGTGCGTTTCAACAACATACCCACCCAAATGTACAAACCCACATTCAAGAACAATTGCGACAGCTCCATCATGTGATTCAGATAGATACCGATGCCCGCAAAATGACCCGACAAGCCGAAATACACGCCAGAAATGATCGCCATAACGGCATATAACGGCACGGCCAGCTGAGCTTTAACAAAACTACCACCAGGTTTTGCCTGTTTTGGAATGAACAAAAACTGATAGGCGCTCAACAACAAAATGGCCGCAAAACCAAATATCCACAAGTGATGCAAAATGGCATGCTGAGTACTGACCGCTACGCCCGCAGTGAACACCACTTCTTTAAAGCTGTAGACCGAATAAAATAAGAATAAGTGCGCCAACAGCTGAGCACCCGCCGCCACTCGATAGTCCATTTCGGTTTCCATCGGCCGCAGCGAAATATGGTGACGACGAAAGACAGCCGTTAACCCGCAAATCAGCACCAAAATCGCCAGCATAATGCGCTGCATGTTTTGGCCAATTTCACCGAACTTAGCCACACCCATTTCCAGCATACGAAACGCTTTTACGGCAGGAGTGATGCGTTCGTTCACGATCTCATATTGCTGATAACGCTGTTCACACTGTGCACGAGCAGCCACTAACGACTGACGCATCACGGACGGATCTACCGGTTCCGCATCAAACAAATCCCAATCGTCATCACTGGTTTGACTTTGCGCCATTAAAACAGCCAACTGCGCATCAATATCCGTATCACGATCACAGGTCGGTAACGCAGGATCGTGGCGCAAAGTAAAGTATCCATTCCACACCCCTTCACCCACCTGCAACAGCTGAGCATGAATGGTGTGACTGGTGTTCAACACAACCACAAAAACCAAAACCAGGAACGCAGGTAACGCAGCCAACCATTCATACGCGGTACGATGACCGACGCGAACGTTGTGTTCCATGAAAAATACCTCGCAATGTTGGGGCGTGTTTCACATCACCGCCCCTATTTTTATTATGAATAAAACGGATTTTATTCTAATTGTTCAACACACTCGGCGGCAGCCGGTGTTTCGTTACAACGTAAGCGACGAATCAGACGCAGCATATTACTGTCGTAAACCCCCTCATCACGCAAGGCAATACGGATATCACGCAACATCAGATTGTACTTATCGGTGTCTTCTTGGCTAAGCTCAACCCAGTACTTATCATCAATTTCAGCCTTATCACGATGCACTTGATCGAGTACAGCATCGAAAATACTGGCCACATACGTCCGCGATAACTGACCAAAGCCTTCAGGGAAGCGGTCTTTATGGATCACCATTTGGAAATCCAAATACGCCAGATTGTAAGACAAAATACCGCCATTATTGGCAAGACCTTTGTACATTTCTAAGGGTTTGTAAGCCAATGCGGGGGCATACGCAGCATCCACACTGCCGTTATTGAACATACCCGAGAAGTTGGCTGAGTTAGCAGGCACAATAGACCCACCCACATGACTGACTAAGCGTTTTGACGGCTCGTCATAATCCAGCGTTGCAATGCGTTTACCCGACAAGCGCTCAACGCTGTTGACGGTACGATCACGAACGAACAAATAAATCGGCCCTGCTGGCAAAACACCCGCCACTTCGTAACGACCTTCCGTCATAAAGCGCGCCGCACGTGGCGCAGAAATGGTATTGACCACATGGCGCATCACATCATCCGATGGCACGGCACCAATCGCCTCGACCGTGGCAGCAAAGTTATTGAATGGGCGCGCACGTGCGCCAGTCAACAGCACGGCATCACATTGACGCGCTTTAAACTCATCCGATGCAATTTTCTCATCGGTATAAGGACGCAGCGTTAAATCCACGCCCCACTCGAGTGCTTGAGTACGATAATCACGTGTCAAACCAAACAAGTTACCGTTTGCACCCAGTGGATCGAACACACAAAAGGTACGCTGCACCAATTCAGCTTGTGCAACCTGAACCATCGCTAACAACGCGATAAATGATAAAAAACGCATGATTAATCCCCTAATAAGTCATCAATATCGAACATTGGGCCTTGGTCAACCACGTCATCCCAAAACGTGCCCAACCCTTCAATCGGTGTGCGCGACCCCGTGGCTTCGGTCCACATGCGATCGGATACCGCCAAAATCTGACGCGAAGAGACCAAATCCATCAACCGAAACTCGGGCAGACTTGGGGTGGTTTTCATGGCGTCGGCATGACGACGAATGGCATTTTTCAAACGCTCTTCATGACCCGTGCTATCGGCCACCATCACTTCAATGGCGTGAGCCATGCGCACGCCCGAGGTGGATGCTTTGCTGCTGGCTTGCTCCATCTCTACCCAAGGATCAGCGGCACCGGCGCTGCTGTCTGGCATCATAATCGCAATGGATGCTTGCGCCGCTTGTGGCAGCCCCCACCAGCGATCGTTGTCGACACACTGCATGCCACGCACCGCCTTCATGGCGATGTCTTTTGGCACATTCACCATGTTTTGCGCACGCATGTCGCTCATCACGGCTTGCACACCAGCCAAATTACCCATCACCCAGTACACTTCGTCTTTCTTTTTCAATTTTGGGCACGCATCACCAGGTTCGATGAACTGATCGACCATGTGGCGATAGGCCGCGTATTGACGCTGAGCCGCCACCGCAAACTGACGCTTCTCACGAATACGTGCATCTTTGGCTTCATCAATATTTTGCGCTTTTAACGAACGAAGGTAAGTTAACGCTTCTTCCAGCGCCCGCTCTTCAGCACACGAACCCGCCATCATATACATGGTGATCGCCGCTTTATCCGGCGTGTAGGCCACCGTACTGAATGACAATAAGCCAGGCGCTAATGCCTCGCTCAAACCACAGACCATACCAGGATCATCACTGGTCAATGTGTAAGGAATCGCATGATCTTCGGTGTAGTCGTACACAATCCACGCGGTTGGTTTATAAATTGCACTGCACCCAGATAGGAACAGCAACACGGCAGAAACCATGGTGATACGGAGTAAGAAAGACATGACGCCCTCATTTTTTGCAGTTTTCGTTATTGTTATAGTGTGGCGATATTCGCCATTCAGCGCTGAGTTTACGCTAACTAATGCTTATTAGAGTGGCTGCAATTGCAGACACTCGCGACAATAGAGTCAATACTCTAAATCAGAAAGGTTAATCGACGCCATTCCCGTGGCCGAAAAAAACCCAATTCCGAGTATTCCATGGTCAATAATAGGGATTGAAAGCCACAAAAGCGATAACTCCGTCACAAAAACCGCATGAATACCCTGTTTTTTTCTGCCACCGATTTTGCCTTGTTTAACACCATTTGCGCCATACACACCACGTCAGCGCCGCACACATGGATTCAATTCATCAAATCGTCACTTGCATTCATCGCTCAACGCGCCATAGTTTAGTGGACAGTAATGGTGACGATTCATGACTTTTTAGCGCAGGAGTACGCTGATGGCTGCATACAAAACCGAGACCAAACTGTACGTACTGGACAGCAATGTATTGATACACGACCCCATTGCTATGTTTAACTTTGAAGAACACCAAGTCGTGGTACCCATGACGGTACTGGAAGAACTGGATAAATTGAAAGTCGGCAAAGCCAGCATAGCTACCGACTGCCGTGAAGCCATTCGTCAAATGGATCGACTGATCGGCGATGCCTCGCCCACCGACATAGCCCGCGGCATCCCCATACAACGCGCCAATGGCGATTATTTGGGCTCGTTTTCCATTTTGCTCGACTCCTTTCAACCCACTAAGCGCACCCTGCCAGACGACTTAAACGACAACAAAATCATCAACAGCCTGATCACCCTGCAAGAAAAACACCCTCACCGTGAAGTCATCCTCATCACCAAAGACATCAACATGCGGCTAAAAGCACGCGGTTGTGGCATTCCTGCGCAAGATTATCAAAACGATCAACTGCTCAGCGACGTGACCTTACTCGAAACTGGCTTCCATATTTATCCCGACTCGTTCTGGGATAATCAACAACACGTAGAAACCTTTCATGACGAAAGCGGCACCTATCACCGCATCGACCGCACGCATTTGCCCGACCCGCTGTACTACAACACCTTCTTAGTGGATGAAAAAGGGTTTGTCGGACGCGTCGTCGAAATTGAAGAGCAACACGCGGTCGTACTCGATCTACCACCGGAGCATTTACTGCAAGAGTCCGCCTGGGGCTTGACGCCAAGAGACATACCACAAGCCATCGCCCTGCACTTACTGCTCGACCCTAATGTCCATTTAGTCACGCTCAGCGGCCAAGCTGGATCGGGCAAAACCATTCTGGCGCTGGCTGCGGCCATTGAAATGACCGTGGCTCGTAAGCAATTTAAGCGCATCATTGCCACTCGTAGCACACGAGGACTGGATGAAGACATTGGCTTTTTACCCGGTACCGAGGCCGAAAAAATGGAGCCATGGCTGGGTGCTATTACCGACAACCTAGAAGCGCTGCACGAAGGCGATGAAAACAGCCACGCCAGCATTGATTACATATTGCAAAAAGTGCCTTTGCAATTTAAGTCACTCAATTACATTCGCGGACGCAGCTTTCAGCACAGTTTGATTCTGATCGATGAATGTCAAAACCTCACGCCGCACCAAATGAAAACCATCATCACCCGTGCTGGTACCGGCAGCAAAGTCATTTGTCTTGGCAACTTAGCACAAATTGACACGCCCTATCTCAACCCCATCAGCTCGGGTTTAACCTATTTAATTGAACGTTTTAAAGCATTCCCCTACGGCGGTACGGTACAGTTGCAAGGCTCTCCGCGCTCCGTTTTGGCCGAATACGCCGAAAACCATCTTTGACGTTCTAACAATGCTGGTCTATATAACTAAGGGTTGGTAAAGAAACCAACCCAAAGGCCACCACCATCCGCCATAACCTCGGAAGGTTATTTATGAAAGTACTCATCGCTATCGCTTTATTGTTTAGCATTCATGCATTGAATGCCGAAGAACGTATTTATGAACTCGAATTTGAAAGTGATTCCAATTGGACCAGTATTGAAATTCGTGACGATGCCGTCTTTGTCAATGCACCACCAGGTTCCAGCATGAACGTCACCTCACGTAACGGTTTGCGCTCGTTCACCATGTCACCGAAAAAAATTCACCTACGCTCACGTACTCGTGGCTTAGTGAATATGAATGTTTACGTAAAATCACCCAATAACGTCTTGGGTTTAACCATCTGCAAAGGCTCCGCCAGCAGCTACACCTCGATCAAGTCCGAGCAATCACGCCAAAAAAACGATCTGCGTGAACAAGATCACTGCGAAGCGGCCGCACTGGTATTAAACCTGTTTTAATGCCCTGTCGTTCATCAGTCAGTCTGCGCGCACGCGCTACTGACTGAACGTCTTAACCGATAAAGCACTTGCCCTCCTCTCACCCATCCGTATCATGCCGATTTCCGTTTCGGACAGAGCGCATGCACCTCGACATCCTTTACCAAGACGACGCCCTCGTCGTGATCAACAAACCCAGTGGCTTGCTGGTTCATCGCAGCGACATTGATCGTCATGAAACGCGTTTTGCCTTGCAACTGGTTCGTAACCAAATTGGTGAACACGTGTATCCCGTGCATCGACTCGACAAACCCACCTCCGGCGTACTGGCCTTTGCTCGTCGTTCAGAATACGCCAGTGCCATTGTTGAACAATGGCGACAGCGCGCCGTTGCCAAACGCTATCTCGCCATTGTACGCGGCTACATGCCCGAATTTACGCACCTTGATAAACCCATGGCCCCTCCGGTTGATAAATACGCCAAACACGAGCGCATCAAACCCGAGCAAAGTGCCATTACCGACTTCATCAGCCTCGCACAAGTCGAGCTGCCGGTGGCCATCGACAAATACCCACAATCTCGCTATTCACTCATCGAAGCCATACCGCACACCGGCCGTAAACATCAAATTCGCCGCCACCTCAAACACCTCAGCCATCCGATCATTGGCGATGCGCGCTATGGTAAAGGTCGACACAGCCGCTATTTTCGCGATCAACTCAATGCGCCACGCTTATTACTGCATGCATGGCAACTTAGCCTAGAACACCCAATCACGCAGGAATCACTCACCTTCACCGCGCCACTCGACCAAGTATGGCAAGAACGCATTCAGGATTTTGGTTGGGCAGATGCACTACCCGACGCACTGCGAGCGTCTCTAGCAGCCGAGCCGCACCCGTCATTACAGAGTTTTTATCCCCAACATGAGGTTGACAGTGACGAATAATCGCAACCCGGCTGATCCTGTGGATAAAATCGGTGATAACTTTTTGATAACCCCCGCCAACCCTGATAAAACCTAGCGTTTCACGGTATTGATCAAAATTCAGTAATAAAATTTATTCATATAAATCAATGACTTAATATTTTTGCGGGAAAAGGATAGTCAAGTCATTGACAGCCAACTTTGGCAAATCTTTGACGAAAAATGATGTGAATAACCCAATATTGCAATTGACAGCCCAGAACTTATTTGACCCACATCGCCAAGCTAAGACGCGCACATACTTGCCCACAGTTTCTGTGGATATCTTCGTGGATAATGTTTTTATAACCCACTCAAATGCCCATGATTACTAACCCCAAGTTAGATTGATCATTTTTTGTACAGTATAAAATATCCTTATTTTTCAATAACTTACGATTGTCAATCGGGTTTTATAGGAATTTTAACGCCAAATTAGGCCAAGCAAATTACTTCATTGCTGTGTGTGCATAAAGCATGTCGCAAGTTGCCCAAAATGGTGCAAGTCAAGGCTTACTTGGCAAAAAACGTGCATTCTCAAAAAATAACGACAGCATCAGCCTTCGAGCGTTAGTAAGCGCTTAGCATGGCAAGATGTGGATAACTAAACATTCTCTGTGTCAACCATCACGCCCTAATTCAGCGCAAATTATCCAACAAAAAAACAGCGAAAAAAAAGCCGTCCCAACGGTCGGCTTATGGCATGCTCTATGTCGGTTACAAACCGATTCGACGTGCTAAATCATCCGCAGGCATATAACCCGGAATCAAATCACCTTGCTGGGTGATGATCGCCGGCGTACCGGTAACACCAATTTCTTGACCTACTTGCAAATGCGCCGCTATCGGTGCGCCACAGTCTTTACTCTTATTCATCATACTGGCGATGTCGGCTTCTACCGCCCGGTACTGCGCTTGTACTTGATTTTGCCCTTGACGCAAACGCTGCCCCAACGTGCCCAGTTCGCGCTGGCTATTTTTCATGGTGGTCATGGCGTCTTGCTTATCACCTTCACACCACACGTAATTGATTTTACGGTAAGAGTCGGTCAGCGCACCTGTTTGAGGATGCGTCACGCCGGCACGAGGATAGGCCAAATAACGCACGGTGATTCCCAGCTCATTCAAACGTGGCACTTCGTCATGAAATTTCTGGCAGAAACCGCAATCAATGTCGGTAAAGACATGAATCACCGACTTTTCGTCCCCCTTCGCTTTAAACACCACCGTTTGAGCATCGGCTATGCTGGCCATACGATCGGCACGAATCGGATTTAACCGACTCTGGGTCACGTTGGTTGGGCCAGAGTCCGCAAGCGCATACAGCTCGTCACGATAGATAAAATGCGTGGCATCGGGCGTCATGTGCATGATCGACCCATCAATCAATACCACTTCCAAAATTTGCTGATTCGCCAACGGGGTCACACTCGTCACTTTTAAGCGCGGGCCAAAGGCTTGTATCAAACGCGTTTCAATGGTGGATTTCAAAGCAACGCTATCGATACCCTGAGCGTCATTCGCTTGCACGGCAGCCATACAACCCATGCCACACAACAATGCGAGAAGAGACTTTTTCATAAAACAAACCTTTTTGGTAAATAGATGGGCGTAAACCCGCACACGTTAGAGTAACCAACGCCATAAAGTTTCTGAGGTTCCCTAGCATACCCGAAAAAATACGAAACAAAAAAAACGGGCCGAAGCCCGTTAGTTTGCGCAAAGAAAAGCTTATACCTTTTCTTTAATACGTGCAGATTTACCGCTACGCTCACGCAAGTAGTACAGTTTCGCTTTACGCACATCACCGCGACGCTTAACAGCCAGGCTGTCAATCATTGGGCTGTGAGTTTGGAAAGTACGCTCAACGCCAACACCGTGCGAAATTTTACGCAAAGTGAATGCTGAGTTCAGGCCACGGTTACGAATACCGATAACCACACCTTCAAACGCCTGAAGACGCTCACGAGTACCTTCTTTTACTTTAACCTGTACAACCACGGTATCACCGGTGCTGAATGCAGGGATGTCGCTCTTCAGCTGAGCGTTTTCAATCTGCTGAATGATTAGGTTCTTGCTGCTCATTGTTTGCTCCTTAACAGTCTGCGGAGCCGCTTTGGCGCTCACGCAAATAGTCTGTCAATAACGTTTGTTGCTCGTTTGTCAGTTCCAGCGCGTCCAGTAAATCGGGACGGCGCTCCCAGGTTCTGGCCAATGACTGTGCTAACCGCCACTGACGAATTTTTTCATGGTTGCCACTCAGCAACACATCCGGTACAGATCGCCCTTGGTAAACCTCTGGGCGTGTGTAATGTGGACAATCCAACAACCCTTCCATAAAGGAGTCTTGTTGGGCCGACTGGTCATGCCCTAACACACCGGGCACCAATCGAATCACCGCATCCATCAACGTCATGGCCGCCATTTCGCCGCCACTTAAGACAAAATCGCCGATAGACCATTCTTCGTCGATTTCGCACTCAATCACACGCTCATCAATGCCTTCGTAACGCCCAGCCACCAAAATCAGGTTATCGTGTTGCGCTAATTCAAGCGCACCTTGCTGATCCAGTTTGCGCCCCTGCGGTGATAAATAAATCACCTTAGCAGGCTTGCCAGTTTGGCTTAACGCCGCGCTACGAGCCGCCTGAATGGCATCTTGCAGAGGCTGAATTTTCATCAACATGCCCGGGCCACCACCGTACGGCCGATCATCCACTGTTTGATAATTGTCGTGGGCGTAATCACGAGGATTCCAACACGCCACACGGATTCGCTCTTGCTTAACGGCTCGTCCACTTACCCCAAAATCGGTTAAGGCACGAAACATCTCAGGAAACAGCGAAACAATCCCAAACCACACCGGTTAAAAATCCGGATCCCAGTCTGCTTGGATTTCACCTTTGTCCAAGTCGACCTCAAGAATGTATTGACCCACATACGGAATCAGTCGTTGCTGCTCATCGACACTGCCTGCGCACGCCGACACCACCAACACCTGATTACCACCACCTGAATCAAATAATTCTTTCACCTGCCCCAGCAGCACACCGTCGGTAGTGATTACCTTCAGACCTTCTAACTGGAACCAATAATGTTCATCATCATTGAGCTCTGGCAACATGCTGGTCGGTACACCGATCTCAGTCTGGGCTAAAGCCAGCGCTGCATCACGATCGTTGCATCCGGCCAATAACGCCACAATGCCTTTGCTCTGGACCTTGCTCTCAGACACCTTGCACTCACGCCACTGACCATTGATGTTAAGCCACCAAATGGGGTAATCGAGAATACTGGTAACCGGATCGGTATAGGAATACACCTTCACCCAACCCTTAATACCAAATGCGGTGGCTACTTTTCCCAGGATGGTGATGTCCTGTCCCGCCGCATGTTCTGTTTGCATGTTTGGCCTCTTAACGCTTAAGCCTGAGCTTTTTTAGCGTCTTTTAATAATTTCGCAACGCGATCAGTTGGCTGAGCGCCTTTGCCTAACCAGTACTCAACACGCTCAAGATCAACGCGCAATGGCTCTTCTTGGCCACGAGCAACTGGATTGAAGAATCCAACACGCTCGATAAAGCGACCGTCGCGAGGCATACGCGCGTCTGCTACGTTAATGTGATAAAAAGGACGTTTTTTAGAGCCACCACGGGCTAAACGGATAACTACCATAGAGTCAGATCTCTCCGATCGTTTTATCAAGTGATAGGTTTTGGAATCGCCTATCGTTTAAAGATCTTCGTACCGCAACCATGCTGCAAGCAGCCTCAATTGCCTTACAAAGGCCCAAGAAAATGTGAATTTGTAACACGCACAAACCCACCAACCCTTATAAAAGGGCGCACAGTGTATGCAAAGCCGCGTTCGATAACAAGTACCTATATAAGCACAAGGGCTGCAATCACAAAAATGCAACAAAACTGAAACCGAAATGTAATAAAAATCTTTGGGTTAAACCCTATTCGCGTTCATAATACCGCACCAAGTTCATGGCCAATGTTCACAATCATCGCCATGCACGAATGAGCTAGGCTCCAAGAGCCAGTAATTCGCAAACTCAGCAACCCAAAAAAGTGGTCCATGACATATTCATTCTTTGACTTTCTGCAGCTTGTTGGCGCCTTGGGCATTTTTATCTTCGGCATGAAGATATTCAGTGAAGGCTTGCAAAAAATTGCCGGCGCTCGGTTAAAAGGCATTCTGAGCGGTATGACTCGCAATCGCCTTACTGGGGTATTAACCGGTTTTGCCACCACCGCCATCACGCAATCGTCTACCACGACGACCGTCATGGCCGTCAGCTTTGTTAACGCGGGTCTACTCACGTTTGTGCAATCAACCGGCGTCATCATGGGCGCTAACATTGGCACCACCATCACCGCTTGGATTGTGTCGTTATTTGGTTTCAAAATGCAGATCACGCCCATCGCCATGGCACTGATCGGTATTTTCTTTGCGTTTCTATTCTCTAAAAATCAACGCTTACGCAATGTCGCCGAAACCATGGTGGGCTTTGGTATTTTATTCATCGGCCTCGAGTTCATCAAAAACGGGGTGCCCGATATTCGCAACAACCCTGAAATTCTCGCCATGTTCACCATGTTCAGCGAGTACGGCTACTTATCATTGTTGTTCTTCGTATTCGTTGGCACCTTACTGACGCTACTCACACAGTCATCGTCAGCCGCTACGGCCATCACCCTCGTCATGTTGTTTGAAGGCTGGATCTCCTTCCCGATTGCCGCCGCCATGGTACTGGGAGAAAACATCGGCACCACCGTCACCGCCAACATCGCGGCCATGGTGGGGAACGTACACGCCAAACGGGCTGCACGGTTCCACCTACTGTTTAACGTCATCGGCGTCACCTGGATGCTGATCCTGATTTACCCCGTATTGAATTTGATCGACTACGTCATCATGACCACCAGCGGCAGCACCACCACGGTCATGAGCATCACCGATGACCCAGCCGTCAGAGCCAACTCCACCCTGGCCTTATCGTTATTCCACACGTCATTCAACGTACTGAACGTCGTGTTCTTGTTTGCCTTCATTCCCTACTTAGTGCGCTTGGTAGAAAAAATCCAACCCATGAAAGAGGGCAGCAGCGAGCATTATCATTTGCGCTACATCAGCACGGGTGTCATGACCTCACCGGGACTGGCCATCGAGCAAGCACAAAAAGAAATTCAACAATTCGCCAGCATCGTCGAAACCATGCATGACTCGGTGAATGAACTGCTGTTCGACCCCAATGCCCAGCGCGAAAAATTACTCAAACGTATTCACGAATACGAAGAAGAAACCGATCAGCTCGAAATCGAGATTTCCGACTACTTGGTGCGCATTACCGAAAACACCAACCTCGAACACGAACTGACCGAACGCATGCGCTTCATGCAAACCATGATCAACGACATGGAACGCATTGGTGACATCTACTTCCAAGTGTCCAAGCTCTCCGAGCGCATGTTGGCGGCCGACACCAACTGGCCAGAAGAAGCCAACCAAGAAATGCAAAGCATGATGAACGCCCTACGCGCGGCCATTCATAACATGCGCCTGAATGTTGGCAAAAACGCCGATGACGTTGACCTGAAATACGCCATCAGCCTTGAAGACAAAGTGGATGACCTGCGTAACGAATTCCGCGACACCCACTACAGCCGTTTAGAAAACGCCGCCTACTCACCTCGTGCAGGCGTCACCTTCATCGACATTCTTAACCGCCTAGAACGCATTGGCGACCACGTACTGAATGTCAATGAATCGGCCGCGTGCAGTCGTCTAAAAGCACAACGCATCGTGAACTGATCCCACGACTGCCAACGCACCACGATCAGGATGGCTTCGGCCATCCTTTTTTATGCGCCCGTCTTGTGATATCAGCGCACAACCCTCCCCAGCCAAAGCCGACAAAACCACCCTTGTCGTGTTCGCTTTTTAAACAGCACTGAACTACGCTTTTTGAGTGTTTACTTCATCGACTGACCCGCAAAGGAAGTGTGACCGTGCCACTTGCAAAACGCCTGAGCCTGCATTGCCTCATCGTCATCACCTATGTACTGGGTTCGGCCGCCATGGCAGACAACCCACCCCACGCAAGCCCAAGCCAACCGCTCACACCGTTATCGCTGAGCGCCGGAGAATGGCCCCCATTCTTAAGTGCCGACCTACCTCATCAAGGCGTCGTTGCTCACCTGATAAAAGACATCTTTGCCGAAGCCGGTTATCAAGTCAGCTTCACCTTTTTACCTTGGACACGAGCCTACAAAAACACCGCCATCGGTGAATACGCCGCAACGGCCGTGTGGATGCACCAAGCCGACCGAGAAAATGACTTTTCGTACAGCGAACCCCTACTGAATGAGCAATTCGTTTTTTTTCACCTAAAACACGACGGCTTTGACTGGCACACCCTGTCGGATTTAACCGGCAAAACCATCGGTGGCGTACGCGCATACAGCTATGGCCCCGACATGGACCAAGCACTCGAAGACGGGCTATTCCGCATGGTACGCGTTAACAGCGCCGAACAAAGCCTGCGCATGCTGGCCGCTGGCCGCACCGACGTGTTTGCCGAAGAAATAAACATTGGCTACCACACACTGCAAAACAACACCCCCGACCTTGCCGAACTGATCACACACCACCCCAAACCGTTGTTAACCAACCAAAGCTACTTACTGTTTCCGAAACAATCGGCACACAGCGACGAACTGCGTCGTGTATTCAACCGACACTTGGCAAAATTTAAGGCCGATGGCCGCTATCAAACGTATTTTCAGCGCTTAGAAGATGGGGAGTATCGAACAATCGAACATTAATGCGGTAGCCAGCGTTCCACCACTCTTTGACTGCTTGAACTCAAAATAATCTGCTGAGCCTCTGCGCGCTCTCTGTAACGATCAACGCGTAACTGCTGTAACCAATACAACACAAGCGCACCCCGTACGGTATATTGACGACGCATTGTTCCATCATCATCTTCCGACATACCATAATCCAACTCCACAATGGTACGCTGTGCGTCCGACAAGCGAGGATCCACCTCAATACTAAATGACACCCAAGTATTCCACGCCTCATCGTCTGCCGCCGTCATTTCGGCCGTACCTTCTCGATTAAAAACATCACGTATGCGTGTTAACACAAAATCTCGAAATGCTTGGTTTTTCTCGCACCACGCCCGCACATGCCAACGATGACCATCATGCAATAACGAATGAGGACTAATAATGCGCTCTTCAAAATCTGGACTAGAAATACTGGCATACGCAATATCCAAACGAAAACCACCTTGAATCGCTTGAATAATCGGCCGAACCACCTCGGGCGATACGCTTCGCTGACAACTCCCTAGGCGCCAAATCGAATTGCCAAACACCCAGTCTGATTTTTCTGGGTTCATAACCCCAAAAGATAACGCGGCATAATCTTCTAATGGCGCAGCCCCCAACAACGGCACGAATTGCGACGATGGTTCATAACAACGTAGTGATTTATTCTCCACCAAATTATTGGGTGCGCTTTTTTTGTATGCCGAAATAAAACGACTGGCTGTTTGCCGAGTCACTCCCAATGCTTCGATTAAATGCCGCGTATTCAAACGCCCTTCCCACTGAACAATCAGCTCAATACGCTCGAAAACTTTGCGATGCTGTAGACTCAACTTATGTAATGTATCCATGATAAAAGCTCCTAATCGCAATAAGTCATAACATAACGTGTTTTAGCAATAAGACGAATTTTCTCTGTGTGCAGGATGATACTCAAAGTACTCAGTCGGCACTGAGTGCAATATCGAACTGGTGGTCGAGTTTATCGAACATCAGAGTAACGTTAGTTGTCATCTGAAGTTGCGTCAGGTGTTCGATATTAACAATTGTTGCACGGCTGGCAAGGCACGTCTCGGTGAGTAGCCCAGTACATTGAAAAGTTGTTAAAGCAGTTAGGCTGATAAGGCAGTAACTATTGGAAAAGACCAGACATTCGCCCTTTTTATACGCGAAATTGGCTGTGCTTAGGTGCTAGTTTAACCGCTGCTTTAGCAATCTCTGCTACTCTTGATGGCGTTTTGTTGTTGCTAACAAGCCATTCGGCAATTTCTGGCCACCAGTACAGTGGAGTGCCTGTTTGCAAGCCATAGAGTGGCGCTGGAAAGCCCTTACCGCGGCGGCCTTTGGCGTAATGATCAAGTGTGCTCTTTTTGATATCAGCCATTGCCGCAGCACCGGTGACTGTTACATAGCCAGCTTCTTGAATAGATGCTGCCAGAAAGCCAGCCTCGGCCAGTTCAGTCAACGCAGTGTTGATTGCTGTTTCTGCGGTATCTGCATTTCGTGCAAACTCCAAGTATGGGGTTTCGCCACAGAAGCAAAGCAAGGCATCATCACAGCCAGCTTCTACAATTTGATCTTCCAGATTCTCGGTGGCCAGATCAACACCAGCCAGCATGACAGTAAATTCGTATGTGTTCATGTCTTTCTCCAGTTTCTATTATTTTGGCGGCGGTAAGTTTATCGTCAATTTCTAAGTTGTTTATGTGGCAGTGAACTCCCTTCACCAATGACCGCTGCAAAAATTTCCTTTCTAAGCTGCCTGCGTGGCAGTGAACATCCGACGCATCGGCAACAACCTCATCCATGCTTTCTAAGCTGCCTGTGCGGCAGTGAACTTCCGGTCATCCAAATTCCAGAGCCCTAATGGTTTCTAAGCTGCCTGTGCGGCAGTGAACTTGATCAGGGCGGTTCTAGTGGTGGCGATTCTTTTCTAAGCTGCCTGTGCGGCAGTGAACGAGTTCGGAAGAAAGCGATTCAACAACATTGCTTTCTAAGCTGCCTGTGCGGCAGTGAACATGGGTGTGAGCAACGAGAATTACGAGCCAATTTTCTAAGCTGCCTGTGCGGCAGTGAACGAGTTACAGTAGCTAATTGGACTTCTTCACTTTTTCTAAACTGCCTGTGCGGCAGTGAACCTACATTGAAGGAAAGCTGAAAACCCGCGAATTTTCTAAGCTGCCTGTGCGGCAGTGAACTACTGGCTAGCAACAGGAGATGAATTACCAGATTTCTAAGCTGCCTGTGCGGCAGTGAACGCGAGGCCGACCGTTGCCACCAATATTATGACTTTCTAAGCTGCCTGTGCGGCAGTGAACATGAGTTTTTGCCAGATTGGATGAATGTAAGTTTTCTAAGCTGCCTGTGCGGCAGTGAACGAAAGCGACTCGCGCAAGGCTTGGAAGTGAAGTTTCTAAGCTGCCTGTGCGGCAGTGAACACGAAAGGAAAGGTATGTGACCGCAGACGAAATTTCTAAGCTGCCTGTGCGGCAGTGAACCTAAGGGAATGCTTAGAATATTCAGACTGATCTTTCTAAGCTGCCTGTGCGGCAGTGAACGGATATTGCGTAGAGCCACGAACGCGAAGACATTTCTAAGCTGCCTGTGCGGCAGTGAACACTCGCAACCGTGACTACGAGCCGTGTCTGATTTTCTAAGCTGCCTGTGCGGCAGTGAACGAGGAGAATTCGAAGGTGTAGGAATGACATCATTTCTAAGCTGCCTGTGCGGCAGTGAACTTGCTCGTTTGGCAGCCAGCTAAAGCGGTCGGTTTCTAAGCTGCCTGTGCGGCAGTGAACTTCGTTAAACGCGGCCCATAGCTTTCGTAAATTTTCTAAGCTGCCTGTGCGGCAGTGAACTTTCTATTCCTAATTTAAATCCAACTCGTTTTTTTCTAAGCTGCCTGTGCGACAGTGAACCAAAAAATGGTCTTCTCGTTCTTGATGAGTGTTTTCTAAGCTGCCTGTGCGGCAGTGAACGTAAATCTTGTTGTAGGTGTGTGTCACCATCTTTTCTAAGCTGCCTGTGCGGCAGTGAACAGATTGATGAAGTTGATGAAGTTGATGAAGAATTTCTAAGCTGCCTGTGCGGCAGTGAACACGGTCGTGAAATTGCGATCCGCTGGATGGATTTTCTAAGCTGCCTGTGCGGCAGTGAACGCACTGCCAAAATCATTAGAAGCGTAAGACTTTTTCTAAGCTGCCTGTGCGGCAGTGAACAAGCGAATCCCGCAAGGTTTGGAAGTAGTGAATTTCTAAGCTGCCTGTGCGGCAGTGAACTTTATCGGCAAGATGCCGGAGGCCGTACAGATTTTCTAAGCTGCCTGTGCGGCAGTGAACGTTGTTCCAAATCGTAATGCACTCGACAACATTTTCTAAGCTGCCTGTGCGGCAGTGAACTCGTGTCGTATTCGTGCCCGTTCTCGCCATTCTTTCTAAGCTGCCTGTGCGGCAGTGAACGCTTGCTATGACCAGAACCATTTGAACGAATTTTTCTAAGCTGCCTGTGCGGCAGTGAACCAAAGCATGTAGTCCAGCACTTGCTAAGTTCATTTCTAAGCTGCCTGTGCGGCAGTGAACTGATTTGCGAAATAGCAGCGGTTGCCTCAGTATTTCTAAGCTGCCTGTGCGGCAGTGAACACCCAGCAGAACTGGGATATCACGAATAGATATTTCTAAGCTGCCTGTGCGGCAGTGAACTACCACGGTATCCCACTCAAGCCCTTTGGATCTTTCTAAGCTGCCTGTGCGGCAGTGAACATCTTCCATCGGCGGCTTGATGTACACGTTTATTTCTAAGCTGCCTGTGCGGCAGTGAACTTTATTTTGATACTACAAAAGATTCCAAAAAATTTCTAAGCTGCCTGTGCGGCAGTGAACATGATGCCGCCACGTTCTGCGCGTGAAATGATTTTCTAAGCTGCCTGTGCGGCAGTGAACTCGCAGATAGCGAGCTTGCAGGGCAGCGCGCATTTCTAAGCTGCCTGTGCGGCAGTGAACTTTTGCGCAGCGCCCATGTTGCGCTCGCCCATTTTCTAAGCTGCCTGTGCGGCAGTGAACATGACGCCGGCCAATTTGCTGTGGTCGCTAACTTTCTAAGCTGCCTGTGCGGCAGTGAAC
>JACUUC010000072.1 GCA_014859445.1 Bacterioplanes sp.
CATCAACCATGCCGCCGCCATTACCTTGATTAAGTCATACATAGTTAAAGACCAACGAACAAGATCGAGACAGGATGACTCACTTTATTAATACCTTTGCCGGTACACCGACAACGGTTAAATTATCCGCAATATCCAATACCACCGCCGCGCCCGCACCGACCACCACATTTGCACCAATTTTTAAGCACTGCTTCACCGATGCACCAATCCCAACCCAAGAACACGCTCCAACTGACACCGCCCCAGCCAAATTAGCGCTCGGGCTAATATGCACACCCTCAGCTAATACACAATCATGATCAATGGTCGCGGCGGTATTCACAATGCAGGCCTGCTGAACCAAAGCAAACGGGTTAATCACCGCACCGGCCATCACCACACAACCCGCCTCCACTTTTGCATAACGACTGACCACCGCCGATGGATGAATCAAAACAGGCAAAGTCGCGCCCTTTTTCGCCAACATTCTTTGCTTATCTAAACGAATACGATTATTGCCAATCGCCACAAAACATCCATCAAAACACTGCAAGTCTGTCAATAAATCGTCCGTATTCCCGATCACCGACCAATGCGCCAAACCAGTTACAGAGGGAAACGCATCATCAAAAAACACCACATCCCAACCATTTAACTCAGCAATCTCCGCCACCACCTTACCGTGGCCACTCGCGCCTAAAATCGCCAAACGCTTCACTGCTTTGATCCTTCAAATTTCGGCATCGTTGCCTCGCCTTGTGCCGAAATGCCATCGCGCACAAACACTTTTTTCAGCGTTAAAAAAATAATCTTAATATCCAACCACAGCGATTGATGATCGACATACCAGACATCGTATTCAAACTTTTGCTCCCAACTGATCGCATTGCGGCCATTCACCTGCGCCCAGCCGGTAATACCAGGCCTGGTTTCATGGCGTCGCGCTTGTTCGGCGGAATACAAGGGCAAATACTCCACCAACAACGGACGCGGCCCCACCAAGCTCATATCGCCTTTAAACACACTCCACAATCCCGGCAGCTCATCCAAACTGGTCGAACGCAAAAACCGCCCAAACTTCGTCAACCGTACCGCATCCGGCAACAAATGACCCGCTTCATCGCGCTCATCGGTCATGCTACGAAACTTCATCATCGTAAACGGCTTACCCGCCAAGCCGGGGCGCACCTGCTTAAACAACACCGGCGCACCCAACTTAACCCGCACCAACAACCCCACCACAACCAATAACGGCAACAACAGTGGCAAGCTCAATAAAATCAAAGACACATCAAACACGCGCTTCATTGCGGGCAAACCTCCAAATGACGTAACACACCTGATACAAAATGATTAAAAGAAGTGGAACAATTTGAGTGCTGCGACAT
>JACUUC010000008.1 GCA_014859445.1 Bacterioplanes sp.
GATGGGTCAATTTTAGATTGTCGTTAGTGGGTCAGTTTTACATTGTCGATGACATTCAGTACTTTCCCTCAATAATTTCCTGGCGGATCTCGGCTTTGAGTCGCTCTTCAGCGTACATTTTTTTGAGTCGAGCATTTTCTGCTCGAAGCTCTTTCATTTCTTTCATCAGCGCTGCGTCCATACCACCGAACTTGGATCGCCATTGATAGATCAGTGCGGTACTGACACCGTGCTCCCGAGCTAATTCGGCAACAGGAACGCCGTTCTCATGCTGTTTCAGGATGGATAAGATCTGGCTGTCAGTAAACTTCGATTTTTTCATGTGAGACTCCTTGGGTTCTATCATAAAAGTCTCTACTTAAAACCTCGACTAATTTTTGGGGGGATTACAGAGTGATTTTGAAGGAAAGGTTACTGGGTGGTTGGTGTGAATGTTAGATGGGGTTGGCTGAGCGCTTACGAATCGCCGCGCAAAAAAAAGCCCCACAAGTTTAACGAGTGAGGCTTTTGTGGGATAGTAATAAAGTATCATACTGATTCACCCTTTAAGCCATGATTTTTGGCTGAAAAATACGTTCTCAGAAAAATAAAGTTTCATATTGAAACTAAGAAAGCAGCCCAAACCAGCAAAAAATCGAGTAATAAAGTAACATACTAAGCCAATATAATTGATGCATGTACTCTAGTAACCTTTGCCTTACAAGCCTGGGTGTAAAGCTATCGCGTGCGAGGGCGTATTCGGGTTTGAAAAATAGCCCGAAATCCCTTCAAAGTATGGCTTCCAAAACAACTCTTTACTCGCTTTGTGAATGTTAATGAAAGACCGCTTCTGTCGCAAAGCTTTCCAACACTCGTCACCAAGGAAGTTACCAAATACAAAGTCGACGGCTAGCACAGGATCCATCGGTGGGTGCATAAGACGCGGGCTCTCCATCAAAAGTAATTCGCCCGTATTAAAGTGACAATTTTTTTCGCGAATTGACTCTCTGAGCCTTTTCCCTCCGAATTGGAAATGAAATCGGGGGTGAGAGAACTTTTCATCTCCTTTCACATCATGATAATCTAAATGCCAAGCACTTTTCACAGGCTGCCCATTTTCATCGTTAGAATACAGCTCAAAGTCAACACTCATTTCTACTATATCAGAGAAGACTGCAAACTTATCACGAAAGCATATTTTCACTGACAATGTTAGAATAGAATCTGTAGCTCCTGCAGGTAAAGTGTGCTTGTGATGACCTTGTATATCAAAGCTCATGCGTGCAATGTGAATGTTCAGTGGATATTCTCTTTGTTTTGGAACCGCTAATCGCTTTCTTAAGCTTGAAACTCCTCGCTTGAGCCCACTTATATCACGCACACCTTTTCCATAGAATGATTCGAGGACTTCAGCCAGATCATCTAATGCATTAATGAAATCAACATCATTCATGATCATTTCCTTTTCTTACTTTCAGAAACCTCTCTTTATCTCGAGCAGTTAATTCATATCCATTACTTTTATGGAGTTTATTATTTATCGCATTAAAGCTGGCATACAGCTGCTCTTGCCACTCTCTACGTTCAGAAGTAGTAACTTTGTAGCTATCTATTTCATCAAGTGGTGCATCATTAATAATACAGCAATGCCAAAACTTGCTTTCAAGATGATTATCCGCTGGCCTTGCCGTTGAAAGTGACAATGACAACTTCTGATTCAAAAGCTCAACTCTTTGTTCTGCCTCTAAATTAGCTGGATGTTCATCAGATATATTCTCCAGCCACCATGTCTCAAACTCCGACGCCCACCATCTAGGATAAAAATCTGAATAAATACCGTCAAATTTAAACGGCTTCAAATGTGAACCTTTTAACTTTCCCCATTCATCACACTTTATATCAACTCCGCATCTAGCAGCTAAAGTCTGCTCGTTAATAAGAAAGCCATTAAACCTCAATATCGCGTTCGTTAAAAAGATAGATAGTGTGTGAGTTACATGGTGATTTTTATTTACTAAATGACCTAAGACTGACTCAGGAAGGTACCCTTGAACAAGTTCAGGCTTAATGCCAAAAATCTCGGCAGCGAGTCCTCGGCCGTTTCCATCCCCTTCAGATTTGTGCATGTATAATACAGAATTGAGTTTTCTATATCCAAAAACGAGACTCTCTATTTTTCTTGCGCACTCTTCACGTCCTAAAGTATTACTGTGATGAAGACATTCCTTGTTCCAAACAGCATCAACAAGATTGTGAGAGGACTTTTCGTTCTGATAGCTACTTATATTTCCTGCAATTGACCAAAGAATCACGGGCTTAGGTGTTAACTTGTTCTCAGCCATTCTGGTTCTAAGCTCCTGAACAAGAGTTGTCCCCATATAAGGTATCTTGCCGATGTTTCCGGCAAGTTTTTGGTCCATAAGTATCAAGTCATACTCATTTGTAATACTTTCGATATCTTTTTGGAATGATTCAGGCTTAATTTGTTCATGTGAAAACGACTCTAGATTTAGATTACTAATCAGATCTTCAATGCTTTCATCATCTATGACCACAATTTTAAAAGTCATCTTCAACATCCTTTTCATCTGCTTTTGGTAAAGAAACGTGAAAAGAAGTTGAATAACCGGTCCTCGGTTCAATTATTTCAATCTCCCCACCAAGACCTTCTACAATTTCACGAACAATTGTCAATCCAAGCCCCATTCCCAACATCTGTTGATTCTCTGGCGCGCTAAATACCTGAGTATTTGTTGTAAAAAACTCGTCAAATACTTTATTTTTATTTTCATTAGTAATACCACAGCCATTGTCACTAAAAATCATATCAACCGAACTATCATTCTCTTCGAGTTCGATCAAAATAGCTCCTTCAACTCCAGCTCTGTAGATTGCTTTTTTCGCATTTGAATATAAATTAACTATGATTGAATCAAAATTTGCTCGATGAGCTTTGGGAGAAACAAAATCAACACCATTTAAATAAGTCTCAATCCGGATCTGATCATCATCGTGTTTAGTATCTTTAAGCGTATCAAGGAATTCATTTACATATTTTCGTAAATCAAGTAACTCACCTTCTTTATCAGTCAGAGACTGAAAGCTTGCCTCAAAAAATGAGGTATATGATCTAAGATTGTCTATTGCATAGAGCACTTGTGTAATGTCAGCATCAATACTCTTATCACTAAATGTATCTTGGAGCTTTGATAAATTATTAGACACCTTCAAAATTGAGAATTTAACTTCATGAGTAAACTCCGCCATAGACAAACCTAATCCAGCAAGGATTCTGTAAATTTCTGCTTTATCAATTAAATAACGGGTTTGGCGTTTTATGTCTTCTATTAGCTGATTAGGAACAACCCTTGATCCCTGAGTATCACCCTGATGTTGCTTATCATCTTCTTCAAATAACGAGCCACTTAAAGATTTTGCATCGTCGACGGATTCCGGAGTATTCTCGAGCTCTTCTAATGACTCAACGAGATCTTCTACAGCTCCTTTAAATGTATTTTTTCCTTTTTTAACGTAATCCTTTTCACCTGCAAAAACCTTGGTCTGTCCAAGCGCGTAACTAAAATCGACAATAGCAGACAAAATTGCAGAAGAGACAAACTCCCTCAACTCGTTGAAAGCATCAGTTTCTAACAAGCCCTCTCTTGATGCGACTTCTTCAAAGTAACCATGCGTATTAGGAGTGATTTCCACAAAACCGAAAAAATTTTGGTTGGCAACGGGCGGCAATATTGTTCGAGTCTTTGTATGTAAATCGAGTCTGAGCCAATCATCAAATTTCTCTCCATAAGGTAACACCCTGAAACCATTCCGATATAGCCTTACTCCTCCATGATTTCTTAGATTCTCATAAACTGCAGAGCTTAATAACTTTGGGACATGAGATATGCCTTTTTGATTGAAGTAGTACGCTTTGAACTTAACATTCCTTACTTCTTTAACAGCAATTCCATCTATCAAATTTTGTTCTTTTTCTTGATACTGAGTGAGAGTTTTTGTTAAGTAGTTTTTTATGCCTGAGTCGTATTTTATGTGATTACTTTTTACTCGCCAGTATCCATTCCCATCATTATCAATCCAACCATCAATTTCTGCGAGAGCGTGCTTAAGAAACATATCATTTGTATCAACAATACTAATTGGGTTTCCATCCATGATAGTTTTTATTTCAACAGAAAACCCAGGGTCTATAGCTTTTTTCGCAGAAATCTCTCCAACCTTTGATATTGGAAATGGCAAAAGAAGTTCAGAAGTATAACGGTAAGCCCTTTTAATTTGACTTTCTGTCCAACTATCTCTTAAGTCATTTATAATGAGCAAAGTACCAGAGTTAAAACCGTAATTTTTAAAATAATCCACATCAGTTTCAGCTATTTTATTTGAAATTGCTATCAACTCTTTTTCTGACTCAAATTGCCGCCAGTCAATATCTATTTTTTGAAATCTCGAATCATCTTCGCGCTTTGCTATAACTGTTAACTTAAGCCCTAAACGTTGAGCCGCAAAGCGACCAATTCCTTTTTTTCCTGCACGCTTACGATCATACTTTTGTGAATACTCTTCCTTTTTCTTCATGCTAGTTGAAATTCTCATAAAGCCATTTACTAGCTCTTCACGGCTCATGCCGATACCATTATCGACAATTTCGAGCCTTGAACTCTCACCCTCATGTATGAAGTTAACTAACACCGTGTCCGCATCAGCATCGTAGGCGTTTTTTATAATTTCAGATAATGCAGTTTCTTTCTTTGATACTAACTCCAAACCAAGTCGACTCACATGATCAGCGTCTACTGTGAATCTCACGGTATCTTTTTCTAACTTCGAGAGCTCGGTAGAAAGGGAGAGTATTTCACTTATGTCTGACGACTTACGGGAAAGCTCATCCATCAGCTTTTTTTTAATTCCATCTAAAGAACTTTCAGAATGTTCCATATGGCTTCCTTAATCTGACTTGATTCCGGGATCGCTTCTTCTCAACCCTTTATATCTATCTTTTCTCATTTCTTCAGCACATCTGGCAAAGTTATGAAAAATTTCTCGGGAAATCCCCTCGGCATTACAAATAGCTTCGTCTACAAGCTCTTGTGCTTCGGTTAAGAGTCCTTTACTAAGCATTTTGTCGATCTGACCTGTGATCGTGGATAATTTCTTCAGCACTTTTCTGCTAGCAAAAATAGAAATACTTTTTGCAGCCGTTGGTTCAAGCTTTAGAACTCCTGAACCATATGATCTTCCTGCGATTTCAGCTGATAATTGAGAGTATGATGATAGAAAGGATGCTGCAATTGCTTTTTTATTCTCATACGAGATGTCACCAGTAAAAAAGACTCTGTGTACTGAATTGGTACAATTTATTCTTGAGGCATTAATTACCAGCCTAGGGCTTTTATCAAGCATGTATGAAAGAAACGCATCTGGATAACGGCCATCATCAGGATAAAACCAATTAGGCCGCTTTACGAAAGTTCTATTTGAATGGCGCTTTTTTCTGTCAACGGTAGCGAGATAGCTTCTTATTGGACTAGGCTTTTGTGACACGTTTCTAGGGCAAACTAACAGGCATTTGCTGTTGCCATTCTCTAACTTTTTATGTCTAGATGGCGTGTGAATCAAACCCTTCAGTTGAGAAAATCGTCCAATAACTGGCTTTAAGACATCAGGACCCAGATTAAAATCTTCAGCCTCTTTTTTGCTGATAACAAAAGTCTTGTTGTCGCCAGTAACCATTCCGATGACGACATTACCTATTTCTCCCAATCTCTTGGTAGAGCTGCCTTCTTGAATTTCAAGCATTTTACGCAACACATCTGAAGACATGATCGAGTGCTTGTAGTTATCACTGAAGACCTCTTGAGTCGCATTGTTATTTAAGACCAATGCCCTTAACGTATCTAAATCGTCGGCAATCGCATATTGCGTCTTTGGTCCGATTGAAGGTGTTTCGCTAAAACTTTCAGCCAGAAGGATCACAGAAACCTCATCGGCTCCTAACGATTGGAAGAATCTCTGATTTAACTTGACTACTTTAACTGTTTCAAAATGCTTTTCGTAAATTGACAACAACGCTCTTGCATAATCCGCATGCAACGCACTACTTGGTAAAACCCATGCTGTTCTGGCTCCATTTTTGAGAAAGCTTAGCGTATGCAGTAAGAAAAAAGCCCATAGGCTTGTATTTATTCCTATAGTTTTATCAGCGAAAGGTGATGCTTTTAGAATTTTTTGACAACTAATCCTTTGTTGCTCACTCATGTTGTGCATAGATACGTAGGGCGGATTACCAATTGCAACATCAAAGGATGTATCACCAAAATCAAGTCGGCTAGTTTGAATAAAATCTCTACAAATAAATCGATTACTGATATCAGAAATACGGCCTAATTTATCGGAAAGAAAATCAAATGCTTTTTCATCTATATCTGCGCCATAGAGCTGAGCTTCTGGGTTCTTACAGCCTAAAGCCTTCAACGTAACAACACTTGTCTCTAAAAAGCCACACCCACCAAAGCTTGGCTCCAAAACAACAGAGTCAGGTGACTTGATAGCCCAGTCACAAAGTACCTGGCTCAAGTTGCTTGGCGTATAATAGGCACCCAGTGCCTTGCGTTCATCTTTCGAGTGTGGCTGCATGCTCAATGTCATCAACTTAAATTTAGGCCCGTTATATCGATATTGTGCAGTTAGGTCAATCTATAGAACGCATCGATAATGGAATAGACTAAAGCGCACGTCATCGATAACGAATGAATCTATGCTATGACTGTTGGTATAAGCTGAGAATAAAGTCTTGATGCCCACTTTTTAGTTTCATCTGCAGATAAAGCTCCCTCTTTGCTAGACTTCTGATGAGCCACCCTGGCGTGACTATTTTTACCAAATAGCTGGTCTAGAAGTCCGACAGGCCAGGACAATGATGCCTTCAGCAACTGCCTTTCTATTTCATTGAGATACTTAGCGATATCACCTACAGCAGATGCCACGATCACCTTTGTAGACAACGCCTTACTGGCATCTGAGGTATCAACCTCAAGCAGGTAATACCCAACGCTATCGACCGTAACATGAGCAACCGACATGCACCGTGGGTTGCCATCGGATTTCAGTATGAATCTTTATTTCTCAGTATGATACTTTAATGCTTAGTATGAAACATTATTACTCTCCCCCAGCTTTAAGACACCGATAAGGGGTGCTTATTCCACGGTGACGCTCTTGGCTAAGTTTCTTGGCTGATCGACGTCGGTGCCTTTAATGACGGCGACATGATAGCTCAAAAGCTGTAGGGGTAAGGTGTACAAGATCGGTGCAACCAAATCATCACAAGGTGGCATCGGTAGTACAATCATGTTGTCTTGTGGTGTGATCGCAGCGGCTTCTCCAGCAAAGACAAATAACTCACCGCCACGGGCACGAACTTCTTCAATATTGGACTTCAGTTTTTCAACTAAGTCATTGTGTGGCGCAACAACGACGATGGGCATTTCGGCATCAATCAGTGCCAGTGGGCCGTGTTTCAATTCGCCTGCGGCATAGGCTTCAGCATGGATGTACGAAATCTCTTTCAGTTTTAGCGCACCTTCCATGGCAATGGGATACTGATCGCCACGACCTAAAAATAAGGCATGGTGTTTTTCCGCAAAGCGTTCTGCTAATTGCTGGATATCGTTATTCATGGCCAGGGCTTTATCGATCAGTCCTGGTAGCTGTGTCAGAGCACTAATGAGTTGCTGTTCGAGTTCCGGTGTTAAACTGCGACCACGTCCAAGTGCTGCAGTTAATAACAACAAGGCGACCAATTGTGTGGTAAATGCTTTGGTGGATGCGACGCCAATTTCTGCACCTGCTCGAGTCATCAATGCCATATCGGATTCGCGAACCAATGACGAACCGGGTACGTTGCAAATGGTCAGGGTTTTATCAAAACCAATGGTCTTCGCCAATCGCAGTGCGGCTAAGGTGTCAGCGGTCTCTCCACTCTGCGATAAGGTCACTAACAAACTGTTCTTACGCACAACGGATTTTCGGTAACGAAACTCAGACGCAATTTCTACATTGCAGGAAATACCAGCAAGCTGTTCAATCCAATAGCGCGCCGTCATCCCAGCGTGATAACTGGTGCCACAGGCAATAATTTGCACATGATCAATAGCGCTTAAATCGCCTAATGCTTCTAGGTTTAGCTGTCCATTAAAGAGGCGGCCTTCAAGTGTATTGGTGATGGCTTGTGGTTGTTCGTAAATCTCTTTTAGCATGTAATGACGAAACTCACCTTTATCACCGGCATCGTGTTCAATGGTGGATTCTTGCGCGATTCGCTCTATGGCTTGGTTGTTTTTATCGAATATTTGGACACCATCACGACGAATGACGGCAACATCCCCTTCTTCTAGAAAGGCGAATTTGCGTGTCACAGGGAGCAAGGCAAGTTGGTCAGAAGCGACAAAATGCTCACCAATTCCGAAACCGATCACCAAAGGGCTGCCGGAGCGCGCTACCACCATTTGATCGGGCTGTGTGCGATCAATAACGACCATGCCATAAGCGCCATCCAGCATGGTTCGGGTTTTCATTACCGCATCTAGTAGCGAAGACGTATTTTTTAGTTCGCGTTCGACTAGGTGTGCAATCACCTCAGTATCGGTTTGTGAGGTAAAGACATAGCCTTCTTGCTGGAGTATGTTTCTAAGCGACTCATAGTTCTCGATAATGCCATTATGTACAACCGCGATATTGCCCGAGCGGTGTGGGTGTGCATTGGCTTCAGAAGGTTCGCCATGCGTTGCCCAGCGTGTATGGGCAATGCCAGTGCCACCTTGTAGTGGTTCTTCCTGTAAGGCATCTGCGAGGGCTTGTACTTTGCCCAAACGACGGATTCGATTAAGTGTTTGGGTACCACTAATAATGGCTAATCCGGCTGAATCATAGCCGCGATATTCCAAGCGCTTTAAACCTTCTACCAATATATCCGCGACGTCACGTTGCGCTACAGCGCCGACGATACCACACATAATGTTGTCCTTATGATTCCGATGTGCAGTGTATCTGCACACCCTGTTGTTCAATGTGTTGATGTTGATCAGCGGTTAAATGCTGATCGGTGATAAGGTGGTCAATGCTCGTCCAGCTCAGTTCGAGATTGGGGATACGTCGACCAATTTTGTTCGACTCTGCCATCACAATGACTTCACGCGCTGCGCTTGCCATGACTTGGCTGAGTTGCATGAGTTCATTGAAGGTCGTCGTGCCCCGCTCTATATCGATGCCATCACAGCCGATGAATAATTGATCGAAATCGTAAGACGCGATGACTGTTTCGGCAATTTTTCCCTGAAACGATTCAGAATGTGGATCCCAAGTGCCGCCACTCAGTAGCAAGGTTGGTTCATTATCCAGTTCGCGAACGGCATTGGCGACATGCAACGAATTGGTCATGACAACCAGGCCGCGTTTGTGTGATAGCTCAGGAATTAAGGCACCGGTGGTGCTACCAAAATCAATCAGAATACGGTTATGGTCACGTATCAACTCGGCCGCCTTTTTGGCAATCGCTTTTTTCTGGGGTGTGATCGCGCCGGAACTCTCGGTCAGTTCAGAAGGGAGCGGGATCGCTCCTCCATAACGTCGTAGCAACAGGCCGCCTTGTTCGAGTAGCGCCAGATCTTTACGAACAGTGACTTCTGACGTCATAAGCTCGCGTGCCAGAGCGTCCACGTGGACATGTCCATGCAGCGCTAATAGCTGCAGGATTTGATGGCGGCGTTGAACAGTATTGCGCTTCGGCACGGAACTTCCTTACAGAATAAGTTTCAGTTCGAAACTTTTAAGGTCGTAAACGTAACATAAGTTTTGGTAAAGGCAAGTTATTGTCTAAGTCGTTGCTCAACATCGCCCAGCTCACAACGATTACGACCATTATGTTTGGCTCGATACAGTGCTTTATCGGCTCGCTCAAAGACCACATCGGCATCCTCTAGTGCAAAAAATTGCGCAATACCAAATGACATGGTGATTGGAACCGGCTCTTTTTTGTAGTTAAAGGGTGCGTTCTCGACTTGTTTGCGTAGCTTTTCACAAGCACTGAGAGCATCGCTCGCGGATGTTTGAGGCATGAGAATGACAAATTCTTCACCGCCAAAACGCGCAATGAAATCCACGTCGCGCAAATACTTGCGCAGTGCTTTTGCCAATAATTGCAGGACTTTGTCACCGGCTAAATGCCCATAGGTATCATTGATGCGTTTGAAGTAGTCGACGTCGGCAACGACGAGCGCCAACTCTCCACCATAACGATGGCGGCGTTGTATTTCGGCTTTGAGACGCTCTTGGTAGGCGTCTCGATTGGGTAAGCTGGTTAAGGCATCGTGCGTGGCGCGATGTTTCTGTTCCGCGATGATTTGTCGGGCATTAGCGGCTTCTTTTTCCATGTCTTGCAAGCGCGATTGCAAGCCCAGTAATTGGCTTTCTAAACGTTGCTCGCGTTCGCGCTCCGCACTTTGATAATGATCCATGGCTTGTACAATCAGCGCCAGATGCTGAGTCACGCTGGCACTGAGTGCCGTTAAATCTTCCGAACCGCTGACCACGCTGCGAATGTCAGCCACTTGGTCGCGTACTAAACTATCCAATTCTTGTCGAGCATGTTCACGTTCTTGCTGACCTTGGTGGGCATCCGTTACTAAGGATTGAATGGCCATCAGTCGTTCATCGAGATTCTTTAAAAAACGCTCGAATTCTTGTTGGCCACTACCCAGACAGTCGATCAATAGCTCTGCGGTATCTTCTAGCAGGGGAACGAGTTCAAACCAGTGTAGGCCTTTGCCGAGTCGTACTTGAAGGCTGTGGGCACTTTCACCCAAACGCTCGGGAATCACCAGTTGAGACAGCAAATTCAAGAGTGTCTCAGACACATCTTGGGCAATGCGTGAAAAGGAGGGTTCTTGTTCTGTCGATTGATCATGATGGGCGTCAGAATCCAGAGCATGTCGTTCTTGCTGACGACTCAATTCTTGCGCATGATCTGGGTTTGGCTTAAACCAGCGTTGCCACCATTTGGGTTTGGCTTCTTCATAGCCGTCGAGAGTGGCGAGGTCGGATAAAATCTGCATCCAACTTTGCAACTGATTGATGTAGCCACTCCAGCTAAGGAGTTCCGTTTCAGCGGATTGACGAACTTGTTTGATGCGGTGTAACAGTGGCGATGGCAATGGGCATTGAGAGAGCTGCTGGGCGGCTTTTTTAAGTTCATCGAGTAGCACTTCTGCTTGCGCTTGGTTTTTCTGCTCGAAGCGTTTCACCGCTCTTTCCAGTTCAGACATGGCTTTTTCCATGCCATTGGCACCAGGTTTGAGAGCATCACGTAAGGTAGATAACGCATTATCAACAGAGCTTTCTTGGCCTTCTGCGAGCAAGGAAACCATCACTAAGCCACGCCGAAGCTGATCATGCTGAGTTTCTTGATGTTGGCTAGTGCGATCATGCTGTTCGACAAGAGCTAAATACTTATCGCGCCAGCGTTTTGCGGAATCCGCTTCCGTTGATCGAGTCATGCCAAAGCCTCAAAAAAAATAGTGTCTTTAGTATAGAAAAAAATCCACATAGCGTGGATTTTTTTCGGTCGTCATTGTCAGAAATGTGCCTAATTGGCATAACGGTCTTAACGCGCAGTACTACGCTCTAAACCAATTAAATGATCAACCACATCCATGACACGATGCTGACCACCTGCCATGCGGGCATTAACCACGTACTTACCCTGCACGATCATGGCGGGTACGCCATCAATTTGGTAGGCACGAATACGTTGGTCGACTTGTTGCATGCGACTTTTGACCGCGAATGAATCGTAAGCCTTTTCGAAGTCGGCTTCATTCACATTGGCGCGACTCATTAAAAACTCACGCTGCTCTTTACGACTGAGTAAACGAGGTCCTTCCACATTCACCGCACGGAAAATATCGTAATGCACTTGATCGAGAACGCCTAACACATCGGCAACATGGTACAGCTGAGCATGAACAACCCATGCACGACCGAACATTGCAGGCAACCCGGTGAATTTTACATCGTCCGGCATTTTCGCTTTCCAAGGGCGTACGTAATCTTCTAGGCTGAAACAGTGTGGGCAGCCATACCAGAACGCTTCTTCAACATGAATTTTACCATCAGCAACAACCGCAACAGGTTCCGCAAGAACGGTGTAGTGAACCCCTGCTTTAAATTCTGCGCTGGCTAAGGATGACAGTAGCATCAGTGCTGCTGTGGCAATCCATTTGAGACGATGAATCATAAGACACTCCAGAAATATTCGTATATCGATAGACTGCATTGTTACACAAAGGTTCTAGCTCGCCCAGAAGCAAGGCAATAAAAAAGCGACGCAGATTTCTCTGAGTCGCTTTTGTGACTAGCGAGTCAACAGCTCAATATAAACCTTGCAGATACGAAGACACCGCTTCGATTTCTGTTGGGTGCATACGTTGAGCGATGTCACGCATCATGGCATTCATGTCGTTGTCACGACGCTTCATGCTGAAGTCGTTCAATTGCTTTACGGTGTAGGCTTCATGCTGACCGGCTAGGCGTGGGAAACCGGCCGCATCATAACCGGTTGCGGTTGGACCGTGACACGCAATACAGGCTGGAATGCCTTTGCTTTCAATACCCGCACGGTAAATGCGTTGGCCCAACTCAACCAGTTCTTCGTTGGCGCGACCGTTGGTTGCGGCTTGAGAGCCATAGTAGGCGGCTAAATCGGCAATGTCCTCATCGCTCAAGCCCATCACAAATGCCGTCATTTCCGGCACGTTACGACGACCATCGCGCATATCCGTGACTTGCTTGATAAAGTACTTTTCACCTTGTCCAGCAATTTTAGGAAAAGCTGGAGCTAAGCTGTTACCGTCAGCGCCATGACAGGCTGCACAGGTTACCGATTTCGCTTTGCCTGCTTCGATATTGCCAGCGTGCGCAGCGGACATCAGTCCGACAGAGACCATCAAGCTAATTAACAGAGTTTTCATTATCAGATCCAGGTAGTAAGTGAATTCGTATTACTTGGGTGTCGCCATGTAGTTGATCAATTGTACGTATTGATCATCGGTACAATCCATGCACAAACCACGCGGTGGCATCGCATTTTTACCGTTTTTAACACTGGCGACTAACGTATCCATGCCCAGTGCCAATTTAGGCTCCCAAGCAGCGGTATCAAAAGATTTCGCAGCACCTGCAACACCCATGGCATGACAGGCCGCACAGGTTTGCTTGTATTTAGCTTCGACATCGAACGCGTAGGCGTGTGTGCTAATTGCAACGGCGGCCATCATAGCAAATAATTTTTTCATTGTGAGTCTCTCTATGCCAGTTATGATCGGTTAAAACAGCTTAGCCGCGAACTCATCAGCCTGTGCTAGAATAGGGCCGCAGTGTTTGGCGTGTGCTGTTTACGTATTTATAGACAGAAATACGATCCAAGTGATTCAGCATTGGCGATTATATAACATTAATTTCCTGCTGGTCATTACGTTTACCCATGATTGAGACGCTTTCCTTGACCTATACCAATGCCCTATTTCTAAAAAGTGCCGCAAAACTGAGCCAATGTCCCGAAAATATCGAACGGGAAGTGGCGTTTGCTGGGCGCTCTAACGCTGGCAAATCCAGTGCGCTGAACTGTTTGACCGACAATAAAAAACTCGCTCGTACCAGTAAAACGCCCGGCCGTACTCAGCTCATCAATTATTTCCAGTTGGGTGAATCCTCCCTAGCGTTGGTGGATTTGCCGGGTTATGGATTTGCCAAAGTACCTGTCGCGAAGAAAAATGAGTGGCAGCGTGAGCTTGGCAATTATCTGGAAAACCGCGACGCACTCATTGGTTTAGTGCTGCTGATGGATATTCGTCATCCGCTGAAAGAATTTGATGTGGCCATGCTCGATTGGGCAGAAAAAGTGAAGATGCCTGTGCATTTGCTGCTCACCAAGGCCGATAAACTGAAGCGCGGGCCGGCGCAAGCGGCTCTACTGCAAGTAAAAAAGGCGTGTGTTAATCGGCGCAACACCATCACTGTGCAGACGTTTTCATCATTGAGTGGCGATGGTCTGAAATTACTGCAAAAGCAGCTGAATACGTGGTTTTACCCAGTGGAGCCGAATGCAGAGTCGGGTCCGGCCATCGATCAAGAATAGCGCACGATCAGTGCGCTTCATCCCAGTTGTTACCAATCCCAGCTTCGACCAGTAACGGTACCTTCAATTGAGCGGCATTCTGCATCAATTGCTGCAATGCCTGCGCAGCCTCTTTTGCTTGTTCGGTGGCGACTTCGATAATCAGCTCATCGTGCACTTGCATGAGCAGTTTGGCATCAAACCCCGATTGCGGCAGCCATGCGTGTACGTCAATCATGGCGCGTTTAATGATGTCGGCTGCTGTGCCTTGCATGGGCGCGTTGATGGCGGTGCGCTCGGCATGTTGGCGACGTTGGCTGTTGCTGGCGCGAATATCCGGCAAGTACAGTCGTCGACCGAATAAGGTTTCCACATAACCTTGCTCCTTGGCCTGTTCACGTGTTTTTTCCATGTAGTCTTGCACACCAGGGTAGCGTTGAAAGTAACGATTCACATAATCCTGCGCCTCACTGCGGCTGACACCAATCTGTTTGGCCAGTCCGAATGCCGACATGCCATAAATCAACCCGAAATTAATCGCCTTAGCGCGACGTCGTTGTTCATCGCTGACGTCATCCAGTGTCACAGCAAAAACCTCCGCCGCCGTGGCGCGATGCACATCGAGATTGTTCGCAAAGGCATGCAGTAGGCCGTCATCGCCGGATAAATGCGCCATGATGCGTAGCTCAATTTGACTGTAGTCAGCCGCGATCAGTTTATAACCGGGTGCGGCAACAAAGGCTTGTCGAATGCGACGACCAGCCTCGGAGCGAATCGGAATGTTTTGCAAATTCGGATCAGTGGATGATAAGCGCCCTGTGGCGGCCATGGCTTGATGGTAAGAGGTATGAACACGTTTCGTTGTTGCGTTGACCATTAAGGGCAATTTATCGGTGTAGGTATTTTTGAGTTTCGCCAAGCCACGATGCTCGATGAGCAGGGTGGGTAACTCATAACCCTCATCAGCCAAGTCTTGCAGCACTTCTTCCGCTGTGGACGGTGCGCCTTTGGGGGTTTTCTTCTTGATAGGCAACTGTTGCTGAACAAACAAAATCTCGGCGAGCTGCTTCGGCGAGCCCAAGTTAAACACTTGTCCCGCGACGTTATGCGCTTGCTGCTCTAGCTGTTGAATGCGCTGTGCTAATACCGCACTTTGCTCGTGCAATTGTTGCGCATCAATCAATACGCCATTTTCTTCCATAGTAAACAACACGGGCATGACCGTCATTTCCAGCTCGCTAAGCAGCGTTGCCAGCTTGGGTTCTTTTTGCAATTGAGGCCACAGGCGCTGATGCAGGCGCAAGGTCATGTCGGCGTCTTCCGCCGCGTACGGGGCCGCGACGTCAATGGCAATTTGGTTGAAGGTGAGTTGCTTTGCCCCTTTGCCGGCAATGTCTTCAAAATGCGTCGTTTTAAGCCCTAAGTATTTGAGCGCCAAGCTGTCCATGTCATGACGACTGGCAACGGAGTCGAGCACATAGGATTCCAGCATGGTGTCAAAGGCAACGCCTTGCAAATGGATGCCATGATTCGCCAGAACGTGCATATCGTATTTCATGTGATGACCGACTTTGGCGAGCTGAGGGTCTTCTAACAGTGGTTTTAATTGCGCCAATACGTCATCGAGATTCAACTGTTGTGGCGCCCCCTCATAGTCATGGCCTAATGGTACATAAGCGGCGATACCGGGCGTGACGGCAAACGAAACGCCGACAATGCGCGCGTCTTTGTAATTGAGTGACGTAGTCTCGGTATCAAAGGCAAATAATTCGGATGCGCGCAAACTGGTCAGCCAGTCATCGAGCTGGGACTGGTCGAGAATAACCTGGTATTGGGGCTCAGCGACCGTGGTTGTGTCGTCTCCGGTTGCAGCAGCATTGGGCATGTCGGTCAATGTCTCGTCTGAGGAGACTGCTGGCTCATTCGGCGACCCAGTGAGACTAAATTCCGGTGTTTGAGACGCACTGAGCTCGGCGATCCATGCTTTAAACTCGCAATCGCGATACAGTTGCAGCAGCGTGTCGTGGTCGGCGGGCACTGTTTGAATGTCAGACAGGCGCTGTGGCAATGCAACGTCGCACTTGATGGTCGCCAGCACTTTCGACAACTCGGCCTGTTCGCGATGTTCTGCTAAGCGCGCCGCCATGGTTTTTGCTCCGCGAAAGGCGAGCGTCGCAACTTGATCGAGGTTGTCATAAATCGATTCAATGCTGCCCAGACCGGCCACCAAACCCACCGCCGTTTTTTCGCCGACTTTGGGGACGCCTGGAATGTTATCCACCTTGTCACCCATTAATGCTAAGTAATCAACGATATGTTGGGGTGGAATGCCGAATTTCTCGACGACTCCGGCTTCATCTAAAAAGGTGTCGTTCATGGTATTGATGAGCGATACGTGGCTGTTGACCAGCTGCGCCATATCTTTATCACCGGTCGAGATGATCACTTCTTGCTGTTGTTCAATGGCTTGGGCCGCCAGCGTACCAATCACATCATCCGCTTCAACGCCTTCCACCACCAATAACGGCAACCCCATGGCATGAATGATTTGGTGGATAGGCTCAATTTGTTCGCGCAATTCATCTGGCATGGGCGGGCGGTGGGCTTTATAGTCCGGGTAGATGTCGTTACGAAAAGTATTGCCTTTCGCATCAAAGACCACAATCACCGTGGATTCTGGATAGTCCTTTTGTAAGCGCTTGATCATGCTGATCACGCCCTTGATGGCGTTGGTGTGTAATCCCTTAGAGTTTGACAGCAATGGGATGGCATGAAAGGCTCGAAATAAATACGAGGAGCCATCGACAAGAATCACGGGTTTAGACATGATGAAATCCAATCCTTCTCTGGGGTTTCTAAGATGAGCAGCGTACAATAAAAACAAGTAACTCAGATGTGAGGCGCAGTTTAGCATGAAGATACAACAACTTCTGGTGGCAATGCTGCTGGTTCCTTGCCTATCGGTCAGCCTGAGCTGGGCGAATGATGTACCAGCAGAAACCGTCGTGATTCGCAGCGATGGCGACAACACGTATTATGAATATCGCGTTAACGGCGAAATCAGCGAAATCAAAGTGGTGCCTAAGTTTGGAAAGCCTTATTACTTGGTGCCTGCAACCCACGATGATGGTGAATTTGTGCGCAAAGACAATCCACAAATCAGCGTCCCTAAATGGGTTATTTTTCGCTGGTAATGGCTGTTTATACGGAACTGAATCATACGGACGTTGCGGCTTTACTGAACCATTATGACGTGGGGCAGTTGCAGCAATTCAGCCCCATATCCGCAGGCGTTGAAAACACCAATTACGCCCTGACGACCGATAGCGCCTCGTTGGTATTAACCATTTTTGAGCATCATAACGCTCAGCAAGTGCAAGAGTTTGTGCGCTTGGCGCGCTACTTGACGGAGCAACAAATTGCCGTACCAGCCCCCTTGCTGGATTGTCGTGGCGAATGGCTGCACTCACATCAAGACAAGCCGTTGATTCTTTGCCAACGTTTTTCAGGGCATCATGTACGCGACTTAACAGCCGCTCATTGTGAAGCCATTGGTCGTGCGCTTGCTCAGTTGCATCATGCGTCTCAGTCATTGCAGCCGCGAACGGTTAATCCTCGTGGTTATCGCTGGTGGTGTGATGCAGCAAAACACGTGACAGAGCATGCCCTGCTTAATCCTGCTCAACAAACCGTATTACAAGAGACTCTGCATGATGTAGCACGACATCAGCCGACGTGGACGTCATTACCACACGGTTGGATTCATGCGGATTTATTCCATGATAATGTGTTGTTCTGCGACGATGATCCCACTCAGATCAGTGCCATTCTCGATTTGTACAATGCCTGCGAGGATGCATGGCTGTACGACCTAGCCATTGTCGCGAATGACTGGTGCTGCTCGGTGGAGGGGCACTGGTTGCCGGGTTTGTGTGAAGCGTTATTCGCGGGCTATCAGCGTGAGCGTCGATTAACCGATGCGGAACAACACGCATGGCCTGACATGCTTTGTGCGGCAGCATTGCGTTTTTGGTTGAGTCGGTTATTGAGTGCCGATCAACACAGCGAGCTGGCGCAGCAAAAAGATCCGGAAGAATATTACCGAAAGTTGGTGCTACGCCGACAAGAAGCGGGTAACACCGGCCGTATTTAACGTAAGTGATCGACTAAGGTGGCGGCCAATTCGGTACTCAACATCTGCCCAACGTTCCGCGCAGCGGTTTGCCGTGCCACGTCTTCAATGCCCGAGACACCACGCGCTTGTTTGCTGAATGAACTCAATGCGCGCCCTTGTTGATCGCGAATCGTCACTCGACTATCGACAAACACATAATGACTGCGATCTTGCTCACGATGGCTGAGGGTGGCATTGACGTAGAACACCAAGTCCGCGTGCTCGCTGTCATGAACACGCAACCCTTGCGAGGTCAGTGCTTCGATCACGTTACCTGAAATCTCCGCGGCACCGCGATCCATCAACTCAACCGCCACTTTAAGCTGGTCAACTAAACGGTCGATGCGTTGTTGCAGTGTTCGTAAGTCGTCTGGCAAGGCTAAGCTAGCGCGACTGGTGCTGACCAAAGCCAGCTGCTCGACGTTTTTTTCGCGCGCGGCGAAAACCGTTAACGCTGGCAGTAATGGTTGCAGTTGCTGCAACGTGTTTCCCGTCGGTGACAGCGCATTGATGCGTCGCAGTTCGGTTTCTTGTTCGTCAATGGCGCGGCGTAAGCGAGCTGCCGCCGCTTGACGATCCAATTCTGCTAGCGCATACGCATAGCGCGTGTCGGTATAGGTTTCGCGAATGACGACTTCATCCAATTGCACTTCAGGGACTTGGCTGCGAGCATAACTGCGTACATTACGCTGCACGTCCGTTGTTCGTCCGGTGCCACTGGTTTCCGTGATATCACTGCTGAAATCGCCACTGACGGTAACTCGTAATTGGCTAACGAGATCAATGCGTGCTAATTCGGCGGCACGTTGTACCGCATCGGTGGCGCTACCGTATATTTCCATCGAGCCAATGCCATACGCCATCCCTGACTTACGAGGTGGTTGTGTCGTCCATGATGGCGCCATAGTTGACCCTACTCGATCGGATGTCGCCTGTGGCTTGGTGGGTTGCGAACCACAACCTACCAATAGGACAGCGCCAACCGTCAGTGCCACAGCTGAACGGCAAATACGCGGAGATACTCTCATTTCAGAAACCAAATGAGGATTTTTGTTGTAATTTCTGGATCTTTTTCTGACCCGTCCACACTTCAATATTGGATTCCATATCAATCAGGCGCATGTCTACTTGGTAAAATGTCACGCGCTGCTTGCCAACTTGGTCAACAAACGAATTGATGGTGCCCGACAAGGCAAAATCCGCGGCTTTTTCTTGACCCTGAGCGCGCGCATCGCGTGCATTCAGTTCTTGGTCGCGTCGTTCATCACGAATGGCATCACGTTCTGTGCCTGCGGCGACAAAGTTCGCTCGGCCAGAACGAATCACAGCACGACGAATGTCGTTAACGAAGGTGTCGGTTGCGATGTGCTCATGAGACTTATTGGTGATGCGCGTTACGATCATGGACGGACGACGTTTGTTGTCCATTTCAAAGTCGCGTGCCCAAGGGAAAGACAACATGTCGTTGATCATCTCGTCGGCCACTAAACGCGAGTCAGTGGCATTCCAGCGATCGGATAACGCAATTTCTTGCCCCGCATCGATACGAGAAACCTTGGTAGAGCAACCGCTAGTCACAGCCAAGGTAGCGGCCATAACGCCAACGGCGGTTAAACGAAACAGTGTGGTGCGCATAATGATTTTCCTTTCAATGGATGCTAGTCATGATTACAGAGGCGTCGCCGCACGTTTTTTGCTGGGGCGACGAGCTTCATTCGTTGTGTCATCGTTTGACTCGGTTGCCTCTGGCAGGTTCGCAGGGGCGTCTAATAATGGGGTATTGTGGGTTGTTTTTCCGCTCGGAGCAACTGAGCGAACGCGCCAAAAATGAATATCGCCTTCGTTCACGCTGACGTCGGTCGATGCTTGTTGTGACTGGCTTTTTGCCAGCGTCGATTGCAGCGTTAGCTGATGGTTGCCTGGCTCCAGCCATATACGCTGAATACGAATATCTTGTGGTAACAATAGCCAATTACGTGTTTCGGCCGCGTCCGTTAATTGCATGGCCAAGCTGGCAGCAATCGACCACAAACCGCCGCCAGCTTGTTGTGCAACCAGATCGGCACTGATGGCTTTTAAGGTGGAGCGCGCTAACGCCATTTGAATGTGATAACCAGAACGCACGATTTGTTCTTGCAGGGCCATTTGCGCAGGATTGGACGCGAGCAACATGGGACGTTGCTGACCATTCACAAATAAGACGGAATCACCTAATGGAGGAACGGGGTCGTAATACGGAACGGTGACTCGAAGTGAACCGCCAATCGCACGAATGGCTCCCAGATCTTCTGCGACCGACCACAACGGACCTAAGTTGACGGTTTTGGTGAAACTATTGAAAACAAAGCCGACGACAGTGGCATCAAGGTAGTGGGTGATGGCGTCAAATAAATCTTTGTCGGCATAAAGCACATAGAACCAAGCCAGTTGGTTGATGTCGTTGCCATGAAAGTAAGGACGTAATTGCAGCGTTTGTCGATCCGGATTGACGGACAGCTCTAAATTCATTTCTTTCCGATGGGGTGCCATGCCTTTGTGCTCTAGCACAATGACTTGTGCGCCAGTCATCCATTGATCCAGTTCTTGACGACGCTCAGGGCTGAGTTTTTGGCGTGCTAAACGTTGCCATTCGCCGTTATAGCCCCCGTCTTTGCGCATCATACGAATCGTATCGAACCACGACTGCTCAATCATGGCTTCATCTAAACGATATTGTTTCACAAAACCTTGTTCGTAGGTGGTTGCGGCATTTTGGTAGCTGATGCGGGCGTCATTGTATTCGCCGTTTTTTTCGAAGCTGATACCCGTTAAGTAATGCGCCATGGCATCGTCACGGTATTGCAGCTGATCCATATCAATCAAGTTGCCCTGCAATTTCTCAAATATTTTCAGCAGTTGCGTAAAGGTTTGCGCGTCTTTGTCGGCTTGTTCTTGGTAGGTGCCTTTGCGGGTGCGCATGTCATTTAAGCGAATAATTAAGCGGCGAGATTCGATACGAGCGCCCTCAAGAGCGTCGAGGTAGGCGTTGCGTGATTCTGCTTGCATGGCCAGGCCAAAGAAATTCAGCGCTTTGTAATAATTGATGTGCAAACGTTCAAAGTCAGCGCCGCCATAAGGCCCTTGGCGAGGATTGGACATCAGCACCGATAGAGTGTCACTGAGCAGAATGGTTTCCAGCTCATCGGCTATGCGTTCTGCTTGGTCCAGTAACGCATTACTGGCGGCAAAGTCATTTTGCAGGTGTTTGATAACGGCTAATTCAAGATGATACAGAAGGCGGTCATTGCCTTCAGGTTTCAATGCCTGCTGCAGGGCAGATTCGGCTTTATCGAAATGACCCTGTTGAAATTCAGTAATCGCTTTGTTCAGGCCGTCACCGTAGGTGGCGCAGCCACTCATCACCATGATGACGAATAGTACAGCAAGTGATTTAAGGAAATGGAATGCCGACACCGTTTCATGCTCCATGCAGGACAAAAAACTGAGTTTAACCTCAACTCGGTCGCTTGCCTACTGTGCATGTGTGGCCGTTATTAACAAGAATATGGGGCATTTGTCGGTGTGCGGATATAAAAAAACCTCAGTCACATCCTGTGGCTGAGGTTCGTGTCGGGGTGCTGCAATCATTATGTCATGCAGTGTATCGACATGAGCAGGGCACCACAACTGACCATTTTTGTCACTTTTGGGCATCTTCTGTGTTGCCGGGCAAGATAATCTTCAGTGCCTGCACGCCCTCGTCACGCACCGCTTTGCCATCGACGGGGGTTACGCGTGTGGTTAATTCGGTGGCAAGGGCTTCTTCGTTTAAGTGCTCGCTCAAGGTTTGTGAATAACCACAGCTAACGCATTCGCGCACTTCGTCATCCTGATCATTGCGATACATGACGGTACGATCCATGTCGCCACACTTGGGGCAGACGACACCGGCAATGAAGCGTTTCTTGATCGGTTGTGTCATGTGCGTTCTCCGCTTTCGATAATACCGCTGTGGCGTAATAAGGCGTCAACGTTGGGTTGGCGTCCGCGGAAGGCTTCGAACAGCTGCGCGGCTTCGCGACTGCCGCCTTGGCTTAATATTTCTCGTAGGAATCGTTCACCGGTATCCGTATTGAAAATGCCTTCTTCTTCAAAGCAGGCAAAGGCGTCTGCACTTAACACTTCGGCCCATTTGTAAGAGTAATAGCCCGCGGCGTACCCGCCAGCAAAAATATGGCTAAAACTGTGCTGGAAGCGGTTAAACGATGCCACGGGCACCACACTCATCTCGGCACGAACCTCATCAATCAGTGTTTGAATGGAGATCGGTTTGTCCGTGGTGTATTCGTGATGCAAACGGAAGTCGAACAGCGAGAATTCCAGCTGACGCATGGTCATCATTGCACTTTGAAAATTTTTCGCGGCCAATAGTTTATCCAATAACACTTGAGGCAGGGGTTCCCCGGTTAGGTAATGGCCGGAAATGTAGGCCAATGCGTCGGGCTCATAGCACCAGTTTTCTAAGAATTGACTGGGCAATTCGACGGCATCCCAAGCCACGCCATTGATACCGCTGACCGCTGCCACATCGATTTCCGTTAGCATGTGATGCAGACCGTGACCGAATTCATGGAATAGGGTGGTCAGTTCATCGTGCGTTAACAGGGCTGGCGTCTCGCCGACGGCGGGGCTGAAATTGCAGACCAAATACGCAACCGGCAACTGAATACCATCCACGGTTTGTCGCCGCACACGACAATCGTCCATCCACGCCCCTCCGCGTTTTTTCGGGCGCGCGTACAAATCTAAATAAAAACCCGCGATGGCTTTATCGTTTTTATAAACACGAAAGAAACGCACATCGGGATGGTACAGATCGACGTTGTCTTGCTCTTCAATGTGAATACCAAACAGGCGTTCGCTGGTTTTGAATAAACCGGACAAAACCGTATTGACGGGCAAATAAGGGCGAATGTCTTCTTGCGAAATTGCATAGCGTTGCTGGCGCAGCTGCTCACTGTAGTAGGTCACATCCCACGGCTCTAATTGTGGACAACCCCGTTCGGCGGCAAAGGCTTGCAACTCGGCAAACTCACGCTCAGCTTGCGGTTTGGCACGAGCGGCCAAATCGGACAAAAAGTCGATGACCGCTTGACCGGAGCTGGCCATTTTCGTGGCAACGGAATACTCAGCGTAATTCTCGAAGCCCAATAAGTTGGCCAGTTCATGACGTAGCGCCACAATTTCAACCATGATGTCACTGTTATCAAACTGTCCCGCATTGGGGCCAAGGTCCGATGCGCGTGTGACAAAGGCATGATAAAGCTCTTGACGTAATTCGCGGTTGTCGGCATAGGTCATGATGGGCAAATACGCGGGAAAATCGAGCGTGATCAAATACCCATCTAAGGACTGTTGTTGCGCCAGCTGTTGCAGCAAGCCTTTCGCGCTGTCGGGTAAACCGGCCAGTTCGCTTTCTTCGGTGATGTGTTTACGCCACGCTTGTGTGGCATCGAGTACGTGCTCACCAAATTGGCTGGTGAGTTCCGATAGGCGCTTACGAATGTCACCGTAGCGTTGCTTGTCCGCGTCGGGTAAGTCGACCCCCGCCATGCGGAAATCACGCAATGCATGATCAATGGCGGTTTGCTGTGCTTGATTCAGCGTGGCAAATTCGGCCGAGTCGCGCAGTTGCTGATAGGCGGCAAACAAGGCTTGGTTTTGGCCCATCTCGGTGCCGTATTGACTGAGTAGCGGTAGGCACGCGTTGTAGGCGTCGCGTAATGCATCGCTGTTTTGTACGCCATTTAAGTGACCGATCGGAGACCATGCTTGTGCCAATTCGTCGTCAGCTTGTTCGATGGGAGCAATAAAGTTATTCCAGCTAATGGGTTCTGGGTTGGCCAAACGTTCGGCCACAAGGCGCTTGTTGCGTTCGATCAGCTCGCTGATGGCAGGCTGGATGTGTTCGATCTGAATCTGAGAAAACGGTGGCAAGGTATGCGCAGCTAATAACGGATTGGACATGGTGACTCGCTCTGACAGGCTTTGTATCAGTATTTGGGCGTCAGGTCGTTTTTTCAAGAGGAGACGGCTGCTATGCTGCGTCTTTTACACACAATAGGGTGATTCTGCATGGCCGATATTCGAACGTATCAGGGCATTAGCCCTGAACTGGGTGAGCGCGTATTTGTTGATCGCACAGCCGTTGTGCTGGGAGATGTGCATCTCGGTGATGATTGCTCGGTGTGGCCTTTAGCGGTGATTCGCGGTGATATGCATCACATTCGCATTGGTGCCCGTACCAGCGTGCAAGACGGTGCCGTCTTGCACATCACGCATGCCTCCGATTTTAATCCGGGTGGTTACCCACTGATCATTGGTGATGATGTGACCATTGGTCATCAAGCCATGTTGCATGGTTGTACCATCGGTAATCGAGTATTGATTGGTATGAAGTCGATGGTTATGGATGGCGCGATTGTCGAAGATGAGGTCATTGTCGCCGCAGGCGCCGTCGTGACACCCGGTAAACGTTTGGAAAGCGGTCATGTGTACGTCGGTAACCCAGCAAAACAAGCACGCCCAATCACCGACAAAGAGCGACGCTTCTTTAGCTATGGCGCGGGTAATTATGTGCGACTGAAAGACAAGCATTTAGCCGAAGGGTATGACCAGCCGCAGTGATCGCGTGCCTAAATCGGGCATCATAAAACAACGCCAAGACCACAGTGTGGCCTCGGCGTTAGGGGAGCGATGCTGAATTTGATTTACTGGCCGTAACGCTGACGCAAGGCGTTGATGCGTTGATCCAGCGGCGGATGGCTGGCAAACAAGGCCGAAAACTTGCCTTCACCGCGAATACCAAAGGCCACCAATTCACCGCTCAAGTCACTGGGTTGCTCGTACGTTTGTTGTAACGCCGCCAAGGCACTGATCATGGCGGCGGGGCTCACCAACTCGGCACCCGCTTGATCGGCACGATATTCACGACGACGGCTAAACCACGCCACGATGGTCGAAGCCAAAATGCCCAAAATGATTTCGGCAATGATGGTCGTTACCCAGAACGCAATGCCTGGGCCGTTTTCATTTTTGAACACGGCTTTGTCGACAAAGTTACCAATGATGCGGGCAAAGAACATCACAAACGCGTTCACCACGCCTTGAATCAAGGCCAGTGTGACCATGTCGCCATTGGCTACGTGGCCAATTTCATGACCGAGTACGGCTTTTACTTGCTCTTTATCCATGCGCTGTAATAACCCAGTGGATACCGCGACGAGGGCGTTGTTCTTATTCCAACCGGTTGCAAACGCGTTGGGTGCGTCGGAATGAAAGATACCCACTTCCGGCATGCCAATACCGGCTTTGTTGGCCAATTCTTGCACGGTGCTCAATAACCACTGTTCGCCACTATTTTGTGGGCGATCAATGATTTGTACGCGCATGGCACGCTTTGCCATGAATTTTGACAACAGTAACGAGACGAATGAGCCCGCCATACCGAAGACCAAGCAAAACACCATCAAGTTGCCAAGATTTAACCCGCCGCCCGATTGTTCAAAATAGCTGCCAACACCCAGCAATGACAGCGTAATGCTGGCCACTAAGATCACCGCCAAGTTAGTGGCGAGGAATAACACAATACGCATCATCTGCGCGTCTCCTTTTAGGACTGAAGATATTGATGGGTAAGATGGTGTTTTTTACGAAAATTGCAAGGGTTTTCGTCTGCTAATAACCATCCAATAAGCCCATTTGACTGGTTGGATTACTACTTGTTCCTTAGTCTGAAAGGCGTATCATGTACCTGTCCCAGGGGGTGGCACGCGCTTTTGCGTAACGCCTGAGATGCCAATGTTTACTCGATGATCGTGTAAATGGCGAACCCCTTGAACCTGATCCGGTTAGTACCGGCGTAGGAATGGGGGCGACACGAGTTGCGCGCGGCGTATACTCCGACTCGCATCACATCAAGCGGTGTTCTCACACCACTACGCAGTCGCCGGGTTTTTTCTTGCAGTTAAGAGGAACAAACCCTGATGAAAAAAGCACCGTTATCCATTGCCTTGTTGTGTGCCGCCAGCAACTCATGGTCGACCGAGTCGGTTGAGTTGAGTGCCATGCGTGTGCAAGCCGATTTCCGCCAAACGGATGTGCAACAACTGCCGGAAGCCGTTACCGTCGTCGACCGTGCGCAAATCGAAGCCCGCTCGGCGGAGCATCTGGAACAGATTTTGAGCTTGGCGCCTAATGTGAACTTTTCTTCGGGTTCCTCGCGTGGCCGTTATTATCAGATCCGTGGCATCGGTGAGCGCAGCCAATTTGTCGATCCGGTGAACCCGTCGGTGGGTTTGCTGATTGATGGCATCGACATGACCGGCCTCGGTGCTGCCGCCACCTTATTCGATGTACAGCAGGTCGAAATTCTGCGCGGCCCGCAGGGCACTCGTTTTGGAGCCAATGCGCTGGCCGGGATGATCAACATCACCAGCGCAGCCCCCACTGCGGAGCGCGAAGGCTATGTGCGCGGCAAGTTGGGTAACTACCACAGCTACGGTCTGGGTGGCGCATTTTCCGGCAGTTTGACTGAGAGTTTGCAAGGCCGCATTGCGATGCAGGGATTTCAGTCCAACGGCTATGTGGAGAATGATTTCCTGAATCGTGACGACACGCAGAACATCGACGAACAGCTGCTGCGCGCCAAACTGGCTTGGCAGCCAGACGCGATCACCGACATTGGCTTGACCTATCTGTACGCCAATATTAACAATGGCTATGACGCTTTTACCTTTGATAATTCTCGCACCTCGTTGGCCGACGAACCCGGCAATGATAAGCAAGAAACACACGCGCTGGCATTTAATTTACAACGACAATTGAATAACGCGGTCACTCTGCAAACCACACTGACCGGCAGCCGTAATAGGGCGGTGTACAGCTACGATGAAGACTGGGCGTACGGACAATACATTTGGCTTGACGACGATCCAATTTATCAGCCGGATCCCTGTGATATTAGTCAAGGGCCTTGCCTGGCCGATTTTGATGGATACAGTTCATTTGATGAATACGAACGAGAATTTGATCGTTATTCTTTGGATGTCCGTTTGCTGTCGGGCCCTTCTGGTCGAATTTTTGCGAACTCAACCGATTGGGTTGCCGGCATTTATCGGATGCAGCGAGACGAAAATTTGCAGCGTAACTACACCTACGCCGCCAATCAGTATCGCAGCGATCTCAGCGTGGACTCCGTATCGGTGTATGCCGAGCTGAGCACGTCATTGGGAATGAATACAACGCTGACGTACGGAGCCCGTGCGGAACAATGGCAGAACGACTTTAGCGATAACAACGCCATCGCCGATAAAACCGATGAAACGCTGTGGGGCGGTAAAATCACGCTGGAAACGTTGTTGGCGCTAGATCACGTCGGTTATGCCTCGGTGGCTCGCGGTTACAAGGCGGGTGGTGTGAATACTGATCCGGATATTGATGAAGCCAACCGTACATTTGATACCGAGTTCAATAATACCTTTGAGCTGGGGATTAAATCCGCCTTGTTGGCGAACACGCTAAGAACCCGTGTGGCAGCATTTTATATTCAGCGTAAAGATCAGCAGGTGAAAAGTTCCTACGCCATTCAGAATCCAGATAACAGCCTCACCTTTCAGGATTACTTAGCCAATGCCGCTGAAGGCCGAAATTATGGGCTGGAATTGGAAAGTGATTGGGCGGTGACTGATCGCCTAAATTGGGCCTTCAGCTACGGTTGGTTGCGTACCGAATTTGTTGATTATACTTATCAGACGGATGACGGTGAGTTTGATAAAAATGGTCGCGCACAGGCTCATGCACCGCGTTACAGTGTCGCTACTGCCTTAACGTATGCGTTGACCAATGCTCTGTCATTGCGCATCGAAACCGAGGCTAAAGATGAGTTTTATTTCTCTGACAGTCACGATGAAAAAGCCACATCGTTTGTGCTCTGGCACGCGCGCCTCCGTTATCAGCAACCCCGTTATGAGTTGGCGCTGAGCGGTCGCAACCTGACCAATCAAGACATCGAAACCCGAGGTTTTGGTGGTTTCGGTAATGACCCTCGCGATGGTTATGCGGATAGCCGTTACGTGCAGCTCGGCGATCCACGGTTATTGATGCTGGAAGGAAAATATTCCTTCTAATACCCAACAACTGGAAGGTGCCGATCATCCCGTCACCTTCCACGACCCAGCCAGTCTTGCGAGTGTCGGGCTTAATGAGTGTGAGGAATCATGTAATGCAAATCTCCGTTGAAATCAGCAGTTACCCGTTAGCCGATGACTACATTCCGGCCATCAAAACCTTTATTGAACACGTGCAGGGTGTTTCTGGTTTGACGGTGGTCACTAATACCATGAGTACGCAGGTGTTCGGTGAGTTGTCGTTGGTGATGAGTACACTGGAGCGTGCCATGTCATCCAGCTGGAATCAGTTTGGGAAAAACATCTTTGTCTGCAAGTTCATCGGTACGAACCTGGATCCTGCATTGAAACCACACGGATAATACCGCAAGCGATGAGCCAAAAATTGGCCTTCATCGCAGAAATGGGAGAGTAAACGATGTCCGAGTTTTGGAGTCAGGTCGTCGCCGCTGCGCAGGCCATGAGTGGTTGGGAAGTGGCAGCGGTTGTGTTGGCATTGGCTTACTTGGTGCTGGCGATTCAACAAAGCCAATGGTGCTGGTACGCAGCCTTCGCCAGTACGGCCATTTTTAGCGTGCTGTTTTGGGACGTGAGCTTGGTGATGGAGTCGGCACTGAATGTGTTTTACTTGGTCATGGCGGTGTACGGCTGGTGGTCATGGCGTTATGGCGGCGGCCGAGGGCAAACAGCACAGCCGCTGCCCATTCAAAGCTGGGGAATTTCGCAGCACGTTCGAATCAGTGGTGTGATTGTGTTGTTGACTCTCGTCAGCGGCTTTTTACTCAGTCGTTACACCGAAGCGGCTCTGCCCTATTTGGATTCGTTCACCACGTGGGGCGCGGTCATCACCACCTGGATGGTGGCGCGTAAAGTGTTGCAAAACTGGTTGTATTGGCAGGTGTTCAACAGTGCCGCCATCGTACTCTACATCGACCGTGAGTTGTATTTAACCGCGTTGCTCATGGCGTTGTATTTGGTGATGGCGGTGATTGGTTGGTGGCGCTGGAAGGCGGACTATGCGGCCCAACAGAATGACTCGGATTCGGACTCTGGTTTTGCGCACGCTGGCTGACATCGTCCATGACTGGCTGTTGTGGGGTGTGTCGGATCAACCGCTTGACGCGTCCGCGTTCGCCCCGCTGAGTGGCGGACTGACCAATCAGAATTACCGTTTGACGGTGGCTGGTGGAACTTACGTGCTGCGCATTGCCGCTGAGAATGGTCATGCGCTCGGCTTGGATCGCATGGTGGAATATCAAGTGCATCAGCACATGGCACGGGCTGGATTAGTGCCCGCCGTGCTGTATCACGATCCACAAGAACGGTATTGGCTGCGACATTATCAAGTAGGTGAGCACTTATCTCCAAGCTCTGTCGATCACCTGACGTTGTGCGCTTTGGCGCAGGTGTTTCAACGTGTTCATGCGCAGCCCGTGTTACCCGATCTACCTAGGCTGCGAGTCATTGATAAAGCGGCGCAATACTGGGCAATGATTCAGGCGCGTGTTGCGCAATGTGGTTCGGTAGAAGACATGCGTGTTTGGCAGGCACTTGCCAGCCAATGTCAGCAGCAGATACAGAGGATGCTGCTGCCATCAACACCGTTAGTGATTTGTCATTTAGACCCGATTGCCGATAATTGGCTGCACACCGAACAAGGCTGGCAGTTATTGGATTGGGAATACGCCGCCGCGGCACATCCGTTACTGGACTTAGCCAGCCTGAGCCTGTATTTGAACCTATCCAGCGATCAGCAACAAACCTTATGTCATGCCTACGGTGTCGATGATTCTGCGAATTGGTGTAAGGCGCAAAGCACAATGCGTTATTTGCATCATTTATGGTATGGCGCACAAGGCCTATGGACGCTGGCACATACGAAACAGTCGTTGTTGCACTGGCTGCAAAGGCCGCAGCAGCCTGTTTAGGCCGTTGTTGTCAGCCCCATGTAGCGTGCGCAGAGGGTGACTAAACGCTCAACCGCTCCGCGATTTTCAAGCACGGTTCGCTGTCCTGCCGCGCCCATTTGTTCGCGCAGCGTCTTATCGTTGAGGTATTGAATCAACTGGGCCGCCAGCGCGTCGGCCTCATCACTGACCACCGCTAAGGCCTGGGCTCGCTGCAGCTTATCCACAATGGCAACGAAGTTGGCGTGATGTGGCCCCATTAAGGTGGCTTTGCCCAGCGCAGCGGGTTCAATGGGGTTGTGCCCGCCATGAGGAATTAAACTTCCCCCCATCAATACCAAGTCGGCGCTGGCCAGTAAGGGCAACATTTCGCCCATGCTGTCGGCAACATACACCTGAGTATTGGCGGTGGCCGCACCTTGGCTACGACGGCGTACCGACAACCCTCGACGATGAACGGCATTGGTGACGGCCTCAAATCGTTCGGGGTGGCGAGGAATGAGTAGCAATAAACAATCGGGACACTGTGCTAACAGGCGCGGGTAAAGGTCGAGCAGCAGTTCGTCTTCTCCGGCATGGCTGGACGCTAAAGCCAGTACGGTGCGCTCATGCCCCCATTGTTGACGTAAAGCGAGCCCTTGGTTGGCCACATCGGTTGGAATGTGAACATCAAACTTCACACTGCCGCAGACCTCCAGACGATCGCTTGGTAAGCCGATTTCGACGAAACGTTGACCATCAATGGCGTTTTGAGCGGCCACCACACTTAGACTGCGTAGCATCGGTTGCGTCAGCGCGGCGAAGCGTGCGTAGCCGTCCGCGGATTTTTGCGATAAGCGAGCGTTTGCCAAAATCACCGGTAGCTGTCGTTTTTCGCAGATGGCCAGTAGGTTTGGCCACAGTTCTGTTTCCATCACAACCAACAAAGACGGTTGCAAGGCGCGTAAAAAACGCTGCCAAAAAATGGGCAGGTCGTACGGCAAGTACATATGAAAAACGCGCTCTCCAAACAACCGCTTTACCTGTTCCGATCCAGTGGGTGTGGTGGTGGTGACAATGATGGGAATGTCCGGATAACGCTGTTGAAAACCACGCACCAGCGGTGCCGCAGCGAGAGTTTCGCCGACGGAGACCGCATGAATCCAGAGCCCGCCGGCAGTAGGACGATGAGGAATGGTGCCAAAGCGTTCACCGATGCGACGGCGATAACCGGCATTGACACGGCCGCGCCACCATAAGCGCAGCACGAACACGGGTAGCAACACACTGTATAATACGGTATAGAAAAAACGAGCCACTCAATCAATCCACCTTGGTTTGCGAGCGCGCATAGTAGCACAAACCCGCGCTACGATATGCTAGACTGCGCCTTTGTCTTTAGCAGTGTAGATCACCATGGATTTAACCATTCCTGATTTTCATCAAGCCCGAGTCTTAGTGTGGGGCGATGTCATGTTAGACCGTTACTGGCAGGGGCCGACCTCGCGCATATCCCCCGAAGCGCCGGTGCCTGTGGTGAAAATCCAAGAAATCGAAAATCGTGCCGGTGGTGCTGGCAACGTGGCATTGAATATCGCCACGCTGGGCGCACAAGCGCACTTGATGGGCATTACCGGAAACGATGAAAACGGGTTGCTGCTGCAGCAGTTATTGCAAGAATCCGGCGTCGCATGTCAGTTTTTACAGCACGACAGTCATCCTACCATTACCAAATTGCGCATTATGAGTCGTCATCAACAACTGATACGGCTGGATTTTGAAGAAGCGTTCGATCGCACCGATGTGTCGACGCTGGTCGCAGAGTTTACGCTCGCTCTGACAAACGCCGATGTGGTGATTTTATCGGATTACGGTAAAGGTGCGTTACGCGACCCTCAAGCACTCATTGCCGCAGCGCGCGCGCAACAAGTGCCCGTATTGGTTGATCCGAAAGGAACGGATTTTGAACGCTATCGTGGTGCCACATTAATCACGCCTAACTTAAGTGAGTTTGAAGCGGTGGCAGGCCCCTGTCCGGATGACGACACACTCATTCGCCAAGCTGAGCAATTAATTGAACGCTTTGATCTTGGCGCGCTGTTGGTCACTCGCAGTGAGAAAGGCATGACCTTAATTCAGCGAGAACAGCCACCATTGCACTTACCGACACGAGCACGCGAAGTGTTCGATGTGACGGGGGCGGGCGATACCGTGATTTCGGTTTTGGCGGCATCGTTAGCCGCTAAGCAATCACTCCCGCAAGCGGTGGCGTTAGCGAATACGGCCGCTGGCGTGGTGGTCGGTAAGCTGGGTACGGCCACGGTGACCACGGAAGAATTGCGCAGTGAATTGCGCAGCGGTCAACAGTTGAGCGCCGGACTGTTTGATGAAGACAGCCTGATGACCTTGGTTCAGGAAGCCCGTCATCGAGGAGAAACCTTGGTGATGACCAATGGCTGTTTTGATATTTTGCATCCAGGGCATGTGCAATATTTACAAGAAGCCAAAGCGCTGGGCGACCGTTTGCTGGTGGCGGTAAATAGCGATGAGTCGGTGCAGCGTTTGAAAGGGCCGTCTCGGCCGATTAATCCACTCGCGCATCGCATGGCTGTGTTGGCGGGCCTGCAAAGTGTGGATTGGGTGGTTCCTTTTTCAGAGGACACGCCCGAGCGCCTGATTTGTCGCGTATTGCCGGATGTGTTGGTAAAAGGTGGCGATTACACCATAGAACAAATTGCGGGTGGTTCTTGCGTGCAAGCCAACGGCGGTGATGTGATTATTTTGAGTTTTAAAGACAATTGCTCCACTACAGCAATAGTGAAAAAAATTATGGAGAGTGATGCATGATCATTGTAACGGGCGGTGCGGGTTTTATTGGCAGCAATATCGTCAAAACGCTGAATGCGCAGGGGCGGACAGACATCATCGTGGTTGACGACTTAAGCGATGGTAAAAAGTTTTATAATTTGAGCGACTGTGACATTGCCGATTACCTCGATAAGGACGACTTTTTAGCCCGTGTGCAATGCGATGATGGCATTCTCGATGAGGTTGAGGTTGTTTTCCACGAGGGCGCGTGCTCTTCCACCACCGAGTGGGATGGCAAATTCATGATGGCCAATAACTACGAATACTCAAAAGTGTTATTGCATGCCTGCTTGTTAAAACGTATTCCATTTTTATACGCATCCAGTGCCTCGGTGTATGGCGGCAGCGATGTGTTTGAAGAACAACGCGAGCACGAAAAACCGTTAAACGTATACGGCTACTCAAAGTGGCAGTTTGACCAATACGTACGCAGCATTCAGCACACCTTTAATAGTCAGGTCGTCGGCTTTCGTTACTTTAATGTGTATGGCCCACGTGAACAGCACAAAGGTTCTATGGCCTCGGTTGCCTATCACTTTAGCCAACAAATTCAAGACAACGGCATTTGCCGTTTGTTTGGCGGCACCGACGGTTACGCCGATGGCGAACAACGTCGCGACTTTGTCGCTGTCAGTGATGTGGTCAAGGTTAATTTATGGTTTTGGCAAAACCCGCAGCACAGCGGGATCTTCAATTTGGGTACGGGACGTTGTCAGAGCTTCAATGACGTCGCCGATGCGGTCTTGGCGTGGTTTGCAGCGCGCGATGTGACAGGCCGTAAAGAATACATGCCGTTCCCAGAGCATTTAAAAGGCGCGTATCAGAGTTTCACCGAGGCGAACATCAGCGCTCTGCGCGCCGTTGGTTATGCTGATGACTTTGCCACGGTAGAGCAAGGTGTGAACGCGTACATGGATTGGCTGCATGGTTAAGTCGGCATTGTGGCACCCCAAACATTGGCCAACTTGGTTGGGTGTGGGTTTATTGGCCGCGATGGCCTATCTGCCATATCGCCTGCAATTGGGGATTGGTCGTGCGATTGGCTTGTTATTGCATAAGGTCGCTCGCTCACGTCGCCATGTGGTCGAAGTGAATATCGGCTTATGTTTTCCGGAAAAAAGTGCGGATGAACAAGCGCAACTCGTACGCCAAATTTTCATAGACAATGGCATTGGCCTCATGGAAACCATGATTGCATGGTTCCGGGATCCCGCTTACCTGAAAGACCGAACGGAGTATCGTGGCTTTGAGAAGGTGGATGAGGCGCTGGCTCGTGGACAAGGTGTCATGCTATTGGGTGCGCACTATTCCATGCTGGATTTGGCCGGTGCACTGACCGTTAATCGCATTCCTGCTAGTGTTAGCTATCGACCGCAAGACAATCCGGTCATGAATGTTGTGATGGAGCGCAGCCGAGCGCGTTTGTATGAAGCGTGTTTTACTCGCAAAGACATTCGCGGTTTTATACGGACACTGAAATCGGGCAAGGTATTGTGGTATGCCCAGGATCAAGATTTTGGTCGTAAAAACAGCATTTTTGTGGATTTCTTTGGTATTCCGGCCGCGACCATTACCGCGACATCGCGTATTGCCAAAGCCGGTAATGCGTTGGTATTACCCATTACCTACGTGCGAAAACCAGACAATAGCGGTTACGTGGTGACCATCCACGATGAAATCGGCATACCCAGTGGCGATGACGAACAAGATGCACGCTTGGCCAATGCCTTTTTAGAGGCTCAATTACGGCGTTGTCCATCGCAATATTTGTGGTTGCATAAGCGCTTTAAAACGCGCCCTGATCCGACTGAGAAGAAAGGGCAGTTATACCAAGGCTCGTAGTGCTGTCGTCTAGGCCATGCGTCGTTATTTTTGTAAATAGCGATCCAGTGTGCGATACCCGAGCGCTTCCAGCACGTGTGACTTACTCAGCTGTTCGGCGTTATCCAAATCGGCAATGGTGCGCGCAATTTTGAGAATGCGATGATAGCCGCGTGCTGACAGTTGCAAGCGCTCGATGGCCAATTGCAACCAGTCGCTGTCTTCTTGGCTCAATGCGCAAACGCGATCTCGTTGTTCACCCTTTAATTCGCTGTTACTGCACCCTTGTCGTTGTAATTGCCGTGCACGCGCAGCCAGCACACGTTGTTGTACGATAGCGCTGCACTCGCCGGTCGGCGCTTGTTGCAGTAAGTGGGTGGCAATGGGTGGCACTTCCACATGCAAATCAATACGATCCAATAGAGGCCCAGAGGCTTGGCTCTGATAGCGACGGATTTGCTCATGGGTACAATGACAACGGCCGGAAGGATCGCCAAAATACCCACAAGGGCAGGGATTCATGGCGGCAATGAGCTGAAAGCGTGCTGGATAAGTAATGGAACGGCTGGCACGGCTAATGACAATACGGCCACTCTCTAACGGTTCGCGCAGTACATCCAGCACCTTGCGGCTGTATTCCGGCAATTCATCCAAAAACAGCACGCCATGATGCGCCAGAGAGATTTCACCTGGCTTGGGTTTGGCACCGCCGCCCACCAACGCCACACCCGACGCCGTGTGATGCGGTGCGCGAAAAGGGCGTTGACGCCATTGCTGCTGCCAGTCGTGTTGGCTAGGGCTCAGTGAATAAATGGAGGCAGAATCCAGCGCTTCTTGTTCGCTCATGGGGGGCAGCAAGCTAGGCAAGCGGCTTGCTAACATGGTCTTACCCGTTCCTGGCGGGCCAATAAACAACAGGTTGTGTTGACCCGCAGCGGCAATTTCAAGGGCGCGTTTGGCTTGCGCTTGGCCACGTACTTCGAGCAAATCCAATTCATGAGCGAATGAGGTGGGTGGTTGTGCGCGAGCACTGACCGTCAGTAACGCTTGCTGCCCATGCAGGTAAGCGGTGACTTGCGATAAGCACGTCGCCGACAAGAAATTTCCGGTGCTACAGAGCGAGACTTCGTCGGCGTTGGCGCTGGGTAGCACTAAGCAACGCTGTGCGTGCTGGCATTGAATGGCCACCGGTAACGCCCCTGGTACGCCTTGTAATTCGCCGCCGAGCGCCAACTCGCCAATGAACTCATGATCGGCCAAGGCCTGTCGAGGTATTTGGTCGGACGCCGCTAAAATGCCTAAAGCAATGGCCAAATCATAACGACCGCCTTCTTTCGGTAAATCGGCGGGCGCCAGGTTGATGGTGATGCGCTTGGCAGGGAATTCAAATTGACTGTTGAGGATGGCGCTGCGCACGCGATCTTTGCTTTCTTTGACGGCGGTTTCAGGCAGCCCGACCAAACTTAATGAGGGCAAGCCCCCAGACAGGTGCACTTCAACGGTAACGAGTGGAGCATCGACGCCCAGCTGGGCGCGAGTAAAGACGCGAGCGAGTGACATAAGCAATCCTTTGCGGTCATCAAAAAGAGCTTAACCATAACGAAAAAGACTGAAAAAAACCAACTTCGTCACGGCACTTCATCCTGTTGTAGGTGATAATATAACAACAGTGATTGCATTGAGTTGATTGAGTTATGCCAAATCGGTTTATGAAGGTATTGCATGTATTAACGGTGGTGTTGGTGTCGTTAATATTAAGCGCCTGTTTGGGTGAAGGTGGTGGGCTGCGTATTGAGCCATCGAAAACATTCAGCATTTCCGGTACGGTGGATATCGTCGCCGGTGTGGTGCTCGATAGCGACATTAACGACCGTTTTCAGGACGCGGTTGATAATGATAGTTTGACTACGGCGCAACCGATTCCGGTCAATATTGCCACGGTTCAGGGGTTTGCATCGGCAGTCGCTGGGCGAAACGTTATTGATGCAGATGCCATAGAACAAAACTTTTATGATGCTGCTGACCCCGATGATTATTACCAAGTGACGTTGCAACAAGGTCAGCGGGTGGTGCTGCATGTGGTGGATTTCGAGCAAGGCGATTTGGATTTGTATTTGTACAATGCTCAGTCGGACGATCGAATCGATGCGTCAAATGGTGTTGGTGAATTCAAAACCTTAGTGATCCCCAGCAGCGGCGAATACATCATCAATGTCCACGCCCTTAGTGGTATTTCTAAATACGTTCTGCGCTTTTTGCCGTCGGATGCCGAGTCTTTGGCCATGACACAAGGCATGGACGACTTTGCCGTTGATCAAATGCTGGTGCAGTTTCAGCCCGGTGTGGCACGTGCACAATCCACGTTATTGGCCAACGCCTTTGTGCGCAGCGAAGCCATCGCCCCCGGTATCGAGCTGATGCACATTCAGCGCCCCGTGCTGCGCAGCCAGCAACAGACTCAGGGCGCGATACCGTCAGAGCATGCGCAATGGTACGCCAAACGACAAACCTTAATAGACATCAAAACCCTACGCCAGCGCAGCGATGTACAGGTCGCCGAACCGAATTACGTACGCCGATTGCTGCGCGTGCCGAATGACCCGCGTTACTCGTGGCAATGGCACTACCCCGCCATTCAATTACCGGCGGCGTGGGACGACACCGTTGGCGAATCGGAGCAAAGCTCTGAGCCGGTCATTGTTGCCGTGCTGGATACGGGGGTATTTTTGCAGCACGAAGATTTACAAGGTCGCTTAGTTACTGGCCGTGATTTTGTCAGCAATGATAACTGCCCGAATTGTTCAGGCCCGGGCGATGACCCCGGCGACAGCGATCAGTTAGGGCAGAGCTCTTGGCATGGCACGCATGTGGCCGGCACCATTGCTGCGCATTCAAACAACGGCATCGGGGTGACGGGCGTGTCGTGGGGCGCGAAAATCATGCCGATTCGCGTGCTGGGTAAAGACGGTGTTGGCTTTAGTTCCGACATCATTCAAGGTGTGCGCTATGCAGCGGGCTTACCCAACAACAGTGATACTCTACCCACACGTCGTGCCGATGTAATCAACTTGTCGTTGGGTGGCACCTCGTCATCGACATTCGAGCAAAATACCTACACTGCCGTTGCCAATGCTGGCGTGATTGTGGTGGCCGCAGCGGGTAACGAAAATACCTCGCAGCGCAGTTATCCGGCTGCGTATGGCAATGTGCTGGCGGTCAGTGCCACGGAATTCCGTAACCAGCGTGCGTACTACTCAAATTATGGCTCTTGGATTGATCTAGCCGCTCCGGGTGGAGACATGCGTGTCGACCGTAACGGTGACGGTCAGCGCGATGGTATTTTTAGCACCTTTGTTGATGATCTACAGGGTAAAACCAATCGTCGTTCCAGTTATGCCTTTCAGCAAGGCACGTCCATGGCCGCGCCGCATGTGGCGGGCGTGATTGCGTTGATGAAGGCGGTGTCACCCACGCTTAAATCGACTGATATATATGATATGTTGGAAGATGAACTGCTGACGGATAACATCGGCAGTAGCACTTTTTTTGGCAAAGGCCTGATCAACGCGCAAAAAGCGGTGCAAGCCGCGCGAGCACATGCCTCAGGACTGCCAAATGCCCCAGCGCCTATTGCTGATAATCGAATCCGTTTGCGCGCCAATGTGAATAGCTTGATGTTTGGTTCAGATATGAATTCACAAAAGCTGGTACTGCGTAACGATAACAGTGCAGTGAATGTGATGAGCGTAGAGGTCAGTGGACCTGAGTGGCTGCGTCCTCATGACGATGAGGCGGATAGCAGCGGGTTGGGCACTTACACTGTGACGGTAAATCGCAATGGATTAGTGAGTGGTTTGTATTCTGGTACCTTAATTTTTACTGCGAATGAAGGACAAGAATCCGCATCGACTCTTGCACTGCAAGTGACCATGCAGGTGGGTACAGCGATCTTGACCAGTGACTTGTCGCCGCAATATGTCTTGCTGATAGATCCAAATGAAAGTAACCCTGAAAAAGCAACCAAACAAACGGTATTAGTCGATCATAATGGTCGTTACCGGTTTGATAATGTGCCTGTCGGAGACTACAAGGTGATTGTCGGTTCCGACATTGATGTGAACGGGTTTATCTGTGAATACGCGGAAACCTGTGGCGGTTATCCGTATTTGGGTGCCGAACAAATTCTGCGAGTACGTAATGCCTCGTTAACGGGCATCGACATGACGGTGCGTGTGGTCAGTACCGAAGCGACCGGCAGTGCCGCCGCGAACGATGAAGCCGCGAACGATGAGGCCGCGCTGGCCCGCCCGCAAGGGTATCGTCGTGGTGAGCCGCGCTCTAACGCACTTCCCCTCAGTAAGCAGCGATAATTAAAAAACAGCCCGCTTTTGCGGGCTGTTTTTTGTCATTCTCATTGCTTTACAAAGCTGCGATTAGCGCCGTTCGTACACCACAAAGTCGTAATCGTAAGGGTTAGGGCCCTCGGCATGAAAGGATTCGCGCGCGCAGGCTTGCCATGCGCTGCGGTCAAACTCAGGGAAGTAGGCGTCACCGGCTACCTCGGCGTGCACTTCGGTGATGTACATGCGCTCGACGTGCGGTAAGGCCAGTGCGTAAATCTCGGCACCGCCAATGATCATGGCTTCGGTTTGACCATTGATTAGACACACGTCTTCGGCCGTGGCGTGCGCTTCTGCCAGCGACGCGACGACCTTGACCATGCCATTGTCCGCGGGTGGTTGATAATCGGCTTGGCGGGTAATGACGATGTTGGTACGACCCGGCAGGGGTTTGCCAATGCTGTCGTAGGTTTTACGGCCCATGATGATGGGTTTGCCCATGGTGACCTGTTTGAAGTACTTCAAGTCATTGGGTAAATACCACGGCAATTGGTTGTTGATGCCGATTACGCGATTGCTGGCCATGGCTACGATCAACGATAAAGTCACCTAGATTCTCCCCCTCTGAAATGAACAGGCATCATACTGTTTGCGGCAACGATCAGCCACATTCGAATGCCGTTCGCTACAGGATTCGACCAGTTACGCCATGGGAAACGTAAGTTGACCTTATCGATCTGGCACAAAGGTACGGCTTTACAGAGTCATGACTTGAGCGTGCTGATTGAGCTCCTTAGACTGCTTGGCGGATAAATTAATAATAAAAAGCCAGCCATTATTTCGACATCTCTGTTCGATACAATGTTGGTTCAAGGAGTGAACAATGATCCCTCGCATGACTCGACTGGCGTTGCTGTGCGCCAGTACGGCTTTACTGTACGGCTGTTTTGACAGCGGTTCTGAAGCAACGCCATCCGGCTACTCGAATACGGTACCACCGATCTCGGTTGATGCTACTCAACCACGTCGTCCTGGTATCGGCAATCAAATGCGCTCGGCGGTACGGATTGCCTTTGACCCGCAAAATCAGGTGATTCCCTTCCCGAATAATTTGTTGTTTGAGGCCGGGGCCAGTCATCTCGATGACTTGGATGGCACACTCAATGTACCCATTGATGATCCTGAAGCCAGTTCGGCATCCGTCGCCAAAGCACTGAATGAGCTGGATGGATTTTCGACCGTAGCCAGCTGGCGTGTTGCCTTTACTGCAGCTGTCGATCCAAGTTCGCTGCGCGTGGGCGATACCGTTCGTGTGTTTGAAATGGTGACTCGCAGTGAGCGCTATCCTGAGCGCATTCGTCCCGCGCAGGTTGCTCGTGAATTGACGACGGCAGATCTGGCTTTGGATTACCATGCCGACTCGCACGTACTGTATATCCAACCCCGAAAGCCTTTGGCGTATGACACAACGTACAGTGTGGTGATTACCCACGGTATTACAGATTTACAAGGATTGTGGGTTGATGGACCGTTGACTTCCGTGGTAGCGAAAGGGCAAACGGAATTGCAATTGGATGAAAGCGGTCAACCCACGGTGTGCGATGACCTCAATAAAAGCCAGGTGGCGTTATTGCAGTGCGTAACACACTTTGCCATTGATCCTTTGTTGCGTCATGAGTCGCTTGATCTTCGACGCGATGACATCATGCTGGCTTGGTCGTTAACCACGCAACGTGCGGATACCGCCTTTACGACGTTGGCCAGTGATCTTCGTGATCGGCGCATTAATCCAACCATTCCGAGTGGTAATACGTGTAAGCGTGCTGTGTGTTTGTTGGATGTTGGCTCTTTGCCAGGAAAAGACGCACCGCAATCGCCGAATAAGATGGCGCTTGTTTGGCCAGGGACCATTCGGTTACCTGTACTGAGCTATGCACCGACGCAAGCGATGAATGTCAGTGCCAACAGCTATGGCTTTGGTCGCTCTGGTTTGGCCGATCAAGGGGTGCTCAGTGGCAGTGTGCGGCGGGTCGATGCAACAGCGATGACAGTAAATTGGGTGCTGTGGATGCCGACGTGACTCTGGTTCAACGTCCAGAGGTCAAAGGGTGGGTGACACACCCAGTAGTTTTGGCCGCGCCCAACCACACGCGCAGTGGTGTGCCAGCTAAGCCAGCGGGTGGCTACCCATTGGTTATTTTCCAGCATGCCATTCAACAAGATCGCACCAATGCACTGGCCATGGCCGATGCGCTGGCACAGCAAGGATTTGCCGTCATTGCCATTGATATGCCGTTGCACGGTTTGGTGAAACACATATTGCCTGCCAATGATCCGCGTGCGGCCTTGTATGCCGGTGACTTAAACGATCAGCTGTACAACTCGACACTCAATGCGGCACGTAATCTGATTCCGTTTAAGGTGGAGCGTACGTTTTATTTGGACTTGGTTGATAGCTTAGGCCAAGCCAATTCGGATGGCGTGATTGATGGTTCAGGTAGCCATTTTTTGAATCCGTCGGCACCACTGACACAACGAGATACGCTGCGACAAGCCGCCCTCGATCTAGTGACATTGGTTCGTTACTTAAAGCAAGGTGAGTTCGAGCAGTGTGGTATGGGTGGTTTGATCGGTTTGTCGAAGCGTTGCGGAGGCTCCCACTTCAATATCGATTTGAACAATCACATCAATTTCAATCAGATTCATTTCGTGGGCCACTCCGTGGGGAATATGGTCGCCGCGCCCTTTTTGGCCTTTCAGCAAGACATTATCAGTGTGACTCAATTAGCCCCAACAGGCGGCATCATGCGATCACTCGAAGGTTCTGACACCATTGGCTCGCGTTTGGTGGATGGTTTGGCCGCGAATGGCGTTATGCAAGGCAGTGAAAACTATTATCGTTTCTTTGCTTCTGTGCAGGCGGCCATTGATGCGGTAGAGCCATTGAATCATGCCGCAGCCGTTACAACGCGTCTCAATGCCAACGGTGAAATAGAAGCGCGTCCGGTGTTGATGGCACAGTTGTTGGGCGATGAGGACAATGCCTCTGACAAGGTATTGCCTATTGAGTTGCCGACGGCACCGTTAGCCGGTAGCACGCCATTGGCGCGCGCCATGGGTTTGATTCGCAGCGCCGAATTGGCAGAGCAAGGCGACAATGCTTTAGCCGAGCAGGTGACGTTGCGCGGTGCTGTTCAGGAAGACGGAACGTTAGCGCCCTTACAGGTCAGCGTTGGCTTTCGTCGCGGTGAGCATGCGTCGTTCTTATTGCCGCAAGCCAGCATCGAAGGCGAGGCCATTGTGGGCGATGATCCTCACGCCGAAATGCAACGCCAAGTTGCCAATTTCCTTCGTAATCAAGGTACGCAAATCGAGCATATCGATCGCAACTGGTTACGTTAATCACAGTGCGCGCCAGCGGCGCGCAACCATCCGTTTTTGATTTTGCAAAGGACAAGGACATGCGTCGGTTTTATTGTTGGCTACCGTTAATGGTGGCTGTTATCAACGCGCCACAACTGCAAGCCGCGGGTTTGGAGTTAACACAACAAGGCACCAAAGAAATGGCTCATGGCTATGCCGGAACAGCCACCCTGCTAGAGGATGCCTCCGTTATTGCACATAACCCTGCTGGCTTGCTGCGTTTGTCGGGCCAGCAAGTCAGTATTGGCGCGTCGTTTATTCACGCCGACATTGAATACGATGCGCGAGTTCTCAGTGAGCGAGTGGAAGCACTATATGGCTTACCTGCGCGGGAAGTGAATGGCCCAGGTGCAGCCAGCAGCAAGGCCACGACGGTCGCGCCGCATGTGTATTACAGTCAGCGCTTGAGTGACGATGCGGCCGTTGGTATTGGCTTGTATGCGCCTTTTGGTTCCGGTACGGAATTTCCCGCTGGCTGGGCGGGCCGTTATCACTCGGAAGAAACTCAGCAAACGGCGGTGAATATTAATCCTGCGTTTGCGGTTCGTGTTCATGATCGCTTGTCGCTAGGAATGGGCATCGTGATTCAGTCGTACCGTGCGCGTTTAACCAACCAAATTGATTTGGGCTATTTGGTGGCTGAAGCCGTGCTTGAGCGCGTGGCGGCGCAAAGTGGCGAAGGCGCCGCTCAGGCTGCTGCGCCAACCTTGTTAAATAATTATGGTTCTAAACCCGAATTTCAGGTGTTGAATGAGGTAGAAATTGCCAGTGTGGCTTATGGCTTCAGTGCGGGTCTGTTGTGGGAACCCGTAGATACACTGCGTCTGGGTATTAATTACCGCAGTCAGGTTTCGCATATCGCGGAAGGAGACGCTAAGCGCACCACCCTCGATCAATTGGGTTTTAAAGACAATTTAATCACACAGGTGGCCGCTGATTCGGGTTTAACCATTGCGGAAGCGAGCGAAACACTGGAGAAAGCCTTTGATGAGCGTGGTTCGCAAGGGGGCGATTTGGTGTCACGGGTGCATTTGCCGCAGTTGATCACATTCAGTGCCCATTACGACCTGACGAATCGTGTCGCACTCATGGCCAGTGCAACCTATACCAATTGGGCAGTATTTGAAGAAATTCGATTGGAATACGTGGATACCAGCGTGCGTGGTGGTGCTGACATTACCGAATCGGGCAGCGATGTGCGCCGTCGTGATCTTGTTCAGCCCTTGCGTTTTGAAGACACATGGCGCGTTGGGACGGCTGTGCGTGTTCAGGCGCTATCAAACTTAGTGTTGCGTGCAGGTTACAGCATGGATCAATCGCCGGTCAGCAGCCCCGACTACCGTACACCACGCGGACCTGATGCCGATCGAACCATCTTTGGCATCGGCGCCAGTTATCAAATAACGCCGCACTGGGATGTCGATGTGGCTTACAGTCATATCAACATCGCCAAAGCGGATGTGAATGCACGTGAAAATCCGGCGGGTACGCAGCATCGAGCGGAAGGTCACTCGCAAGGCAACTTAACTAACTTTGCGGCGCAAGTGAACTACCGTTTTTAGTACCGTGCGGCGTTAAACCGCGACGGGGGCTTTGATGTGCGGATGGTGTTCGTACCCTTCAATCACAAAGTCATCGAAGTGGTAGTCAAACAAGCTGTCGGGTTTGCGTTGAATGACTAGCTTAGGGAGAGGTAACGGCGCACGACTGAGTTGTAAGTCGGTTTGTTCTAAGTGGTTGGCGTACAAATGTACGTCACCCCCTGTCCAGACAAAATCGCCAACGGCCAAATCGCACTGCTGTGCGACCATGTGCACTAACAGCGCGTAGCTAGCGATGTTGAACGGCACACCCAGAAAAATATCGGCGCTGCGTTGATACAGCTGGCAAGACAGCTTACCGTCGGCCACGTAAAACTGGAAAAACGCATGGCATGGCGGCAGTGCCATGTTGCTGATTTCACCCACATTCCAAGCGCTGACGATGAGTCGGCGTGAATCGGGCGTGTTTTTGATTTGCTCAATGACTTGGCTGATTTGATCAATATGACGGCCGTCGGCGGTTGGCCAGCTGCGCCATTGTGAGCCGTACACTGGGCCCAAATTGCCGTCGGCGTCGGCCCATTCATCCCAAATCGACACGCCATTGTCTTTCAGGTAGCGGATGTTGGTGTCGCCGCTTAAAAACCACAGCAATTCATGAATGATGGAGCGCAAATGCAGTTTTTTGGTGGTTACGAGAGGAAAGCCTTCGCTCAGATCAAAACGCATTTGATAGCCAAAACAACTGTACGTGCCCGTGCCGGTGCGGTCTTCTTTAAACACGCCCTGCTCACGTACGTGACGCATTAAATCGAGATACTGTTTCATACGTGATTTCCTGATTGGGTTGCACGACGATACGCCAGCCATAACAACGCGGCACCGCCTAGAATCATGGGTAGGCTGAGAAGTTGCCCGCGGCTGATCCAGCCAAATAAATCAAAGCCAATGTGCGCATCGGGCTCGCGGAAGAACTCAGCCGTGCTGCGGAATAGGCCATAGCCCAATAAAAAGGCACCACCGACGGCCATGCGTGGGCGTGGCTTGCTGGAGAACCACCAAATGATTAAAAACAGCAACAATCCTTCAAGGGCGGCTTGATACAACTGCGAAGGATGACGCGGAATGTCCCCGGCACGAGGAAAAACCATGGCCCAAGGCACACTGCTGGGGTCGGCATAACGTCCCCATAACTCGCCACCGATGAAGTTACCGATACGGCCAAACATCAGTCCCAGCGGTACGAAGGGCGCAACGAAATCGCCGACGTCGAAGAAGTTCTTTTTATGCTTATGGGCAAATAGCGCAGCCGCCAGCAACACACCGATTAAACCACCGTGGAAGGCCATACCGCCTTCCCACAGTCGAACAATCATCAGTGGGTCTTGTAAGAAATCGGGCATTTTGTAAAACAGGACATACCCAATACGACCGCCGAGAATAATGCCCATGGCCACATAAAAAAGCAGGTCTGAGACGTGCTCGGCTGTCCAGCCGCTGTTGGCTTGACGAGTACGATAGGTGGCCAGTGCGTAAGCGGTACCAAAGGCCAGTAAATACATGAGGCCGTACCAGTGGATTTCCAGCGGGCCTAGCGAAATCGCAACCGGGTCAATATTGGGGTATTGCAACATAATCGGTCCTTGTTAGCGTTAAGCCAGTAAAAAGCGAGTGCCTACGATACACAATAACAGGGCAAAGGCTTGCTTTAATCGTTTAGGGTCGAGGCGATGAGCCAAGCGTGCGCCGATTTTGGCGCACGGTACGCTGGTGATAACAATGGCAATGATCGCCGGCCAATACAAAAATCCGGTACTCCATGACGGTAAATCGGGGTGCTGCCAACCGGCGATGACATTGCTGATGGCGCCCGTTAATGCAATGGGCAACCCGACTGCCGCCGATGTCGCAACTGCACGACGCATGGGTGTTTGAATCCAAGTGAGGTAGGGCACAGTAAAGGTGCCGCCACCGATACCAAACCACGATGAGCCAAAGCCAATGATGCCACCCGCGCTGCCCACCGCCAGCGCTGAGGGTGACGAGCCATGCCCTTTTGGGTCAAGGCCAAACCACATTTTGATGGCGATCAGCCAAGCAAACACCCCAATCATTTTTTGCAGCACAGGGCCAGGGACTTGCGTAATGAAGTACACCCCAACCGCCGTGCCCACCACAATGCCCACCACCATGCGTTTTACGATGGGCCAATCGACGGCGGCGTTGCGATGATGCTCGCGGATGGAGCTGAGTGAGGTAAAGACAATGGTCGCTAACGAGGTGGCCACGGCCATGTGCGTTAACACGTCGGCGCTAACGCCTTGAGCCGTAAAGGTCAGAATCAGAACGGGAACAATGACCATGCCACCACCAATGCCAAACAAGCCTGCCATGACACCGGCAATGGCACCCACAAGCAAAAAGAGGAGGATGGTCATGAACGTATTCCTTAGCCAATCACCATCACACCGTCCATTTCCACGCCAGCATCACGCGGTAATTGCGACACACCGATGGCAGCACGGGCAGGATAGGGTTGTTCAAAGTATTCCGCCATGACTTTGTTGACGCTGGCGAAATGACCTAAATCGGTTAAGAAGATGTTCAGTTTGACGATGTCTTGTAGTTGACCACCGGCGGCTTCACACACGGCACTCAAATTTTTGAACACTTGATGAATGCGTGCTTCGATGTCGCCTTCTACCATGTCCATGGTGGCAGGAACCAGCGGAATTTGACCTGACAAATACACGGTGTCGCCGACTTTAACCGCTTGAGAATACGTGCCGATGGCGGCGGGTGCGTTGTCGGTAGCAATGATTTCGCGAGGCATAACGATTCCTTAATGTTTGATACGAACGATTTTGTTGACGCCACGAACGGTACGCAGGCGCCGGATAACACGAGATAGGTGCTTACGACCTTGCACAATCACTTTGATATGGCCAATGCCCAAGCGCGCATCGCGTTCTTCGACATTGATGCTGTCGATGTTGGCTTCGGCTAGGTTCACGGCGCTGGCCAAATCGACTACGATGCCACGACGATTTTCCATATACACTTTCAAGGTGACGGCAAACTCGCTGTCGATGTCTTTGTCCCAGCTTAAAATGACGCATTTTTCTGGGTTATCGCGGTACTCTTCGACGTTTTTGCAATTTTCGGTATGAATGACCAAGCCACGGCCAGAGCTGACATGCCCAACAATGGGGTCGCCTGGAATAGGGCTACAACATTTAGCAAAGCTGACGACCAAGCCCTCGGTGCCTTTGATGGCGAGCGGCGATTGGTTTTCTTGATCGAGCACAATATCGGTATCGCGATAGGCGACCAACAAACGGCGTGCCATGATGGGCGCAATACGATTACCCGAACCCATTTCTTCAAACAGATCGTCCATGCTGTCGAGGCCGGTTTCTTTCAGCACCAAGTCGATGTGTTGTTGGTCGATGTCGTCCATGGTTTTACCCAGTGCATCGAGTGCTTTACTGAGTAGGCGTTCGCCGAGAGCAACCGATTCGGAACGGCGCTGATTTTTAAGGTAGCTGCGAATGTTAGAACGGGCCTTGCCGGATACAACAAAATTCAGCCAAGCTGGATTCGGTTGCGCGTTTGGTGCCGTGACAATGTGCACCGTTTGCCCGTTTTGCAAACGCGCGCTGAGCGGTGCTAACTGGCGATTGATGCGACAAGCAATGCAGCGGTTGCCAACGTCGGTATGAACGGCGTAGGCAAAATCAATGGCGGTGGAGCCACTGGGCAATTCGAGAATTTTCCCTTTCGGGGTGAACACGTAAATTTCGTCAGGGAATAAATCGACTTTAACGTGCTCCACAAATTCAATTGGGCTGCCCGCACTTTTTTGCAGTTCGAGCAGGTTTTGCACCCATTGCCGTGCGCGTTGCGTACCGCTGGCTTGATCGGACTCAGATTTATAGAGCCAATGTGCAGCAATACCATGATTCGCCATGGATTCCATTTCTTCGGTACGAATTTGAATCTCAATGGGGACACCACCAATACCAATGAGGGTGGTGTGCAGCGACTGATAACCATTGGTTTTGGGAATGGCGATGTAATCTTTAAAACGCCCTGGCACGGGTTTATACAAAGCGTGCATTTGCCCCAAAATGCGATAGCAGCTGTCAACCGAGTCGGTAACAATGCGGAAACCGTACACATCCATAATGTCCGCCAGCGACTTACGCTTATCGCGCATTTTGCTGTAAATACTGAACAGGTGCTTCTCTCGACCAATGACCCGTGCTTGCAGCGATGCTTCGGTCAGGCGATTGCGAACACTGTTGGAAATATTGTTGACGATTTCAGAGCGATGACCACGTGCCGCTTTGACTGCTTTGCGAATCATTTTCGAGCGCATGGGGTACATGGCTTCGAAGCACAACTCTTCCATGTCGACGCGAATATCGTTTAAGCCAAGACGATTGGCGATGGGGGCGTAAATATCGAGGGTTTCGCGTGCAATGCGGCGGCGTTTTTCCGGCTTTAACGACCCCAGCGTGCGCAAATTGTGCAGCCGATCGGCCAGCTTAACGAGTATGACGCGAATGTCTTTCGCCATGGCCATGGCCATTTTCTGAAAGTTTTCGGCTTGTTGCGCTTCTTTGCTTTCAAAGTCGATGTGGGTCAATTTGGAGACACCATCCACCAAATCGGTCACCACGTCACCAAATTGTGACGCCAAGGCGGATTTGGGAATGCCAGTGTCTTCAATCACGTCATGCAGCATGGCCGCCATCAAACTCTGATGGTCGAGGTGCATGTCGGCTAAGATATTGGCAACAGCGAGCGGATGAATAATATAAGGCTCACCGCTGCGCCGTCGTTGTCCTTCGTGCGCCTGTTCTGCGTAATAATAGGCGCGACTCACCTGTTTAACCTGAGAGCTGGTTAAATATTGGCTGAGTCGCTCTGATAACGCATCAATGGTCGGCACAAAGTCGCACCTTACTTAGTATTGTTCCGCGCGAGCGGCGGCTTCTTGAGCGGCCATGGTTGCTGGGGTGACTAAGTCAGCAGCAATTTCACGAAGTGCCAATACGGTTGGCTTGTCGTTTTCTTCTGGTACTAATGGCTCTGCACCTTGAACGGCAATTTGACGAGCGCGCTTAGTGGCCAGCATGACCAATTCAAAACGGTTTTCAACGTTGTTCAAGCAATCTTCTACTGTGACGCGTGCCATGGGGATTCCCGTGATAAATCAAATTTGATAGAACCGCACATTGTAGTGGAATCCTGCCTGAAAGGAAGAGGCTAGGGCCTGTGCGGCGTGAAAAAGTGGTTAATAACTGCACGTTTTGCGTAATTAGGTCGTTACGCGCGGTTATCAGCGAGTAAGCTGGCCAGCGTGTCGGCATGGCGTACTTGTTGCGCCGCCAAACGATGGCGACGAGCTACGACCACCGAGCGCAATTCGGCCAAGGCATTGTCGAAGTTGTCGTTGACGATCAAATAATCGTATTCGCCGTAATGGCTCATCTCGCTTTGGGCATCACGCATGCGACGAGCAATGGTCTCGGCATCGTCTTGCCCGCGTCCTGTTAGTCGTTGTTCCAGTGCAGCAATGGAGGGGGGAACAATGAATACGCTGACGGCATCGGGCATGAGTCGACGCACTTGTTGCGCACCTTGCCAGTCGATTTCTAAGATGACATCACGTCCGGCCGCCAACTCTTGCTCGACCCACGCTTGTGAGGTGCCATAAAAATTATCAAATACCTGAGCGTGTTCGAGAAAGGCGCTGGCCGAGATCATGTCTTGAAATTGCTCGACCGACACAAAATGATAATCCTGCCCATCGACTTCACCCAGACGCGGCGCGCGCGTGGTGTGCGATACGGAAATGCCGATGTGTGAGGTTTGTTGCAAAAGGGCTTTGACCAAACTGGTTTTGCCCGCACCCGATGGCGCAGAAAAAATAAACAGGGTACCGATCATGCGGGTGGCTCCTTTGCGTGTCTGTGAAGATTCAAAATCGGAGTGTAGCACGAGCCAGTTAATCCGAGTATTTGAGTCACATCGCTTGGCGCCAAGATGGAGTGCGGCACCTTTATTTTATTCTATAAAATAGAACAATAGATTCGATATTATGCGATATATTCGTAAGAATTGCCCCGTTATAGTGAGGGTATCATCACACAGCGTGATACGAAAACCATTTACGGAGCGATTTTATGAACACAGCACTTATTCAACGTACCTTGCACACACAAGCAGGCTTAGCGGCTTTGGCGCTGCGCATTCCTGTTGGCATTATCTTTGCCGCTCACGGCGCACAAAAATTGTTTGGCTGGTTTGGTGGTTATGGCCTGGAGGGCACCGCTGGCTGGTTGGACAGCATTGGTTTAGGGCCCGGTTTGTTGATGGCGCTGTTGGCCGGTGGGGCCGAGTTTTTTGGTGGCTTGGCCTTAGTCGTGGGTGTATTGGTTCGACCTGCTGCCTTGTCACTGGCCTTTGCCATGCTGGTGGCCATTTTCGCCGTGCACATTGATAACGGCTTATTTATGAGCAACAACGGCTATGAATTTGCCTTGGCTTTGTTCGCCGCCAGTGTGTCATTGATGTTCAGCGGTGCGGGTGCCTTCTCGGTCGATCAGCGCTTGAGCCGATAATCAGGTTTTCCCTGCTGCCAGGTGGCCGCAGGGGTAGGTTGCTCATATTCATGGCCACAATAGTATCCATTTTTCCTGCTTAGTCTATAATTATGGATACTATTGTGTCTCCTGGTCGTTATGGATGAGTTTTACCTTACTTGATGATACCGATGTAAGCCAAGCCTATGCTGCTTACTTGCGAGAGTTACGCCAACAGGCCAAGCTGTCACGAACCGCACTGGCAGAGAGAAGCTGCGTACCTGCGGCCACTATTAAGAAATTTGAGCTAACTGGGCAAATTTCATTTCGCCAATTGCTGTTGCTTTGGCAGACGCTGGATTCGCTCGATAGGCTTTATCAGCTAGCACAACCTCGTAAAGAACGTACCGCTATGCCCACGAGCATTGATGAGGTGCTAAACGATGAGTTTTAAACCCATTCAAAAACTCGCAGTAACTCGTACATTAAGCTCAGGTGAGCAGGTCGCTGTCGGTGTCTTGGCGCAGAATCGGCAAGGTGTTTTTTTCCAGTATGTAGACCGCTATTTGCAGCAGTTTGGCAATTTATCGCCTCTTACTTTACAAGCGAATGTGCAATTACAAGCAGCACCTAAAGAGCCGCACCAAGGTTTGCATGGTGTATTTGGGGATTGTTTGCCCGATGGTTGGGGCATGCTGTTACAAGATCGTATTTTCCGGCAAAAGGGCATTCTGCCCAATCAAATAACCGCGATGGATCGGTTGGCCTTTGTTGGTAATCAAGGCATGGGGGCGCTGTCTTTTTCTCCCGTGTCTGAGTTTTCAGCAACCACGAACGCTGATATTGATTTAGACAGCTTGGGTTTAGAAGCGCAAACGCTGTTCGATGCTTCAATGTCAGATTATTTGGATCGCCAGCAAGATGATTTAGACGGGCACTCGCAACAGGTGTTGGCCGCATTAGTCGCTGGTGGTAGTTCCGGTGGCGCTAGGCCAAAGGCGCAGATATTCATGCCTGTCGGAGAAACTAAACAATGCCGAACCGCTGCGCAGCCAAATGATGAAGCATGGCTGATTAAGTTTACCTCGAAAAATCTAGCGCTCGGGCATGAAGAAGGTTTGTGTGAGGCCGTCTATTTACAAATGGCTGAGCACGCTAAGTGTCAACCACCAGTTTGGCAACTTATTGAAGCGCCGCATACCAGCGGTGCGCCAGCGTGGTTGGCGCTCAAGCGTTTTGACTATGTCGCGGAACAGACCAATTTAGGCAGTAAGAGCCGTGCAGGCCGCTTGCATATGCACAGCGCTTGCGGATTGTTGGATGCAGACTTTCGAACGCCCAGCTTAGATTATATTGACTTGATCAAAGCCAGCCGTCAGTTGTGTAAATCGCCAGCGGCTGGGCAATTGCAATTTCGCCGTGCCATTTTTAACCTGCTGTCGTCTAACCAAGACGACCACAGTAAAAACTGGGCGTTTTTGCAGGCTGATGATGGTCAATGGAATCCTGCTCCTTTTTACGATGTTACCTACAGCCCACATCCATTTAACGAACACGCCACTGCATTCGGAGGTTATGGTAAAGCGCCGCCGCTTAAGGTGATGCAAAAACTAGCGACAAGTGCGGGCTATGGTTGTTGGCAGGATGCAAAGCAAGTCATAGAAGAAGTGGCAGAAGCCATCGGCCAGTTTACGTATCTTGCACAGCAACAAGGGATCCGTAAAACCACAGTGTCTGCGATTGCTAAGACATTGGATCAGCGCAAACAAGAAAATGCAGCGCTTTTTCTATAACAATAAAAAGGGACAATAATGAAGCTCGGTCGTAACGATCCTTGCCATTGCGGCAGTGGTAAAAAATTCAAACGTTGTTGTATGAGCAGCGTTTCCAAGCAACATGCCCAAGTTTTCGATGATGTTGATGCTATGTTGGCCATGAACCCAAATTTGAGCCTTGATGAACTCAACGCAGCTTTGCATCACAAAGTTCAGGATCGCAACAATCAACCTCATCCGGACTTTTGTGGCGTAACGCCAACGCAAATGGCCAATTGGCTGTATGCGCCTTTTGCTGAATTACAGTGGGTGAGCATCAGCACTCCCGACTCTCTTTCTGCCAGCCCGGTGATGCGTTATCTAGCGCTCATTCTTGATGAGGCCATGGCGCAAGAAGGCTCCTTCAAAGCCACCAGTAAAGGCAACTTGCCGACTAAAGTGGTTAAACAGGCTAGTGAGTTATTGCCCGAGTTTGCAGTTGCTCAGTTTCCTGTAAATATCAGCATCAGCGAGTTTGCAGGCAGTAATGAAGATAAATTTAACGCCTTGCACTACACCCGATTGCTAGCCGACATTAGCGGTATTATTTACCTTCGGAGTGGCCGTTATTATGTGAAAAAGTCAGCGCAAAAGCAGTATCAAGCTCTAGGCATACAGGCCTTTTTCAAACCTATGTTAGAGGCCGCCGTCAGCAAATATAACTGGAGCTATTTGGACGGTTATGAATACGATGTCGACTTGCGCACTTTTTGGTTGTTTATGTTGTGGCGCATTCAGAGCCACAGCAGTGTAGATCAGCTGGTTGAAGAGGTGATGACAGCTTTCCCCGATTTACTGCTGGCATTCCCTACGGATGATTACTTCTCGCCAGAAAGAAACTTAAGCATGCTCATCGAATCACGATTTATTAAGCGATTTTTGCAGTTTTGGGGATTTGTGACCATTGACCCAAGACGTTATATAAATGCGGAACCCGTCGCCAGAGTGGTTCAGGCACAGCCTTTGTTAAAACAAACTTTTCAATTCACCATTAGCGCATAGCCAGGCCATTGTGAGCGAATGGCACTTACTGGTAAGGTCTGATTTTTCTAGACACCTTCTACCTGTTTAAAATACTCACGCTCAAAGTTGTTTGGTGGTCATTGGCATTCAGGGATTCACATCATCGCCTTGGCCAACGCGGAAACTAAGCCTAAAAGTAGGATATAAATCCAATTATATTGAGTAAAATGGGAATACAGTCCCACACCTAGCTTGTTGGAGTTGCTTGGATTTCAAGGTTGGACTATATTCCCAGTAATTGTTAAATAATGGGAATATAGTCCCTTTGGTTGGTGGTATGGCTAAGCGTGATTTGCACAATGTACTGTTTCCAAAGCAACGCAAAATCCTGACGCAGTTTGGTGAAGACTTGCTGTTGGCGATGAAACGACGTGGTTTTACCAAAAAGCTACTGTGTGAACGTACTGGTTTTGATCATAAAACCGTGAATAAAGTTTTCGCTGGTGATCCGGGCGTTGCCATAGGCACTTACTTAAAAGTGATGGCCGTTCTTGGCATGGAAAGCAACTTTGCAGACATGGCCGCTCATGATGAAGTGGGTATCAAGCTGCAAAACATAAAATTGCTGGAAGGTTCAAAATGAGCCGTGAAATCGTCGAAGTCTATGCCGACTGGCAGCCAATTGAAGCGCCTTTACTAATTGGGCTGCTTTCTTACAGCGATTCAAGCCGAGGTGGCGTATTTAGTTTTGCCTACGATAAAGCATTTTTAACCTCAGCCTATCGCTTGCAAATTGATCCAATCCTAACGCTTCACCCCGGTGAACTCTATAACGATGAAGCCGATAAAAACTTTCGTGCATTTCTCGATTCATCACCTGATAGATGGGGGCGTATTTTAATGCAGCGGCGTGCGGCGATTGAGGCGCGCAAAGGCATTCGAGCAACAAGTCGATTAAACGAATTGGATTACCTGTTGGGCGTGCACGACTCTTATCGGATGGGTGGCATTCGATTTAAGCGAGCAGGATCGAATGATTTTTTAGACGACAATTCTGAGTTTGCTGCGCCGCCAATGGCTTCTCTGCGAGAGCTAGAGCATGCAGCAATGCAGATAGAAAAAGACGATAACATCGACAGTGACGAGTATTACTGCTGGTTGAAAATGCTGATTTCTCCAGGCTCATCATTAGGTGGTGCAAGACCCAAGGCTTGTGTCACAGATGAACAAGGCCACTTGTGGATTGCCAAGTTTCCCAATTTAAATGATACCCATGACGTGGGCGCGTGGGAGATGGTCTGTTATAAACTGGCTCTGGCGGCAGGTATTGACATGTTTCCAAGTGAGATTAGGCAGTTTTCCTCTGGGCACCATACTTTTTTAACCAAACGATTTGACCGCGACGGTGAAAAGCGGCTGCATTTTTCATCGGCCATGACACAGCTTCAATACTATGATGGTGAACAATCTCAAGGTGCCAGCTACTTAGAGATTGCTGAATTTATTTCCAATTCTGGTGCACAAACAACAGCCGATTTAGCACAGTTATGGCGACGTATTGTGTTTAATATTGCGGTGTCCAACACGGATGATCATCTGCGTAACCATGGGTTTTTATTAACAAAGAAGGGCTGGAAGTTATCACCCGCTTATGATTTAAACCCGATAGTGGGTAAGCATGGCCTGCATCTGAATATTACCGATGCAGACAACACGTTAGACTACCAACTAGCCTTTGATGTAAAAGATTTCTTCCGACTTTCGCAAACCCAAGCCACGCAAATTTACGATGAAGTATTAATGGCGGTTAAGCAATGGCAAACCGTTGCTAAGCGGCTAGGGATCAGCCGAGCGGAGCAAGCCATGAAAGAATCGGCGTTTAACGTTTAATGAGTCAGTGTGAATTATGGGGCTGATAGCTACTTGTACCCTCATAAAGCTCACGATCTGGGCATTTATCTACCTACTGTGTTCGTTTAACTCTTTAATACCCGTGGGGCAAACGCCTAAGAGAGCTTAATAGGTCAGTGGGTAAGCAAACTCAGTACACCCGTCGCGTCAGCAGACAATACCGTTAGCGTACTGGCTGTGCACATACTGTAGTCAGTGATTGCCATACCGCTTAGTGATGGAAAATAATCTTGTGATCTAATCAGTAGATGATAAGATGTCGGGCATGTATAAATGCACAGTGATCAAGGGCCGTGTAATGGAAGAGCTTAAATTTGGGTTTAATTCTCACGATATACCAGTAACGCTGGTTAACAACACATCGCCAAATGATTCTTGTGCATCGTTCTACTACCGTCAGGGTGGTGAGTACTATTTGCTTTGGGTTGAGCACCAAAATGCTGAGCATCGAGAGAGTGATGACTTACCAAGATATGCCATCAGCTGCGCTATCAACGAAGGGGATGATGAAAACCCTGAAATTTACAGCGACACATCCAAAAACGATATTTTTAGATCAGATGACGTGAAAGACTTGATCGCTTATTTCCATTCTTAGGTTCCACCTTCAATTTTTGTCAGTAGAGAGATATGGAAAACATCAAACAATCGCGTTGCGTGATTGGCATTAAAGGGCAAACGCCCGACCCCGATTACCCCGTTGATATCTGGTTCGACTCCCTGAAATCGGTGGCCAATGTGCTGTCGAAAGAAAACCAGCAGTTGTTAAAAGTAATCGCCGAGCAACAGCCGCAATCGGTCACTGAGCTGGCCACGCTTACGGGCCGAGCGGTCAGTAATGTGTCGAGAACATTGAAAACATTGGGCAAGTACAACTTAGTTAAAATGCAAAGTACAAAAAACATGCTTCGCCCTACCGTCACCCATCAAGCATTTTTAGTAGTAGTTAATAATGAACAATAAAACCAGCGTCCTGCTACAAGCAGAAGAAATGATTAAGCCTTTAGCACTTGAGCATGTGCCACAAGACAGTGACGTTGAAGCGGTAATTGACCAATGGTTACACGCCATTGGGTTTTAAAATAGGAGATTGAATTAGATGACCTTGATGCTAAAAAAAGGATTGATTCTTGGTGAAGGTGCACGCTCGCTAAAAATTGAAAACGTCACAAATGAATTGATCTATGTTCGTGGTGGTCAGGATGGGAATCCATTGCGATTTATTCCTGCTTGTCTGATTAAATCTCTAATGAATGCTATAAATGACAGTAAAATCACTCTTGAAGATATTTCTCGAAAGCACCGTTCTGACAAAAATCTCCCCCACCTTTTTGAAGAGTTAGGACTGAGTTTTGATAAGTACATCCTTGGATATGACTCTACAATTCAAAAAATATGTGAGTATCTTTTAGAAAACCAAAACTCGCGTGATTCTAAAAATCAGTTAGATAAAGGGCAGCTACTTTCCAAACCCTTCCTCCTTCTCGCAGGTATCTCAGGTACAGGTAAAACCCGCTTTGTGCGTGAGCAAGCAAAATCATCAAAGCAGTTTACAGAAACCTATTGCTTAACCTCGGTGCGCCCCGACTGGCATGAGCCGAGTGATTTGCTGGGGTATATTTCACGCCTAAATGGCGCTGCGGAATACATCACCACGGATGTATTGCAGTTTATCGCCAAAGCTTGGCGTGCCATTGCTGATAGCGGTTTAACCGTTGAAGTGCAAGAGAGCGAAGGCCAAGGCGAGCACCTAGTCGTAGCAGGTGAACGTGATGAGTTAGATAAGGTGCTGCCTTATTGGCTGTGTTTGGATGAAATGAACCTTGCCCCTGTTGAGCAGTATTTTGCTGATTATTTGTCGGTACTGGAAACCCGCGAATGGCGTTGGACAGATGACAGCTTTACCTACAGTAGTGATGCGCTTTTAAAACCAGCCACCATTAAAGAAGTCGCTGATAAAGAAAAGCTACGCGAAGCGTTAGGATTTGATGGTGAGCAGTACGATGAGCTGTGGGCAGACATTTGCCAATATGGTTTAGGTATTCCGTTTAACCTGCTGGTCGCAGGCACAGTGAATATGGATGAAACCACCCACGGCTTTTCTCGCAAAGTGATTGACCGTGCGCTTAGCTTTGATTTTGGTGAGTTCTTCCCTAATGACTATCACGACTTTTTCACCCCAACCAGCTGCAATAAGCGCCTTAGCTATCCTATTTGGTCAAACGCCAGCAAAGCGGACTTAGCCAATACCTTTGATGCGGATGGCGCTATAACTATAGGGTTTTTATCGGCTGTTAATGCGGTGCTAAAAAATACACCGTTTGAGTTGGCGTTTCGTGCGCTTAATGAACTGCTCCTTGCGGTTGCCAGCAGCCAACCACAAGATGAACTGACCCTAAAAGCCGTATGGGACGACTTTATGATGTGTAAGGTTCTGCCGCGTATCGAAGGCGATACCGACAAACTGACTACATCAAATCGTAAGGATTTGCTGGAAGAGCTTAGCGATGTGCTTTCAGGCCAGTTAGCCCCTATTTGGCAAGCAGAACAAGGCGATAAGAATCAACGCCCTGACTTATATCGTGAGAACATCGTGGCCGATGGTGCTACTGAAGAGGAAAAAGTACTTCGCATACCTTGCCGTTCAAAAGCGAAGTTGCAATGGATGAGCGAGCGATTAGCCAGTGCCACCTTTACCAGTTTCTGGCCTTAATGAGTCGGTGCTGTTTGATGCCTTCTGCAATGAATGCAACCTATAAGCAGAACCCGTACAGAGATGGTGTAAGGAGTGGTAGGGAATGCCGGAGTTAATACGATTACAAACCCCTGACTTTGAGTTTTCGGTTTGGGCGAATGATATTAGCCAGCGGTTGAGCGTGTACCAGAATACAATGGCGCACAGGGCGAGCGCTAATGATGTACATAGCTACGAATTGCGCTTTGCGCCTACGGTGCAGCTGAGCAATGCTATTGAACCGCAAGGGCTAGTTGCAGATGGTTTAGTACAAAGTGGGTTAGATGAAAGTGACTTAGCCGACAACGACCTTGTTGCCAATGGCTTAGCGAAACACGCTGAGCTGACATTAAATTATCCCTTGTTTTTTGAGAATACTCAGTACCAGTTTGAGTGGGTCTTTTTTAGTGAAGTAACTAACGCGCGCTTAACCCACCGCAGCCAAAACGTGAATGAGGCATTTCGTTTTGCTCCCGAAGTAAAAACCGCAAGGGGCGTGGTGCCTGCACGTTTAACCGGCACCATTAATACCGGCAACGATGTGGGTTGGTTACGTTTACCGCTCACTTTTGAGCTGGATGGCACAACACAGACTCAGCACATAGCCTTTGAAGTGCTGCCAACCAAAATGGCACTTCACCAAGACTTGCCCGCCATGTACCAAGCCATTGATAAGGTTTACCCCCTTTGGCGCTTTAGCTTGGTCGAAAAAACAGAACAAGATGCAGCGACTAGCCAGCAACGCGGGCATTTTCCATTGATGTGGTTGGCTAATTTTGCCGCGTTACGGGCGCGTTTTGAACAAGGCTTAAAAGTGATTTGTGCTGCACCCCATAGCCGTTTGCAACCGACGGTAGCCAATATCAAAGCGGCCAAATTAAAAGGCCGTTTGCCGCAAAAGTTAGCGGAGCAAGTCAAACAAGACTTTGCGAATGGCCAGTACGATAAGCGCTATGCAGTCGAAAAAAAGCAACTGAGTGTTGATACCCCTGAAAATCGTTTTATCAAAATGGCGGTGAGTAAAAGCAAGCGGCAATTAGCGGAGTTTGAACAAAAGCTTAGGCAAAGTAACCAAGCACCAGAACGGCAACGGTTGTCGGATTCATTTTTAAATGAGCTACATAGTTGGCAGCAACCGCTGCAAAAAGTGTTGGGCCAAAGTTTTTTAAAAGAGGTTGGTGCGTACAAAGGGTTAAACCGTGAGTCGTTAGTGCTACAGCAAAAAACCGGTTACAGCGCGGTGTATCGCATTTGGCAGGAGCTGAAATTTTATTTAGATGTGTTTGGCAATCAGTCGAGCATTTCAATGAAATCAGTGGCCGAGATTTACGAAGTGTGGTGCTTTTTGTGTTTGAAGCAGATTTTAGAGCAGGACCTCGGCTTCGAATTGGTTGAAAACAGTGCGACTAAGCTCGCCCAGAATGACTTTTTTGAGTACCAACTAAAAGATGGTTTTGCTGGAGCCTTTCGTTTTAAACGCAGCGATGGTGTGACCGCTCGGCTGGCACACGAGCCGAAATTTACCAAAAAAGGAAAGTCAATCCGCTCGTATTTAGTGAACCAAGAGCCGGATATTGTGTTGGAAGTGACACTGCCTAAAAGCGCCGATTTAACGAAAGCAGACTCATCAGAAGAAAAGCAGTTTATTTGGCTGTTTGATGCCAAGTACCGCATTAAAACCGAGAAAAACCGCTTTGATGACAGTAATGAAGATATTGAAAGTACCGATTATGTACCAGACGATGCTATCAACCAAATGCACCGTTATCGGGATGCTTTGATTCGCCTATCAGAGCCGCGCTTGTCTAAGTCTCCATCCAGTAAAATCGAAGGACAACCGGCCAAAAAAAGCCGCCCAGTTTTTGGTGCCTTTGCTTTATACCCAGGCTTTTTTGATCAAGCCACAACACCCAACCCCTACGCAGCCGCGATAGAAGAAGTGGGTATTGGCGCATTTGCCCTGTTGCCTAGCCAAAACGAACTTAGCCAGACTGAGAGCGAGTATTGCGGTCACCAGTGGTTGTTAGAGTTTTTGCAAACGCAAATTGGCACAGTGTCGAACGCACAAACAGGACAAAACGATGAAGCCATTTACCCAGTGGCTGGCATGGCGGAAAGGCTCTACGTACAAGAAGCTGCACGCATACCTTATTATGGCATGCGCCAAGTGCTGTACCCTGATCTGTCATTAACGGCTGCTATAGCTCCACAATCTGGTCGTGATAAGTCTTATCTTGAAAGGTTTGAGCAAGGTATAGCCGAGTGGTATCACATAAAATATTCTGCTATTGCCCAGCTAGAGGGTCAAGTGGGTATTCACATTGCCGAAGAAATTCGCTATTTAGCGTTGGCAACGCCATCACCTCAACATGTGGGCACTAAGACGATAGTAAAGGTATGGCCAGTGAAACGGGTTGCAATTTTGCCACGTAGTTCCATCACTGCCGCACAGGCAGGCAAAGCCGTCGAATCATCTGAGCTCTATTATCTTTTTCAATTAGGTAGGCCGTTAACTCTTCAAAAACCTGTGACTCATGTTCCTCTACGAAACTTCAGCCACTCCATGAAACTCACAACCTTAACTCGCCTAGAGAGCGTCACTAAGTTTACCGAGGTTGAAAAAGTGTACGAAGCGCCAATGGTGTGAGCGAGTGTTATTAATTATGCAGAAGGTTAAGAGAATGACAGCCAATACCCCTAAAGTTCGACTCAGCGATTGGCTTTTCTCAATCATAGTTAATGAGCTGGTGAGAGTGAATAGAAAACGAATTGGTCTTGCTATGAAAACGCTTGAAAGTATGTCTGCCGATGATAAAACCAATATGCTTGAATATATCGATGGATATTGCGAGCAAAAACTTAAATTCGATCAACAGAATCAAAAGTTTGAAATCTCAACGGATGAAGACTTGAAATTGTTGGTTTATGGCAATGAACAGCGCTTTTACACCACCCCCTATGGGAATGAAAAGCGCTGTGCTAATTCTGTCACAACAATGGGTTAAGGAGTATGTAGCATGGCTAAAGACCTAACCGCATCATCACATGACCGCCAAAATATCCTTAACAACCGCTACGCCCTGCAACAAGCCGAGCAGCACTTGGGCTTGGGAGGAGTGATCTTTGAAGGTGAGACCGTATTCACCAAAGCGCAGGTGGTTGCCTTGTATGACGTTACAGACCGTACTATTGAGCGCTACTTATCTAGCCATGCCGATGAGTTAAAAAGCAACGGCTATCAGGTGATAAAAGGTAAAAAACTAAAGGAATTCAAGGAGCAAATGTCTGGTACCGACATCAATGACGGTACCAAAACCACCGCGCTGGGTTTGTTCAGTTTTCGTGCAGTGCTCAACATAGGGATGTTACTAACAGAAAGTGAGCCCGCACGCCTTTTGCGTTCACGTCTGCTGGATATTGTCTTGGATGTGATGGCTGAGCGCGCTGGTGGTCATACCAAGTTTATTAATCAGCGTGATGAAAATTACCTTGTCTCTGCTCTGCAAGAAGAAAACTACCGTCGTCAGTTCACCGATGCATTGGATAAGTACGTAGACGTCAATAAATGGACGTATGCACGCTTTACAAACTTGATCTATCAAAGCATTTTTCATGAAAATGCGACGGAATATAAAAAGATTTTAAACCTAGCAACGAAAACCAATATCCGCGAGACCCTATATTCAGAAGTACTTAATCTGATTGCCAGCTACGAGTCAGGTATTGCCCATGAGCTAGAGCAAGCCAGCAATAAATTAGGCCGCAAGCTTTCGCAGAAAGAAGCGGAAATTTTATTTGCTAGCTTTGAGAGTCACCCATTGTTTAAGCCTTGGATATTTGATGCCAGAACTAAAATGGCCAGTCGCGATTTGTGCTTCCGTGATGCCTTGCATGAAAAGCTGGAAGCTTATATTCAATCGGTCCCCGAAGCTGATTTTGATCGCTTCTTGGGTGAGAAGAGCCGTTCTTTGGAAGAGCAATTGAGCGATCCAGAAACATTGGCTGTACTCAAACGCTTGAAAGATCGTTAAGCCAAGGAATGTGGCTATGAGCGATTCTACAGACACAGGCTTACGGTTCTTCTATTTCGGTGTGGCGCATGCGATTAGCGTTCACGATTGGATTATAGAGCATTCTGGTGGGCTAGCAGGCATCAAGGACGTTGGTCAGTTAGCAAGCCCCTTAGAGCACATACAAAATGACTGGTATTACCCAGAAATGGAGGACAAACTGACTCACTTGGTATTCTCCATTAATAAAAACCATGCTTTTAATGATGGCAATAAACGATCATCGTTGGTGTTGGGCGCTTATTTCCTTGAATTAAACGGTTTTGACTATGTGGTAAAGCGTTTTGTTAAAGAAATGGAAAATATCGCCGTTTGGGTCGCCGATAACGTGATCGACAAGGATCTATTGCGTCAGGTCATCAGCTCCGTACTATATGACGACGATTATCCAGAGTCGGTTAAGTTGGCTATATTTGAAGCGATCGAAGCAGCTAAAGATTACTAATTATTTCGTGGTGTATCTGGTGGCTGATCACGTTGGTGTTACGGTTTATCTGCAATTGCATATCAAAAATGGCGTTTTGATACATAATAGCTAATCATGTTTGTGTTTTTGGGGTTGGGGTGATATGTTTTTGCATATAACTACTCTTAAATGATGCATTAAGGCATATCGAAATGAGCTATGTAACAGAGCAGATACTAGAAAGCCTTCGAGAAGCCCGCTTACGTAAGGGTTTTAGCCAAAGAGAGCTAAGTGCGCGTTCGGGGGTGCCGCAAAGTCATATTTCGAAAATCGAGTCTGGCGGTGTTGATTTAAGAATGTCCAGTTTGATTGCACTTGCCCGTGTACTCGACCTAGAGTTGTTGGTTGCGCCTAAAAAGTCTGTTCCTGCCATCAAGTCAATCATTCGAAGTGGCCAAGGTATTAACGGCATCAACGATGAAGCTGAGCCAATACCGCCTGCATATCAGTTAGGGGACGATGGCGATGACTAATCATGTTTCTACGCTCAACGTGTTGCTCTATGGTGAACCCATCGCAACGATCACCAACGTGGGCAATGATAGAACGCTTTTTGCCTTTATGGATTCGTACATTCATGATGAATCACGGCCCGTGTTAGGGCTGGGTTTTAAAGATTCGTTAGGTGGCTTGCTGACTAACTTCAAACCGACCCAAACCATGTTAACGCCGTTTTTCTCTAACCTTTTGCCAGAAGAAACCATGCGTCAGTACCTGGCAGAGCGTGCTGGAGTGAATCCGGCGCGAGATTTTTTTCTATTGTGGGTGTTAGGGCAAGATTTAGCAGGTGCGATCACAGTTGAACCTGCTGATGGCGAAGCGCTGCCGCCTAATGTGCATCAAAACATTGATGATGAAACGAAAATAGATGCTCCAATGCGTTTTTCATTAGCGGGAGTGCAGTTGAAGTTTTCGGCCGTACAACAGACAAACGGTGGTTTGACTATTCCAGCAACCGGTAAAGGTGGTTCTTGGATTGTGAAATTGCCGTCGTCTCGCTTTGAAGCCGTGCCAGAAAATGAATATTCGATGATGGAACTGGCTCGCATGTTGGGGATGGATGTGCCAGAAACGCAGCTACTCCCGATTAACCAGATTGCTAATATCCCAGATGGTATTGGTAAATTTGGTGATGCTTTTAAACATGCTCAGGCGTTTGTAATCAAGCGTTTTGACCGAGCAGATGGCCGATCCGTACACATTGAGGACTTTGCACAAGTATTTGGCGTCTATCCTCAAGATAAATACAAAAAAGCAAGTATGCGTAATATTGCTCAGGTTATCGGCATCGAAGGTCAAGACGAGGACATCGCAGAATTTACCCGCAGATTGGTGTTCAATACTCTCATTGGCAATGCGGATATGCATTTGAAGAATTGGTCTGTGATTTACAAAGACAAGCGTACCGCAACGATTGCACCTGCTTATGATTTTGTCTCGACCATTCCTTATATCCCCGATGATAGTGCGTCGCTGAAGGTGAGCCGTAGCAAGAAATTCAGTGATTTCACGCTGGATGAGCTGTCACACTTAGCCGCTAAAGCCATGCTGCCAGAAAAATTGGTGTTAGATACTGCCAAGCAAACCGTGGCAGGCTTCCATGAAGTATGGGCGAAAGAGAAAACGCATTTACCGCTGACCAAGTCGATGATTGAGGCAATAGAGACGCACTTGCGCAGCATTCCGCTGCGCTAAAATGAGAACCGACGCGTACAAAAATGCAGAAGCATCGGTCATATTGGTTTGAAGAGAACCCTGTATTCACAAGCAAATAACAGGGCTTCTAAGACATTCTTGGCCGGATAGGTTGTTATTCAAGTACCTATTCGATGTTTTGCACCTGCTCTCGCATCTGTTCGATCAGCACTTTCAGCTCTACTGCGGCTTGGGTAATGCTGGCGTTGAGCGACTTGGATGACAGGGTGTTCGCTTCGCGGTTGAGTTCTTGCATCATGAAGTCTAAACGGCGGCCGATGGGTTCTTGTTGTGTCAGTATGCGCGCCACTTCGTTGATGTGGGTGTGTAGCCGGTCGAGTTCTTCGGCGATGTCGGCTTTTTGCGCCAGTATCACCATTTCTTGTTCTAAGCGTTCGGGATTGAGTTGTTGTTGCAGTTCGCACAGTCGTTGTTGCAGTTGCTGGCGTTGTGTTTGTAGGGCGGCGGGCATTTGTTCGCTGACGTTCTGTACCAGCGGTTGCATTTTATCCAATCGTTGTTGAATCAGTTGTGCCAGTTCTTTGCCTTCGCGGGCGCGAGCGTCGAGCAGTTCGTCGAGTGCGTGATCGAACGCGGTCAGCGCGGTTTGTTGTTGGGCTTTGTTGTCTTGCTGGTCACTGACGATCACCCCAGGCCATTGCAGTATGTCCAGTACGTTCATGGCGTTGCCGGGGCCGATGATGGCGTGTACTTGATCGGCGGCTTGGTTGAGCTGGCGCACTAAGTCGCTGTTGAGTTCCAGTGACGGTTGGCTGTGTAAGGCTTGATAGCGCAAGGTGCATTCGATTTTGCCACGATTCAGGCGGCGATTAAGGCGCTCTCGTAGGTGCGGCTCTAGGTCGCGAAACGCATCGGGAAGGCGGAAGTGGGTTTCCAGATAGCGACTGTTGACCGAGCGAATTTCCCACGTGAAACGGGCTTGTGGGTGTTCTTGGGTGCTGCGGGCAAAGGCCGTCATGCTGTAAACCATGGGGTACTCCTCAAATTAACGTGCCTCGATTGTAAAGTGTTGGGGCGTTTCCGGCTATAATGGCTTTTTTCGTTGTTATAAGGATTCTCATTATGAGACCAAGTGGTCGTACGCCGCAGGACCTTCGTGCTGTTCGCATTACACGTCAGTTTACTAAACATGCCGAAGGGTCGGTGCTGGTGGAGTTTGGTGATACTAAGGTTATTTGCACGGCCAGTGTCGAAACATCCGTACCGCCATTTTTGCGTGGCAAAGGGCAGGGGTGGGTGACGGCGGAGTACGGTATGCTGCCTCGTTCGACCGGTTCGCGCATGATTCGTGAAGCCGCCAAAGGCAAGCAGCAGGGCCGCACGGTTGAGATTTCGCGTTTGATTGGTCGCAGCTTACGTGCCGCGGTGGATTTGACTGCATTGGGTGAGAATACCATTGCCATCGACTGCGACGTCATTCAGGCCGATGGCGGTACGCGTACAGCGGCGATTACCGGTGCTTGTGTGGCGCTGGCCGATGCCATTACGTGGTTGAAAGCCAATGGCAAGGTAAAAGGCGAGCCATTAAAACAGATGATTGCCGCGGTATCGGTGGGTATGTACCAAGGCACAGCGGTTCTGGATTTGGATTATGCCGAAGATTCGCAAGCAGAAACCGATTTGAACGTCATTATGACGGCGGCGGGTGGCTTTGTGGAAATTCAAGGTACGGCCGAACAAGAAGCCTTTAGCCGTGACGAGTTGAATGCGATGCTGGCGTTGGCCGAGCAAGGGGTTGCGGAATTGATTGAGAAACAACGTGTGGCATTAGCCGACGCGTAAGCGTTAGCAATGCGTCTGCGGTGTATAAAAAAGAGTTACCTTTGCCGGGTAACTCTTTTTTTTGAGTCGGTGTTCGGCTAACGCGGTTGCGAACTACTCGTCGTCAAACTCGTATTCCACCAACACGGCCGCGTGGTCGCCAAAGCGTAAGCTGGTGTCGAGTTTGGCATCCACCACCAATTGGCGAATGCCGGGTGTGCAAATTTGGTAATCTTTGCGCCAGCCATTGAGTTTACGCCGCGCGCTGTCGGCATCGGGCCACCATGTGTGTTGGTTTTCACCAAAGTTGGCTTCACGGAAGGCGTCGACATAACCGGCTGGGCCAAACACTTGGTCAAACCACGCACGCTCTTCGGGTAGAAAGCCGGGGGTATTTTGTTGTTGTTGCCAGTTATCGAGGTCAACGGTTTTGTGGGCGGCTTCAAAATTGCCACAAAAGATGAATTCGCGACGACGACGACGAGTTTTGTGCAGGTGATCTAAAAAGGCCTGCTGAAATGCCAGTTTGTCTTCCAAGGTGTTGTATTGGTCCACGCTGGGAAACAAAATCGAACCCACACTGACGTGATCGAAGTCGGCTTGTATGTAGCGACCTTGTAAATCGCATTGAGTAAATGCCAAGCCGGTCATGATGGCTTTGGGAATGTGTTTGGTAAGCACCGCAACGCCGCTGTAGCCATCGGCTTCAGCATCAAAAAAATAGGCATTGAACTGCTTTGGATATACCACGCTGTCGGGCAGTTGGTATTCTTTGGCTTTTAAGTTCTGTATGGCGACGACGTCGGCGTCGGCACTTTCGAGCCATTCATACAGGCCGTTTTCAACCGCTTGTTGAATGCCATCAACGTGTAAGCTGATAATCCTCATACATGGTTCCCAATTAGTTATGTGTGTATGATAGCGCATCCATAATTTTTCGGCTAAATAGGTGAGTGAAAAAAACCTATTTATTCGCGTTGTATTGTCTTGTTTGGGGTTTTTATGCACGCCTATCAGAAAGAATTCATTGAGTTTGCCATTCAGCAGGGTGTTTTGAAGTTTGGTGAGTTTACCCTCAAATCTGGTCGTGTGAGTCCTTATTTTTTTAATGCGGGTTTGTTTAATACCGGTGTCGCGCTGGCAAAACTGGGTCGTTTCTATGCGGCGGCGTTGGAAAACTCGGGCATTGAATACGACGTGGTGTTTGGTCCTGCCTATAAAGGGATTCCATTGGCCGCTACGGTGACGGTGGCGTTGGCTGACCATCATAATAAAGACATGCCGTATGTGTTTAACCGTAAAGAGGCGAAAACACACGGCGAAGGTGGTAGCTTGGTTGGGGCTGAGTTGCGTGGTCGTGTGGTAATCGTTGATGACGTGATCACGGCCGGTACAGCGATTCGTGAGGTTATGGCGATTATCGAACAAGCGGAAGGCGCAACCCCCGCGGCCGCGTTAATTGCCTTAGATCGCCAAGAAAAAGGCCAGGGTGAGTTGTCGGCCATTCAAGAAGTTGAGCGTGATTTTGGTATGCCGGTGATCAGTATTGTTGGTTTGAATCAGGTGTTGGATTACGTTGCTCAGCAACCCGAACTAGAACAACATGCGGCGGCGATCAGTGCGTATCGAGACCGCTACGGAGTGTAGAATGAAGAAAGGCGCGCTTTGGATACTGTGTTGTTTCACGATTGGGTTCGGTCAGGGTGTTCATGCCGGTCAATTGTACCGTTTTACGGTGGATGGCTCGGTAACGATCAAAGATCATGTCCCCGCTGAATTTAGCCACTTAGGATACGACGTGTTGAATAGCCGTGGCATGGTCATTGACCGTGTTCCACCGGCACCGACTGCTGAAGAAATTGCCGCACGCCGCGCGCAAGAAGCCGCCGCGCAGGCTCGACGCGATGCCATTGCCTTACAGCGACAAACAGATCTGGATCTGTTGCGCCTGTATGCGAAGCCAGAAGATGTCGAGCGCGTGCGGCAGCGCAAAGTAACCGAAGTTGAGTCGTATGTGCAGTTACAGCGTCGTCGTATCACCGATTTAGAAGAAAAGCTTGAACGCTCACAAACCAACGCGGCCAATTATGAACGTCGCGGTCAAACGGTTCCCTCCGATTTGCGCGTAGAGATTGTGCAATTGCAAAGTGGTATTCGTGATGCGCATAACAACATTCGTTTGCGTCGCGAAGAAATGCAAACCAGCACGCAAGATTATGCCCGTGATTTTGAGCGTTTGCGGGTGTTGCAGGTCTATCCTGCGGGGACACTAGAAGACGAAGTGGATTATGACTTGGTTGAGCAGCGCCTAAAATAGAGCGTTGTGTAGTGATAAAAAATGCCGCAGTGATTGCGGCATTTTTGTATCGGCTGAACCGTAATGACGACGGGTTAACCAAGTCGTACTGAACGTAGCAGCTGTGGTTGCAGCAGCGCCCATTGCTGGTCCCACAATTGCGTGGGTTTTTCTTTAAATTCCGTGCGAACGTACTGGCGAATTTTTCCTTCCAGTAGTGCCGTTAGCAGGTTGGCGGCGGCACTCACGGTTTGCAAAGGGACTTTTTGTTCGCGCAATTCGGCTTCTCGCAGAATTTGCTTGAACTGCGCTTCAATACGATCAAAAAATTGATGGATGCGTTGATGCAGTCGCTCTGTTTCGCCAGATAGGGCATCACCGGATAGCAGGCGACACATCCCCGGGTTTTTCTCACTGAATGTCAGCACCAACGTCAGTATTTTCTCACAACGATCATCGGCGTGTTCAAAATCCTGCATGATGCGCGTAATGCGAGAAAATACCGTTTCTTCGATGAAGTTGATCAGCCCCTCGAACATCTTCGCCTTACTGGGGAAGTGTCGATACAGTGCGGCTTCTGATACACCAACAGCACTGGCTAAGCTGGCGGTGGTGATGCGTCCGCCAGGGTTGTTTTCCAGCATCTGTACCAGCGATTGCAATATTTGCTCGCGGCGTGACACCTTGTCGGTGACCTCGGTCATGAATCACTCCTGAGTAACGACATTAAGGATGGCTGCGTCATGCAATCAATGACGACGATTGGTGATGAGCGTACCCACACCATCGTCGGTAAATAATTCGAGCAACGTTGAGTGCGCGACGCGCCCATCAATAATGTGGGCACTGGTGACGCCAGCATGAACGGCATCGAGTGCGCACTGGATCTTGGGCAGCATACCCCCATAAATGGTGCCATCGGCGATCAGTTCATCCACTTGTTGAGTGGTTAAGCCCGTTAGGATATCGCCATTTTTGTCCATCAAACCAGCAATGTTGGTGAGTAAAATGAGTTTCTCAGCACGCAGTACTTCGGCCACTTTTCCTGCCACCAGGTCGGCGTTGATGTTGTACGACGCGCCGTCTTCGCCGACCCCAATAGGTGCAATGACGGGAATAAAGTCGCTGTTGGTCAGCATGTCGAGCACTTGGGTGTTGATGCGTGCGACTTCGCCAACGTGACCGATGTCGATGATTTCGGGTTGTTGTAAGTCGGGTGAAAGTTGCGTCACTGTCAGCTTGCGTGCGTGCAACAATTGGCCATCTTTACCGGTTAAGCCAATGGCTTTGCCGCCGTTTTGGTTAATCAGGTTGACGATGTCTTTGTTGACGAGGCCGCCCAATACCATCTCGACGACGTCCATGGTTTCGCTGGTGGTGACGCGCATGCCATTGACAAAACGGCTTTCGATGTTGAGTTTGGTCAACAGGTCGCCAATTTGTGGGCCGCCGCCATGCACCACAATGGGGTTAATACCGATCAATTTCAGCATGACCATGTCGCGTGCAAAACTGTTTTTCAGTTGTTCGTCGATCATGGCATTGCCGCCATATTTCACCACAATGGTTTTGCCAACAAAGCGTTGTAAATACGGCAGCGCTTCACTGAGAACGGTGGCGGTATTGATGGCGCGATCACGCGACAATGGCATGGCAAAACTCCTTAGCAAAGAAAATGCGGGCGTTCGAGCAGGCCCGCGTTATGACACCAATTATAGCGCGAAGCGGCCAGTGTCTGCCAATGCCTATCCGAACGGAACCTCTATTTCTGGTGCGTGACGGGTAAGTGCTTGCTTCATTCGGCGCTGAATACGAGCAATGGCTTCTTGATCATTACCGGCAAAGCGTAAGGTTAGCTTTGCGGTGGTATTGGATGCACGAATTAACCCCCAGCCATCGGCAAATTCGATACGAATGCCATCGGTGGTAAACACGCGGGCGTTATTACCAAGGTCGGCGTCGGTGGCCATGGCATTGACGATGTCGAATTTACGCTGATCGGTGGTGTCTAGGGTGATTTCTGGTGTGCTGATGTCTTCCGGCAATTGCGCAAACAATTGATCGCAAGGCAGCGTTTGCGCGCTGATCAATTCCAGTAAGCGCGCTGCCGTGTAGAGGCCATCGTCAAAGCCGTACCAGCGATCTTGAATGTAAAAATGACCGCTGAACTCACCACCGACAATGGCGTTGAGTTCGCGCATTTTCTTTTTCATGAGTGAGTGGCCTGTTTTCCACATGGTGGGGCGGCCACCGCAACGGCTGATTAAGCCCGATAAATGACGAGATGACTTCACGTCGAAGAGAACATCTCGGCCGACATGGCGTGGCAAAATGTCTTCGATGAGTAGCATGAGCAAACGATCCGCCCAAATGATCTTTCCTTGGTTGTCCACCAAGGCGACACGATCGCCATCCCCATCAAAGGCAATACCAAGGTCGGCGTTGTGTTCGGCGACAGCCTGTTGCAGCGCAATCAGGTTCTCTGGACGGTTGGGGTCGGGATGGTGATTAGGAAAGTCACCATCGACGTCGCAAAAGAGCTCAATGGTGCGTATGTTCAAGCGCTCCATAAGCGCCTTGGCCGCTGGGCCGGCAATGCCATTACCCGCATCGATGACCACGGTCAGATCACGATGAATTTGAATGTCGTCTTCAATGCGTTGTAAATATTGAGGCAGTAGATTGTATTGCTCAACGCGTGCGCCTTCGGCTCGTGGCAGATCATGGCGCGCAATGCGATGATACAGCGCTGTCAATTCTTCTTGCGTTAAGGTCAGCTGATCGATGACGATTTTGAGGCCATTGTATTGGCTCGGGTTATGGCTGCCAGTGACGACAACACCACAACCGCCGTCGAGTTCGTGAGTTGCGAAATAAAGCAAACCGGTTGGTTGTGCACCGAGTGACGTGACATGACAGCCCGCTTCGATCAAGCCATCTTGCAGTGCACTCGCAAGAGCCGGACTGGAGTGGCGACCATCCCAAGCAAGGTGAATACAATTACGATCACGGCTACGCAGTTCCGCGCCGAGTGCTCGGCCAATCCAATAGCACACATCGTTGTTCAGATCCTCGCCGACGATGCCGCGAATATCATACGCCCGAAAAATACCGCGACTGATGGTCGGCGGTTGGTCACTGGGCAATTCTTCGACGTCCATTTGTGGCAGATCGGGGTTGGTACGAGCCACAGTTGGTGCCGCAACAGAGGACTTATGCAGCTTATTGGGGCTTTCAAGATCGAGATCCGGTCGTTGTCGAGCGGGTTCTGTCTCCGGTGCCGCGTTCGGGTGTGCAGTCCGGATTAAATGGCGCATTTGCTGTGCCAGTTCATCGAACAGCGCTAAGGTAAAGGTGGGTGGTTGGTCATTACCGGTACGCGACAAGCTACGAACGTAGGTGAGCAAGTTCAGGTGATTGCGCTGTAACTCGCGTTTTTGTAACGCCAGCATGAGGAATAACCCTAACAGTGTTGCTATGAGCACGATCACCCACGGCGTCACAAAAGGCGCTAAGGCTAAACGCGGGCGCTCATCCGCTGGGCGATAGGTTAAAAACCAATAGTCATTGATGGGCACGGTGATGTTGCCGCCCATGCGTTCCCCCCCTCGTCCTAGGCGGAAGATTTCTAAGCCGGTACTGACATCGCCGCCAACGTATTGATGCACCCACACTTGCCCCAGATTGTGCGCCGCACTGGGCTGAAAGCGCTCTAGCCACATTTTGCCGTACTCCACTAACAAAATACCGACAATACGTTGTTGTTCGTCACGCACCGGAGATGCCCAAAAAAATTGCACTTGGTTGTCACGGGCTACCGCTTCTAAGCGCATGTCGGCGCCACGCAAGGTGCGGCTAACCAAATCTTGTACGGCAAAGCCAAGATTATTCTGCAACTGAATTGCTTGATTACGGTTCAGTAGTTGAATGTGGATCGCGCCGGGCATAAAGCCTTTCAGACTATCGAGCCACTCAGGATTGGGTTGATAGAGTGCATCCAGTGTGTTCGGGTGCTGGCTGGCGGCAAGTTGTTGGCGACGAGTGTCATTCAATTTGCTGCTGAGGTTGTGGCTCATTTGTTCCGCCATGGCGCTGGCAAAGGCGTGGTCGACATCGGCTTGTGAAAACAGATTCACCTGCACACTTTGCATCGCCATGCCGCCGGATATGAACAGCAAAGCGAGCCAAATGCTAATGCGGCTATAAAGTAAAATGGTGCGTTTACTGGTGTTTGGGTCTTTGTCCATAGCGCTTCCCTTCTTATTATGATCCCTTCAAAACAGATTGAAGGCAGAGACCGAGGTTATTGTCGACCAGAGTGTCCGAAACCACCCGTGCCGCGATCGGTTGCAACAAATTCGGTAACGATGTCGAATTGCGCTTGAACAACAGGTACCAGTACCAGCTGTGCAATACGCTCACCCACATCAATCGTGAAATTGTCTTTGCCACGATTCCAGCAGCTCACCATGAGTTCGCCTTGGTAGTCCGAATCAATGAGTCCAACCAAGTTGCCCAAAACAATACCATGTTTATGGCCCAAGCCTGAGCGTGGGAGAATCACGGCGGCCAATTGTGGATCTTCGATATAGATTGCCAGACCCGTTGGGATGAGTTGCGTTTCGCCCGGGTGTAAGGTGAGCGGGCTATCTAAGCAGGCACGAAGATCCAGTCCAGCGGATCCGGGCGTGGCGTATTCCGGAAACGGGATGCTGTCGCCAATACGAGGGTCAATCACTTTTACTTGCAAAGAACGCATAAAAAATCCAATAGCCATTAAACAGTGTGCGGAGGGTTGTGATAACGCTGTGCGATGAGTTCGATTAAATCATGAGCTAAGGCGTTTTTGCTACGGTCGGCAAAATCTTGCTGACCATCTGGCCAATAGACGGTGACGGCATTGTTATCGGAGTTAAAGCCAATGTCTTGTCGTGATACGTCATTAGCAATGATTAAATCGAGTTGCTTGCGCGCTAACTTACTGCGCGCATAGGTGTCGATGTCTTGCGTTTCGGCGGCAAAACCAATCGTGAATGGGCGTTGTTCATGCTGTGCGACCGTGGCGACGATGTCTGGGTTTTTCACCAGCGTCATTTCGATGGTGTCGCCGCTTTTTTTGATTTTTTGATTGGCGACGGTCATGGGTCGATAATCCGCTACGGCAGCGGCGGCAATGAATATGTCGCATTCCGGTGTTTGCTGCAATGCGGCTTCGAGCATGTCGCGAGCACTGCTGACATTGACGAGATGAACGCGAGACGGTGCCTTGATGGTGACTGGGCCGCTAATGAGCGTGACGTGCGCACCGGCATCAATGGCGGCTTGGGCAAGGGCATACCCCATTTTTCCGGAACTGTGGTTACTGATGTAGCGAACCGGATCGATGGCTTCACGCGTTGGGCCTGCCGTTATGGTGACACGAACACCGGCCAGCATACCTCGATCGAATAAGTTGGCCAGCGACTGAGTCAGTAATTCTGGCTCTAACATGCGGCCAGGGCCCACATCGCCACAGGCTTGTTGGCCATCGGCTGGGCCAAAAATATGCAGTTTCCGACCTTTTAAGTCCTGCAATCGTTGCAAGTTGTATTGGGTTGTCTCGTTGTGCCACATGGCTTGGTTCATGGCCGGAGCAATGGCCAGCGTGGCCTCACTGGCAAGGCATAGCGTGGTCAGCAAGTCGTCGCCCAATCCTTGCGTTAGACGCGCTATGAAATTGGCAGAGGCTGGGGCGACTAGAATGACATCCGCCCATTTGGCTAGCTCAATATGCCCCATGCCCGCTTCGGCTTCGGGGTTGAGTAGCGTGTGGTGCACCGGATTGCCGGACAGGGCCTGTAAGGTTAACGGGGTGATGAATTCTTTCGCACCGTTGGTCATCACGACGCGCACGTCTGCTCCCGACTTTTTTAACAAACGCACCACTTCGGCCGATTTGTAGGCGGCAATTCCGCCAGTAATGCCCAAAATAATGCGTTTGTTGGTGAGTTGTTGCATCTCGGTTCAACCACTGATTAGAATGAAGACAGTATATATCACTCCGCTGTGCGCAATAAGTCCTGTTGGATGTCAGGATGCGCCAGTCCACAAACAAGGAATGTTGTTATGGCAATTACCGATTGGCCTGCTGCTGAGCGGCCGCGTGAAAAACTCCTGGCGCATGGTGCGCATGCCTTATCCGATGCTGAGTTGTTGGCTATTTTTTTGCGCACTGGCGTAAAGGGTAAAAGTGCGGTGGATTTGGCGCGTGAATTGCTCCACGATTTTGGTGGTTTACGGCCTTTATTAACGGCCGATGAGGCGCGTTTTTGTCAGCCGCTGGGTTTGGGGAGTGCCAAATACGCGCAGTTGCAGGCGGTGTTGGAGATGGCGCGTCGCCATTTGGCCGAACAGTTACAGCGCGGTAATGCACTGACCAGCCCTGAGTTAACAAGGCAGTATTTGTTATCACGCCTACGAGATTTGGATTACGAAGTGTTTGCGGCGTTGTTTTTAGATAACCAGCATCGGGTGATTCGTTACCAAGAACTGTTTCAAGGCACCATTGATGGTGCGGCGGTGTATCCTCGCGAAGTGGTAAAGCATGCGCTCAAACTCGGTGCGGCCGCTGTTATTTTTGCGCACAATCATCCATCGGGCGTGGCGGAACCCAGTTCAGCGGATCGTGCGATAACCGATCGTTTGCAACAGGCGCTCGCGCTAATGGATATTCGAGTACTGGATCACTTGGTAATAGGTGATGGCTATTGCGAATCGTTCGCTGAGCGAGGCTGGCTATAGGTGCATGAAAAAACACCCGAAATTGCTTATTTTTTGCGCTTGCACTTGCTTGGTGTTGCTGGGTTTGGTATAAAGCGCAACTCTTTTCAGCCAGGGCTGCTTTACGTCGTCATTTATGATGACCTGCCTACGGTTGGTAACGAATTTTAAGTTTTGTTCGATACAGTTAAATCGGGGCCAAGATAAATGTCTAAGGTTTGTCAAGTTACAGGTAAAGGTCCTGTAACTGGGAATAACGTTTCCCACTCAAATATCAAAACCAAGCGCCGCTTTCTGCCAAACCTGCAATACCATCGTTTTTGGGTTGAAAGTGAAAACCGTTTCGTACGCCTGCGTGTAACAGCGAAAGGTATGCGCATCATCGATAAGAATGGTATCGATGCTGTTCTTACCCAGATCCGCGCACGCGGTGAAAAAGTCTAAGGAGACCTATTATGCCACGCGATAAAATTCGTCTGGTTTCAAGTGCCGGTACTGGTCACTTCTATACCACAGACAAAAACAAGCGCACCATGCCTGAGAAAATGGAGATCAAAAAATTTGATCCAACCATCCGTCAGCACGTGATGTACAAAGAAGCCAAAATTAAATAAGCTTTTTTGTCGCGCTAAAAAACCCAGCCCTGCTGGGTTTTTTTATGCCTGCGATTTACTGGCATAATGTGTTTTTTGTGGGTCATTGTAGAGTGCTGACATGCCAGAACTACCCGAAGTTGAAACCACGCTGCGCGGAATTACTCCTTGGCTGCAAGGTCAGGTGATTGAGTCGGTGGTTATTCGACAACCTTCACTGCGTTGGCCAATCGCACAGGAGATCGAAACCTTAACTGGGCAGACTATTCGTCGGTTAACACGCCGAGCTAAGTATCTGTTGATTGAAACCGACATTGGCACGGCCATTTGGCACCTGGGCATGTCGGGTTCATTGCGCCTAGTGGGTGAGGGTGAACCCTTCAAAAAGCACGATCATGTCGAGTGGTTGCTCAGTAACGGTAAGCGTTTGCGCTATCATGATCCTCGTCGTTTTGGCGCTTTGTTATGGCAGGGGGTTGATGAAGTATGCGCCCACTTGCAGCATTTAGGCCCTGAACCTCTATCTGAGGCGTTTGATGCGGATTATCTCTATCAGCGCAGCCGCGGTAAATCTCAGGCAATCAAGACGTTCATTATGGATGGTAAGGTCGTGGTTGGCGTCGGTAATATCTACGCCAACGAGAGTTTGTTTCTGGCAGGCATTCGTCCTACCGTGGCGGCCGGAAAAATTAGCCGGGCGCGATATGTCCGACTGGTCGATCATATCAAACAGGTGCTGGCGGGGGCTATTGAGCAGGGCGGTACGACCTTGCGCGACTTTGTTGGTGGTGATGGGCAACCCGGCTACTTTGCCCAGCAGCTGTATGTTTACGGCCGTGGCGGTCAGGCATGTAAACAATGCGCTTCCACGCTACAAGAAATTCGCCAAGGGCAACGAGCGACGGTTTTCTGCCGCCGGTGTCAGCGATAACATTGTTGCGTGAGTCGTGACGACCCGCGCGAGCCCTGCTATAGTCAAGGCAATTATGGCCAGTTGCAGTTATTAAGAGGAATCACTATGCAAGTGAAGGCAGCCTTAGGGAAAACCATTACCGTCGCGGTCACGGCTGCGCTTTTGAGCGTGGGTAATTTGGCCAATGCTCAACGTATTGATGATCAGCCCAGCGCTGGGGCGATGGTCGCAGATGCCGTGTTTGCACGACCTGCGTATTTTGCGCTCTCACAAGTGGGTGCTTTGGTCTATGCCGCAACGTTACCATTTACTTTATTGGGTGGTAACGCAGAGCAAGCCGCTGAAACCCTAGTGATCACGCCATTGCAAGGTGCCTTTGTGCGTTGCTTAGGCTGCGGTGGTATGCCTAATGAAGTCAGTCGATTACGAGAAGGCGATGGCAAACGCATTCAGCATTTTGTGATGTTGAGTGGTGGTTATAGTGAAATGGAAGCCTCTAATATCGCGAATCGAGATGAGTCCAGCGATGGTGCCAACCTCGGTTTGTACTTAGGTTCTCATTTTGCATTATCCGATCGCAGCCGTTTTGATGTGATGTTGGGTGTTAAACAACTGGCCGATTTTGAAGCCGAAGCCACGTCAGGTGATTTCACGGATACGGTACGTTCTTATCAAATCGTGACTCGATTTGGTCGTGAGCTGGGTGGTACCGATTTGATGTTCAAACTCGGCATGCATGCTTGGCAGACGGATCGCGAATATCGTTCCGGTGACGCAGGTGACTTTGCGGGTTACGATTTCTTTTATGGGATCGGTTGGGATTTTGTAAAAACCGATGGTGTGCGCTTCGGCATTGATTACACGCGCTATGGTCTGGAAGACAGTGGTAACGACTATAAAGCCAATATCGATACCTATGATCTTAATTTTAGCGTGATGTTTTAACGGAAGACGATGACAGAAAGGGAGCTTCGGCTCTCTTTTTTTATGGTCGTAGCGTTCAACACCATTGTTGCCCTAGCAATCACAAACTGTTCAAGATTGAACCTTTTAGGCGGTTTGCCATCCAATCTCACAGTGTTACACTGTTACCGCACTTGCTGAGTTACAAGTGTTTTTTATGCGTATTAACTCACTTTATTTTAGGAGCGTTGAATGAGTAAAGGTTTATTAGCGATCAATGCCTTATCGCCCGGCGCCAATCTTGAATCGTATATTGCCACCGTCAATGGCATTCCGGTATTAACGCCAGATGAAGAGAAGGCGCTGGCTGACCGCTTACATTACGAAGGCGATCTTGAAGCGGCTCGTCTCTTGGTGATGTCGCACATGCGTTTTGTGGTTCACATTGCCCGTAGTTATTCGGGTTACGGTCTTAATCAGGCGGATTTGATTCAAGAAGGTAACGTTGGCTTGATGAAAGCCGTGAAACGTTTTAATCCAGAAGTGGGTGTGCGTTTGGTGTCGTTTGCGGTGCATTGGATTAAGGCCGAAATACACGAGTACATTCTGCGTAACTGGCGCATTGTGAAAGTAGCCACCACGAAATCACAGCGCAAGTTGTTTTTTAATCTGCGTAGCCAAAAGAAAACACTGGGCTGGCTGAGTGTCGACGAAGCGAATGCCATTGCCGACGACTTGGGTGTTGAGACCAAAACGGTTTTCGAAATGGAAGGTCGATTAAACGCTTACGATGCCGCCTTTGATGCAGGCGCCGACGACGATGACGACACGGCGTATAAGTCACCGGCGTATTATCTAGAAGACCACAGCGCCGATCCGGCCTTGCAGGTAGAAAGCGATAACTATGAACAAGATGCCAATGATCGTTTGGCTTTGGCGCTCGATCAACTAGATGACCGCAGTCGTGAAATTTTGCAGCAACGTTGGTTGAATGACAGTAAGGCGACACTGCATGACTTGGCTGCGGTGTACGAAGTCTCTGCAGAGCGCATTCGCCAGTTAGAAAAGAATGCGATGAAAAAATTGAAGGACGCGATGGGTTCGGTATTGTTACCAGCCTAATGTTTTGGCCTCGATACGTTATTGTATCGGGGCCATGATTCATGGAGGAATCGTATGCGAGCTGCCGATCTTATTCGTTTGTTGCAACAGTACGACCCCAATACCGACATCACCGTCGATTTCCAGAACAATCAACCCAACGTTATTACCTGCAGTGACGACGACCGTCGTGGCTGTTACGAAGCCTTGGTCGAAAAAGCCGAAGATGGCTTATTGGTCATCAATCCTCAAGGATATATCACCTACGCCAATCCTTTTTTGTGTTTGATTGCGGAATACAATTCGGTTGATCTTGCAGGGAAACACATCTCTCTGCTCATTGCGGAAGAGGATGCCGACCTTGTGCGGGAGCGACTTGCCGCGATGACTGGAACCCCTCAACATCGGCGCTTTACGGCAAGATTATGCACTCGCCAGCAGCAGTATCGCTGGGTTCAGTTATCACTGACCCCGGTGCTCGGAGACAGTGGCCAGTGTCGAGGTTGTATGATGACCATCACAGACCTATCATTGCAAAGTCGATTTTTAGCGCCCTCGAATGAACCATTGAACGATAAAGTAGAGTGGATATACGACCAACTGAATCGGTTGCGAGTATTGCGCAGTACTTTAATGGCCGAATTGGAACAGCTCGTTGAGTTGCCTCGCATTGCTGCTACGCCATTCTGGCATCAAGGTCGGTATTTGTATTTGAATCAACCGCAAGTCGATGGTCGACGTAAGCGTCAGTACATTGGCTCTCAGCCAGACAATATTAAAGCGGCGTTGTCTGCGATACGCAATCAGCAGCGTCATGATGCGATACAACAAGAATTGGCACGCATTGATAGCCAGATCCGTACCGCCACGTTCCGTTTAGACAGCTTTTTGTTAGAACTCGCCAAGCTGCCACCGGCTCAATCGGCAGTTACTCCAATTCGTCAGACTGCATAAAGCCAGTGGCATTGTTTAGCGGGTATTAAAATGCGCGACGAACCCCTAATGCCAAAGAGTGGACGGTGGTTGTAACATTACCGTTGAGACGAGACCCACTTGAGGTTAGTTCATTTTGATCTAATGCACGCTTTTGTTGCAGGGTGTGTTGGTAGCCAACATCGAGCGTCAGTGAGGAGTTCAACGCATAGCTCATGCCCATCGATAGCGCATGGTAATCATCGAAGGGGAAATCTAATTTTGTTTTGCTATCAGGAATTGGCGTTTGATCAATAGCAAAACCAGCACGCAGTGTAATTTGTGGTGATAGCGTGTAGTAACCCCCCAGTGCCAAACGATACGAATCATCCCATTGATAGTCTGTCGGTATTTCCGTTAAAGCGGTTATCGTCGTATTCGAGCTTTGAATGGCTAACTCCTGAAAACGAGACCATCGAGTCCATCCGATGTCCGTTTGTATCCCCCAGTTCGAAAAATCATGGACGTAGCTGATGTTTGCTGATTCCGGAATCACCATTTGTACATCGCCTGTTGCTGTCGTATTAGGCAAGTCAGCCAGACCGGTAAAAATTGCGGCGCTGCTAGGGAAGGTAACAGAGGCCTTACCACGCAAATCTTGCACAATGCGCGAACGATAACTCATACCTAGACGGCTTTGTTTGGTGATATCGATTAACGCACCAGCACTAAAACCTATCGCGGTGTTTTTGCCCCTCATCACAAAAAGTCCATCGTGCTTGTTGCTGCCAAGGCTTGTTGACGCAATGCCAAGATCGTTGCAGCTGAAGGGACCTAAATCGCCATTGGCTTCGGCGCCATAGCAAATGGCACTGGTGTTAATAGCAACGTCTGAATTCGCATCAAAATATTGGATGATCAGGCTGGCACCAAGGTTAATCTTGTCGTTGGCTTTCAACGCCATGGATAAGCCGGTATTTATCCCGGTTATTTCACTTTGTGTCACGTGATAGCGGCCAACGGATTGCTTGCCGAAGTTAGTACCTGTGGCGTAAGGAGCATTGACGAAAGCACCAAAAGCGATATTGTCATTGAGTTGTTGCACGTAATAGAACGTTGGTAAGACATCAACGTTGTTTGCTCTTGCCGGTTTTCCCAAAATAGCAGTGCTGCCATCGCCGGTACTGGCCATACCATCAAAATCGGATCGGACATGAATCACAGAGGCGTTAAATCCCCATTGATTTCCGACTTTTAACATTGCAGCCGGATTGTAGTAAGCGGTTGACGCATCATCGATTGCGGCGGCGCCTGCTGAAAACGCATCACCTAAGCGCAGAGCGGATTGCTCATCGACGTAATAGCCTTGTGATAGTGCGTGGCTGGCAATGAAAAAACTCAGTGGTGTTAGCCAGAGTGCTGGGCGAAGAGAAAGCATGATCAATCCTTATTGTTATTTATTTGGTACTAAGGTACTTAAAAATAAGGGATTTGCCAAGCTTGTTGATTAGTTGCATTTTAATTTAGATTACAAAAAGTCAGCTCCAATCTAGGAATCATACAAACTGCATTTAACAAGGTCGTTCATGTGTCATTTGTGTGACAATACTATTTTTTCAAGAGGAGCTGATGTGAGTAGGATCCGACATAGCATCTGTCTTTTCGGTATTGTACTGCTCGTTATGTTGCAGGGGTGCAGTTTGCCGGCACTGCAACCGCGACAAGAGAGTACGTTCATACCCTTATTTGAGGTTGAAGATACCGGCTTGGGTCGAGGTATTTTGCCGCTAGTCGAAGCTCGCAATGGCTTGTCGGGCTACTACCCATTAACCGATTCATTGGATGCGTTCGCTGCGCGGATGTTGATGATTTATGCGGCGGAGCGTTCATTAGATGTTCAATACTATATCTGGCGACGTGATCTAACGGGTGTTCTGCTTTTAGGTGCTTTGTACGATAGCGCAGAGCGTGGGGTACGGGTACGGTTGTTGTTAGACGATCATGGCACCGCCGATCTGGATGATTTGTTAACCGTGCTGAATCAACATCCCAATATCGAAGTGCGTTTATTCAATCCCTATCCGAATCGTCGTTTCAAATACAGTCGTTTCCTTTGGGATCCGCATTTGGCAAACCGCCGTATGCACAATAAATCCATCATAGCTGACAATCTGGTTGCCTTAGGAGGTGGTCGTAATATCGGCGATGAATACTTCGGTGCTACCGATGGCATTTTGTTCAGTGACTTAGACGTGTTGGTGGTTGGGCCCGTTGTGCAAGAGACGTCCGCTGACTTCGATCAATTCTGGCAGTCTCCGTTGTCATATCCATCGGATCAACTGATTGATCTTGATGTGACAGAAGATGTCCTTTTTATGGTGCTCATGGATAAGTATCGAGCACCTAACAATGCCCATTACTTGCAAGCGGTGATCAATAATGAGCTATTGGCGCGGGTAGTGAGTGGTGATCTTATGTTGCAATGGGTTGACGTCGATTTGGTCAGCGATTCTCCCGTTAAAATCAAAGGTCATGAGCAAGGCGATGCGTCACTAGTCGCTCAGCTGGCGGAGGTTCTGGATAAGCCAACGACATCGCTGGATATTGTTTCACCGTATTTTGTTCCAGGCAAAAAAGGTGTTGACGCTTTGGTTGCATTACAACGTCGAGGCGTTCAAGTTCGTGTACTAACGAATGCACGTGAGTCGACGGATGTTTTGGCGGTTCATGCGGGCTATGCTCGTTATCGTAAAGCCTTGCTACGTGAAGGCATCGAGTTGTATGAAATGCGCCGTCATATGCATCAGGATGAGCGTGACGAGAAAAATCAACTGTGGGGTAGTTCGGGTACCAGTTTGCATGCAAAAACGTTCGCAATTAATCGGCAGCGAGTATTCATTGGATCCTTTAATTTTGATCCTCGTTCGGTATTTTTAAACAGCGAAATGGGATTTGTGATTCACAGTCCACCTTTGGCACAGGCAATCAGCGCTACGTTTACAGAAGCATTGCCAGCCGTTGCTTATCGCGTGACGTTATCGGAAACAGGACGACTGCAATGGCACTTAGCCAATGGCGTTGTGCTTGATAGGGAACCTGGTAGCGGATTCTGGGGCAATCGATTGTTGAATGTTTTGTCGATTTTACCCATCGAAGGATTGCTGTGAGCATGGCGTAATACACCATATTCTGTGTATTCAGCACGTGCTAATCTCATTTGTTAATAAAAAACAAAATAATAAGAGCGTATTATGATCAAGTTAGGATTGTCGGCCATCATGGCTTTCGTGATTCTGTTTTTCGTTTGGCCTTCGCCTATCGACTCGGTGGCCGTTCAGCCGTCAGAGCCGCTACCCATGACAGGCGCTTTAGCGGCGAATGATCGTTTGCAAAGTATTCAAGTGATTCCTCTGCCAAAAGGACAGAGAGGTGGCGAGGATGTGGCACTGGATGCAAACGGTTGTTTGCACACGGGAACAGAAAGTGGCCATATTTTACGCCAATGTGCGGGTGCTGATTGGCAGGTATTGGCCCACACCAGTGGACGACCACTCGGGTTGCATTTTGATGTGCAAGGCAACCTGATTATTGCCGATGCGGCGAAAGGGTTATTGAGCATGACGCCTTCGGGCGAGTTGAGCGTGTTGGTTGATCACTATCAAGGGGAGCGTTTTGGCTTCGTCGATGATGTGGATATTGGGGCCGATGGCACGATGTACTTCTCGGATGCCAGCAGTCGTTACACCATTGATGACATCGTGCTTGATGTGTTGGACGGGCGTCCGTCAGGACGGTTGTTTGCTTACCAGCCGAATGATAACTCGCTGACCTTATTGGCCGATGGGTTGGCGTTTGCCAATGGGGTCGCCGTGGCGGCAGATCAACACTATGTGTTGGTGAATGAAACCTTTCGTTACCAGATTTCGCGCGTTTGGCTTTCTGGCGAACGAGCTGGTGAACGAGAAATTTTATTGGATCAGTTACCGGGTATGCCGGATGGTATTGCGCGTGCACCCGATGGTACCTATTGGGTCGCGATGTATGGTTTGCGTCCTGAATTGGTCGATCGTGTTCATTCTTATCCTTGGCTCAAAAATCAATTGGCAAAGTTGCCTGATTGGTTGGCTCCGATACCGAAACCATATGGCTTCATTCTGCAAATTAATAGCGATGGCGACATTCTGCAAAGTCTGCATGACCGAGCCGGTGTCGCGATCGGTGAAGTCACTTCTGTTCAACCCGAAGTCGATGGCTTGTATTTGGGCACGTTGCACATGGGACGATTGGGTAAAGTGACTTTTTAATTGTTCCTCATGACAGCCTCTTGTTCATCGAGCTTGAGCTGTCATGAAAATCTTCTTTACGCTGCCAGCCTTTCTTAACGATAAGGTTCGGCTATGACGTCTTTTCTTCATCTTTTGCTATCAGTTCAGCGCCATCCTTGGTGGATGATGTTGGCGCTGTTACTGATGACCCTACTGGCGCTGGCTTCGGCAGGCAATCTGCAGATCAACAGCACGCCGTATATGATTGATAGCAGCCATCCAAGCAGGATGGCCGATCACGACACCAAACGCCTATTTTCCAACAGCGGTGAGCAGGCATTTGTGGCGCTGGATAATCCGCAGGGTGATATTTTCAATGCTGCCAGTCTGGCGGCAGTGCAGGAATTAAGTACCCGGTTTGAGCGTATGGTGCTGATCAATGAGGCCGATGACAAGCGCTTGCTGGCGCTGGGAGAAGCCGGTGCCAATATTCGGCGCGATGGTTTAACCGTGCAGGATATTCCGCAAATTCAGACACTGGCTCAGCAGCCGGAATTCAGTCAGGCTGACCGCGAATGGCTGGCGAATCTGGCGGTACGGTTACGTCCGGTAAAGCGGGTGCGCAGTCTGGCACGCATGGAGCACATGGAGTCATTCAGTGGCGGTCTGGATGTCCGGCCGCTGATGCGTACGTTGCCGGCAACCGATACTGAGCGTCAGGCACTGCGTAGCGCCGTGCTCAATAATCCGATGTTTATTAACGGACTTATTTCTCCGCGCGGCAACGCCACCACGATTCAGGTTGAATTCAGTATTGCTGAAGATGACTCCCCCGCCATGCTGATGGCGTATACCGAAATCAGTCGAATTATCGACGACGTATCGGCGCAGGCCGGTTTTACCGATCGCATTTATCTGAGTGGTCCGCCCATGATTGCCGCGCAGACGGCGACCAGTATGGAGCAGGATAATCAGACGCTGTTGCCGGGTGTTCTGTTGGTCATTATTACCGTACTGTTGCTCAGTTTTGGGCGTTTGCAGGGCGTTGTTGCCCCGCTGCTGATTGCGGTGATCGCGCTATTTTGGACGCTGGGCCTGATGGCTGCTGTGGGTGTAAAACAGAATATTGTCAGTTCCATGCTACCGGTATTTATCATCGCCATTGCGGTTTGTGATGCGATCCATTTTTTGTCTACATACTATCGCTTGTTACCGGATAATCCTGATCGTACCGATCGTACACAGGCGGCATCGGAAGCCTTGCGCAAACTGTTCTGGCCAATGTTAGTAACCACCGTGACCACCATGGCGGGTTTCTTTGCCTTGAGTTGGACGGAAGTCGTCTTTATCCGTGAATTCGGCATTTTTGTTGGCTTTGGTGTGTTATTCGCCTGGCTGATTACCATGCTGCTATTGCCGGCTTTGGTGATTGTCTGGAAAGCGCCACGCCCGCGTTATGGTTTATTGGTCAGCGCTAGGATTACCCGTTTAATGGCGTTATTTGGTCGAATTGCCGGCCATGGTAAGGCGGTCGTTATTACTTCGGTGGTGCTGATGCTACTGGGGTTGGTAATCACTCAACAGAAGTTGACTGTGGACAACCAGGTCATTGGATATTTTGAAGAGGACAGTCGTATTCGCCAAGACGACGCTGCGATTAACGCCAATTTCGGTGGTTCTACGGTCGTCAGTTTTCTACTAGAAAGCAACGACGTAGATGCCTTCAAGAAACCGGAAACGCTGCAAGCCGTCGACGCACTTCAGCAACGCTTACAACAGAATGCGTTGGTTGGATTTACCATGTCACCAGCCGATTTTATCAAGCGCATGCATCAGGTATTGAGTGAAAGCGCCAGTCTTGATGAATACCGTTTCCCGTCAACACTGACACAGCCGATGCTGGCACAGTATTTCCTGCTGTATGAAAACGCCAATGGTCAGGACTTGTTTGATGTGGTTGATCGTCGCTTTTCTAATGGTCGTATTCTGGCGGTTCTGCACAGTGATCGCTCATCCGATATGGCGGTGGTGATTCATGATCTTCGCGCACTGGCGGCCGACATTTTGCCTGCGGGCATGACACTGCGCTCGGCCGGTTATGGCGATATTTTGGTGGCCACAACCGAGGCCGTGGTCTGGGGACAAATTCAGAGCCTATTATTGGCGGTGGTGTTGATTGCATTATTGGTCATTGTCATTCTGCGTTCGGTGCGCATGGGTTTACTGGCCATGTTACCGCTGATTTTCACTGTCGTCGGGGTATTTACCCTCATGGCCTTAACCGGTACCGATTTGGATATCGGCACGTCCATTATTGCGGCCATCTGTTTTGGTATTGGTATCGATTATGCCGTGCATACCATTGCTGCGCTGCGTAGTCATCGTCAAGGTGATCATGCCACTCAAATCACACAGGCACTGCAATATTGTGGAAAACCCATTTTGATAAACACGCTGGCATTGGGTTTTGGTTTTCTGGTGCTGACGTTATCCGGTTATCAGGCGCTGGTGAATCTGGGTTACTTCATTTCCCTCACCATGCTGTTCAGTGCGCTATTTGCCCTATTGGTATTACCGGCCTTTCACCGCCCTCAGGCTGATGAGCAGATTGTTGCCGATGATGCGTATGCGGTAACGGAGTCAGTTCATGTTTAGCATGCGATGCCTCATGGTGCTGTTTTTGTTGAGTGGGCCTACGATGGCTCACTCAGAATCAAGGCAATGGCACGCGATCACATTGTACCCACCAGCGGGTGTGTATCACGCTGAATTCTTAACGGCGATGGTTACAGCCGTTGAAAGCTTATGGCAGGTGCACGATGACCACGGCCATCCCATTCTTGAATCCGTTGATAGCATTGCCAGTATGAATGTCATTGTGGCTGAAAACGAGGATGTTCGATTTCGTCGTATCATAGAGTTACAAGAATTGGATACCGATGGGTTACAGCGCATGAGAGCGCTGGTGGATGTTCATCCTTTGGTGCAGCGTCGGTTAGTTACGACCGATGGATTGGGTACGCATCTTTGGCTACAAGTACAAAAGCCAGTAGCGCAAAGCACGTTGTCAAAACTGACGGCACAGCTGCAACGTACGCTAACGATGGAAATGGATACCCAGTGTTACTCTCGCACTGCCCGAGATGGCGCACTGGCAAACCAGTATTTCACTCAGTGGCATTATCGAGCAACGTCTGCCACGACGGGAGTGCAGGCGTTAAAAACCTTAGCGGTTGCACAGCAACGGCTTCGCCGGAATATGCAAGGGGCCGGTGTCGAAGACGGTCAGTATTATTCGGCATTGAATTTTTTAGAGTATCTGTCGGAGATCTTGGAAATCGAGCTGTGGAAAGAGGTTAAAGCCTCTGGCGATAGCACCATTTCACAGATATATCTTTTAGCCGATAGTCTTCGTAATCGTGATTTACAAGACCTCGCCAGCCCCGACTTTCGACAATTGCAAATGGTGGTTCTGGGTCATCACAAACCGCTTCCTGCGCCCCCCATGGAGGGGTATCAATTGACTCACACTCAACAATGGCATAGCAATGCCAGTAATTATCACGTGTTGGATTGTCGACCAAATACAACGTTACTTGTGGAAAATTAAATTATGAAAATCGTATTATTTATTGTGATGGTGGCGTTTGGTTATGCGCCAACTGTGCAGGCATGGACTGCGGAGCAATTATTAGAGCAGGTGCGTGATCGTGACGAGGGGGATGACCGTCGTTCGCGCATGGTGCTGGAGCAAACGCTCAGTGATGGTTTTGTCCGCACCCGCGAACTACTGATGCTGGAAAAAAAGTACGGTGCTGAGCGTAAAGCTGTGCTGTATTTTACGGCGCCAGCCGATACCGCAGGCACGGGTATTCTGATGTTCAGTTATGAAGAAGCCAGTGGTAAAGACGACGATCAATGGTTGTATTTACCGGCGTTGCGTCAGTCGCGTCGCATTGCCACCAACTCCAAAGAAGGCCCGTTTCTGGGTACCGATTTTTCCTTTGCCGACATCGAGCGTCTGCGCGTCAGTGATTATGTGTATGAGCTGCAGGGAACTGAGGAGATAGATGGCCGTTTATTGCATAAGATTGCTGCCCGTACCGAGAGTGGTTTGGAAAATCCTCGTACCGGATACGGTCAGCGCACCGTTTGGGTGGATGCTGATCGACAGCTAATTCTGCGCGATGAGTTTTATCGCGAAGGGCGTCATATCAAAACCTTTGAAGTCACTGGATTGCAGGAAATCGAGGGGTACTGGACGGTGACCGAAGCGGTCATGACCAATCACGTACAGGGCGGTTTTACTCGTCTGATTCGGAAGGATGCTCAATATAATCAGGGGCTAGCCGACCGTTTCTTTAACGAACGTACTCTGCGCAGCGGAATTCAGTAATGCGGATATGGAAACGATTGTCGCTGATTCCCATGTTGATGCTGCCGCTGTTTGCGCAAGCCGTGAATCTCAGCGGCAAAGGTTATGTGGAGGCTCGACAGCAGGAGCGTCTAGCGGACGCTTCGGGGCGTTCGCTTGGTCAGCGCTATGAAGCCTTGCTGGAGGGACAAATGGCGCATAAAAATCTGCGCTTCGACGGTGTTTTCCTTGGCCGCTATCGTAGCCAGTATGACGTTGCTAATACGGACATTCGCGACGAACTGGGCCGTGAAGCACAGCTGCGCGAATATTATCTGACGTGGTCGGCGGACGCCTTTGAGATTCGTCTTGGTCGCCAACAACAGGCGTGGGGGCGGGCCGATTATTTTCGGGTGGTGGATGTACTGAATCCGCTCGATTTGCGCGAATTTTTATTGCCGTATATCGACAATTATTCACTGGGGCGAACCCCTCGTGACATGCTGATCGTCGATTATTTTGCCGACCAGTGGGAACATCAGTGGGTGGTGGCGCCCGAGCGTAAAGCCACCCAGCTGGCGCCGGCGGGCAGTGATTTTGCCATGGCGGCTATGCCACTTGCACGACCGCCGGAATACAAACGCGGTGACGGTGTGGATGTTGGCTGGCGCGGCAAAACATTTTGGCAGGGGCGCGACATCGAGCTGTATGCCTTCCGCGGTTATCACAGCGATGCCATGCTGGCGCAGCACCAAGGTAATTGGGTCATGGAGCAGCCGCGTCGTGACTTCGTTGGTGCTTCATTGGCTCAGCCCGCTGGCGATTGGGTTCTCCGTAGTGACGTTGCGCATTATTGGCAAGAAGGTCGTCAGCTCAGTAGTGGCATTCAGAAAAGCCAGCGTAGTACCGCGTTGGTTGGGTTCGATCGCAATAAAAATGACTGGAATCTGAATCTACAGGTGTCCGCCACGCGCTGGCATGAAGACACCGATGGCGATGATACGGTTTTGGAAGGTTCGGTGTCCGTGGATAAAAACTGGTATCAACAACGGTTGAATACCGGCCTTATTTGGATGGTGAATCATCAGGATCACGCCAGCCATTTATGGCGGGCCACTATTCGCTACAACCTATACCCGCAATGGGACGTGGCCTTGACTGCCGTGGTGTTTGATGGCCGCCAGACAACTCTGTTCGGTCAGTATGATCAGCAGGACCGGCTGATGTTGACACTACGGCGTAGTCTTTCCTGGTAATGAGGCACTGCCCAGAGGGTAATCTGGGCGGTGCTGTTGGCTCAGAATAACAGTGTTAAACCCAGGCCGGCTTGCCAATGCCGTGCGGCGCTGATGTTGCTGGACTCGTGCTCATGCGTCCAGGCAATGTCCACAAATGGCCGGATGCGTTTGTTGATTTCATAACGGGTTTCTAGGCCCAAGCGCAGCTCAGTGAGACCGTTACGCTGCCCATTACGTGTGCTATTCAATACGTATTCCGTATTTATGTAGGGCTGGGTAATCCAGCGCTGCGTCAGCAGCAAATCACGCTCTGCCTCCAGTGTGATGGTTTGCCGGTCGGGGTGCAGCCATAGGTGCAGATCGGTTTCGATAAAGCCGGGTGCCAGTCCATGTACACCGATAATGGCGGCTTCTTGCTGCAATAACTCACTGTCCCGATAGCCGATACCCAATTGAATATCCCAGAATTCACTGTGCATACGACTGTACAGCAACAGGGCCTTATAGTTGGCCGCATGGCTGGTCTCTTTATGGCCATGCACTTTGATGAATAACCGGTTTTCATCGGTGCCGATACGGCTTTCTATTTCTCCTCGCCAGCTGTTATCGCGCTGCTCATCCTGATACAGGCCGAGATCGGCCAGCGTGCTGTGGAAAATCTGATTGCCGTGTTCACGGTCATGCGCATGTGAATGTTCTGTGTGAACTGCGGCGGATGTCACCGGCTCCTGATGATGACCGTGATGATGGTCTGCATGCTCAGCCGGGACATCATCACTCACCTGAGCAACCACCACTTTATTCATCATGCCGGCACTCATGTGGTACAGCAGATGACAATGAATGGCCCACTCGCCCGGTTCATTGGCGGTTAACAGGGCACTGACGGTTTGTCCTGGTGGCACAATAATGGTGTGTTTATTCGGCATTAACGCGGCGTCGACACCGGTTTCCAGTTGCATAAACATACCGTGCAGATGCATGGGGTGCGCCATCATGCTGTTGTTCACAAAGGTTAGGCGCACACGTTCACCGAACTGCAGTTGCCAGGGTTTGGCCTCGGTGAATTTTTTACCATTTAATGTCCAGATATAGCGTTCCATACTGCCACCCAGATGAATGATTAAATCACGCGCCGGTGGCCGTTGATCCGGCTGCGGCAAGAGCGATTGTAAATCGCGGTACTGCAGCATTTTATGGCCGTCCGGCGTAGCGGCATCAGCCCAGCCTGACACTGTCATATTGTGCGGTGCGGCAGCTGCCTCTGGAGTCGGTTCTTCCGGCAGCCCATGACCATGATGCGGGTGATGACCGGCGTGTTCATCCTGCTTTGCCGCCATGCGGTGGTGAGCGTGTTTATCATGGTTATGGCCGCTATGTGCAGCATGATTCATCGTCGCCATATCATGACCGCTATGTTCTCCATGCCCCATATCGGCCATGGTCAGTAAGGCGCGCGGCCGGGCTTTCGGCTCGGTAATCGGTGCAGCCGGTTCTTTACCATTGCTTAATAACGCGAGAGCAAAGCCACTGCGATCAATGGATTCCGCTTCCAGCACATAACGGCCGTGGCGCGGGCGTACCAGCACATCGTACGTTTCGGCGGTACCGATGCGGAATTCCTGCACGGTGACAGGTTTTACCGGTTGGCCGTCGGCGCTGACCACGATCATATCCAGACCGGGAATCCGCACATCAAAAAATGACATGGCCGAGGCGTTGATAAAACGCAGGCGCAGGGTTTCACCGGGGTGGAATTCTCCCTGCCAAGGGCGGGTAGCGGGTTGGCCATTCACCAGAAAGGTATAGCCGGTAACGTCGGCCAAATCGGTACGCAGCATGCGCATTTGATTCCACTCGGCGCGTTCACGCAGCGTGGTCAGCAGGCCATTGTGCTGAATTTGGCGCCACACATCGACCATCGTTTCGCGCTGATCTTGATAATATTCGGCGCTTTTTTTCAGATTTCTCATGATCTGCTCGCCGTGAAGTTCGTGAAAATCCGACAGCATGATGACGTAATCTTGCTCACTGCGCTCGTGCGTAGCGATGGGTTGTTTACCCGCGGGATGAACAATAAAGGCACCGTACAAACCATCTTGTTCCTGGCTGCGGCTGTGCGCGTGATACCAGTATGTGCCGTGCTGACGCAGTGTGAAACGGTACTCAAAATGCGTGCCCGGCGGAATGCCGGGAAAACCATTAAAACCTGGCACACCATCCATGTAGCCGGGCAATAATAAACCATGCCAGTGGACGGAGGTGTCCTGATTGTTCAGGTTGTTGTGAACGTGAATAACGGCTTCTTCGCCTTCTTCAAATTCCAGCGCGGGGGCTGGAAACTGGCCATTCACGGTGATGCGGGGTAAATCGCTGCCGGTAATGTTCACTGACTGTTCGGCAATGGTGAGGTGGTATTCATGCACCTTAGCCGGTGAGCCGGCCTGAGCTTGCACGCATATCAAAAGGCCTGCCAGCAACAGCGGCAGACGTGATCGTAATCGGGTCATGGTGTATCTCCTGAAACTGAAAAAATAAAAACGATTCAGATCAGGCGTGTTGCGGCGGGCGAAGTAGTGAAGAAGGATGCCCCAATAGTGGATTACGAATCGGCATGGGGAGTCGATCACTCGTGTGGCCCATGGTTGTGATTGCGACGGTGTAATGGGTTAGGCTCAGCCAAGCGCAGAGTTGCTGACACAGTGACTGGGTACAATCGTGGCATGTCTCTGATGGCGCTGATGGTATGACAGCAGAGACCGATTGAGGCATGGTGTCGTCGTGTTTGATCGTATGACAAGGTGCAACGCGATCGTCACTAATCGGCATATTGACATGAGTGTAGGTCAAGGCGCTGACCATATTTGCCCAACCTAACAGCAGTAGACATGTCGTCAATAGCCAGAATGGTGGTCGCCAAGTGAGCACGATGTACCTCGTTTCATTGCATGGATAGACACTCAACTCGTTAACCATACCATCATTGATTGTACACTCCAACTTACTGGCGGTGCTGACCAGAGATGGATGATGATTGCGTCTTTAATCATGTCATAATGGTGTTTTACAGAATAACAATAGAGATACGTGACATGACACTGCAAGCTGAAGGTTTTAGTAAAACCGAACTCACATTGGCGATGAATTTTCTCGATCAAATTCCGTTTAATAAATTACTGGGTTTGAAACCTAAGCTGCTTAGCGACACGCGCTGCGAATTTACCATGAGCATGCGCGACGACCTGATCGGCAACTGGCTGCAAGGCATTCTGCACGGCGGCGCGATTTCAACCGCATTGGATGTGACGGGAGGAGCGATGGCCTTGGTGGCAACCTGGCAGCGGATGCACAAAAACGAAATCCCCAAAAGCGAACGCCCGCAAAAACTATCGAAGCTGGGCACCATCGATATGCGTGTGGATTTTTTGCACCCAGGTAAGGGCAAGGAATTTACCATCAGCGCCACACCCTTGCGGATTGGTAATAAAGTGGCGGTGACCCGTATGGAATTTCACAACGAAGAAGGTGTGTTAATTGCCGTGGGGACGGGCACGTATTTGTGTGGGTGATGGCGTCTCATATTGTATCTTCTACTTCCCCGTCGATACTTGAAGCGTAGCCGATGTCATGGTTCTGCTGCTCAACCGCTCACTCACCACGCACAGCGCCGGCACCAGCACTAAGCTGATGATGGTGGCAAATAACACGCCGAACCCTAATGACGCCACCATCGGAATTAATAGCTGAGCCTGCACGCTGGTTTCACTCAGCAGAGGCAAGACTCCGGCAAAGGTGGTGAGTGAGGTCAGCAAAATCGGCCGGAAACGGCTGCGGCAGGCTTGTATCAGAGCATCGTGCAGCGGCATTTGTTGCGCTCGGAGTTGGTTGAGGCGGTCAAGCAACACCAAATTGTCGTTTACGACGACGCCACTGACCGCCACCATGCCAACGTACGACCACAGCGTCAGATCGAGCCCGAGCAGCAGGTGGCCTGCAACGGCGCCGAGTAAGCCAAACGGAATGGCGAACAGCACCAGCAATGGCTGAAAATAGGAGGCAAACAGAATGGCCATCAATAGGTACATGATGAGAATGGCCAGCCCATAATATTGGGCCAATAAATCCAGAAAGTGCTCAACCGCCCGTTGGTGACCGCCAGCGCTCCATTGCACGCCAGGCAGGTCGTGCAGCAGTTCGGGCAATACCTGATCGTACAGGGTTTTTTTGATTCGTTCGGCATTGTTCAGTGCCGGATCGGTATAGGCCGACACCATGACCACCGGTTGCTGCATAAAGTGGCGAATGTAAGGGTTAACGGTTTGCGGTGTCAGTGTGCCGATGTGTTTCAGTGCGACGGTGTCGCCGTTGATCTGCACCGGCATATTTTCCAGATGCCAGATCGATGCTCGGTCGGCGGCTGTCAGTTGGGTACGTACTTCAACTTCTTCGTCGTGATCATAAAACCGTTGTACCGTCTGGCCATAAAATGCCTGATTAATCTGTTGCAAAATGGGGCCGCGTTGCACGCCAGCGGCTTGAGCAGCGGTGGTTAATTGCAGGTCGAGTTGCAGGGCATTGTTATCGGGTTGACGTTGCAAGCTATAAATACCATCCAGCTGGTGTAAATAATCACTCAGTCGCTGGGCTGCTAGGTTGAGCTGTTGTTGGTCTTGGCCAGAAAATTCAATTTGCAGGTCGGCTCTTTTCGGGTTTACCGATGCGCTGTATTCAATGGTGTCGATGCCGGTCAAGGTGCCGACTTCGCTGCGCCATAACCGAATAAAATCCGCTGCGCTGAACGGCTGTTCGGTCGTCGTTGGAAATTCCAGTAATACCTGCCCAATGTGGTCGGCGCGTCGGTGTACATTCTGATCGGATGGCAGCAGGTTAGGGGCAACTATCTGGTAAATATTCTGAATTTGACTGCCCGCCTGAGCACCAGTTTTCGCCTCGGCTCGTCGAGCGGCGGTAGCCATTTGCTGCAGTGCGTTGGCAGTGGTATGGCGTGAAGTACCTTGTGGGAAACTGAGGGTAGCGGTAACGACGTTGCCTTCAATATCGGAAAACAGCGCCGACTGTATCCAGCCCTGAATGATCAACACCAATACCAATACAAAGGTGGCACTGAAGCCCGCGATGACGAGCCACGGGTTGCGCATGCAGTGTATCAGCGTGGGCTGATAGAGCCGGTTTACACTCCAGTGCAGCGCCGTGCTGAAGTGTTGTTGCACGCGGTTGGGGCTTGATCGAGAGCGTCTGACTTGGCGTAAATGAGCGGGCAGAATGCACAGCGACTCCAGTAAGGAGAAAAACAACGTGGTGATCACCACAATCGGTACGGCTTTAATCAGCATGCCTTCAGGGCCGGGCAAAAACAGTAACGGTGTAAAAGCAATCATGGTGGTGATGACGGAAAACAAGACGGGCCGGTAGACGTCCAGCACACCCAGCAAGGCGGCCTGTTGGCCGACGAAACCTTGTTCTTGACGTGCGTACACCGCTTCACCGACGACGACGGCATCGTCGACCACAATGCCCAAAACCAAAATAAAGGCGAACAGGGAAATAAAATTCACCGAGGTGTCGGTTACCGGCAGAATCATCAGGGTGCCGGTAAACGACACGACAATGCCAACACCAACCCAGAATGACAAATGAGCATTCAGAAATAACAGCAGCACAATAAACAGCAGAATTAAGCCACTGAAGGCATTGTGCAGCAGTAAATTAACTCGTTCGTTAAAATGAACGGCTTCATCCTGCCAGATGGTGATCTGCACCCCGGCCTGTGGCGGATGACGTTGCAGGTAATCACGCACTGCGGCCGAAATGGCGGTAATGTCGGCATGACCGGTACGGTATACATCCACCGCCAGAGCGGGCCGACCATTAAAGGTTGCCAGCGCGGTCGCCTGCTCCCGGGTATCTTGTAGGCTGGCCAGATGGCCCAGTGGCACCGCGTCGTTCTGACCGGCTTGCGTTATGGGTAAGGCAGCGTAGTCCGCCACGGTACGGTAATGAGTGCTGCTGCTGATCAGGATATCGCCATCCGGCGTTTCCAGTTGGCCACCGCTGACCGCCGCGGTCTGGGCGCGCAGGTGTTGATTCATCGCTTGCAATTGCAGGTGATAGCGTTGCAGGTCGCGAATGGAAAATTGGATAGTGATTTCGGGTTTTTCGTGATCCTGTAAACGCACATCGGTAATGGCATTGTGGGTTAGCAGTCCACGCCGCAGTTGTTGTGCCTCTTGCCGTAATTCGGCATAGCTCAGTTGGCTGGCATCGTCGGTAGCGCTGACGACCAGCCGTACGGCGCGGTTGCGTACACGCAGAATCTGCACGTCGGGTGTTTCTGCCTGAGTTGGTAATAACGTCGGATTGGCCAATCGACTACGAATGTCTGCCAGCATGGAATCGGCATTAACGCTGCCAGTAATGTCGAGGGTAATACTGCATAGGCTTGGATAAGACCAAGATATGAGTTCTTCACCACCCGGTAGGCCACTGATGGCATTCTCGACGGGGATGCACAGGTGCTGCTGTACAGTATTCACCGAGGCGCCCGGCATCGGAATTTGTATGCTGATGCGATCGAGTGCGACGTTGGGAATGAGTTCTTGCTGCAGGTGTGGTAATGATGCCAACCCTAACGCTAGTATGCACAGCATGGCCAGATTTGCGGCCACTCTGTGTTCAATAAACCAACCTAATAATCTGCGCATAGGTTATCTCATTCGCCGCCGGCTGCCGCCACCGGAGCGGCGGCATTGGTCGAGTCGGTGATGGGTACGATGTGCCGGCCCGGTATCAGCGATAGGCGGCTGCTGTTGACGACCAGCGTTGCTGTGGCCGGTGGATTGCGGAAGTACAGAAACGCTTTGCCGCGGTAAATAATATCGGCGTTGGCGCTGAGCAGTTGGTGGTTCTGATCAACATAAAACAGCCGTTCATCCGGTTGCAGGGCGCTGCGAGGTACGGCGGCTATATCCCGCTGAATCGGGCTTGCAATCGCGGCTTCGACAAAGGTGCCGGGCAACAGTGGCGGTTGGCCGACTGCGTAATGTGGGCGTGCAATCAGAATGATTTGTTGAAAGCCACCGCGCACGGCTCGGCGGCGCACGACGGTAGCCGGTATGATGGTATCGCTACTGGCGGTTGTCAGTACGACCTGCAAGGGCGTAGTGGGCAAGTGCTCGTGTACTCCTAATACATGCGCTTCGGCGTCGGTGATCGGTAAATGAATTTCTTGCCAGCCGGTGTCGTGAATAACGCCCAGAATGGTGTGCGGATTAATGTATTGCCCTGGATGCAGGGCCACGCTGGCAAGTTGACCGCTGATGGGGGACGTTATGTGTGTGGCGTCCAGCTGGCGTTGAGCAAATTCAGTGGCGGCTCGTGCTGCCGCTACCTGACTGTCGGCCATGCGCAGTTGGGGTATCTGGCGCGCAAAGTCATTATCGGCAGCTTGGCCCTGCAACGCTGTAGCACGGGCGCGGATTTCTTCTTGCTGTAATAGGCGGCTATCCAGCTCGGCCTGACGCTGACGTAATTCCAGCTCATAAGGCGCTGGGTCGATGCGCAGCAGTAATTCTCCGGCCTGCACGCTCTCTCCCGCCATCCAGCTGTCACCGACCCAGATCACTTGTCCCTGAACCTCGCTACTGAGGTGATATTCACGCGCCATGCGAATCTGTCCCTGACTGTGAACGGGAATGGTCATGTCGCCGCGTTGCAATGCGACAACTGGAACGGCAGGTATGGGGGGCAGCGTCGTGGCCGGTGCTGGCTGTGGTGCGGCCAGCAATAAAAATAACAAGGCGCATATCAGTAGCATGACAATAACGCCCCAGCTCAATACGCGCAGCATCCTTGATGAAACGTCAGACATGATCAATCAGGCTCCGCAGGTTGTGTTGCCAGTGAGTCAGGCAGTGTTGTTGCAGGGTTGGCTCCGCTGCGGGGGGCGGTGGTTGGGTGGCGCTGATCGATGCATGAAATTTCAGCGCCAGAGAGATATGACCATTGCACTCGGTGATACCGGTGGCGATGGGGTAGTTAGCGCTACCGGCACCGCAGACGCCAATAATGTGGTCGGTATGCAGCGGCAGCGACCAATCGCCCAGATAGCTGAAAGAACCTAAGTAAAACTGTGATCGACTGATGCGGCGATAAATCCAGCGCACACCGGGTTTACCGATCCAGCGGCCGATGTGTGCCATCTTCCACAACCACCAGTGCTCTTTGGCGGTGAGTTTTTCTTTGACCTGTGCGTGAATCTGCTCGGCGGTGCTGTGTTGGTTCAGGCACAGATAAAATCCCGACGACAAATTGCTGCGCTCGTGTGCGTTGGCAGCATTACGGATATTCACCGGGTAAAACCACCAGGCCTGACTGTCGGGTTTAAGGTACTGTTGAAATACGGTCTGATTCAGGCTGGCCAGCATCAAGCTGGCTAACGATACACCGTGCTGCTGAGCGTGGTGTGTTAATGCGGTGACGGTTGCAGGTGACAATAACCGGAATTCGGGTTCCGCCATGTCAGGCTGCCGTGCTTGCGTGGCCACATTCCAATGCACGCGCTTCGGCGTGTTGTTGCGGGGTAAGCGACGTACGCTGCGACGAGTATGCCAAAATCCCGGTTCAGAAGGGTCGCGACTACAGGGTAACGTGCTTGGCGGGTAACCCAGTCGTTCGCGCATGGTTGCCAGCATGCCGATGCCATCGGTATCGCGATGACGGAAATCATACCAGTCGGTTTTCCCTTCTTGGAGTTGGTGTACAAAACAATGGATGCGGTCGGAAATTCCTTGTTCTTCCCGCACTTCGTACCATTGGGCAATATAATCTTTACGCATAATGTCTCGGTTATAAACGGCTTATTTCCGGATACTGCAGGCGATTTAAATCGAGCTGCTGCACTTGTTCCGGTTGATAAGTGGCAATGAAATTCCGGCTTTTCAGCGTATGCCCGCGATACTGGCAGGCTATGTTGAGTAGCGGGTCGCGGCTGTCAAAACCACAAGCAATGGCGGCACTGCCGCTGCGGCCAGCCACCTGAATGATGTGGTGCAGTAAGGGCGCAAAGCGTTCCGGATTGTTGTGTTTCACACATAGGCTATGCAGCAATTGGTAGTGATGCAGCGCGCCGGGGGGCGGCAGTGGTAAATGGCCGCTCAGGCGGGTAATGCCGTTATAGATAGGTCTTAATCGATTCAGCAGGGGGGAATAACCCGTAACCCGGGTTTGTTTAAACGCTTTCTGATTCCACAATCCCGCCATGGCGGTAATGTCACCCTGCTCTTCCTGCAGGAAAAAATCCGTCAGTGCTATATGGCGGTAATACGGGTCTGTACTGCCGATGGCGGAAAAATCATAACAAGGGTAAAACTGCTTGCGGGCCGCTTCGCGGTTAAAGAATGCCTGCATGGCCGGAATGTCGGCATGACCGGCGCGGCGGATATTAGAGCTTTTACGATTTCGTACTGGATTTCGTAAACTGATCAGCCGGGTGGTGAACGTTCCGACAGGAATATACTGCGGTAATATCGAACGGCCGCTGCCCACGGTATTCAGTGACGCGCGGTTTTCTTCCAAAATCACGGTTTGCATCCAGTCGTTTTGCATCTGTTCACGATAGGCGGTAAATAATCGGAATAGGGTTCGCCCACCCTGAAAGTTAGGGTGGATACGCAAGTCACTGCCGTAGCGTATAACGGTGGGCTGACCATTCATAAACACGCGCCGGCGGCCAATGCTGAACGTGGCGATCACACCGTGACCGGCTTTTTCCATGAGCCAAATATCGGGCTCTTCTGTGCTGACGGCCGCGGCATGAAAATAATCCGGTGCACGCTCAAAGGTGAGCCGGATACTCCCTTGCTGGTCGGTAGCGGCCAGTAGATTCAGCAAGCCGACAGAATCGGCTGCCGTAGCTGGGCGAATGCAAAACGATGTCACGGCGTTTGTTCCGTGGCGCAGTGCATGTCCTGCTTGACCCTATCCGGCTCGCTGTCGGTAAGCCAGGTTGCGGCGGCAGGGCAGAGCAATAACGGCTCTACTTTAATGTTGCCGGCCACTGCGCTGCTGCGTAGGCGTAAATGGGTATAAACGGCCATGGCATCAGGGCAGACAATCGCGCGAGCGTTGCCTAATTGCCCCAGCTCGCGTGCCAGTTGGTAGTGGAAATGGTTACATAGCAGGGCTTCCAGTTGTTCGCTGGTGGTTCCACTCAGCGCGGGATCTCCGGTTGCCAGTAACACATAGGCCGGACGCTGCACACCCTCACCGGCAGGAACGGCCAATAAAGTGATGGGCTGTAGCGGTAATTGCACTGCTAATTCTTGAAATAGGGTCAGTGCCGTTTCCGGCGCCATTTTTTCACCCACCATGTCGGTACCAGACAGTCGGCTGATAAAACGCAGGGTGGGGCAATGGTGAATAAAACCGTCTACCAGCAATTGGTCGTTGGTGCGGTAACGCAGCAGGCCATTGCCGCTGGTAAGAATAGGACGAACACGCATACCGGGCTGCAATTCCCAACTGAATAACAATTGATTGCTTTCCAAGTCTTCAAACTCATAAAAATGGCTGTCCAATGCCAATGGGTACTGGCCATCATAAGGAATGGTCACAACCCCCTCGGTTGCCCATAAACCTTTGCCCTGAAATGCGCTGTGCGCGAACAGCCGCTGCAGTTGCCGCGCCCACGTTTCAGACGATGAGGTATCCCAGGCGCTGATCAGAGCCAGTTGAGGCCATAATTGCTGTGTGATGGTGTGATTCAGCTGGCCGTTCCAGCGGCGCAATAATTCGGCGTTGTGAGGTTGTTGTGGCGCGCTTAAATGCGATAACGCTGCCTGATGTTCGCCCCAGTGGCCGCGCTCCAATACCTCTGCAATCGCGTGTCGTTGCAAACTGAGCTGGTCGAGTAGGCTCAGCAAAAAGGTTGGACTCCAGACCGACATTAAACTGAGGTCACGGCTGGCGCACAGATAGCACAGTGACGCAAACATCGATAACTCGGAGGTGGGAGCCAGTGACACGGCTTGCGGCACGGCCATGGTGTGGTGCATAAACAGGCGCTTCCACCATGGCAATAATTGCAAATCGTCATTAATGCTGCCGGCACTGCTGCGTAAGTCGGTTGGCACCCAGGATAATGACCAGTAATGACGGCCGGTACGGATGCCGGGGTAGCGCGCGTAAAGATCGGCAATCCATGGATTAATGGCCTGATCCAGTTCGTGCAGAAAGGCGGGCGAGTAGGGAATCCATTTAATGTGGGCGGTCGATCCGCTGGTCGGTTGATAGCGTTCGCAGGGTTCCGTACTGAGCAATAATTCGGCGGAACTGCGTTGCCGTTTAATCAGCGTGTGCCAGTCTTCGTAATCGGTAATAGGCACTCGTTGGCGGAACTCTTCTGCCGCTGTGGCCTGGGTAAGGCCGTAGCGATAACCGCTGTCGGAGCCAGAAATAAGCGCCATGATGGCGCTGAAACGCGCCCGCTGGGTAGCTTCTGGCTGATGTGTGGCCTGCTCAAAACGCTGTTGACCGCGTCGAGTGAGCTGAAAAGAAAGCTGATGCAGTAAACGGGTTGTGATACTCATGCCTGTGACCTTATGACAGTGCCTGGGTGCGGCGTTGGCTGACTTGTTTGCGGAAAAAACCAATAAACGAGCGGCTGCATACTTCGCCGACACAGGGTAATTCGGTACCCCGGCGCCAGGTGGGATTGGTGTCGTCAAAAAAACGAATCTTGTGATTGGCGGCGCGCAGGTCGGGGGTGATATCCGCTACATCGCCTTTCAGGTGCTGCGAATGGTCGCCAAAGTCGAGCAGACGGTTGTTGCGGTCGTAATAGTCGGTAAACAATTTTTCACAGTATTGATCAACAACGTGCTCTAACGAGCCATTCTCGCCAGTTGGGTTTGGATAATGACGAAAGAAATTGTTAGCGAGTAATAAATAGGTTTTATAGCCTTTTGAAATTAATAGCCAGAACACGCGCGTATTGGGGCGTGTTATTTTTAGTTTTAACATTCGTACTGCAAACGCTTTCTGCAGTGCTTTGTTACCCCAATAATCCTGCTCTAGAATGGTGTCACCACTGAAAACGCCAATCGCTTTTTTGTTGTCGATATTCAAGCTTAATTCTGTCCACGTGCTGAATCCAATAACACGCTGCCCTTTCTTTTCGGTCAATAAGAAAACACCACTTTTTCTATTCATATCCTGAACGAATGTGTCTAAGTCGGTGTTGTTGTAATAGCGCGAAAATACTCGATACATATCACGAAGATGCGTAACAGAAATGCGATTAATGGGTAGAAAGCGACAAATCAATTGATGTGATTTATGACTCATAATTATAAATTCCTTTTTAACGGCAATACGGTAAGCAGCCGCCGATAATGGCAGAATATACGGGCGAAATGGTTATTTTATGTACGACTGTACAGTATTAAGCCGATGTTTATTCGCGAGGGAAAATGATGTCTGAATAGGTCATGATGGTCACCGTAAGAATGATTAATTAATCAGCGCTGATGCAGAATATGAAGATTGGGTTATCCAATATTTTGCCAGTTCGCTTATTTTTATTTTTATTTATGGGCATGTTTTTCTCATGCAGCAGCATTAAACCATAATGGAATAAAATGAGTTAGTGCATTTTATGTTTGAGTATTATTTGGCACAAATTGTGACATCCTTATCTGCTATATATTAATGGTACATTAGTCTTATAAAATAATAATGGGATACCATCACGGATGGTCATTAACGGATAAAAATAATTATATTGTCGGAAATGAGAATAGATGTTGGCCTGTAGAGATAAGTATGCTGGCCTATTCGGTCAATTTTTCTTCGCGGCGTCGCGCTATGTTATGACGACCCTCACAATGGAGGACGTGATGTGGCGAATGTAATAAACACTGATGTGCTGGTGGTAGGCGGTGGTCTTGCCGGCATTGTCACGGCGCTGGAGCTAGTCCGAGCAGGTCGTGATGTTACCTTAGTGGATCGTGACCAACCCGAGCGTTTCGGTGGTCTGGCGTTATGGGCATTTGGTGGTATGGCTCTGATTGACACGCCACTGCAGCGCAAGATGGGTATTGCCGATTCCCCTGAACGCGCCCTGCGCGATTGGATTCGCTTTGGTGAGTTGGATGTCGATGATGAACATTCGTTGGCCTGGGCGAAGTATTACGTAGAACACGCGCGTGGCGAAGTACATGACTGGCTGAAAAACGAAGGCATTCAATTCATGCCTGCGGTGAATTGGGTCGAGCGCGGTCGGTACGGTGAAGGAAATAGCGTGCCGCGCTATCACGTGGTGTATGGTACGTCTCGTGAGTTGATTCGTGTGTTGGTTGCCGCGCTGCATGCTGCCAATGGCGACAACCGATTGACACTGCTGCACCAGCACAGCATTACGGCCCTGCAACAGGTTGGTGATATTGTCAGTGGTGCCATTGGGGTTAACGACCAGACCGGCGAAACCGTGTATTTCAACGCCTCTGCGGTCGTGATTGCTACTGGCGGGCTCAACGGCAACCACGAACAAGTTCGTGCCAATTGGCCAAAAAATCGTTCAATGCCAACGGCCATGTTGAACGGTGCGCATCCGCTAGCGAATGGCAATTTACACCGCCATGTGGAGAAAATACTGGGTGGTCATGTCGTGAATGCGGGTGAAATGTGGAATTATGCAGCGGGTTTTCCGCATCCTTTTCCTCACTTTAAAGGGCATGGTTTGTCGACCATTCCCTGCAAATCCGCGTTGTGGCTGGATCATACGGGTAAGCGTATCGGGCCGCAGCCGTTGGTCACGGGTTTTGATACACATTGGCTGTGTCAGCGGGTGGCGGAACAACCCAAGCCTTGGACGTGGCATCTACTAAATTGGCGCATCGCCATCAAAGAGTTCGCCATCTCTGGTGCAGAACACAATCAACGCATTCGCGATAAGCAGTTTGTGCGTTTTGTGCTGGAAACCCTGTTCGGTAATCATCGACTGGTACGCCAAATGGCTAGAGAAAGTCCGCATTTTCTGGTGGCTGACACCCTATGCGAGCTGGCCAATAAAATGAACGTGCTAACCCAATCGTTGGATGTGGATGCCGCTCAGCTGCAAGCCACCGCCGATGAGTTTGATGCCAATTTTTCGCCCGCTGGTAAGTTAGCGAATGACGATCAGATTCGTCGCATTCTGCATGCGCGTCTATGGGGGCCTGATCGTTTACGCACCTGCAAACCGTTACCCTTGCAAAAACCCGGCTCAGGTCCTTTTATTGCGATACACATGCAGTTCATTAGTCGTAAAAGTCTGGGAGGGCTGCGTACCGACTTACACAGCAGAGTGCTGAGGAGTGGCAATCAACCCATTCATGGCTTGTATTGTGTCGGTGAGGCAGCCGGTTTTGGCGGTGGCGGTTGCCATGGCAAGCGCTCGTTGGAGGGTACTTTTTTACCCAGTTGTATTATGACGGCACGTGCTGCGGCACGCGCCATTTTAGCGAAATGAGGACAATAACAATGACAAACGGCGCTCAAGCGTTAATGAAAACACTGGTCGATGGCGGTGTTGAAGTCTGCTTCACCAACCCCGGTACCAGCGAAATGCACTTTGTGGCCGCACTGGATAGCGAACCGAAAATGAAAGCGGTATTGGCCCTGTTTGAAGGTGTGGCCACTGGTGCCGCCGACGGTTACGCGCGCATGGCCGACAAACCCGCCGCCACCTTACTGCACCTAGGTTGTGGTCTTGGCAATGGTTTGGCCAACCTGCACAACGCTCGCAAAGGCAAAGTGCCGGTGGTGAACATCGTCGGTGATCATGCTACTTACCATGTGCCATACGATGCTCAGCTGCAATCCGATATTGAAACCGTGGCGCGCAATGTATCGCCCGGTTTTGTGCGCACCTCAAAAAGCACCGCCGAGCTCAGTCAGGATGTGGCCGATGCCATCGTCGCCGCCAAAGGCTATCCAGGCAGTGTCGCCACCCTGATTCTACCGGCCGACGTGTCGTGGGGCGAAGGCGCTCAGCCCTGTGTCGTACCGCCGCAAGCCAAAGCACCCGTGGCCGCGGATAATGTGGTGAACGCCATTGCCGAGGCCATCCACTCTGGCAAGAAAGCCGCGCTGCTGCTGGGCGGTCGGGCGCTACGAGAACCGAGCTTAATGGCCGCCGCCAAGCTGGCCGCACACTGTGGCATAAAACTGCTGGCCGAAACCTTCCCGACCCGCATTGAGCGCGGCGCGGGTCTGCCGCCGGTGGAACGTCTGGCCTATCTGGCGGAATTGGCTGGGGTGCAACTGGCCGACATTGAACACCTGATTCTGGTCGACTGCAAAGCACCAGTATCCTTCTTCGCCTACCCCGGCAAAAAGAGCGATCTGGTGCCGGACACCTGCACTGTGCATGTTTTGGCTACCCCAGATCAGGACCCTGCTGCCAGCTTAGAAAAACTGGCCGCTGCCGTCGGTGCTGCCAACACTGCGCCAGTATTGCAAATCGCGCAACGCCCCAGCCGCCCGCGTGGCAAACTGACCGCTGAAAAAGTCTGCAAAGCCATTGGCCACCTCATGCCCGAGAACGCCATCATCGTCGACGAATCCATCACCTCTGGGTTGATGCTCAATATGATGACTGCCGGTTGTCCGCGTCACGATATGCTTACCCTCACCGGCGGTGCCATCGGTCAGGGCTTGCCGAATGCGGTGGGAGCCGCCATTGCCTGCCCCGACCGCCCGGTGCTGGCGTTAATCGGCGATGGTACGGCCATGTACACCATACAGGCGCTGTGGACCATGGCGCGGGAAAACCTGAACGTCACCAGTGTGATCTTCAACAACGCCTCCTACTCCATTCTGAACGTGGAAGTGGAACGAGTCGGTGCGGTGGAGGTGGGCCCCAAAGCCAAATCGCAACTCGACCTGCATGGCCCAGTGATGAACTTCGCCCATCTGGCACAGGGCATGGGCGTGCATGGTATGCGCGTACACACCGTAGAAGAATTCTGCAAAGCACTGGAATACGCTCAGAGCCACCCCGGTCCGCACCTAATTGAAGCCATGATTCCGGAAGCCCTGAACGGCCTGAAACGCCGTATCATGCCTTGGATGCTGCGCGCATTACCGAATCTGCCGCTTGCTGTAACGCGCGCTTTGAAGAAAAAAATGGCGCCGTAATGGCGCAGAATGTTGGCTGCTTTTAACCGTTTCAACGAACGGCGGTTTGTTATGCTCTGGCGTCTGATAATAGGATTGGGCCATGTACCCAATCGTCTTTTTTGTGCGCAAGGGTATTGATATGACACAGACTACGCATACCGTTCAATCGGGCGGGCTAGCGCTGCACGCGGTCACTCGTGGCCAACCAAGCAATCCGGCGATGGTATTGGTGCATGGTTATCCCGATAACCATCACGTCTGGGATGCGGTGGCTGAGCGATTATCCGCCACCTTTTATGTGATTGCCTATGACGTGAGGGGTGCTGGACAATCGGAACAGCCAAAACGTGTGTCCGATTACCGTATGCCGATGTTGGCGGCCGATTTAAAGGCGGTCGTTGATGCGTTGATTCCCAATCGTTCTTTTCATTTGGCGGCACATGACTGGGGTTCGATTCAAAGTTGGGAGTCGGTGACCACCTCGGCGTTGCAAGGACGCATCGTGTCGTATTCGAGCATCTCCGGTCCTAGTCTTGATCACATGGGCTTTTGGATGCGTAAGCACTTATTCTCGCTATCGCCTGGTCGTGTTTGGAAAGCCATTAAACAGCTATTCAGCAGTTGGTACATCGTTTTCTTTCAAATCCCGTTGCTACCGGCCTTATTGTGGAAAGTCGGTGTTGGTAAAGCGTGGCCTTGGTATTTAACAGTCCGTGAAGACGTGAACGAACCGGAGATTAACCCAACGCAAGTGCGTGATGGTGTGAATGGTGTACGCCTGTATCGTGCCAACTTCATCCCCAAGTTTACCAAGCCGCAGCGTCGTTACGCTCATTGCCCCGTGCAAATCATCGTACCGCAACGCGATTACTATGTGGGTACGCAATTGTTTAGTGAGCTGACCGATTGGGTCGAACATCTGTATCGGCGTGATATTGATGCCACGCATTGGTTGCTACTCACACATTCCGCCACCGTCGCCCAATGGATCAGTGATTTCGCGCACGCCATGGCGCGCGGTGAAGAAACAACCGAATTAACGCAAGCGCGTATTTCGGTTCCCGCACCGTTACCCGATGCCAACGTGACGACCATGACACCGGCCACATCACCTTCCTTTTTCTCTGCGAGCTGACCATGACACACCATGAATTAAAAGCACGTAAAGTGCGTTTTGATTTACAAAGCACCCCGTTGCATTGGTTACCGAGTGATCCTTTTTCATCGTATATGACCAATGCCATTCACTTATTGCTGCCAGAAGGCGAATTGTGGTTTTGTCGCATGTACAACAAAGCCTTGCCCTTAGTGACGGACGATCGTTTGCGGTCCGATGTGGTGGGTTTTGTGCGTCAAGAAGCGGTGCATTCTCGCGTTCATAGTCAGGCGCAGCAGTACTTGTTGGCGCACGATATTCAAACAGAGCCTTTCTTAAATAAAATTCGATTTTTATTCAAAACGCTGGTGGGCGATGCGCCGCTTGGACAGTCGTGGCTGCAATGGTCGTGGTTAGAGCGCCAGTGGTTAGTGACTCGTATCGGCTTGATTGGCGCCGTGGAACATTTCACCGGAATCTTGGGGCAATGGGCCATGGACAATACCAGCTGGGACGACGGTGATCCGGTGATGGCCGATTTGTTTAAGTGGCATTTGGCCGAAGAGGTGGAACATCGCACCGTGGCGTTTGAACTGCATCAACATTTATGCAAAACCCGCATCGGATTCTACTTCAGTCGACAGTTGTTGATGGCGTTGGTGTTTCCGCTGTTTGTCTATTTTGTGTTCTCTGGCACACGGTTCTTGGCTGCGCAAGATAAAGATCCGAGCGTGAGCAGAATGGGGCGCTGGAGTTTTTGGCGCATCGGACGAACCATGCAGAACATCGGTCGAAAAACCGATCATGTTCCTACGTTTACTTTTTTGTTAAAAGGCGCGTTGCGCTGGTTGTCGCCGCGTTTTCATCCAGAACATGAAGGTGATACGCAGCAGGCGTTGGACTACATTGCTCGCTCTCCGGCGGCTAAACAGGCGTCAATGTAGGAGGGGGCGGTGTTTGATGGTTGAGGGTAATGGGTTTGGCCTGCCTGACGGCAGGTATCGCGGGCATGGCCCACTCCTACAGTGAAAGGTTTGTAGATACCATCTCTCCGAACCGCTCACAACACCTTAAACGGCTACTTGTGG
>JACUUC010000057.1 GCA_014859445.1 Bacterioplanes sp.
CTAGGTTTTGATGTGGATTTCAATGGGTACTCTATTGCCGCTATGTACCAATCAGCGGACGAAAGCAGCGTGACATCAGTGTCGTTCGGGTTTGAATTTTAATCCGTCTTTCGTATCCAATGTCGTGCTGTTAAAACGTTACCCAGCCTGTTCCACGTGGAACAGGCTAGGTAACACAATCACATCTTGATCATCCTTTGTTACTGAACCCAGACAAAACTCCCTTCTGGCTGTGTTATTATGCGCCACGCTAAACGACCAAGCCGTGCATATTTCCGAAAGATTTAGATAGAAAAGGGCGCAGAAATGAATGCCATTGTGATTTCAGTGATTCTGATGTTATTGCTGAGTCTTGCTAGAATGCATGTCATGTTGGCCATGATGGTAGCGGCCTTCGTTGGCGGATGGATAGGCGGATTAGATATAAGCACCACACTCGATGCTTTCAACAAAGGGATTGGTGGTGGTGCCAGTATCGCTTTGAGTTATGCGTTGCTGGGTGCGTTTGCTGTGGCCATTTCATTGTCTGGACTGCCACAGCGATTGGTGCAACGACTATTGAAGGCAGTACCCAGTGAGACAAATATAAGCACGCCTGATACCCGGTGGTTAAAAGGGGCACTGCTGCTGTTATTGGCGGGTATGGCCATCGCATCACAGAACATCGTGCCTATTCACATTGCGTTCATACCGATCTTAATTCCACCTTTACTGGCCGTCACCAACGCTCTGCAAATTGATCGACGTGTATTGGCATCGGTGCTGACCTTTGGACTGATAACGGCTTATCTATTTATTCCGGTCGGATTTGGCAACATCTATTTACAGCAAATTTTATTGGGGCGATCTGAGCAAGCGGGTTTGGATGTTGCGGGTATCTCTGTGGTGCAGGCGATGAGTTTACCGGCATTGGGGATGTTAGTGGGTTTGTTGATTGCCATTTTTTTTAGTTATCGTCGACCACGTTTGTATGCCAACAAAACGGCAACCCTGCAAAGGAATAATGAATACGACACACGTGGTGTCATTGTTGGCATCATTGCCGTCGTTGTTGCCTTAGTCGTGCAGCTCAGCAGTGGTTCTATGATGTTAGGTGCGATGATGGGCTTTGTCGTGTTTTCACTAACGGGTGTTGTGCGTTGGCAAGAATCGGAAGGCGTGGTGTTGGACGGTATCAAAATGATGGCATCCATTGGATTTATTATGATTGCCGTCGCGGGTTTTGCCGAGGTGCTCAAACAAACAGGTCATATCGAATTGCTCGTCGCGCAAAGTGGAGAATGGCTGGGTGCTCATCGAGGCTTGTCGGTATTCATACTACTGCTATTGGGGTTATTACTGACCATGGGCATTGGATCATCCTTTTCTACTATTCCCATCATTGCCACACTGTACGTGCCGTTAGGTTTGGCAATGGGATTAACGCCACTGGCTATTATTGCGCTCATAGGTACCGCAGGGGCGCTAGGTGATGCAGGCTCTCCAGCGTCTGACTCGACGTTAGGGCCAACAGCGGGTTTGAATGCCGATGGGCAACACCATCACATTTGGGATACCGTGGTACCGACGTTCTTGCACTTTAATTTACCTCTGTTGGTGTTCGGCTGGCTTGCGGTCATGATCTTGTGATTGGGTTCTTGATAGCGTTTATCACGATTACTTGGGGTTGCGATAAGCACCCGTAAAACGTGTGTTAGATAATTGCTCAACGCGCTCATTGATCCAATGTTCGACCAAATCGTTTAACTCAGACGTGGATAAATCGAGATCAGCAAACGCAGGGCTGATTGAAACACGAATATCCCCTGGTGTTTTGATCCAAGAATGATTCGGCCAATATTCCCCCGAATTGTGCGCAACGGCCAATATCGGCACAGCGCATTGCCGTGCCAACATGGCCGCACTTTTGGAGAATGCCTTGCGCTGCCCTGGCGCAACGCGCGTACCTTCCGGAAAAATCAATACGTGATAGCCCAGTTTAAGGCGTTCACCACCTTGTTGAATCACTTGTTTCAGGGCATTGGTTTTTTTATTGCGATCAATGGCAATCGGATGAATGCGTTTGAGCAACCAACCAAAGAGTGGAATCGACAGTAATTCTTGCTTGAGTACCGGTACTTGTGGTGACAGAAGGAGCGGCAGCATAAAGGTTTCCCAAGTACTCTGATGCTTACTGACAATCACACAAGCCGTGCCGTCGCGGGGGATGTGTTGTACACCGTCGACGTGCCAACGTACGCCACAAATAAGGCGCAGTAACCAGATAACGCATAAGCAATACGCACGCTGCACGTAATGGACGCGTGCACGCAGCGGCAAGATAAAGGCTAATATGAAACTGGGTAAAAACCAGAGGCAGGTCAGCAGCACCAGAGCTAGGTAGAAAACGACAGAACGAACGGCATTAATGAATCGCATAAGCAGGAACTCGATGGTACAAGGTTCTGTTATACCATTGTCCAGTCTGATCGCCTGTTACTCTAATGCGCAACATAATTTCCAAAATAGCGCCAATCAAACGGTTTATTCATGCTGATCGGGCAATAATAGAAAATCTGCAAAGGTTGCTAGGTCATCAAACACCGCCACATTGGGCAGAGAGGGCGATGGTAATTTCCCTTCGCTTTTTGCTCCTTTACCCGTTCGTACCAGTACGGGCTGACAACCCGCAGCGATACCGGCTTCCAAGTCTCGGATCGAATCACCGACCATCCAGCTGCCTTGTGCCGACACGCCGAGGGCTTGTTCTATTTGATGAATCAGGCCGGGTAGAGGTTTACGGCAATCACACTGGTCATCCGGCCCATGTGGGCAGTACGCAATATGAACAAAACGACCACCGTGCTCCGCGGCCAGTGCCGTCATTTTTTTGTGCATGGCGTGTAAGGTATCCAGACTGAAATAACCGCGCGCCACACCACTTTGATTGGTGGCTACCGCAAGGGTATAACCGGCTTGTGTTAAACGACCAACGGCCTCGGCACTGCCTGCTAGAGGAATCCACTCATCCACCGATTTAATGTAGTCATCGGAGTCTTGGTTTAATACACCATCGCGGTCGAGAATGATGAGTTTCATCGGCAGGCTCTAATTAAGAGGAGTGTTGTGTCGTGTTGGCGTCAGAATACAAACCAGGTCCTGGCTGAATCATCACATCGCGAGCTGTTACGGCGTCACCGCATTCAGAACAGACCATCGTTGGGATCATTTTCTTTCCGCAATCCTTGTGTATGTATAACAAAGGGGCTCCTTTGCCTTCATCCAGCCATGCATCTCCCCACGCTGTCATGGAGAGCAAAACAGGATAAAGTGCTCTGCCCATGTCGGTGAATCGATATTCATACCGGCCTTGTTGGTAAGGGACTTTTTTAAAAATACCGACATCAACCAATCGTTTAAGCCGATCAGACAATAAATGCTTAGTTAGTCCCAATTGCTCTTGGAAATCCGCAAAACGACGCGTACCAATGAATGCGTTACGAATAATCAGCATGGTCCATCGATCACCGATCACGGCAAGCGTTCGTGCAACAGAGCAGTTTAACTGACCCACATCATCCCATTTCATGTTTGTGTCCTGATGGAAAAACAACGCATACAACACGTTTGACATGGTATCAAAACAGAACTTGTATTGCTAAGGTTCTAAAAAGGAACCATTTAAGGTTATTATTATGCCAACACCCTCACTCAACGTTGGAGTGGCCCCAATTCCGCTGTAATGCGCGGAATACGGTCGGTTGTTTACCGGTTTGCTGTTTAAAAAAGCGCGAAAAATTGGCTTCATCCGAAAAATCCAGTTGCAAGCCAATACGGCCAATGCTCATGTTGCTGTGGGTGAGCAAATCTTGCGCAACATGGCAGCGGCATTCGTTGTATAAGCGTCTCATGTTGGTGTTTTCGTCGGCTAGTCGGCGGCTCAGGGTGCGAGGCGACAGCGTGAGTTGTTGCGCAATGTCGTTTGCGGTAACGGTGTCTTGGTGCGTTAGTGCGGAAAAAATAGCGAGTTTCACCTGATCGCTCGTCGATCCTTTTTGGGAGAGATGGGTTTCATGTGCCTCTAATGCGTTGGCGATGGCTTGGTAAGTCGCGGCGTTACGAGTGGCAATCTGGTGTTCAAGGAGTCGACTCGGAAAGCAGATGAGATTTTCTGCACTGCCCATTTGAATGGTCAGATCGCGAAACAAACAAGGCAATTCTGATAAGGCGAGTGTGTTGTGTTGCAGGGCGAGATGGATCGCCGGTGATGGATGGCCAAACATGCGCAAAAATGAATGCAATGCGCAGAAAATCATTTCAGTCATCAAGTCATTACAGTCGCCAAAGTCAGTTAACCGAATGAATGTGATTTGGCATTCATCTCCTGCAATGCGGTAGCTGATATCAAATGCTGGCATCACTTGATGCGCAAAACGGACTCCCACATCCAATGCCTGTTTGACCGTCGATGCTGTGATGGCAGCCAGAGCAACATGCCCATGAACGGTGGGTGGAAACACATCGATGAGCGTTTGTTGATGACGTTTGTTTTGCTTAATGAAGGCATTCAACAGCGACAGTAACGACAAAAACTGCACGCCATGGATAGTCGAGTTGGGATCGTTGAGTTGCTCGGGCGTGATGGTCAATGCCGATAACAGGAATGGCGTGGTATCCATGCCTTGAAGGCGACCAATTTCTTGAAAAATTTGTACGTAACTGATTGGGAAAGACAGATCTTCGAGTGTCAGCATAATCGTGTACGTTGCGTGGCGACCCAGTTGTGAAAATACGGTGGCGAAAAATGACAAGTGTTGGCGATGATCGCCATGGCTGACGTGTGTCAGGATTCTTATTATGCGGTCATCTTAATCGTCTTGACTGGATTTGCCCATGATAAAAAAAACCAACATACCGCAAACAAAGACACACTCTGTCCCAACCGAACACCGCGTATCATCGAATGCGTTAACCATGGCGTGGCTATGGCCATTGATTGGTGTGTTGCTGCTGGGATATGGCGTGCTGGCGTTCAACTCGGGGCTGACGTTATCACCGCTCAGTAATCACAGCGACAATCCCGCTGAAATAGCAACCACTGTGCTGCAGCAGGCCAGTAGTGGTGTGGATATGCGGGGGTCGCCGGAGGTACAGCAGGTTGTGCCTGCTTGGGTGAACCTGATGGCGCACATCAGCTCCAGTGAATACGCCTACGGTGACGACGGCATCAGCGACACCAATATTTATTATTTCTCCATGTCGGAAGCACGTCGTCATGTACTGAGTACGCACATGATGCTGGGCATGGTGTTGATGGTCGCGGGTTTTCTGCAATTCTGGCCCGCGTTTCGTCGCCGTTACCGCAAAGCGCTTCGTGTGATTGGTGCCACCTATATCTTCGCAGCCTTTGTTTCTATGGGCATGAGTGCTCATCATTTGATCAACAGTGGTATAGCCAATACCTACAACACCTTTGTTTTCCACATTGGGTTATGGATCATGCTGGTCGGGGTATTGGTCAGTTTAACGATGGCCGGTATCGCCTTGTTGCGCAAAGACATTGCTAGGCATCTGGGCTGGCAGGCATTGGGGTTTGGATTTTTACTGACGGCACCCCTGCAAAGAATGGATTGGTTGGTGCTCTCTACTTTCGCCGATGGTGTGAGTTTCAATGAGATGAACATACTGGTGAACACCATCCTATTTGCTCAGGCGACCTTGGCGGGCATTTGCCTGTTTTGGTTAAACCGAGCCAGCAGCCCGCTGAATAACAACGCGGTGTTGTCCATGACATCCTTGAACAAGCCCGTTCAATACATGGGCTATGGCGTGATTGGCTTGGGTGCGTTAGTGCTGATGCTGCCAAACATCATGAGCGTGAGTATTACCGATATCGGTTTGCTGCAGCGCATGGTGCCCACGATGCCGCTGACGTGGCTGGCAACGCTGCTCGACAGCGCTTGGTTGCCTCTGTTTATTTCCATGCTGACGGTGTTGTTGGTATCGGGCTGGACGCTGCTGGCGGCCGTACGAGCAGGGGATGAAATATCCACAACACAGCAAGGCATCACATTGATCAGTCTCATCGCCGTCGTGTCGATGTTGTTTTATGCCGCCTATCAGCTCGGCATGCCCACGCACGCACGCTCATCCGCCGGTGCAGGCTTTGCCGTGATGGGGAGTTTGTTGCTGGTATTTGGACTGTTGCTGCAACGCGCCATGGTGCGCTCTGAGCGTGGCAAGGTGGTGGAAACATTACAACTGGTGTTGTTGTGCGCCACGGCACCGGTTTTATGGGTGATCAACTGTGCTGTCTTTGACCTCATGGGCGCTGTTCCGGCTGAATACCTTGCCCGCTCTGCGGCACATGAAATGGCCGTTATCGGAGCGGTATTTATTCCTTTATTAGTGGGTGGCTTGCTGTCGGTTTATTCGGCAGAAACAGCACGCTATCGGATTTCGTAATTCATTATTCGAACAATATCGTCTATTCAATAAACTCCGATAACCCGAACAAAATGCGGGTTATCGGTACGATTAAAATGATATGCAGCGATTATTATTACCGCATGATTTCGAAAGTTATGTCACTAAATGAGTCGTGTGTAGAGTTAACTTTCATCTGAAAGCATTAATTGGTAACAAACCAGCGATGAACGCATTGTTAAGCGAGATTTGGATTCCGAAGGCACTAGCACGCCTGATGACTTTTTTACCCAATCACCGCGTCGCCAAAGTGCGCAAGCAACGGAGCAATTGATCTTCTGCGCAATGCCATGATGTGGTTAGATAATGATCGTTAATTTCTGTTAGGGAATTGACTTAAAAACACTTTAAAAGGAAAGAAAGTAGCAATGAAAAAACAAAATAAAAAGGTACATGCTCTGGTTTGCGTGCTGGTTTTCAGTGTATTTGGCTTGTCAGCGACAGCACAAGCCCAGCCAAATCTCGCTAAGCCAGTGGCAGAGATTAAGCAGCAAGACGAAGACAATGGCCGTTGGTTGTTAACGCAAATGGCCATACAGGAATCATTGCGTCAAATACCGGAGAGCATCTCTACAGGGTTACAGCAAGCTCAAATGCACGGTATGCCGGGTGAAATCGCTGCGGTGATTCAGCGTTCGGCTTATGATGTGTATAACATGGACGAGCTTGAGCCGCAGGCATTATCGTTATTACTCAACAGTTTGAGCAATGAACATTTGCAGACTTGGATGGCGTTTTATAAAACGCCTCTGGGGCAAAAAGTAGCGATGGCCGACATCAAAGGCAGTAGTGCTGAAACATTTGGATTTATTTTTGAGAATGGCCCGGTCATCATGGCTGAATTAGCCCAAGATACGTAAGCGCTCAGCCAACCCCATCTAGCGCATTCATATTCCACGGCAATAACGCTT
>JACUUC010000073.1 GCA_014859445.1 Bacterioplanes sp.
TGATCATTAAATTAAGTTATTCACAATAAAAGGCTTTGACCCTTTTACTGCACTGACCCTTTTACTGCACTTGATTAAAGAAATCATACCACCAGGCCTGGCACTTAAGCTTGGGCATCAGACATTACCTTCTTAATCGCTTTGCAAGTTAAATCAATTTCCGCTTCAGTCAATGACGGATGGACTAAAAACATTAACGATGTTTCACCCAACTCTTTCGCCACTGGCAAACGTTCAACGGGTCTAAAACCAGTATTATCAAATGCCTTTTCTAAATAAACTTCAGAGCAAGACCCTGAAAAACAAGGCACGCCCAGCGCATTAACTTCCGCCATAATCCGATCACGATCCCAACCAGACTTAAGCTTTGCTGGCTCGACAAAAACATAACACTTATAAGCCGCGTGTTGAATGTCAACCGGAATATCCGGTACACGCAGACCTGGTTGTTGACGACACACATCCCAAATACGCTCAGAGTTTGCTAAGCGCCTCGCTGTCCAATCGGCCATGCGTTTTAACTGAATGCGACCAATCACCGCTTGCATTTCCATCATGCGCCAATTGGTACCAAACGAATCATGCAACCAGCGAAACCCCGGCGGATGTTCGCGTTCATATACCGCTTCCCAAGATTTACCATGATCCTTAAACGACCACATCTTAGACCATAATTCACGGTCATTGGTCGTCACCATACCACCTTCACCTCCGGTGGTCATAATCTTGTCTTGGCAAAAACTCCACGCCCCAACATGACCAATCGACCCGACCGGCTTACCCTTGTACATAGCACCATGCGCCTGCGCACAATCCTCAATCACAAACAAACCCAATTCATCCGCCAGCGCCATCATGCCATCCATATCACACGGCCAACCCGCCAAATGCACACACATAATCGCCTTGGTCTTTGGCGACAACACCGCCCGCACCGACTCAGGTGTAATATTCTGCGAATCGCGCGACACATCGGCAAACACCGGCTTCGCACCCGCATTCACAATACTCGACACCGACGCCAAAAAAGTACGCGACGTCACAATCACTTCGTCACCTTCGCCAATTCCCAACGCTTTCAATGCCACATCCAATGCCAAGGTACCATTCGCCAGCGCCACGGCATACTCCGTGCCACACCAAGCAGCAAATTCTTTCTCAAACTCACGACATTCCTGCCCCGTCCAATAATTCACCCGATTCGACAACACCACATCACGCACCGCATCCGCTTCTTCCTGCGTAAACGACGGCCACGGCGAAAACTTAGTATTCAACATCCT
>JACUUC010000058.1 GCA_014859445.1 Bacterioplanes sp.
AATAGCTTGCAACACTGGGACGGGTCCATATAAGCGGGCCATGCCCGCGAACCCTACCGCCCTCCAACACAACCAACCCATGTAGGAGCGGGCCATGCCCGCGAACCCTGCCGTTAGGCAGGCCAAACCCATCAACCCCTCCCACAAAATCATCAACAAAATAACAAAAAAAATCCCACATGAAGTGGGATTAATGACAAAACTCAGAACAAAACACCAAATCAACCCGCCGCCAGCGCCATCACCTCACTCAACACCGCACAGGTTTTATCCAGCTCAACCGACGTTAACGTTGGATGCACCAAAAACATCAAACTGGTTTCACCCAATTCTTTGGCTACAGGCAACCGCTCGATCGGACGATATTCAGTGTCATCAAAAGCTTTTTCTAAATACACCTCTGAGCAAGAACCCGAAAAACACGGCACACCACGCGCATTCAATTCTGCCATAATACGATCACGATCCCAGCCGTCATTCAGCTGCCCCGGCTCCACAAACACATAACATTTATACGCAGCATGCTGAATATCAGCAGGAACAACCGGCACCCGTAAACCAGAGCATTCCCGGGCGGTATTCCAGATTTGTGCCGCATACTCATTACGAATACGCGTCCACTCTGGCATACGCTGTAACTGAATGCGGCCAATCACGGCCTGCAATTCGGTCATACGCCAGTTAGTACCAAAACTTTCATGCAACCAGCGAAAACCCGGCGGATGCTGACGTTCGTATACGGCGTCCCAGCTTTTGCCATGATCTTTAAACGACCACATCTTTGACCACAACTCACGATCATTCGTGGTTACCATGCCACCTTCACCACCCGTGGACATAATCTTATCTTGGCAGAACGACCATGCACCAACATGACCAATGGAACCGACAGATCGACCCTTATAAAACGCACCATGCGCCTGGGCACAGTCTTCTATCACATATAGGCCATTGGCCTCAGCCAACGTCATAATGCTGTCCATATCGCACGGCCAACCGGCCAAGTGCACACACACAATGGCTTTGGTGCGGGGGGTTAATACCGCCTGAATCGTTTCAGCAGTAATATTTTGTGAATCACCGTCTACATCGGCAAACACCGGCACCGCACCCGACAACACAATACTGGAAACGGACGCCAAAAACGTACGCGAGGTCACCACCACCTCATCACCCGCGCCAATATTCAATGCCTTAAACGCAACATCCAGCGCTAATGTACCGTTGCCTAACGCAATGGCGTATTCACTACCAAAGTAAGCCGCAAATTCTTTTTCAAACTCACGACATTCAGACCCCGTCCAATAATTCACTTTATTAGACAGTAACGTGCGGGATACCGCATCGGCCTCTTCTTGCGTAAACGAAGGCCAGGGAGAAAAAGGAGTGTTAAGCATATAAACCTGTAAAAATCAGCGTACTAACGGGCGGGCCGGATTACCCACAACCGTACAAGAATCAGAAATAGAACGAATAACTACCGCACCGGCACCAACAACAACATCACTGCCAATGCGGACTAATTGACGAGCACAAGCACCAATGCCAACCCAGCTTCTGTCACCCACGGTCACAGCGCCAGCCAGCATCGCCCCCGGGCTAATGTGAACTGCTTCGCCTAAAGTACAATCGTGCTCTACCACCGCATTAGTGTTAACGATACAAAAACGCCCAACAACGGCATCCACCTGCACAACCGCACCTGCTGCAATAAAACTACCGGAACCAATAACAGCGAACGAGCTTATAACAGCAGAAGGATGAACAACCGTAGTAAGCATTGCACCAGCATCCATCAACGCAATACTCTTACTGGCTCTTACTGAGTTATTCCCGATGGCAACAATAACACCATCAAACTCACTGCAACGCGAAAGTAACTGAGCAGAATCACCCACGACTTGCCAACGGCCATTCTCTGCAAGCTTCGGCCAGGCATCATCAAAAAAGACAACGTCATCAAAACCTGAAAGCAAGGCCCCATCGGCAATCACTTTTCCATGGCCACTGGCACCTAATATGGCGAGCCTTTTCACGACTTAGTACCGGTAAACTTACTCATGGTGGCCTCACCTTCAGCACTAATGCCGTCACGCAGCAGCACCTTCTTAACGGTTAACCACACAATTTTAATATCCAGCCAAAAGGACTGGTTATTCACATACCACACATCCAGCTTAAACTTTTCTTCCCAGCTGATGGCGTTACGGCCATTCACTTGCGCCCAACCGGTAACCCCAGGGCGAACCTCATGGCGGCGGTATTGTTCTGGGTTATAGAGCGGCAGATACTCCATCAGCAACGGTCGCGGGCCAACCAAGCTCATATCCCCTTTCAGCACATTCCACAGCTCGGGCAGTTCATCCAAACTGGTGGAGCGTAACCAATTACCAAAAGGCGTTAAGCGCTCTGAATCGGGCAGTGGGTTACCTTCCGCATCAACCGCATCACGCATGGTACGGAACTTCACCATTTCAAAAGGCTTACCATCTTTACCCGGGCGTACTTGTTTAAACAACACCGGCGAACCGAGGTTTTTACGGATTTTCCAGGCGACAATGGCAATGATCGGAGATAATATCAATAAGCCAAAGAAAGAAGCGAAAATATCAAAAAGGCGCTTGATCATTTAATACCCATTTCCCGCAACATGTGATCATTCACTTTACGAACATCGTACTTTTCTTCCGCTAACAACCTAGACTCCTTCCCCATGGCCACAACCAACTCTGGATTCTCAATGAAGTGGTTCATTGCAGCAGCAAGTTCGGCTGTCGATTTAACGGGCACTAAAAAGCCATTTTTCCCATGCACAACGGTTTCCCGGCAACCAGGAGCATCCGTTGTAATAACCGCTCTGCCCATTGCCATGGCCTCCAATACAGTACGCGGCGTTCCTTCACGGTAAGAAGGCAAAACATAAACACTACTATCGGCAATAGCAGGTTTCACATCAGCCAAACGACCATAGAACTTAACCACACCGGAATCGACCCAGTTCTGCAACTCATCACCATCAATGGCATCTGGGTTTTCATCGATCCAGCCAACCAAGCCAAAAACCGTATTCGGGTACTGCTTACGCACTGTCGTTGCAGCCTGCACATATTCCCGTACACCTTTATCACCCAACAATCTTGCAATAAGCAGGAACTGGATCGTTTCAGGAAAATGAGCAACAGTAAAACTATCAACATCAATGCCGGAACCATTCACAACAACGGTTTTACGATCAGCCGAATCAAGAATCCCCTGGTCATAGAACAAGGCTTCATCATCCGGGTTTTGAAAGAAAACCTTTGTCACCTTAGCAAGCGCAAACCCGTACAGATTTTGTACAATGCGTTTTAGCCAAGAACGTTGACCAGCCTCGCCCTGGAAGGCATAGCCCAACCCTGTAATCAGCGCAAAACGAGCCGGTACTCTGGCTAACCAAGCGGCTACATTCCCATAGATAACCGGCTTAATTGTGTAAGCTAAAGAGAAATCGGGCTTTAAGCGCCGCATTAACCGCCAAAGGTTAAAAAGTGAACCCAAATCAGATAACGGGTTCATTCCTGTACGGTTAAGGCGGACTTCATGTACCTGAACACCCAAAGCTTCCAAGCGTTGTCTTACTCCGCTGTTTGCTGGCAAATCTGGTGCTGCCACATGAACATCCAGCCCAGCGGCTATCAGTGCATTCAAAAGTGGGCCACGAAAATTCAGCAGTGAATCGGGATAACCAGCAATCATTAAAAAGCGCTTTTTCACTGTTGCTTAGCCCACATTCTCTATGTACCAAGGCATGGCTTTGGCAATACCTTCCATAATGCGGTATTCCGGCGCATAGCCTAATTTACTGGCCGCCTTACCAATATCTGCCTGCGAATGACGAACATCACCAGTACGGAAATCACGATAAACCGCAGCTTTCTCATAGGGTTTACCGTTCTGGGCCAAAGCGGCCTGTAATGCGCGGTACAAATCATTTAACGTAGTGCGGTCGCCCACGGCAACGTTGTAGACTTCGTTTTTGGCGTCTTCCGTTGCTGTTGCCGCTAACAAGTTAGCCTGCACGGCATTTTCGATGAAGCAGAAATCACGGCTGGTTTCACCATCACCATTAATGAAAACATCATCACCCAACAGCATAGAGGCTGCCCATTTGGGTATAACCGCCGCATAAGCGCCGTTCGGGTCTTGTCGTTTACCAAACACATTAAAATACCGCAAACCTATGGTTTTAAAGCCATATGTTTTGGCAAACACATCGGCATACAGCTCGTTGACATACTTGGTTACAGCATACGGCGACAATGGTTTACCGATGTTTTCTTCAACTTTCGGCAACGCTGGGTGGTCACCATAAGTTGAGCTACTGGCTGCGTAAGTGAAGCTTTTTACACCAGCGTCCCGCGCCGCAACCAGCATATTTAAAAAGCCACTGATATTCGTGGCGTTAGTGGTGATAGGGTCATTAATGGAGCGTGGTACAGAGCCTAATGCCGCCTGATGCAGAACGTAGTCCACCCCTGCACATGCCTTGTGGCAATCATCGAGATTGCGGATATCACCTTCAATAAAGGTAAAACCAGCCCATTGCTCAGCTGTCACCAAGCCCTTTACTTCATCCAGATTATGCTGATGGCCGGTAGCGAAGTTATCTAACCCAACCACTGTCTGATTCAACTTCAGTAAATGCTCTAATAAATTAGAACCAATAAAACCGGCAACGCCAGTGATCAGCCAAGTTTTTGGACTAGTCGGCAGGGTTTCAAGCAGTTGTGAATAGGCAGTCATTACTCTGTTTTTTCCTGTTCTGTTTGTACGGGCGGTTGTTCTGGCTTCTCTACAGCTTGCTGCTTAGGCTGTAATGATTGCGCTGGCTGAATATGAAGAAAATGATGACTCTGAAGTAAAAGCTGAGTCCCAAAATTCTGAAACACCAGCCCGAGAAATGTTGAAAGCACGATAGCCAGAGTAATACCCAACATCCAGTTATTGAATTTCTTCTCACCAGTTGCTAATCGTTGTTTAAGTTGTGCTTTTAATTCAAGGTTTTGTTTGGCCAGTATCTTGCGATTCTGCAGGATCTCGCTATTGATGCCTGATGCAGCCAGCGCCTCATTAATCTGGCTGACCAGTTTTAAGCCACCCAACAGTTTTTGCTGCACATTCGCGTAATACTCTATACGTTTCAGTGAGTCCAATCGCGCTTGATTGATTTCATTCAAAAAGAGTGAGAGCTTTTCGGCCAGCTCACGTGATTGTTCCTTATCGGGCAAAAAAGCCAACTTATCTCGATGTGATTCTGCCATATGATAAATATACAAATCTAACGCATCGTAATAAGCACGCTTACAATGTTTAAAGGCCTCAATCAGATTGGCTTTTTTAACTTCAGCATCATCAAGCACTGCAGTAGCTTTAAGAATATGATGACCAGCATAACGCAGCTGATTAATCGGCTGTGACATAGTAGAAGGCAGTGTATTTGCCAATACACGAATCAACTTTTCAGTTTCAAAATACCACTGCTGCACATTGCCAATGTCCAGTGCTGCTTCATGTTCCGGGGGTACATCGATCACTTGCAGGTCTAGCAGTGCTTCTTGCTCCATGGCCCTCAGTAGCTCAGATGGCTGAACCATAAACATAAAATCCTTTTAAGCAGAGAATTAGCGAGCCAATTCTCTCAGTTGAGCCAAAGCATCCATGCTCTTGTCATGCAATACCAGACTTGATACACCATCAACCGAAGCAGCAGGCGTTTCTGCAACTACCACTTGGCCTAAGCTTCGGTGATCCGTAGGCTTTAGCTGATAATAACGGTCAAGGCTTTCATAATCAGACATCCCTTGAACAGCCTCCATCAGATCAAGACCCGTGAAACGCGTTACAAAGTAGCGATAAATTGACATCGTTCATCCTTATGGGACGTAAGTAAAACGGCCGGTACGTTAGCATCTCTAGAGACGTAAATCCACATCAGCTGTCGCCAGAACATACTTAAGGTCGTACAACACATGCGCTGGCTTACCCAAGGCACGGATTTTTTCAGCACCCATTGCTGCAAACTCTTTATGGGCTACGGCCAACACAATACCGTCATAAACACCTAAAGCAGGTTCAGAAACCGGTGTAATACCGTATTCATGCTGGGCTTCTGCGGCGTTAATCCAGGGATCGTAGCAATCGACGCTAACACCATAGTCTTGCAGTTCGGCAATAATATCCACCACCTTGGTATTGCGCAGATCGGGGCAATTTTCTTTAAAGGTTAAGCCCAACACCAACACACGCGAACCTTCAACATGAATGCGTTTTTTCAGCATCGCCTTCACCAGCTGGCTGGCAACATAGGCACCCATACCATCATTCAAGCGACGGCCTGCCAGAATAATTTCGGGGTGATAACCAACCGATTGGGCCTTATGGGTAAGATAGTAAGGGTCTACGCCAATGCAATGACCACCCACCAAGCCAGGGCGGAAAGGTAAGAAATTCCATTTAGTACCGGCGGCCTTCAGCACTTCTTCGGTATCAATACCCAGCTTGTTGAAAATAAGTGCCAATTCATTGATCAGGCCAATATTCACATCACGCTGAGTATTTTCAATTACCTTAGCGGCTTCCGCTACTTTAATGGAACTGGCTTTGTGTGTACCGGCGGTAATGATCGAGCGATAGAGCTGATCAACTGTTTCTGCTACTTCTGGTGTAGAACCAGAGGTTACTTTCAGAATGGTAGTAACTCGGTGTTCTTTGTCGCCGGGGTTAATACGCTCTGGGCTGTAACCACAGAAGAAATCTTTGTTAAAGGTTAAGCCTGAGACTCGCTCCAGCACAGGCACACAGTCTTCCTCGGTTGCTCCGGGGTAAACAGTAGATTCATAAATAACAATGTCGCCTTGCTTGAGTACTTTACCAATGGTTTCACTGGCTTTAATCAGAGGAGTGAGGTCAGGTTGTTTGTGTTCATTAATAGGCGTTGGCACGGTCACGATGAAAACATTGCATACCTTTAAGTCATCGAGTGAGCTGCTGTAAGACAAATGCTTGGCCTCTGCCAGCTCCTGATCATCCACTTCCAACGTACTGTCGTGGCCTTTGCTCAATTCAGCCAAGCGAGCTTTATTAATATCAAAACCGACAACGGGGTACTTCTTGCCAAACTCAACTGCGAGTGGCAGGCCAACGTAGCC
>JACUUC010000026.1 GCA_014859445.1 Bacterioplanes sp.
TCAGGCTTCTTTCAGCCTGACGGGTTTGCCAGCTTCGCTGGGCAAACAAAAAACCACGCCGAGGCGTGGTTCTTATAACAACCTTGTTGGTGCTAAACGCTTACCAACCGGTCACTTCTTTCAGTGCAGTACCGATTTCGGCCAACGAACGTACGGTGCGTACCCCGGCATCTTCCAGAGCAGCAAATTTCTCATCCGCTGTTCCTTTACCGCCAGAAATGATCGCGCCCGCATGGCCCATACGCTTGCCTTTGGGTGCTGTTACACCGGCAATGTAAGACACAACCGGCTTGGTCACATTGGCTTTAATGAAGGCGGCCGCTTCTTCTTCGGCACTGCCACCAATCTCACCAATCATAACGATGGCTTCGGTTTGTGGATCGTCTTGGAACATACCCAAAATATCGATGAAGTTTGATCCCGCAATCGGATCACCACCAATACCCACGCACGTCGACTGACCAAAACCGTGATCGGTTGTTTGCTTAACGGCTTCGTACGTTAATGTGCCTGAACGAGACACAATGCCGACTTTACCGGGCAAGTGAATGTGACCCGGCATAATACCGATCTTACATTCCCCAGGAGTGATAACACCTGGACAGTTAGGACCAATCAGACGAACGCCCAATTCATCGCACTTCACTTTACATTCCAGCATGTCCATCACGGGAATGTGCTCGGTAATGCACACGATCAATTGAATGCCCGCATTGGCTGCTTCTAAGATCGAGTCCTTACAGAACGGTGCCGGTACATAAATGACCGATGCATCGGCACCCGTTGCTTCAACCGCTTCACGTACGGTGTTAAACACAGGCAAACCTAAATGCGTGGTGCCGCCTTTACCAGGCGTCACACCACCGACCATTTGCGTACCGTAGGCAATGGCTTGCTCGGAATGGAACGTACCTTGACCGCCAGTAAAACCTTGGCAAATAACTTTTGTGTCTTTGTTAATCAGAATGGCCATGCTTAGTTCCCCGCTGCTTTAACTGCTTGAACAGCAGCGTCAGTTAAACTGGTTGCTGCGATAATGGCCAAGCCAGATTCTTCCAAAACTTTCTTACCCAATTCCGCATTGGTGCCCTCTAAACGCACCACAACCGGTACAGAAACACCCACCTCTTTCACTGCGCCAATGATGCCTTCGGCAATCATGTCACAACGAACGATACCGCCGAAAATGTTAACCAGTACGGCTTTCACTTTGTCATCGGATAAAATCAGTTTAAATGCATGAGCCACACGCTCTTTGGTTGCACCGCCGCCAACATCCAAGAAGTTGGCAGGGAAGCCACCATGCAACGCCACCATGTCCATGGTACCCATGGCCAAGCCAGCGCCGTTCACCATGCAGCCAATGTTACCGTCTAGAGCAACGTAGTTCAGATCCCACTCCGCCGCTTCGGCTTCACGAGCATCTTCTTGTGATGGATCGTTCATTTCTTGCAAGTCTTTGTGACGGTACAACGCGTTACCATCAATCGCCAGCTTGGCATCCAAACAATGCAAGTTACCATCGGTTTTAATGACCAACGGGTTAATTTCTAACAGCGCTAAATCTTTTTCTGCAAACAGTTTCGCCAACCCCATGAAAATGTGAGTGAACTGTTTGATTTGATCGCCTTGCAAACCCAATTTAAAAGCCAATTCACGACCTTGGTAAGGCTGAGCACCCACTAACGGATCAATGGTCGCTTTTAAGATTTTTTCGGGCGTTTCTTCCGCCACGGTTTCGATTTCAACACCACCTTCGGTTGAAGCCATAAACACAATGCGACGTGTACTGCGATCCACAACCGCACCCAAATACAACTCATTGGCGATGTCAGTGCAGGTTTCAACCAAAATCCGGCTAACAGGTTGACCATTTTCATCGGTTTGGTAAGTGACTAAGTTTTTACCCAACCACTTCTCTGCAAACGCGTTGATCTCTTCTTTGGTCGTAACAAGCTTAACGCCACCCGCTTTACCGCGGCCACCGGCATGCACCTGTGCTTTAACGACCCATTTGTCGCCACCAATCTGATCGGCAGCTGCGACAGCCTCTTCTGCTGTTTTAGCGGCCACACCTTTGGATACTGGTAGGCCGTATTGAGCAAAAAGCTGTTTACCCTGATATTCGTGAAGGTTCATCGCTTTCGTCCTGTTTCTCTGTGTTTGTCGAGGATTACTCGACAGCTGGTGTTAACGTGATGTGAGATCTTGCCGCTTAGGCCATGTTCACATCACACCACGTCATAAAATGAAGCCCGGTATTCCGGGCTGCATATTATTTTTTCTTTGGTTTACGATTGGCTTTATGAATCGCCGCATTGTTCACAGACAACGCCGCTTCATGCACCACTTCAGACAACGTTGGATGGGAGAATACCATCATACCCATGTCTTCCGCGCTTGAACCAAACTCCATCGCCACAACCACTTGTTGACACAAATCGCCGGCACTAGGACCAATGACGCTGGCACCCAGAATACGATCGGTTTCCGCATGGGCAATGATCTTCACAAAGCCATCGGTATCGTTGGCGGCCATCGCACGACCATTCGCCGCAAATGGGAACATACCCACATTGTACGGTTCGCCATCCGCCTTCAGTTGCTCTTCGGTACGCCCTACCCAAGCAATTTCAGGATGCGTATAAATGACCGATGGAATCACATCGTAATTGAGCTGTGCTTTGTGCCCCGCAATGCGCTCAGCCACCATCACCCCTTCTTCCGACGCTTTGTGAGCCAACATAGGGCCGCGTACGACATCACCAATGGCCCAAACACCTGGTGCGTCCGTTTGGCAGCTTTCATCCACATGAATGAAACCGCGTTCATCCAGATTAACGCCAGCATCACCGGCCAACAGCGCTTCCGTGTAGGGGCGACGACCAACGGCCACGATCAGCTTGTCGAATTTCTCGGTCTTCTCGCCTTCCGCATCTTGGTAGGTCACCGTGACATCATTGCTTCCGATTTTCGAGCCAGTTACTCGTGCGCCCAAGCGAATATCCATGCCTTGCTTAGTGAAGAGCTTCTGCGCTTCTTTGGCAACGGCTTGATCCACCAAGTGCAAGAATTTGTCTTGCGCTTCCAATACAACGACTTCTGCGCCCAAACGACCCCAAACACTGCCCAGTTCCAAACCAATCACACCAGCACCGATCACACCAAGGCGCTTCGGTACTTCTGGAAATTCCAACGCGCCTGATGAATCAACAATGATGCCATCCGTTAACGGTGCAGGCGGGATATTCACCGGCACAGAACCTGTCGCAATGATCACGTGTTCGGCTTCTAATACTTCAACCGTACCGGCGTGATTAGTAAATTCGACTTTTTTACCCGCCAATAATTTACCCGTGCCTTCAAAGGCTTTAACGCCATTGGCTTTGAATAGTGTTGCGACACCCATCGTTAAGTTTTTAACGATTTGGTCTTTGCGCTTCAGCATGGCACTGACATCCATACTGATGTCACCCACTTGAATACCGTGAATATCGAAATTATCTTTCGCTTCGTGGTATTTGTGCGAACTGTCCAACAGCGCCTTGGATGGAATACAACCGACATTCAAACACGTTCCACCGAAAACCGCTTTACCATCTTTATTTAGCCACTTATCAATACAAGCGGTTTCAAAGCCAAGCTGAGCACAACGGATAGCAGCAACGTAACCACCCGGTCCGCCGCCAATAACAACCACATCAAACTTCTTACTCATGTTCAATTCCTTCTCTATCCGATTAAATGTCTAACAACAAACGTGCCGGATCTTCCAACAGGTCTTTGATCGTGACCAAGAATTGCACCGCTTCTTTTCCATCAATCATGCGATGATCGTACGATAGCGCCAGATACATCATCGGTAAAATCACTACCTGACCATTCACCGCCATTGGCCGCTCTTGGATTTTATGCATCCCCATGATGGCTGTTTGCGGTGGATTCAAAATCGGGGTTGACATCAGTGAGCCAAACGTACCGCCATTCGAAATGGTGAACGTACCGCCCTGCATCTCATCAATACCCAACTTGCCATCACGAGCACGCAAACCGAAGTCATTGATTCCGCTCTCAATCTCAGCCAATCCCATCGCATCGGTATCACGTAATACGGGCACAACCAAACCACGTTCCGTGGATACCGCCACACCAATATCCTGATAACCGTGGTAGACCATGTCGTTACCATCGATGGAGGCGTTCACAGCAGGGAAACGTTTTAATGCTTCCGTGGCGGCCTTCACAAAAAACGACATGAAGCCCAACTTAACACCGTGCTTCTTAGCAAACGCGTCTTTGTATTTCGCACGCAAATCCATGATGGGTTGCATGTTCACTTCATTGTACGTTGTCAGCATGGCGGCACTTTGTTGCGCTTCAACCAAACGACGAGCAATCGTGGCACGTAAGCGCGTCATTGGTACGCGCTTTTCAATGCGCTCACCCGGATTGGCCGTAGGCAATGCCACTTTGGCCGGTTCAGGTTTCGCTTCTGGCTTAGCAGTCGGTGCCGTTGAGGCGGCCGCTGGCGCTTGTTTCAGATGATTAACCACATCTTCTTTGGTGATACGACCATCTTTACCAGTGGCAACGACTTGAGCCACATTGACCTTATTTTCTTCAGCGATTTTACGAGCGGCAGGACTCAAAATAGCATCAGCGCTGGATGCTTCTTCAGTAACGGCTGTACTGTCTGCGGTATTGGCAGCATCAGGAGCGGCAGTCGCAACAGCACCGGCTTCAAAAATAGCCAACACTTCGTCACTTAAAACCACATCACCTTCTTCTTTCAAGACGTTTTTCAACACACCATCGGCTGGTGCAACGACTTCAAGAACGACCTTATCGGTTTCAATATCCACCAACAATTCATCACGCTGTACTGCTTCGCCTGGCTGTTTGTGCCAAGTTGCTACCGTGCCATCTGCCACTGATTCAGGAAAAGTGGGGGCTTTAATTTCTATGCTCATTTGTTATTCCTTAATATTCCTGAGTTACGCCTTGCCTTGGATTCCCAAAGCATCACAGATCAATGATTCTTGCTGTTGTAAATGGAGTTTCATGTAACCCGCCGCGGGTGACGCTGAGGCATCACGACCGGCATAATCCAAGTGTAAATCCGTATTCAATTGAGCAAGCGCTCGACGCATATGGTGTTGACTGCTGTACCATGCGCCCATGTTCATCGGCTCTTCTTGCGTCCAGATTACCTCTTTCACATTACTGTATTTAGACAAGACCTTAGCCAATTGCTTAGCTGGGAATGGATACAGCTGCTCAATTCGAACAATGGCAACATGGCCGATTTCTTCAGCACGACGACGTTCTAATAAGTCGTAGTACACCTTACCGGAACACAAACAGATACGCGTTACGTCGTCAGCAACCAACTCATCAATTTCATCCAGTACGGTGTGGAATCGACCTTTGGCCAATTCGTCGAGCGTACTGGTTGCTAACTTGTGACGCAGCAAGCTTTTAGGAGACATCACGACGAGTGGCTTACGCAATGGGCGAATGGCCTGACGACGCAACATGTGATACACCTGTGCAGGCGTCGATGGTACACAAATTTGCACATTATGCTCTGCGCACAATTGCAAATAGCGCTCCAAACGAGCCGACGAATGCTCAGGACCTTGACCTTCATAACCATGAGGCAAAAGCATGGTCAAGCCACACAAACGTCCCCATTTGTGTTCGCCACTGGAAATGAATTGATCGAATACCACCTGTGCACCATTGGCAAAATCACCAAACTGCGCTTCCCAAATCACCAGTGCATTCGGCGTTGTGGTCGCATAACCGTACTCAAACGCCAGTACCGCTTCTTCCGATAATAGGGAGTCGTACAAATCAAACGCGGGTTGACCGGGCGCTATGTTCGCTAATGGAATATAGGGGCTACCGTCTTTTTGATTATGCAGCACGGCATGACGATGAGAGAAGGTACCGCGTCCCACATCCTGACCGGTAATGCGAATCGGATAACCGTCGTGCAACAAGGTGGCATACGCCATGGTTTCGGCGTATCCCCAGTTAATAGGCAATGCTCCTGCCGCCATGCGACCACGATCTTCTAGAATTTTGCCCACTTGGCGCTGCACCGAAAAGCCTTCCGGAGTCTCCAATAACTTATTGGACAATTCTTGCAACACTTTTAAATCAAAGCGAGTATCGGCACGCGCCGTCCACTCATGACCCAAGTACGGGGTCCAATCAACAAACAGTTCTTTGCTGGGTTCGCTGACCAAGCTTTTCACCACGTGACGGCCTTCATCAAGCGCTTGGCGGTATTCTTCTTCCAGTGCTTTTGCACCTTCAGCGGTAATCACCCCTTCAGCAATCAATTTTTCGGCGTACAACTCACGCGTGGTTTTCTGATTCTTGATTTTAGCGTACATCAGCGGCTGAGTGCCCGATGGTTCGTCTGCCTCATTGTGGCCACGACGGCGATAGCAGACCAGATCAATAACCACGTCTTTCTTAAACTCGTTGCGATAATCAACCGCAAGCTGGGTGACAAACAACACCGCTTCTGGATCATCACCATTGACGTGCAAGATCGGCGCTTCAACAATTTTTGCAACGTCTGTGCAATATTCGGTTGAACGCATATCTTCGCGCTTAGAGGTAGTAAAGCCCACTTGGTTGTTGATCACAATATGGATTGTGCCACCGGTCTTATAGGCGCGCGTTTGTGATAGCTGGAACGTCTCCATCACCACACCCTGACCAGCAAAGGCGGAGTCACCGTGCATCAATACCGGTACGACTTTTTCACCCGTTTTGTCGTTGCGGCGATCTTGGCGAGCACGTACAGACCCTTCAACCACCGGTGAAACAATCTCTAAATGCGATGGGTTAAACGCCAAGGCCAAATGCACTTCGCCACCCGACGTCATCACGTTGGAAGAAAAACCTTGATGGTATTTCACATCACCGTGAGAGGCGTATTCGACCTTACCGTCGAATTCGTCAAATAAATCTGAGGTCTTTTTACCCAAGGTGTTAATTAGGGTATTAAGACGTCCGCGGTGGGCCATACCGATGACAATTTCCTTGGCGCCATACGTTCCTGAACGTTGAATAAGCTCATCCATCAGCGGGATCAAACTCTCTCCGCCTTCGAGACCAAAACGTTTCACACCTGGGTAACGAGAACCGAGGTATTTTTCTAATCCTTCGGCTGCGGTTAAACGCTCTAACAAATGCAATTTAACATCAGCCCCAAATTTGGGATGGGCACGAACGCTTTCTAAACGCTGCTGAAACCAACGTTGTTCTGCGGTATTCACAATGTGGCGGTACTCAGAACCGACGGTGCCACAGTATGTTGCCTCTAGCGCCGTTAAAATTTCTTTCAACGTGGCTTGTTCTTGACCAATAAACAAAGGCCCTGTCTGGAATTGCGTGTCTAAATCCGCTTGCGACAAGCCATGAAAGGACAAGTCCAAATCAGGCACTGATTCACGCACCATCAAACCCAAGGGATCCAGCTTCGCATGCTGATGACCACGCCCACGATAGGCGTTAATCAACTGCAATACTTGCACTTGCTTACGATCAAAGTCGGAAGTAACGGATGCCGTAGCGACAGGTCGAGACCGATGTTGATTTTTAGACAGTAACAGGAATTGTTCACGGATGGGTTTATGAGGAATATCGACGGAGGTGTTTTCGTCAACGCGAGGAAGTTGATCGAAATAATGTCTCCACTCTTCAGGTATTTCGTTTGGATCTCGCAAATACGTTTCGAAGAGCTCTTCTATATAAGCAACGTTGCCACCCGCCAGTTGCGAGGTACTCCAGAGTTGCTCCATTGTCTGCTCGTGCATGATGTACGACCACCCTGTTTTTATATAAAACGAGGGATTTCACCCGCAGAGAGCTCAAACCGTCAGTTGCACAAGGCAAATGAGGGCCAATCGGATAGATTGATAAACCTCTGAGGTGAAACGGGGATTCCCCGTTCCCTCAACGTAAGAACTAGCTTAGTTAATAAACAGCGCTTTGTGGGCACTATTTATGAAAATCTTAACGTAATTGGGCTGTGTGTCCAGCCCACTTACGTCTAATACCATCATTTGAACAAACTATTCTAACAATGGTAACAACTTACGATTACAACTGTTGGTTCAGCAGCATATTACGGATGTGACCAATCGCACGCGTTGGGTTCAGTCCTTTTGGACAGACGTTGACGCAGTTCATGATACCGCGGCAGCGGAAAACACTGAATGGATCACTCAAGCCTTCCAAACGCTCTACGGTACTGGTATCGCGGCTATCGGCTAAAAAGCGGTAAGCTTGCAACAAACCAGCAGGGCCGATGAACTTGTCAGGATTCCACCAGAACGATGGGCAAGACGTTGAACAACAAGCGCACAAAATACACTCGTACAAACCATCCAGTTTTTCACGTTCTTCTGGCGTTTGCAGACGCTCAATAGCAGGCGCCGGAGTATCGTTGCGCAAGAAAGGCTTCACTTTCTCGAATTGCTTGTAGAACAAGGTCATGTCAATCACGATATCGCGAATGACAGGCATGCCTGGCAGTGGACGCAATACCAGCTTGTCCATCTTACCCTTGGTCGCTTCCGAAATCGGGGTAATACACGCCAAACCATTTTTGCCGTTGATGTTCATACCATCAGAACCACACACGCCTTCGCGGCATGAACGACGGTAAGCCAACGTAGGATCCTGCTCTTTTACTAGGGCCAATACATCCAACACCATAACGTCTTTGTTACCCGGAATGGTAATGTCATAGTCTTTCATGTATGGCGCTGCATCTGTTTCAGGATTGTAGCGATAAACACTCACTAACATAATCAGACTCCCGACTTAATAAGTACGCACTTTAGGCTGGAATGCTTCTACCGTTTTCGGTGAGAAATTCACAGCACGCTTGCCAATGGTCTTGGTTTCTGGGAAGTACAACGAGTGACACAACCAGTTTTCATCATCGCGCTCAGTAAAGTCATTACGGGCGTGAGCACCACGAGACTCTTTCCGCAAATAAGCCGCTACCGCTGTTGCGTAAGCCGTTTCAAACAGATTGTCCAATTCCAACGCTTCGATACGAGCCGTGTTGAATGGGCCACTCTTGTCTTCAAGAACGGTATTGCGCACACGCTCACCGATCTCATCCAACATTTTCAAGCCTTTCTCCATGCTCGGACCTTCACGGAATACACCGAAGTACAATTGCATGGTTTTTTGTAAGTCAGCACGAACCGCTGCTACTTTTTCACCGCTTGTTGTCGAATTCAAACGATTCAAACGTGCCATTGCGCGTTCAATGTCTTCGTCAGACGCATCAACGGATTCAAAACCGTCTTTGAAGTTCTTTTCAACTTGCAAACCAACGGAACGACCAAAGACCACCAAATCAAGCAGTGAGTTACCACCTAAGCGGTTGGCACCGTGAACCGATACACAAGCGATTTCGCCCGCGGCGTACAAACCTTCGATGACAACGTCGTTACCGTTTTCATCTTGCGCCAATGCCTGACCACCAATATTGGTTGGAATACCACCCATCATGTAATGACAAGTCGGCACCACTGGAATCGGCTCTTTCACCGGATCAGCATGAGCAAAGGTACGAGACAGCTCAAGGATACCTGGCAACTTGGCATTGAGGGTTTCTTCACCCAAATGATCCAATTTCAAGTACACGTGATCGCCATTTTCACCACAACCACGACCTTCTAGAATCTCTAGAACCATGGAGCGAGCAACAACGTCACGACCGGCTAAATCTTTTGCGTTTGGTGCATAACGCTCCATGAAACGCTCGCCATCTTTGTTGACAAGATAGCCACCTTCGCCACGACAACCTTCTGTTACCAAGGTACCCGCACCGGCAATACCCGTCGGGTGGAATTGCCACATTTCCATATCTTGCATAGGCACGCCAGCACGCAATGCCATGCCCACACCGTCACCGGTGTTGATCAACGCGTTGGTGGTCGATTGATAAATACGACCTGCACCACCGGTCGCCAATACGGTGGCCTTGGCTTTGATGTAAGCGGTTTCGCCGGTTTCAATATCGATAGCGATAACACCCGCAACTTGACCTTTCGCATTCTTCACCAAATCAACTGCATACCACTCGTTTAAGAAGGTCGTGCCGCCTTTCAGGTTGCCTTGATACAAGGCATGCAACAAAGCGTGACCAGTACGGTCAGCCGCTGCACAGGTACGTGCTGCCTGTGTTGGGTTATCTGGGCCTTTTGACTGACCGCCAAATGGACGCTGATAAATACGACCTTCTTCAGTACGCGAGAAAGGCAAACCCATGTGCTCTAACTCGAACACCGCCTGAGGACCCACAGAGCACATATACTCAATGGCATCTTGGTCACCGATGTAATCAGAACCTTTCACGGTGTCGTACATGTGCCAGCGCCAATCGTCGTTCGGATCCGCTGAGGCAATTGCACAAGTAATACCACCTTGGGCAGATACGGTGTGTGAGCGAGTAGGGAAAACTTTGGTCACACACGCGGTTTTAATGCCCGCTTCAGTCAGCTGCAATGCGGCACGCATACCGGCACCGCCACCACCGATCACGATGGCATCGTATGAAATCGTACGGATTTTATTCATGACTTAGACACCCCACAGAGTTTCGATACCCCAAACCAAGTAGGTAAACAGAAACGCGGCTGTTACCAACTGGAAAGCAAAACGGATACCCGCTGCTTTGAAGTAATCGGTTGAAATAGTCCACATACCTACCCAGGCATGAGCACAAATAGAAATCAGGGCAGCCAAAGAAAAGACCTTCATCCAAGTCTGGGCAAACAAACCTTGCCACTGGCTAAACTGCAGTTCTGGCGTTGCAATGAAGAAACCCAACAAAAACAACGTGTAAATTGCCAAAACCACGGCAGTTAGACGCTGAATAATCCAGTCATAGACACCACTACGTCCTAAGTTTGTAACGCTGCTTACCATACCCAAACCCCCGCCAAAATAATCACGATCACACCACCAATCAGGGTTATGATGGCACCGGTACGACCGCCTTCTTTGGTCTCACCAATTCCCATATCCATTACCAAATGCTTCACACCCGCGATCAGGTGGTAACCAAGCGCAGACAGAATGCCCCAAGTAATGAATTTAACCAGGCCGTTATCAAACCCCGCTTTCAAACTGGCAAAGCTCTCTGCAGATTCCAGCGAGGCGTCCAGCGCCCACAACATGAAAGCCACTGCAAAAAAGACGATGACGCCTGAAATACGGTGAAGGATTGATGCCTTAGCAGGAAGTGGGAGGTCAATAGTGGTCAGATCTAAGTTTTTAGGTCTATTGCTATTCACGGCTCTTTTACACTCTTATATGGGCCCACCCGAGCGGCGCTAACCGACGAAGGAGCAAAGGCTAAAGAAGATGACCCAATTGCTTGTACAAGTATTGCATAACTTTTGGGCCGCGACAAATTATAGTCATTCATCCACTATTTTACAAATGGCAGATGGTCTAACTGAGTAAATAAGCAGGCATACAGAGTACTTGCAATCTACAAGAAGCAACTATATTAGACAGCATTCGACAACACACCTCGACTGCTGGGTAATTGACAAATGACGCTCAGTACTTATAGTTGTCCACCTTTATTTAAGGTCATGCCTTGTTTTTGAGGCTCAAACTAGCACTGCGGGAGGCCATTCATGGCTGACAAAAAAGCAATATTAAAAGTTGATGGCATCGATGAAGCCCTTGAATTACCTGTCTACGAAGGCACCGTTGGTCCTGACGTAGTCGATGTTCGTAGCCTAACCAGCAAAGGACTTTTCACCTACGATCCAGGCTTTATGTCGACAGCGGCCACCGAGTCTAAAATTACCTATATTGATGGCGCAGCCGGTATTTTGTTGCATCGTGGCTACCCGATCGAGCAATTGGCCGAAAAGTCAGATTATTTAGAAACCTGCTACTTGTTGATTCATGGCGAATTACCGAACGCTGAACAAAAAGCCACATTCGTCAGCACCATTAAAAACCACACCATGGTGCATGAGCAATTAAGCCACTTCTTCAATGGCTTCCGTCGTGACGCTCACCCAATGGCGGTTATGTGCGGTGTCGTTGGTGCCCTTTCTGCGTTTTATCACGATTCATTGGACATTCATGATGACCATCATCGCTTGGTGTCTGCGCATCGCTTGATTGCAAAAATGCCAACCTTAGCGGCCATGGTGTACAAATACTCGATCGGTCAGCCGTTCATGTATCCACGTAATGAGCTGAGCTATTCTGAAAACTTCTTGCACATGATGTTCAACACACCGTGTGACGAAAAGAAAATCAGCCCTATTTTGGCAAAAGCCATGGATCGCATTTTCTTATTGCATGCTGACCATGAACAAAATGCGTCAACCTCGACAGTTCGTTTGGCCGGTTCAACGGGCGCAAATCCGTTTGCCTGTATCGCATCCGGTATTGCGGCGTTGTGGGGACCAGCTCACGGTGGTGCTAACGAAGCCGTATTGAACATGCTGGCTGAGATTGGCGATGAGTCCAACATTGATGCCTTTATTGCGAAAGCCAAAGACAAAGATGACCCATTCCGTTTGATGGGCTTTGGCCACCGCGTTTACAAAAACTTCGATCCTCGCGCCAAAGTAATGAAGCAAACTTGCGACGAAGTGTTGTCAGAGCTGGGCATGCTTGATGATCCATTGCTGAAAATTGCCATGAAGTTAGAAAAAATCGCCACTGAAGACGAATACTTCGTAAAACGTGGTTTGTACCCGAACGTGGATTTCTACTCGGGTATCATTCTGAAGGCCATTGGTATTCCGACAGAAATGTTCACCGTGATTTTTGCTACCGGCCGTACACCAGGTTGGATTGCACACTGGAATGAAATGATCAGCAGCGATTACCGCATTGGTCGTCCGCGTCAATTGTACACAGGGCATGCCAAGCGTGATTACCCTGCCTAATCAGCATCGGTAATGATCGAAGCCGCTCATTGAGCGGCTTTTTTTTGACCAACGGAGCAGAATATGGCCAAGATCACCTTCATCGGCTTAGGCAACATGGGGTTTCCAATGGCAGGTCACTTGGCCAACCAAAGCCATGACCTCACCGTTTGGAATCGCACACAAGCAACCACCGAACGATGGCTCACACACTACACGGGGAAAACGGCAGCCAACCCGATGGCAGCCGTAGCAGATGCCGAGTTTGTCATGCTGTGTGTAGGTCGCGATAGTGACGTCGAACAGATCGTCTATGAACAGCAAATACTCACACACATGCCACCTCATAGTGTATTGATTGACCACACGACAACCTCGTCACAGTTAGCAGAACGCATTGCTGAGGATGCCAAAAGGCATCGTATTCGCTTTGCCGATGCTCCGGTTTCTGGCGGCCAACAAGGCGCCATTCAAGGTCAACTGAGCATTATGCTCGGCTGTGACATAGAAGATGTCGCGGACATCGAACGGATACTACAACCCTACACGCGCAGCATTGCTCGCTTGGGGAGTGCTGGGTCAGGACAAAAAGCAAAAATGGTGAATCAAATTTGTGTTGCCGGTGTGATTCAGAGCTTGGCGGAAGGGTTGCATTTCGCCCAGCAAAATGGACTGGATGCCAAACAATTGATGCCACTATTAAGCCAAGGTGCAGCGGGGAGCTGGCAAATGAGCCAACGTCACAGCAGCATGCTCGATGGGCATTACCAACATGGCTTTGCCATTGATTGGATGTGCAAAGATTTGGCTATTTGTCTTGAGCAAGCACAAGCCAGTCAATGTGATCTTCCGATTCTATCGCAAGTCTATGATTTTTATCGTGAACTACAACAAACTGGTCAAGGCCGTTTCGATACCTCGGCACTGTTACTGCGATTGCAAACACAGCACAAGACAAATCAAGATCAGCCAGACTGTTAAGCACTTACTGCGCGGAGAATTCGTCGCCAACGTGCAAAGCAGCCAACCCTACGGTCTGTGCATTTTGCCCAAATACGATGGCATTACTTGGCCGACAATACTGCTTAAGCACAGACACAACGTCATCTTCTCGCACTAAGGTCGTTGGGTGGCGCGTGGGGATCACACAACGCTCACAGGGTTTCACCATGGCCAGATACGCTTCGAAACATGACACTGAGCGCAATGATGACCAACGCAACTCATCGAACGGTTGACCGCCATTCACCACCACATTCGCTCGAAAGCGCTCAGCACCCATCACCCTGCCCAGCTTTTCCGATAAAAAATCCAAACTGGCTTGGTGGATGACCAACAACGGAAATCCGTCTGCAAATGCCAATGGTTGTGGCACATGAGCATAGTGCGCGTCTACATGACGCTCGGTTTCCGCACAACCAATCACTAAACGCACCGAACGTTGCAGCACCGTTGAAAACCAATCCGCAATTTCATCGCCCATGTCTTGCGCCAGCATTTCATCACGCCACACCCTAACTTGGCGGATATCGTTCTGCGGTGGTTGCAACAAGGTCAATGGCGTGTGACCCTCAGTCTCCACACACCACTGCCCGTCGTGCTGAAACGGTTTGATCAACGCCATACGAGGCAGTTGGCGCTGGGTTACAAACTGCCCTTGTTCATCCACCAGCAGCCAACGACGATCCGCTAATGGTCCGAATTCATCGAAACTCAGCGTATCAACGGACAATCCCGCACACGATTTGATGGGATAATGATGTAACTCGGTGATGGTGAGCATAATGCGCCCTTGCCATGGGTAAAGAGAACGCAGTAAAACACTGGCTTATAAAGGGGTCAAGCGACGCAAAAAGGACATTCACGCCGCCGGATTTGGATTTATAGCTGCCCTAAACGCTCTAGCCGTTCGCGAATCAAGCGTTGCACTTCTGCCGCCATGGCCTCAGGAGCAAACTTGGATAAAAACCCGTCGCAGCCGACTTTCTGCACCATCGCTTTATTAAAATTACCCGAAAGTGAGGTATGCAGCACCACAGTGGTTCCTTTTAACTCCGGATCGCGTCGGATTTCGGTGGTCAGCATATAGCCATCCATTTCTGGCATTTCGGCATCGGTAATGATCATGACCAATTCATCCGACAAATCACGACCTTCTTCTTTCCAGTGCATCAACAACTGATACGCTTCTAAACCATTGTTGGCTTGGACGATTTTCATTCCCATGGGTTCTAACACGCTGACCATTTGCTGCAAGGCAACATGAGAGTCATCGACAATCAGAATCTTTTTGCCTTTCACCTTATCCAGCAAAGGACGGTCATAGGCATCTTCTTTTAACGCCATTTGGTACGGGGCAATTTCTGCGAGTACTTTTTCGACATCAATGATCTCGACAATACGATCGTCGATGCGAGTAATGGCGGTTAGGTAATGTTGGCGACCCGATCCTTTTGGAGGTGGTAAAATTTCATTCCAATTCATATTAACGATACGATCGACACCACCTACGACAAACGCCTGTACCGTCATATTGTATTCCGTCACAATGATGGTGGCATCTTCGTCGGGCACCTTCAGCGGCCCCATTTGAATGGCGCGTCGTAAATCCACAACCGGCACGGTCTGACCCCGTAAATGAGTCACACCACGCACCACCGTATGCGAGTCGGGTATTTTCGTTAACGCAGGCAAGCGCATCACTTCTTGCACTTTAAAGACGTTAATGGCAAAGAGCTGGCTACCACCCAAATTAAACAACAGTAGCTCTAAGCGATTTTGCCCAACGAGTTTCGTTCTGGCATCAACGCTACTTAGCACTCCACTCATACGATGCTCTCCCAATAGTTCATGCTAACAGTGTAGCCAAACTGTACGAAAACGCATGAAAATAAATAAGCTTACTTATTTTTCTTGATTAATCCGCACTGGGGTAACCGGTAATATCACGAATGCGGCGATACAAAGGCTGTAAACGCCGATACATTTTCGTATAGACCTCACGATAAAGACGGTCATACAGCTGTACAGTCGCCCGATGCGGATAAAACACATCCCCTATCCGCGTCATCGCACCACAAGCGGTTGAGTAGTCGGGGTAAATGCCCAAACCGACCGCGCAATTAATGGCCGCCCCCAAACCAGAGGTTTCATAGGTATGTGGACGCTCTGCAGGCATGGCGAAAATATCGGCGGTGAGTTGCATCGCGGCATCACTTTGGGAGCCTCCGCCGGATACCCGCAAGTGCGTCATGCGCAAGCCACTGCGTTGCTCAATTGTTTCTTTACCCTGGCGCAGCTCGTACGCTAACCCTTCTAAGATGGCACGATACACGTGCGCGCGTTTGTGCACATCGCCAAAGCCGATAAAGGCGCCTTTACCTTCAGGGCCGGGTTGACGCACGCCCGGTGACCAATACGGCTGCATCATCAAGCCCATAGAGCCTGCTGGCACTTGGTTCAGTAAATCATCAAATAGCTGCTCAGTAGCAATACCCTGCTCTTTGGCTTGCCGTTGCTCATAATGGGCAAATTCTTGCTTAAACCAGCTGACCATCCAAAAACCACGATACACCATCATTTCGGTATTGTACTGATCAGGAATCGCCGAACTGTACGGCGGAATGAAGGGAATGGTTTCGATGTAGCGCTGTGTATTGGTACTGATGGTCGCCGTGGTACCGTAACTCAAACAGCCAATGTGTGGATCAGTGCCGCCAGCACCAAGTACCTCACAGGCCTTATCGGAGGCGGCGGCAATCATCGGCAATGCCATCGGCAACCCCGTTTGCTGATGGGCAGACTCGGTAATCACGCCCAACTGTTCACCGGGTTTAACCAACTCCGGCATCATATCGGCTGTGGCAGCCAATAGCCGCCATTTTAAGTCGCCTTTTTTAGCCCAACACTGACGTTTATAATCGTACGGCAAGTAACCCACGATCGACGCACAGGAATCGCGTAACTGACCGCATAAACGATACGTTAAATAGGCGGACAAATTGACGTAATAACGGGTTTGCGCCCAGACATCGGGTTCAAATTGTTGCAACCAGTTGTCCCGAGCTTTGCTGCGCAAATCATTAATCAGCGGCGTTAATCCGAGTACTTTAATGGCCAGTCCCCAAAAACCCCCAACGGGTTTCTCCAGCATGGCTCGACGTTGATCCATCCAGACAATGGCAGGCCGTAATGGTTGAAATTCCGCATCGAGATTGATCATGGTGTAGCGCTGTGTAGTGAGTGAAACACCCCGTATCTGTTCTGGCCTGACCGTCCCTTGCGCCCACAACGCCTGAAACGCTTCACACAGTTTTTGCCAATAATAGTAGGCGTCTTGCTCTGCCCAACCCGGTTGGTTAGACACATAGGCGTTCAGTTCGATTTTGCTTTTGGCCACTTCATTACCATGCACATCGAACACAAGCACGCGTACACTTTGGGTGCCATTATCAATGGCAACAAGATATTCTGGCGACACGATGATCCCTTATATGACTTATTATTGGATGACGTTCGATGCAAACCTATTCATTTGGAATGCCATAATGACGCTGCCATAGCGTACGATACCGTTCGATTTCGTGCTGCCAGCGTGCATCATCCCAAGTCAATCCGGCTTGGCTAACATGGCGAATACGGTCAATCAGCAACAAACCACCCTGCGGCAACAACAAACCAAGTCGTGTGCGTCTGAGCAGTAAATCGTCAAGATGATGAATGGCCTCATGCTGCGCCGCCCAGCGAAGCTCCAGCCACAACGTACGACTGCCCGGAATTAACTCAAAGTCACCCTCCACAGCCAACGCCAATAACGACGGCAAATCAGCCCCATAATGGCCTTGCAAACGTCGTTGCAGATACTTAGGCAAATGCTGCATGCCATCCAGTGAACGCGACATCGGCGTGAACAATTGCTCACTAAATTGCCCTACCGGGTAGTTAGGTATGTAGCGTTTTGCCTTGGCCAATACATCCAACGCAATCAATCGAAAGGTCGTTAACTTACCACCACTGACACTGACCAATCCCTGTTCATCCCATACACTGTGATCGCGCTTTTCTTTAGAAGGATTCAACGCACCCGAAGACACCAATGGGCGCACCCCTGCCCAACTGGAAATAACATCCGCTTCAACAATGGCTTGGCTCGGATACTGCGCGTCAACCACCTTCAGCAAGTAGCGTAGTTCGTCACGCGTCATGCTGGCTTCTTCATTGGCAATGCCGTTATTGTCCAAATCCGTCGTGCCGACAACGGTTCGACCTTCCCAAGGAAAAATAAAAATGGGCCGCCGATCTTCTGGGTGCAATACCGTCAAGGCCTGAGCCGAAGGCAAACGCCATTGCGGCAGCACAATATGACTGCCACGTGCCGGACGAATATGACGTTGATCACTGACGGCCTGTCGAAGCTCATCCGCCCACGCGCCCGTGGCATTAATCACCACATGGGCCTGTAACAGCAGTGTTTGTTGCGTGCGTTGATTCGTCACGTGCACACCCGTGACTCGGCCCTCTTCTTTGCACAAGCGATCGACCGAAACATAATTCAACACACAGGCACCATCGCGTTGCGCTTCACGCAAGACACGCATCACCAAACGGGAATCGTCCGTGACGGCATCCGCAAACTGCGTACCACCCAATAATTGCTCAGATTGAATGTAGGGTGCTCGCCATTGGAAAGCCGCCGCTGGAAAATACTGCCGATATTTTTTACCGGCAAAAAAATCGTAAATACGCAACAACGTATTAAACACAAAAGGGCCTGGAAAACCGCCTTGATAGTGCGCCATCAAATACCCCATGCGATCCACCAAGCCGGGCAACTCCTGCATTAAACGCTCACGCTCATGCACAGAATGCATGGTGGTTTTTACATCACCGGCGGCAATGTAACGTAAACCACCATGCACCATTTTCGAAGAACGACTGGATGTACCCCAAGCGAAATCCTGACGCTCCAGCAACAACACACGCAACCCTCGGCGGGCGGCTTCACGTGCAATACCGGCACCGGTAATGCCGCCACCGACCACAATTGCATCCCATGTTGATGGTTGCGTCAACTGCTCCCAGGCTTGCTCAACGCCAGCATCCTGCCAAGTATTGATCGGCTTTTTCATTGTTTCTGCCATGCTGGACAAACCTTATGTAAACCAAATAATGAGACAAGCAATCGCTTATTCTTCTAACAGTGTTCCTGGGTTTAAGCGTTTTTCAGGATCAAAATCAGCCACCAAGGTGCGAATCATACGCATGCCCAACAACCCCTTTTCGGCCGCCAAATACGGAGCATGGTCCTTACCCACACCATGCTGATGAGAAATCGTCGCCTGACCTTGGGCAATCACCGCAGACGCCTTTCCTTTTAATTTACTCCAGCGCTGATAGGTTGCCTCATAGGAGTCGGCGCAACGGAAAAAGTACGTGGTGTAAATACTGCACCCTTGACCATATAAATGCGACAGATGGGTAAACACCATGACGTCTTCCTGTTCATCGCGCAAACCATTGGCCAAGCTGGTTTCAATGTCCGTCATTAAGTCATCCACACGATCCCAGTCAGTCGACGTTTCTAACGTATCAATGGCAATGCCTTTCGCCCAAGTGGTTTCACGCAAATAAGGAAAACGAAAGCGCCCCTCCGACCAGATTTTGCCCATCATGTTGGCTAAGAACCCGCCCACACCACCCGCACGCTTCAGTAATGGGCGTAATTGCGCCAAAGCCGCACGATTTTGTACACGACTGCCCGTCACCCCAAAGGTCAGCATACAACATTGATCATCCAAACCGCGCCAACGCAAATAGCGCTGTAACAGCCGAAATTGCTTCGGTTTGGTCCCCAAATGCAAGTGTGCTTGGGTCTCTTGAGCGTTACTGACACGCATCATCGACAGCGGAATTTTCTCTTGTACCATCGTCCGTACGACATTTTTGGCGATTTGCCAATTCGGCATAAAATACACAAAAAACTGTTCTTGTTCTGCCACTCGGGTAACACGAACTTTCACGTCCGTAAAAATCCCCAAACGCCCCTCCGTACCCATCACCATTTCGCGAATATCTGGGCCAGCGGACGACGCCGGAATGGTCGGAATATCCAACGTACCCTGCAATGTTTCCATACGACCACCGGCAAACATCTGCTCAATGCGACCATAACGCAGTGACTGCTGACCACTTGAACGAGAGGCAATCCACCCGCCAATGGTCGACAACTCCCAAGACTGAGGAAAATGGCCCAAGGTATAGCCACGCGCCTGCAGCTGCGACTCCACCAGCGGCCCCGGCGTGCCGGCACCAAAGGTCGCAATTTGGCTTTCTTCATTCAAATCCAGCAGCTGATTCATGCGCGCTAACGACACGGTCAAGATGGGTCGAGCGTTCGCCGTGGGAGTAATATGCCCTGCCACCGACGTACCGCCACCATAAGGAATCACAATGACATCGTGCTGTTGCGCATACAGCAGCAATTCGCGCACCTGCTCACTCGTCTCGGGGAAGGCCACACCATCCGGAAATACACCAAAATTGCCACTGCGCATGGCCAGCCAATCAGGAAAACTCTGACCCCGAGCATGGCGCACTCGTTCTTCGGTATTCGTGCTGATCAAAGGATGCGTCGCCAAGCGACTCATCGGCACCTGCGCCATCACCTCCGCTAACGTCGCGTCACGCAATGGCGTCGTTTGTCCAATACGCTGCTCAATCAAATGCGCTCCGTGCGGGCTGACCTCTTTCGTGTAATGTTCATCACCCCAACCATTCCAACGACGCGCCATGTAATCACCTTTTTCTTGTTTTAAATCGAGTTGTATTAGACCCGCTGCTGACACAGCGTTAAGATAACAGCAGTATACGCCAGCCGTTCTTTCTCGCACTGACAGATTCGGCCAGCTACGTAGTAAATTCAGCCAGAATAAGCCATGACCATTATTACGGATTCTCTCGGGACGGCCTCGTCCAACGCCATTCGACAATATCTTCGAGCCGGACAAGATTACGGCATCGACCCACACGACGCACTGACTCACAATCAACTGCCCGTAGGGATTATGGACAACAGCGTAGCGCGTGCACGAGGGCGCGATTTTCAACGACTATTACGCTGGCTGATTGAACAAAGCCAAGATCCTCTATTTGGCCTCAAAAGTGCGCGTTATGTACAACCCGGCTCCTACAGTCTGGTCGGCTACATGGTCATGAATGCTCGCACCGCGCGCGAAGCGCTGCACCTTACACCGGCCTACGAGGCGATCGTGGGTGACATGGGGATCACCAAAATAGAACCGTATCATGGCCATCTGGCCATGCGCTGGATATGTCAATACGATGACCCTGTCGTCATCCAGCACATGATCGACAATGTGCTTGGCTCTTGGCTGCTGTTTGCTCGCTGGCTGACGGGACTCGGCGATAGCCAACCTGAAAAAGTCCTACTACAGCGCTCAGCCCCTAGCGCAAAAGAACGCGATATATACCATGAGATTTTTCAGGCGCCACTGGAATTTGATGCGCCGATGAACGCCTTAATCATTCCTGAAAACCTATTGGATACGCCGTTACGCCAACCGGACAGCCAACTCCTGCAAGCACTGGAACAGCAAGCCGCAACCATCATGGCGGAAATCCAACAACGTCATCCAATCGTGCTACAAACCTGCTCGTTACTTCGAACGATGATGAATGATGGCCTGCCGCGCCGCGAAAAAGTCGCCGAACAACTGGGCATGACAGAGCGCACCTTGCAACGCCGCTTACAAGAAGCCGGTACGGGCTATCAACAATTATTGGATGATTTGCGATGTGACGTCGCGACAGAATGGTTACGCCAAAGCCATTTATCGATTCACGACATTGCGTTAAAACTGGGTTTTAGCGAATCACGATCATTCCATCGACGCTTTAAAACCTGGACAGGCATGACACCAGGCGAATATCGACAAGAACATCTCAAAAACTGAAGTCACCAAACGAGCGCGAGCGACGACGAAAATCACGAACCACATGATGGGTAATTTTACCGCGCAAATTGACTTGGCACTGAACGTAACCATGATGAGTGCCATCACTGACATTGAAGTACACATCGTAATGATCGCGCGCTTCACGTGTTGACAATCGATCCACACTGATACGCGCAGCCGGTGGCAACACAAACTCGGTATAGCCACGACAATGATTGATGGCATCACCCAGTCGTTGAATATCCTGACCTTGACGATCATAATATTCTACGCTGCACCCCGTTAAGGCGATCACCGTCATCAAACCTGTCGACCGCAATGTATTCCGCACGTGTCCCCCTAGCATTTACACAGACCACCCACTATAAAGCAAGCAAACAGTAATCCCTAGGACACAGATCGCCTTTCGCGCCCAGTTCCGTTATCATGACCACTGACTATCGTATTTCTTGGCGCTGATCGCCAACGACCCACCAAAGAGACACCTGATGACATTTGCCGAACTCGGCCTTTCCCCCGAATTATTAAAAGCCATTGCAGAACAAGGTTACAACACACCGTCCCCCATTCAAGCACAAGCCATTCCCCATATTTTGGCTGGGCGCGATGTGATGGCCGCCGCACAAACTGGCACTGGAAAAACCGCGGGGTTTACTCTCCCCATACTACAAGGCCTCAGCCAAGGCGATAAAGTGCGTGCTAACCAAGTACGCGCCCTGATTTTAACGCCCACCCGCGAACTGGCCGCCCAAGTCGCCGATAACGTGGAACACTACGCGCGCCATTTACCATTGACCTCCACCGTGGTCTTTGGTGGTGTCAAAATCAACCCACAAATGTTGCGTTTACGACGTGGAGTGGATGTGTTAGTCGCTACCCCAGGGCGTCTACTGGATTTATACCAACAGAATGCGGTGCGTTTTCAACAATTAGAATATCTGGTATTGGACGAAGCCGATCGCATGCTGGATATGGGTTTTATTCACGATATTCGTAAAATCTTGGCATTGTTACCCGCAAAACGACAGAACTTGCTATTTTCGGCCACCTTTTCTGACGACATCAAACAGCTCGCTAGTCGCGTCGTGAACAACCCCATTGAGGTATCAGCGACGCCAGCTAATACTACCGTGAGTCGGATTGAACAATTACTGCACCCTGTCGACAAAGCCGCTAAGCCTGCCTTACTGGCACAACTGATACAACAGAATGACTGGCAGCAGGTGTTGGTCTTTTGTCGAACCAAACACGGCGCCAATCGACTCACGAAATTCTTAGAAAGTAAAAAAATCCGAGCGGCCGCCATTCATGGCAACAAAAGCCAAGGGGCTCGTACGCGTGCGTTGGATGACTTTAAGCAAGGCGCCATTCGCGCCTTGATTGCAACCGACATTGCCGCACGCGGCATTGATATCGACCTGCTACCGCAAGTTGTCAATTTCGAGCTACCCAATGTTCCCGAAGATTATGTCCACCGCATTGGTCGTACGGGTCGAGCTGGCGCCGATGGCCATGCCATCTCTCTGGTATCCGCAGAAGAAGGCAAAGAGCTCAACGCCATTGAAAATCTACTGGGTGAACATCTGCCACGAAGCATCATTACCGGTTTTGAACCCAGCTTAGAAGTCATGCCCTCACGTCTTCGAGCCCAACCGAAAAAACCGAAAAAGCCCAAAGCAGCGAAAGCCACAACGGGCCGTACCGAAGGACATCCACCACGCACAGACAGTAAGCCACGACAGGGGCAGCAGCGCACGGCTAAGCCAGCACATTCGACGTCATCAACACCGGCCAATCAGCCACGTCGCAGTCAACGCCGATCCACCGCCAATGCATCATCGAATAACCAGTCACACTAACGGCTATTCACTCGCGCCATCAAGTCGGCCAACACCCGCTCGGGAGTAATGTCGCGATAACACGGTGCCTGAATGGCACCGTTATCGGGTTTAAGGCAGGTTTTACTCAGACAAGGAGCACAACCCAAGGTACTGCTCATCACCTGCACTTGAGCGCCTTTCACTCCGGTCAAACGCGCATCGGTAGCGCCATAAATGGTCACCGCCGGCACTTCCAACGCCGCCACCACATGCGACAAACCGGTATCAACACCCACCACCGCTTGTGCATGCGCCAAATACGCGTTCAGCGCATTCAGTCCCATTTTCGGCAACACAGACACCGCACTAAGCCCCTCGGCTATGCGCTCAGCGCGCTGACGCTCTTCGTCATTGCCCCAAGGCAAACACACCTGCATACCGAGCTCGCCAACACGTTCTGCTAACGTGCGCCAATAAGCCTCTGGCCAATACTTGGTTACCCAAGTCGTACCATGCAAAAAAACCCAGTATGGCTTGTCGATATCAGGCGGGGACCAGCGTGCTTTATCGACGCCATAGCGAATATCCCCCGTAAGACGATAATCGAAGACCTCCGCAAACAACTGCCGTAACCGGGGAATGGCATGCTGCCCTGTGGCAATCGCGATGCGACGCTGATAAAAACGACTGGCCAACGGCTCTCTTGCACTATCTCGATCGAGACCTATTCGTTCGCCGCGAGCCATGCGAGCAACCATCGCGCTTTTGAGTAGGCCCTGGGCATCCAGTACCACATCGTATTGCTCACGACGCAATGTGCGCCAAAAATGCGCCATTTCAGCACGATTGGATGACCGCCACAGCTGTTTACGCCAGCGACGCCAAGCAATTGGAATGACCTGACGAATCGCTGGGTGCCACGTCGGAATATCGGCAAACGCTTCTTCGACTACCCAGTCAATTTGAATATCAGGCCGTGCTTGCCACACATCTTCGATGGCAGGCAACGTATGAAATACATCCCCCAACGAGGAGGTTTTAATCAATAGAACTTTCACACACACGACCTTGACAGCAACGAAAGAGAGGTCGCCACTTTACTGCAATATTCATCCGATTCAAGCGTTGTTCTTGACTTTATACGTGACAAAAGCAACCATCCCCGCGCTCATCGATGCTCACGCCATACACCACATGCGAGCATCGAATGCTTATTCTGACTGAGGAAACTCCGTGCTGCGCTCTTGGAAATTCTGGCTAGGCTGCCTACTATTGGTGGCGTTAATCATTGTTGTCGAAGTCAGTTATGGCTGGCTTACGGTATTGCAAGCATGGAAAACCATTCGGCCAGAGCACATCGCCCTTGCACTACTGCTCATGTTGATCAGTTACTGGTTGCGCGCGTTGCGCTTCTACGACTTTTTTTACACATACTGCCGTGGACAATTTCGACCACTGACTCGTATTACCGTCTTGCATAACTTCTTCAACAATCTACTGCCAATGCGCAGTGGTGAAGCGGCCTTTCCGGTACTGATGAAGCGTGAATTTCAAGTACCTTATCAGCAAAGTATTCCTGCGCTACTATGGCTTCGGTTAATGGACTTGTATGTGTTGGCTGTGTTGGCTGCGTGGTCATTGCAACACCTGTTCTTACCCTGGTCAGCCGAATTACGCTACGCCCTGCTCATCCTAGTAAGCGCCTCACCGATCGTTTTGTTTTTGCTGCAACAACGCATTGAGCAATGGCTAGCACAGCAGCCGCAAGGATGGCGCTTAAAAGCACTCGATACATTGCAAGCCCTTCCTAAAACGCAACGTATTTTCTGGCGTGCCGTCTTGTGGACCTTGATCAATTGGCTGATCAAACTGGCTGTTTATGCGTGGTTATTGCAACAGTTTGTTACGCTCGATTTCGCTCAAGCTTGGCTTGGTGCCATTACCGGAGAGCTCAGTAGTGTGTTGCCCATCCATGGTGTGGCCGGAGCAGGAACCTACGAAGTCGGTGTGATGCTTGGTTTAGCCCCATTCGGTCTCGACACCACCGCACTTTTGGCTGCCGCCGTGAATCTGCACCTATTTGTGTTATCGTGCACATTATTACTGACGCCACTGGTGCTCGTCATCACACGCTGGCGACGTCGCCGTTGATGCAACGGTCATCACCTCATACAATCCGCTATACGTTGGTTTTAACCGCGTACGCTTTTCGGTATGATTCTCCCGTCTTTTTTATCGTCACGAGTGGTATTCAACTTGACTGAGCCAACAGCAACTGCCAACAAACCTTCATTGTCCATTGTCATCCCCATGTACAACGAAATTGACAACGTCACCGCCATGTTGGCGCGCGTTCATGAAAGCTTGGCAGCCTATCAAGGCCCGTGGGAATTACTGGTTGTCGATGACGGCAGTACGGATGGCACGCCGCAAGCGCTTAACAAGCAAGCGGCCGATTACGGCGCTCACGTCCGAGTGATTGAATTGCGTCGCAATTTTGGCCAAACCGCGGCCATGCAAGCCGGTATTGATGAAGCCCGTGGGGAACTGATCGCCACGCTCGATGGCGATTTGCAAAACGATCCGGCCGACATTCCCAGAATGATTGATCACCTACTGGAAAAAGACCTCGACCTACTCACAGGCTGGCGTAAAAACCGTCAAGACGATTTATTGCTGCGCAAAATTCCGTCGCGAATTGCCAATCGACTGATTGGTAAAATTACCGGCGTACGCATCAATGACTATGGCTGTTCACTGAAAGTCTATCGAGCGTCAGTCATCAAACAAGTACGCTTATACGGCGAAATGCATCGTTTCATTCCCGCGTGGGTCGCGGCCGTTGTACCACCAAGTCGTATCGGCGAAATTGTGGTCAATCACAACGCACGTACCGCCGGTGAATCAAAATATGGCATATCTCGAACGTTTCGCGTCATTCTCGACTTACTCTCCGTCTACTTTTTCATGCGGTATCGGGCTCGTCCTGGGCATTTTTTTGGTTCCATTGGTCTAGCACTGGGCGGACTTGGTGGCATGCTCATGGTGTATTTAGGCTTTGTGAAATTCATTTTAGGTGACGATATTGGTGGGCGGCCACTGTTTCTGATTGCCGTCGTGTGCGTGATTGCGGCTCTGCAATTCTTAACCACGGGCGTGTTGTCGGAGATGATCTCACGCACCTATTTTGAATCATCAAAGCATGAGCAATACGTCATATACAATCGCGCCACTGCATGCGATGACCAATCTGCTTGCTGGTCGGACAACACCATGAAACAACCGGAAGGATCTGCCTCGAATGACGCGTAAATTTCCCGTTCCGATTTGGTTAGTGGTGGCCTTAGCCGCCTTATTCTTTGTCAATCTGGGTGGTTTTTTACTGTTTGATCACGATGAAGGAGCCTTTAGTGAGGCAACTCGTGGCATGTTTGAGCGTGGTGACTTCATTACCACCTATCTCAACGATCGGGTACGCTTTGATAAACCGATTTTAATCTACTGGTTGCAAGCCGCTGCGACGTTTTTATTTGGGTTTGAGTTGTGGGCATTTCGTTTGCCCTCCGCGTTGGCCGGTATGGCTTGGGCATTAACGGTTTACTTTTTCGTACGCCGTTATCGTGATGAAAGCACCGCTGTCATTGCGGCGCTCATGATTGGTACCGCACTCGGAATCAACGCCATTAGTCACGCGGCGACGGCTGACGGTGTCTTAAACGCCATTCTGGCTGCGACGATATTGTGTATTTATCGCTATAGTCAGAACCCTAGCTCGGCGTTGCTATACGGTATTTACGCCTTAATGGCATTTGGCGTGTTGACCAAAGGGCCAGTGGCAGTGGTCATTCCCTTGTTGGTCGCCATACCATTCTACTTACTGTCCAACTTGCGTGAACCACTCATGCGAGCGTTGTTTTTCTTTCCGGGCTGGGCGTTATTCGTCGTCATTGCGGCACCTTGGTACATTCTTGAGTACCTAGACCAAGGGCAAGATTTCATTGATGGTTTTATTCTGAAACACAATGTCGAACGATTTAAAGACACTCTGGAAAATCACGGTGGCGGCCCACTCTATTACCCACTGGTACTGCCCTTTGTGCTGGCGCCGTTTGGGGCGTTACTCATTCGTATTTTACCCTCATTAACACGCAGCATTCGACAGTGGCGCGACGGTAATCACAGCGACGAGGTCTTGCTTGATCGGTTGCTATGGATTTGGTTCTTGGTGGTATTAATCCTGTTCAGTATCGCCAGCACGAAACTACCGCATTACATTTTATACGGTGTCACACCCTTGATCATTTTGATGGCACGCTATCGCGACTGGTTACAAAGCCGCTGGTTTGCCGCCTTGTTTCCCGCCCTGTTTTATGCCCTATTGACCGCCTTACCACTGTTGACGCCATTGATTGAGCAGCAATTAACCAACCCCATTGAAATAGCGACTGCGCAACGTGCTGCTGAATACTTCAACAATACGTTTGCAATCATTGCTCTGGTGATCGGCTTGTGCTCGGTTGCTCTGATTTTTTGGCGGCGCTTACGAATTTGGCAATCGTTGATCTTAGTGGGTGGCTTGCAAATTTTATTCGTCTGGTTAATTCTCGTGCCCGCCGCCAGCGAAGCTCAGCAGCGACCTGTTTGGAATGCAGCACAATTTGCAAAAATGCTTGATGAGCCGATTTACACACAGTCGATTGATATGCCCAGCTTCAATGTGTATTACGGTAAAGCGACCATTCGTCGCCCATTAAACGTAGGCGAAGTGGGCTTTGCACGAGCGGATCGTGTTCGATATCCTCATTACGATGTCCTGTTTCAAGATGGCCCCATCGTCATCATTCGTCGATTAGATGCACCCATGGAAGGTAACCATGACGACTCTGAATAACACAAGCTTACTTGTCTTGTGTGCGCTATCTCTACTCATCAGTGCAACCATCGTATTGATGCTCGACGTCAATGAATTGTGGTTTATCCAAAGCAATCAGGCCGTGCAAATACTGCCCGCCTGGTTTTGGGCCAATGCCACGTTAATTGCTGACACATTGTTTGCGGTCGCCATGATACTCATTGCCGCGAGCTATCGTCCTGCACTATTCAGCCAAGGACTGGTGTTATTGATCCTTGGCGCGGTCTTTGTACATACATTAAAACCTTTTTTTGGTCTGAGTCGGCCCGCCGGCACCCTCGACCATGAATTGTTTTACATCATAGGACCGACACTGAAATACCAGAGCTTTCCTTCTGGCCATGCATTTACTGCAATGGCGACCGTTGGCCTGTTGATGCTCCACAGCCGTACTCTCTGGCTCACGCTGGCATTATTAGCGATTGGTTTGATCGCCGCATTCAGTCGCGTTGCCGTTGGTGCCCACTGGCCATTAGACGTCTTAGTCGGAGGTGGATTTGGGCTGCTTATTGCCCTACTGGCTGCTGTTTTGTATCAACACATGCCGGCATTACACAACCGCTATTGGAAGGCCTTTGCCGCTGCCATTATGACACTAGCAACCGTTGCACTGCTGTTTCATGATGATCGTTACCCTGATACACAAGGCTTTGGTATTGTTGTAGGGCTGATTGCTCTGCTGTGCGTCACACGACAAATTTGGTGGCCACTGTGGCAACACATGCGCAGTAGTCAATAATAGTTAGCGCGATCTACTGCCCCAATAAGTCGTAGGCGATACCACCATCGTCTACGCAATCGAGCCAACCGAGTGGTTTGCTGAATGTTTGCTCCATCGTTCGCGCCAAAACATCAGGTATCTTGCGCGTTGGACGTTCAGCCAGCATAGCCTGTAATAGTGTTTCATCGACCGCCAAGCAAGCAGCCATCAACGCCACATCCAAGGCATTTTCTTGCATCAACACCCTAGTTTGTTGACGCCGAACATCTTGATCGTTTTTCACAAATACCCCCAATGAATACCCATTAAAGAAATAAAGTTCACAATATTTTTCTTTTTGCCTTTTTGATCTGTGCTATATAGTGGGACAATTGCAATACCACTCCACTCTTGGGGTAGTATACTGGCACTTTCATTTTAGCGTTATTAAGTCGAGAATAATTATGCGTCGCGTCGTGGTCACAGGACTTGGAATTGTAGGTTGTCTAGGTAACAACAAAGAAGAAGTACTCGCTTCGTTGCAAGCACAGCAATCAGGCATTCGCTTTATGCCCGAGTACAAAGACATGGGCTTTCGCAGCCATGTCGCTGGTAAACCGCAAATTGACCTAGATGCCGTTATCGATCGCAAACTAAAGCGCTTTATGGGCGACTCGGCCGCATACTCGTATCTCTCACTGAAAGAAGCCATCGAAGAATCTGGATTAACACCGGAAATGGTCAGCAACCCACGCACCGGATTGGTAGCGGGTTCTGGTGGTGCGTCCTCCAGTGACATCATCGAATCCGTCGACATTGCTCGAGAAAAGGGTATTCGTAAAGTAGGCCCCTATCGTGTCACTCGCACCATGGGCAGTACCGTATCGGCGAATTTAGCTACGCCTTTTTCGATCAAAGGCGTCAATTACTCCATGACCTCGGCTTGTGCCACCAGCGCACATTGCATCGGTCATGCCATGGAGTTAATTCAATGGGGAAAACAAGACATCGTTTTTGCCGGTGGTGGCGAAGAAGAGCATTGGTCACTTGCCATGCAATTTGATGCCATGGGCGCACTGTCCAGTAAATACAATGACACCCCAGAATCAGCCTCTCGTCCTTATGATGCAAACCGTGATGGTTTCGTCATTGCCGGTGGTGGTGGCATGATGATTCTGGAAGAGTACGAACACGCGGTAAAACGGGGCGCGACCATTTATGCCGAACTGATTGGCTATGGTGCCACATCAGACGGTGCCGACATGGTGGCCCCATCGGGTGAAGGCGCTATTCGTTGTATGCAAATGGCCTTAGACATGGCCGGCAATCCGACCATTGATTACTTAAACACACACGGCACAAGCACACCAGCCGGAGACATTACCGAATTGAATGCCGTTAGAAAAGCATTTAACGGTGATGTTCCAGCTCTGAGCTCAACCAAATCATTAACGGGGCACTCATTAGGTGCCGCAGGCGTTCAAGAAGCAATTTACTGCCTATTGATGCAAAAAGAAGGCTTTATCACAGGCAGTGCCAACATCGAAACACTGGATGAAGGCGCGCAAGATTTAGACATTGTGCAAACCAATCGTCCTGCCACGTTAACAACCGTGATGTCGAACAGTTTTGGGTTTGGTGGCACCAACGCGACCTTAATTTTTAAGGCATTGTAAATGTGACATACTTCACTCGCTGTCACGATAGTTGATAGCGAGTGTTGTGCTGCGAGCCCCTTCGGTTTAGCCTCTGACACAGCGATTATTTTTAATAACAACGAACCGGTTCGGATCGGTTTAGTGACATCCTATTTTGGTCGATCCGACAACGACTTTCGGCATTGCACGGAATGAAAAACATGACTGATCTACACATAACGAAACACATCGATCAACTTTTCCAAGAAGCAGAACAGCTGTCTGCCGATTTCTCTTTGTTTCCTGAATACGAAGCCAATGCTGTTGATTTCAAAGTCAAAGGACTGATTTCGCCCGAGCAATGTGAATCATCACTCAGTCGCTTACAGTCACTGAACATCGATGATTACATTGAGCAATTTGTTACGCCCAGTGAAAACAACAAACGCCAAAGCGCTAAGCAAGTCGTACAACATTTAATTCTTCGTACCATCAGTGAAATTGAAGACGGCCCGCTGTACAGCGCCGAAGCCGAAATGGACTTCAACGGCCAAATTCGTCGCGTTGGCTTTATTTGCCAAAACCGCGAGCACAATAATGGGGCTTGGCTACCACAACATCACAATCGTGCGGCACAACAAGCAAGAGCCTTTGCTCGCCGCGCTATGCCAATTATTACCTTCATTGACACCTTGGGTGCCGATGCCGGTGAGGTCGCCAATGCGGGCAACCAAGCGCACTCTATCTCCCATTTAATTACCGAAATGGCCAACAACGACGTGCCAACTCTAGGCATTATTTGGGGGGCGGGATATTCCGGCGGTGCCATTCCATTAGCGACGACCAATATTCTATTGTCTGTTCGTGATGGTATTTTCAATACCATTCAGCCTCAAGGTTTGGCCAGCATTGCTCGTAAGTACAACTTATCATGGCAAGAATGCGCCAAATACGTGGGGGTATCTGGATATGAGCTACGTGCCGCTGGCATCATCGATGGCATTATTGATTACGCCCCTAGTGATGCTGATGAACAGCGCGTCAATTTGCACCAAGCGATCGTCACTGGCATTGAAACCATCGAAGCCAGTGCCGCCGAGTTTGCGCGTACCAATCCATACATCATGGAACACTACCAACGGGCGGTTGAGCGTTTTCTATCCCCTTCGACGAAACTCGAAAAATTACAGAAACGGTCGAACTTCTTTTTGGCACAATCCCCGACAGAACACATCAACATCTTTGGTTTGAGCTATCGCTACACACGCTACTTAACCTTGCGCCGTCGCATTCACTCAACGACCATCGAGAACTACGGTCGCCTGGCGGAAAAAGAAGTACCAGAAGGACAATTGCAACTGCGCTTACAACGTGAAGCGTCGCGCAAATTCCAAAACTGGATTCAAGCACCCGAAAAAATCGTTTATGACGACGTATTGCACAAAAACTGGAAACACTTCTGGAGCAAATACGATGAGCGTGACGAGCAACGCTCGACCATCGTTCGCTTATTTAAAGGCGAGCCCAAGAATAACTATTTAAAAGCCAAACAAGATTTATGTTTCAACTTGGGATTGTATTTATTTAACCGTTGGAAATCCGACGCCAGTGTCAATTTCCACGGCTTATTGGCCTATCTAGACGACTACAAACAAAGCCGTTTTCTCTTACGCGCGACGGATATTCTGGATGAAGAGGCAGTAGCCGACTTCATTGAGAACAATCCTCACGAGTTAGCTGTGTTTATTCGTCAACAATTACCGCATGATACACACCAAGATTTGGCGCAAGCGTTATCGAAAGAGAAATCTCGTGGTGACTTGGCCCAAGCATTGGCGACGGCACTCAATACCGTACTCAAAGGCGAGCTGATTGCCGACAACATACGTGCCACGCTGAAGCTTTCAACACGAACAGAGTCCATTGCCAACAGTTTGGCCAGCGCCAAAGTAGAAGCCAATCGTCGAATCATCGAAGAATCTCTGGCCCCCTACATTCAATTTCACCAAGAAAGTAGTCAAAACCCAGCACACCCTGACATCACTATTTTAGATGCCATATTGCATGACGAACTCCGATATGAATTCAGTCAGGTATGCCAAAACATGCTGGTGTTTGGTCAGTTGTATGACAACTTCATCTACAACCTAGTCACCGTTGCCAAAGAAGCTAATGAAGGGCGCAACTTATCGCGTGAAGCCGTAAAAGCCTTACTCGAGCAATCCCTTGCCGAAGCGACCGTTGGTGCTAGTTACACAGAACAAGAAAAGGAATCGTTCAATCACTGGCTGAGCTTCTTCATTAAAAGCAATCAACGTGGCGACTTCCTAAAATCGGTCGAAGAGTGGAAAAAACTCGCGTTCCCGCGACTATCCGACACCTTGTTTGTGGTGATTACGTTTATTTTTGAAAAATTGCTGCCCGAATATCACGAAGCGGAACAAGAAGGAAAATCCTACAACGGCCGCATTAACCCCGTGTCCATCGGTCGTCGAAAAGATTTTTGGAACCGTTTAACCATGGCCTACCACGACTTGTTAATTCAACAAGTATTGGATGACACCAAACGGCAAAAGAAAACATCCGCTCACGCCATTTTGGATCGTTTCTTCAACGACTTTGAAGAAACCAACGCCAGTTTAATGTCTGCAGACCCCGTGTCCTTCCCGGGCTTTCGCAGTTCTATTGAAGGTGCGTTAAAAAATAACGTCACCCCGTGTGGCGTGATTACCGGCATAGGTACCATCAAAATAGGTGAGCGTCAGCAGCAAGTTGGCGCACTCGTCTCCAATTTGGATTTTCAAGCCGGTGCCTTTGATATGGCCAGTGCGGAGAAATTCTGCAAACTGATGGTGCAATGTGCGCGTGAGCAGCTACCGATTGTGTGCTTTGTTTCATCCGGTGGTATGCAAACCAAAGAAGGCGCAGCGGCATTATTCTCGATGGCCATTGTCAACGACCGTATCACGCGCTTTGTACGTGATAATGACCTACCCATCGTTATTTTTGGTTTTGGTGATTGCACCGGTGGCGCACAAGCAAGCTTTGTGACTCACCCTCTGGCGCAAACCTACTACTTCTCTGGTACCAATATGCCGTTCGCTGGGCAAATTGTCGTACCGTCGTACTTGCCGAGCACCTGCACCCTGTCGAACTATTTGTCCGTATCACCCAAATCCATGGATGGTTTGGTTCGTCATCCGTTTTTTACCGATTTGGATGAACGCTTGCGTGCCATTGACCCCGACATGCCAGTGGCACGTTTCACGGTAGATGATGTATTAGACCGAGTACTACAAGGGTTTGTGACCGCCAAACGACTGGCACCGGATACCGGTCAAGACAGCATTAGCCAGAAAAAATTTGGCAAAATCGAGAAAGTCTTGATTCATGCGCGCGGCTGTACGGCCGTTAAATTGATTCGTAAAGCGCAAGATAACGACATCAAAGTCATCTTGGTTCAATCGGATCCGGATATGAACTCCGTGCCCGTTGATATGCTCGGACCGCAAGATCGTGTTGTCTGTATTGGCGGTAATACACCCGACGAATCGTATCTGAACGCCCGATCGGTATTGCGTGTCGCCCAACACGAACACATCGATGCACTGCACCCTGGTATTGGTTTCTTGTCCGAGAGTAGCCAATTTGCGGCCTTGTGTGGCAACCATGGCATTAATTTTGTTGGCCCTCCTGTTTCCTCAATGGAAACCATGGGCAACAAATCCAATGCCATTAATACCGCCATGCAAGTCAATGTACCCGTGGTTCCTGGCTCACACGGTATTTTAACCAGCTCGGCCAATGCGGCCAGCGTGGCCGATGAGATTGGCTACCCTGTGTTGTTAAAAGCCGTTCACGGTGGCGGCGGTAAAGGCATTCAGGTGGTCGAGTCACCCAGTAAAATCCACACACTCTTCCATCAAATTTCCACCGAAGCGAAGGCCGCGTTTGGTAATGGTGATGTGTATCTGGAAAAATACGTCACATCACTGCGCCACATTGAAGTGCAAGTGCTGCGTGACAATCATGGCAATACGAAAATTCTCGGTTTACGCGATTGTTCGGTACAGCGTAACAACCAGAAGATTTTTGAAGAATCGGGTTCGACCATGTTGCCACGTGAACTCGAACAATCGGCCTACGATTTTGCCACTAAGCTGGCCGATGCGGTGCAGTATATTGGTGCCGGGACCGTTGAGTTCATCTTCGATCTCGATGCGAATACCATTTATTTCATGGAAATGAACACACGCCTACAAGTAGAGCATCCGGTGACCGAACTGGTATCAGGCATCGACATTGTTAGTACCCAGTTCAAAATCGCCGAAGGTGACAGCATTGCCGATCTCCAGCCCAAAGCCAGTGGCTATGCGATTGAAGTGCGCGTGAATGCCGAAAAAGCGGTGCGCAAAGGCGATGATGTCGAATTTGTGCCAACGCCAGGACGCATCCGTGAATGCGTTCTACCTGAAGAAGATCACATCGAGCTGATTTCGATGGCCGCTCCCGGTAAAGAAGTATCGCCCTTTTATGACAGCATGATCGTTCAGATTATTTGTTATGGCACCGATCGTGACGATACCATTCAAAAACTGCGTGGCTATTTGGATCGCGTGCGCATTACCGGCGTCTGCACCAACATCCCCTTGTTGAAGCGCGTGTTGGATGATGCCGTCTTCCAAAAAGGCATTTACGACACCACCTACTTGCCACAGTTCTTAGCGCGCATGGACGTCGATGCGTTTATTAAGGACATTGAAGATTCCGCCGATCTCAGTGCCGATGCGGTCGATATCAGTGCGTTAAAAATCGAAGGGTCGGATGAGTTAAAAGTACTGTCTCCAACCACCAGTATTTTCTATGGCTCGTCCTCACCGAGTGAACCTCCGTTTGTGCAAGAAGGCGACATCATACAAGTCGATCACACCTTATGCTTGATGGAGGCCATGAAAATGTTCACCCCACTCAGCCTAAAACAATTGAATCGTGGTGACACAACACTCTACCCTGCCACTCAGTCCTATCAGGTCACGCGTATTTTGAATACCGACGGCCAACAGGTTAACCAAGGTGATTTGTTATTTGTGGTGAAACCCGTCAAGTAACCCTGAACCCGACTCAAATATCAAGTAGGGTGAGGCGTTGCCGCCTCATCCCTCTTACAGAACCGTACGT
>JACUUC010000059.1 GCA_014859445.1 Bacterioplanes sp.
TTTTAAATTGCCGAAAAACGATAAAAGTGGGTCAGTTTTAAATTGCCGTTGACACGTACTAGTACAGGAAACAAAAAAGGCATGCTTCTGCATGCCTTTTTTGTTAACCCTTACAAATCAATGAGTTAAGACTGATTTGCAAGGTCAAGTCGAACTCGTCGGGTAGCCCCGGTGCATTACTGCACCGGAGCCCCCTAAGAACCGTACGTGCGAGTTTCCCCGCATACGGCTCAAGCCTCTACGAAACTCCCGAAAGAGTCGGCTTCGTTACTGAAATGTGCTGATGATGTACCTGCACATGGCAGGCCGGATGCAAAAGCACCAGATTGGCGAGGCTGTCATCACCACCGTTAACCCTTTGGATTAAATGATGCTCATGCCAGCCGGTTTCGTGGGTAATGGCTTGCTTGCACAAGGCGCACTTGCCAAATTGCTGCACATATAAGGTACTTACACGGCGGCGATATTGCAGAGAGTCCTGCATTCGCCTATCGCGTAACTCCTCAAAGTACAGCTCCCACTCAGGATCAAACGGATTAGCCTCCGATTTCACCTTGGTATGCCGTCTGATTTTGGTGTCTGTGGCATAAACCAGTTTCACCGTTTTTTCTACACCCCATTCATCGACTTCTGTGTCGGCAAACGTCCAGAGTCGGTTATCAATGTGCTGCCAGTAGCGACTGGCAATCCATCGTTTTCCCTTCTTAGAATGTCGCCGCCACGCCCAGCGCCATAATGCACGCCAGAGTTGAGCATCCACACGAGCAAATGCGTCACTGGCAACCTGATGCTTATGATAATTAACCCAACCACGAATGATGGGGTTTAACATGCGTATCAGGTTTACTTGCCTGGCACTTTTATTGGCATTGATTACATCGCGGCACTTCGTCAGAAATGCTTTGGTGTTTTTCCGGGATGGCTTTATGAGCAATTTGCCCGTGTACTTACGTACCGTCCAACCCAGAAAGTCAAAGCCGTGATCAATATGCGTCACCTGCGTTTTTTCCACCGACAAACTCAAGCCACGGATGGCTAAGAATTCTTCAATGAGCGGTTTAACCTCCTTTTCCAGTAATTCTTTCGAACTGCCTGTGATAATGAAATCATCCGCATAACGCACAAGGCCAACTTTGTATTGACGTAATTTCTTACTGCCTTTCGCACCGAAGTGCTGAGCCAATAACGCTTCTATGCCATCGAGTGCCATATTGGCGAGAGTAGGGGAGATGATCCCGCCTTGTGGCGTTCCTTCCTCTGTTTTCCATACCCTGCCCATATCCACCACTCCGGCTTTTAGCCATTTACGCAACATCATTTTGTCCATCGGGACGTTATCAATCAGCCATTGGTGGTCGATGTGGTCGAAGCAGCCTTTAATGTCGGCTTCCAGAACCCACTGCGGAGAACCTTGCTTACGCAGCAGCATGTAGCACTGCATAATGGCGTCCGCCGTGGAGCGGTCAGGTCGGAATCCATAGGAATCCCTGTCTGCCCGCGTTTCTGATACCGGCTGTAGTGCAAACAAATACAATGCTTGCATGGCTCTGTCTTTCATGGTCGGAATACCCAGAAGGCGTTCTTTCCCATTAGCCTTGGGGATGCGCACCCGCCGCAAGGGCAGGGCTTGATAACCCCGGCGCTTCAGTTGACCAATCGCCGCCCACTTAGCTTCGGGCGTTGACCACAAAACCCGGTCTACACCCGGAGTCCTGCGGCCTTGGTTTTCAGTCACCCGCCTTACAGCCAAAGCTCGGCCACAAAACGAGCGGGTCAAGAATCGTTGCAGGGCTTTCACCTTACGCCAATTCTCTTCCTTCGTTGCCTTGGCGATACGAATCTGTATCCCTCGGACAGTCTGGTTCACGTGCTTCCAGTCAATCTGGTGCCAGTGTTCCGGCCTGCCGGAGAGTGCAGATTCCGCTGTGAGCGAAACGCTTGTCATGCTAGTCTCCTTCTTGTTGATTAGAAGGAAACAGAACCCGGCTCCGAAAGGAGCAGTGTTCTGCTCCCTTCGGTTGGAAAGCCCGATTTGGTCAAGCCATTTCGGGTTTTCTTTTTCGAGGGTTATCCAGATCTCTCGCCACGAGAGACCAGACGGAAGTGGGCACGACTTTCGCCGCCCGCCATATTTCAGACGGGTATCCCTGCCATTACAGCAAGGCATTCGCTTTTTCCATCCTCCTTTACCCGCAACCGCAACAGATTGCCTTGCGGCGCTCTTGCCTATTCTGATTCAGAAGAGGCACAGCTACGGGCTTACCGAGTTCCACGCCGATGACACGGAAGAGTTAGGTGCTGTCTTTTCGCCGGTGGTTTTGAATGGTGACGTATTCCCAATGTAAAGAGGAATAACCAACCACACACCTTTTGGTTAGAGCCTGTCAGTAGCTTTGGCTCTTTCCCTATAACGACGTTTAACAACAGTTCACTTACGTTCACCATATCTTCCAGCCTAGCCCCTTAGCCGCCTTTGCTACTGGCAGCGTCTGACATCCACCTCGCGATGAAATGCCACTGCTTGCGCAGGGGTACATTGTCAGGGCGCTCCGCACAAATCCGTTACCAGAAATGCACTGCCCCTAGGCTACGGTTGGTCACACAACCGGTCGTCTACTGAGATGTGATAACGAATGCAATCACAGGTCAGGCCGACAATCATCAACGCAGCTTTACACGCTTGCATCGACTCGTCTGAAGCTCAAACCGTTACCAGTTTGACTTTCAGTACGGCCCCTTTTTGAAGAGAGCTACTTTGATAACGAGTATCGCCGTAGCAGAAGACTTCTCGCGTTCACGATCAGCGCTTGCGGGTATTTCGCTCGCGTATCAGTAACCGCCTTACGGCCGGTGATAGCTGTTCCGGTGGTAGCTTTTCAACTTCGCCGGGCGCATAGACTTTGAGATTCTTTACCGAGGGTAAGGACTTCACAAAGTTCACCAGATCGCTGTCGTCGTGATTCCGATCATTCATCGTTCTCTTCTCCAAGGGTTAGAAAGCATTTCAACGTCACAAAGAGTGTCGTCAATTTACTTCCTGTCGTCCAACCCCGATCCTGACTTTGCAAAGTACTCTGAGGTGCGTATGCAACCCCAAGCAAAGTCAGGGTTGCAGGATTTTCAATAACACCCCTCCAGATAATGCCGGAGAGTACCGTTATTGAACCTGATCACCGAGTACCGAAAAATAAATTTCACCTCGATCATCAGGGGCGAAGGTGCAGAACAAACCACACCCTCATACTGCAAATTACCAATAAAATCAGTAACTTACAGCGAGCAAGCGCGACTCTCGTCGCACTTACATGTTGGGATAATTCGGACCGCCAGCACCCTCTGGAGTAACCCAGGTGATGTTTTGTGATGGGTCTTTAATATCACACGTTTTGCAGTGAACACAGTTTTGCGAGTTGATCTGAAAACGTTGCTCACCTTCGGCCGTTTCAACAATCTCGTAAACACCGGCTGGGCAATAACGCTGAGCAGGCTCATCCCATTTCGGCAGATTAACCGACAATGGAATAGAGGCATCCTTCAGCTTTAAGTGGCAAGGTTGATTTTCGGCATGATTCACATTGCCAATAAATACCGAGTCCAGCTTGGCAAAGCTGATTTTACCATCCGGTTTTGGATAGTTAATTTTCGCACATTCACTGGCTGGCTTTAGCGTTGCATAGTCTGGCGTTGTGTCATGCAAAGTAAACGGCATTGGCAGAATATTCTGATCAATGAAGTTAAATGCACCGCCCAATACCGTGCCAAATTTGTGCATAGCAGGACCAAAATTGCGGCTGCGATGAAGTTCTTCATGCGCCCAAGATGCTTCAAAGGCTGTGCTGTACTCTACGATTTCATCATTGGCACGGCCTGCGCTCAATGCAGCAACAATCTGCTCGGCAGCAATCAAGCCGCTTTTCATTGCTGTGTGCGTGCCTTTGATTTTGGAGAAATTCAACGTACCTGCATCACAACCAATCACCAAACCACCTGGGAAGGTCATCTTTGGCAAACAGTTCAAGCCGCCCTTGGTGATCGCACGTGCGCCATAAGAGACACGACTGCCGCCTTCTAGGTATTTCTTAATAACCGGATGATGTTTCATGCGCTGAAATTCATCAAACGGGCTCAAGTGCGGATTAGAGTAGGAGAGGTCGGTAATCAAACCAACAACAACTTGGTTGTTTTCTGCATGGTACAGGAAGAAACCACCGGACGAACCCGACTCGCTCAATGGCCAGCCAGTACCGTGCAACACCAATCCTTCTTGGTGTTTAGCAGGATCAATATCCCACAGTTCCTTAATACCGATACCATAGTGCTGAGGGTCCTTGCCTTCATCCAGTTTGTACTCGGCAATCAATTGCTTGCCAAGATGGCCGCGACAACCTTCAGCAAACACCGTGTATTTAGCACGCAATTCCATGCCAGGCGTGTATTCATCTTTGGGTTCGCCATTGGCATCAACACCCATGTCGCCGGTTACCACGCCTTTGATCGCGCCATCTTCAACGATGTATTCAGCGGCCGTAAAGCCTGGGTAAATTTCAACACCAAGATTTTCAGCCTGCTCAGCCAACCAGCGAGATACATTGCCTAATGACACGATGTAGTTACCATCATTGTGCATCGGCTTTGGAATCATCCAGTTAGGTGTTTTGATGGCTTTTTCGCCACTGGTCATGAAGTAAACTTCATCGCCAGTAACCGGAACGTTAAGGGGTGCGCCCAGCTCTTTCCAATTAGGGAACAATTCAGCCAAGGCGCGGTCTTCGATAACAGCACCAGATAAAATGTGCGCACCAACTTCGGAGCCTTTTTCAACCAAGCAAACAGAAACTTCCTGCTCAGCGGCTTCAGCCAGTTGTTTGATTCGACACGCGGCAGAAAGGCCTGCTGGGCCGCCACCAACGATGACTACATCATATTCCATCACATCGCGTTGCATTATGATTCTCCTCATATTGAGCTGGGAGCAAGTGAACGATCACGGTTTCTCATTCTTTTTGCGTTCTTATTATAGCTAACATAAGAGCGCATTAAGCAGGGCTTATTGTTGCCCTAAGAGAGTAAAATGGCCGCCATTATACGTTTGTCGCACACTCAGGCAACTTATTTTCCCTGAGACTGCTGGGTTTTTCACAGTAAAATCAATGCGTACCGTGCGTTTCTATTGACGCTAGCGGCAAACATCAGAATAATGGAGCGCGCTGGAAAGGGCATTTATAGTTGGCGGCGTCACTTTGTCAACGTGTTATTGTGTCCTTTATTCATCCACTAAGATAAATACGAGGAATCTATGAAGGTTCTTGTCGCAGTAAAACGCGTTATCGATTACAACGTAAAAGTCCGCGTTAAGTCTGACAACACTGATGTTGATCTGACCAACGTTAAAATGGCCATGAACCCTTTCTGTGAAATCGCTGTTGAAGAAGCGGTACGCTTAAAAGAGAAAGGCATTGCAACTGAAATCGTTGTTGTTTCTATTGGCCCTAAAGTCGCTCAAGAACAGATTCGTACTGCTTTAGCTTTGGGTGCGGATCGCGGCATCTTAGTTGAAACCGACGAAAAACTGGAATCCTTATCGGTTGCCAAACTGTTGAAAGCCGTTGTTGAAAAAGAACAGCCTCAACTGGTATTGATGGGTAAGCAAACCATCGATAGCGACAACAACCAAACCGGCCAAATGCTGGGTGCCTTAACTGGCATGGCACAAGGTACTTTTGCTTCTGAAGTGGCTATCGATGGCGACAAAGTGAATGTGACTCGCGAGATTGATGGCGGCTTACGTACTGTTGCACTGAATCTGCCTGCGATTGTCACTACCGACTTACGCTTGAATGAGCCACGTTATGCGTCTCTGCCAAACATCATGAAAGCCAAGCGCAAGCCGTTAGATGTGACCACTCCAGCCGATTTGGGTGTTGAAGTGAAATCAACATTGTCATTGGTCAAAGTAACTCCTCCAGCACAGCGTGAAGCGGGCATCAAAGTCGCGGATGTTGCACAACTGGTTGAGAAACTGAAAAACGAAGCCAAAGTGCTGTAATAGGAGTCGGTAATGAGCATTTTAGTAATTGCAGAACACGATAACGCCACATTAAAAGGCGCTACGTTAAACACCGTTACCGCAGCAAGCAAAATTGGTGGTGATGTGGTTGTTTTGGTTGCCGGTAGCAACTGTGGCGCAGCCGCCGAAGCCGCGGCCCAAATTGCTGGCGTGAGCAAGGTATTGGTCGCTGACAATGCTGCCTATGAATACCAATTGGCTGAAAACATGGGTGAATTGATTGCTGAAATCGGCAAGAACTACACTCATATTCTGGCCTCTGCAACCACAGCCGGTAAGGATTTCTTACCTCGCGCTGCGGCTTTGCTGGACGTCAACATGTTGTCTGAGGTGATTGGCGTGGAATCTGCTGATACCTTCACTCGCCCAATCTATGCAGGTAACGCCATTGCGACTGTTCAGTCTTCGGATGCCATCAAAGTGATGACCGTTCGTGGCACGGCATTTGACGCAGCGGCTGATGGCGGCTCTGCCACTGTCGAAGCGCTCGATACGGCAAAAAATGCCGGCATCTCTGCTTTTGTTGGTGAAGAACTGGCCAAGTCAGACCGTCCTGAATTGACCGCCGCTAAGATCGTTATTTCTGGTGGTCGCGGCATGCAAAATGGCGACAACTTTGAAATGCTGTACAAAGTGGCTGACAAGCTGGGCGCTGCAGTCGGTGCATCACGCGCCGCAGTAGATGCTGGTTTTGTTCCTAACGACATGCAAGTAGGTCAAACCGGTAAGATCGTTGCCCCAGACCTGTATGTTGCCGTTGGTATTTCTGGTGCTATCCAGCACTTGGCCGGTATGAAAGATTCTAAAGTCATTGTTGCCATCAACAAAGACGAAGAAGCGCCGATTTTCCAAGTGGCCGATTACGGCTTAGTGGCTGATTTATTTGATGCCGTTCCTGAATTGGATAATGCACTGTAATATCAAGCACTTAAAAGAACCCGGCTACGGCCGGGTTTTTTTGTTTGCCCAGCGAAGCTGGCAAACCCGTCAGGCTGAAAGAAGCCT
>JACUUC010000027.1 GCA_014859445.1 Bacterioplanes sp.
GATGGGTCAATTTTAGATTGTCGTTAGTGGGTCAGTTTTACATTGTCGATGACAATAACCAGTGCAATCACTCGGAAAAATTTTTCGCTGCGCTGCAAATTTTCCGGTGTTGCAAACGTTATGCATAGAGGGATGGAAGTAGATTATGGCAAATAATTGGAATATTCCTGCCGATTTGGAACGGGAAATCAGGGAGCGAGACAAGGTTTGTGTCTATTGTGGAAACGAGTTTCTTGCACACAAAGAGTCGACGAAAGCCTCTGCAAGCTGGGAACACATCATTAATGACGCTTCAATAATTACAAAAGAAAATATCTGTCTCTGTTGTCGCGGCTGTAATGCGAGCAAAGGCCAAAAGCAACTCTCGGTTTGGTTGCAAACTAACTACTGTAAAGAGCGCGATATTACTCCAGAATCAGTTGCCACCATAATCAAGCAGGCAATCGCAAATGGGCATTAGCATCACGCATAACAAGGCGCTCAAGTTCGGTCAACGCGTGGCATTTTCATTATGTGTTGGTTTTTGTGATTACGGTGCTATGCGGTAAGTTGGTAGTAGTGTTGGCTGCCTCTTAATGCGGCGTTAGGGCTGATCGTAGTGACCACCAATAGCGAAGATATAAATGGACTTGTCGTCAAATCTATATATCAAACGATCTCTTTGTGAGATCCGCTTAGACCAAAGGCCAGAGAGGTTGTGCTTAAGTGGCTCCGGCTTTCCTAAACCTGAAGCAGGGTCGCTTGAACGCAGCATTTCCTTGAGCAATTTGCACAAAGCCTTGTGCAATCGCTTGTCCTTTTCGCGCATAGTTTCATACGCTTCCCAGGTGTTGCCTTCAAATACCAGTGATCTCATTCATCTGCTCTTCAGTTGGTATATAGCCTTTACTACGGTTGTGGGTTTCAAGAGAGTGGGCAATCTGCTGCATGAGGCTCTGGTTTTGGAGAACATAAAGCGTTTCCTGTTCTTGCTCCCAGTCGTCGGCGCTCATTACAACGAAAGCCTCTCCGGCTCGACGAGTTACCTTGAGCGGTTCATGCCTGCTAACTACTTGTTCTACAACGCTTTTCAGGTTGTCTCTAAATTTGTTTACACTGATTGTATCCATGACGGCGCCTCGATGTACGGGGTTTCCGTACAAGTATACGTGAAGAGCCTGAACAAAGCCAAGCTCAGCGCGGCCGTGGCGTTGCTGTTTTAGTTGGCGTACATGAATATCAAAAGATGCAGCAACGTCTGGAACCGCTTGAGGACATCTATCGGGCATAAGCGCAAATCGAAGCGGAAGAAGGCGTTCCCCATGCAGAGGCAAAGAATCAGTTTTAAATTGCCGTTGACACATAGGAAGGAACGAGCCATAGCGTTAGCGATAGACAGTACACGCCACCGCTGATGCTGAGCGTTATATGCCAAAGAGTACAAAATCGACTGCCGCAATAATGTCAGCGCGTTGCGAGGTGAGGTCATAGGCCTGAACACCGAGCTGCTTGCGATCTACACCTGCAATGTCTTGTGTCATTGCTGTGAAGCTCTCACCATCAAGAATGAATGTGGGATTGAGCATCGTTAGGCTTATCTGTGCAGCCATTTTTGAAGGTGTAAGGGGAATGACAATGGTTGTTCTCAGTTCACTTAATAAACCACTTGTATATCCAGCAAGTAAGGGTATTGGGTGCGAGTAGCAGGGTTGGGGTTCTTATATGCGCATACTTATTGTTGGGCAAGACATAAACAATCCGCAGCAATCGCTCCCGTTGGTCGCTGGGACGCCAACCAGCATCCTAGTGCAATAGCATTGGCATTCGCTCATGAAGTTTCTTTTGTGAGCTAACGCAACAAACGTACCTAAAAAAAGAGGCGGCATACTGCTTGGCAAGCGGCCTTGAAATCACCGATAGCGACTCTAAAACCAGTCTTTTTGTAGTATTTTGTAGCCATTTCAAGCAGTTGTTTTAGCGCAATTCGAGACAATTCATTCCTAAAAATCATCAGTGCCTGACTATTCGTGTTACTCATTCAAACATCGCCAGAGTGATAGGAAGAAACGAGCCATAGCGTGAGGCCTATTAGTAACCGACAAGACAGAATGCGCCACTGGATATTTTCCAAGACGGCCAAGGTTGATTACTGTGTCTGCCGTCTTTGGTTTTGGTATACGCTATGAAGTTCCCCCTGATTGTGATGACGGTGTTGATTGTGGTCGCCGCATTATGGGCTCAGCAACGCTCGGCGGCGGTGATTATGAGTCCTGCCAGCAACATGCCATCGCCTCCACAAATGCCCGATGCCTCGCACATACCACAACCAGCACCACCTCTGCCGGTTGCGTTATCCACCCCAATGCAAGCCACCATCAGCCAAGTGGCGACCGCGTACGAACATATCAGCCAATTTCCACCCTACTCCATTCCGCTGTCGGAACAACAAACCGAGTTGCTGGAGCCCAATGCCGGTGCAACAAACGCGCGTGACCTTAGCCCTATTGGCTTACCCGGCGAATTAGTCATGACGTTGTCAGCCTTTCGCTACAAAGTCGGTGATGAAATTGAAGCAACCATCGTATTGAGTGGCGATGATTCATTGTTTACGCAACTGGCGCCGCTGCGTCTGTTTCTTGAGGATGACGACGGTAAGCGCATTACCCAACTCACGGCACGCGCACAACAGAATCGCAATGAATGGCAGTGGCAGAGCAAATTTGACGCGAAAGAAGCATGGCAGGGTTCGTTGAACATCGTCGCGGAATTGGTTCTCACTGACGGGGCTTACCTGCAGCAACGTGTCCCTTTTGAGGTTTTTGATGCCGTGGCCGAAATCACCGGTTTGGGCAGTCTTCGCATTGAGAACAACGAACTGATTATTCCTGTTCAGATTGCCGATGCCGAACCCGGATTTTACAAGCTCGCCGCCAGTCTGCATCGCGCCGACAAGTCGCCGCTCGGTTACTTACAAGCACAGGCACGCGTGAGTGGCTCCGGCACCATCGAATTAACAGCGCACGGTATGCTTTTGCATACGCTGAATGCTCGCCAAGCTTTATGGTTAGGCAATTTTCAGCTACGTAAAATGCCCGAGCGCCCTGGCCCAGACATAGCGTGGGGGTTCAGTCGCGATGCGTTTTATCGCACTGACGAGGTCGACCCCGCCCGTTTCTCTGGGGAACCGTATCAGGATGAGCAAACCGCAATGCGGCTGCAATTCCTGCAATCGCTGGCTAACCCCAGCAACCCATAAACCTGGAGAGACTGAATGCTGAATACAAAAATAAAGACAGCACTTGGCGCTTTGTGTTTAACCGCGGCAACACTCATGAGTGGCACCGCGAATGCACAAATTGCCGGTAAAAATTTAATTCTGGTACATGGTTTAAAACCCAATCAACTCATGCAAGAAAACCTATCGCCGCAAGCCATTAGTCAAGATGGTGCGCAAGGATGGGCTGAGTTTTGGGGGCAATACGCCGACGATCGTTTGGATTGGAGTTCCAAAAGCCGCTTAAACGCCGATACCGCGCAACGTGCCTATGACAAAGTCATGCAGTGGTCACGTACTGGTTTTTGCAATAATGGCTGTGTGATCGTCACCCACTCAACGGGTGACCTTGTTACTCGTTACCTGCTCGATCAACAAAGCGTTTGGACAGCGGCAGCCGGATTGCCACCGCTGAACATTTTAGCGGTGTTTGATTTTGCCGGTGCCGGTGGTGGTTCGGAATTGGCCGATTTGGCCTTGGATGTGTCGGGTAGCAACAGCTGGCTGACCGCACCGATTCGCGCTGCCGTGAATGCTTGGTTAGGCTTTACCGTTACGCCAGACAAACTCGGTGTGTTGCGTGATTTACGCCCAGCGGTGGCACGACAAACCGCCATGGCACCCAATAGCGTACCGCGTTTGCGTTTTGTCGGTGGTGGCAGTGAGTTTCTGGGCGCCACCGGGGGCTTTTTACCTGGTACGGACGATGGCGTCGTGGCATTACACTCGGCATGCGGTGGTAACCGCATCGAGGCGGTGAACAGCTGTGTTGGTTATCGTGAATTGGATGGTAAAGAAACCAGTGTGAGTGCCCCTGCTTCGTTGTGGTTCAATCACTATCCGGTGTTGATGGGCAAAGACACACACCACGGCGGTACTATTGGTACTCAACGTGGGGTGCGCTTAAGCTTTGTGAACAACAACCTGAATACCGGTGTGCGGGTGTCGTATGCCACGCAATCCAACACCAGCGGTTGGGGTTGGTGGCGCAATACCTATCACACGGTAACGGGCTCCGAAAATCGCAGCATGTCACAAACGGCGTTTAACGCGACGCGTTAAATAACCGAACGAAGTCAGCGTTCTCAATGTCATTATCGAAGCGCTGACTTCATCGCATCAAGAAAACGAGATAGACGCTCATTGTTTGCGATATTCACTGGGTGAACAATTCATCCATCGGCGGAACGCTCGATTAAAGCTCGCCGTGTCGGTGTAGCCTAGGTGCAAAGCCAGCTCATCAATTTTCATAACACTGTGCCGCAACAACTGCTGGGCCAGCTGGCATCGTTCTTCCTCGACAATATGACGGAAACTGGTCGATTCAAGATCAAGTTTTCGCCGCAGACTGCGAGGTGATAATGCGAGTGCATTAGCCACTTCATCCAATGACGCAATAAAACCTAACGGCCCCAAAATCTGTCGACGCACCCGCTCAGCACAGCCACCAAATTGGCGTCGCTGTAATTGTTGACGACACTGGTGATCCAACATTTGCACTAACTGGGCGTCATAGGTCGGCAAAGGTCGCTCCAGGTGCTCCTGATGAATCAGAATTGCATGCCGTGAACGATGGCTGCTCAATGACACGCCACTCACCTGTTCGATGTATGGTTGATAGGACGGCAAGACACCGGCCCATTCGATTTCAGCAACGTGACAACCATCAAGACTCAGCTCTTTCAACAGGTTAAGTGCCGTCGCCATATCACGCTCTAATAAAAATTGCCGTAGGTGACGAGGAATATCCTCGGCATTAAAGCGCAGACCAAAATAATCGCCATCAACAAACGCATCGATATGGCAATACGCGGTACTTAACGGCAAATAGCGTAACGCCATGTCGCACGCTTCTTTCAGTGTTCGACTGGTACGCAAAGCAAAACCCCACAGACCAAACGTGGCAACGTTGTATTGCAGCCCGAGTTTGAACCCCAAAGCCGGAACATCAGGCAATGCGAGCATCATGTTTTCGATTAAACGCATTTCTTGTGCGCGCGTGATCAAACCATCGGCCATGACCAAGTCCGTCGGTTTAATACCCGTACCCAACAGACACGTCTCGGCATCAATCTCGTACTTGAGGGCAAAATTGATCATGACTTGGCTGATCGTAACAGGATGAAGGTGTATTGCAGGGGATTTCATAGGCAATGAGTATGCGATTGTCTGCATCGAGGAGCAAGCGACGCCCCGCTCATTGGCCTAATATATCAGTCTAATGACCATAACTGTCATGGTACCGAGTCGAGCAGCCACTTAAGGTAGATGATCTATCTTACCGATCTACGGACAACGACCATGAGCGATGAATTAAAAATACTCAACAAGCACGCCATTGCCGCCGCCAAAGTACACATGGGCGCCGTTGCTTGGCCGACCGTGTTCTTCACCGTCGCGACCGTCGTCGCCTATGTGTCGACGTTAATGGCTTTTTCCTCAGGTCATCTCTCGGTTTGGAGCGCTACGCTACTGATTGCCGTACTGACGTATTTTTCCTATACCCCATTACACGAAGCCGCCCACAGTAATATACAAGGCGAAGAAGATCGCCTAAGTTGGCTAAACAACCTGTGTGGTTACCTCGTAGCACCACTGATTGCCGTGCCATATCAATCACACCGACTGGAGCATTTTACCCATCATCGCTATACCAATGTGCCCGACAAAGACCCGGATTATGTGATCAGCGGTCTCGGACATGGCGTTCGCAGTGGGATTCGCGCTGTGTTTACCTTTCTTTGGGTGCAAAATACCTTTTTTGCGCGCCACCACTGGCAAGCGGCATCCAACCAAGAAAAAGGGATCTATTTACTGGAGCTCACGCTTTCCATTGGATGGCGCGTTGTGTTCTTGGCCGCCATGGGACAAAGCAGTGCTTTTGTTGTGATTCTCCTCGGCTATTTACTGGGCGCAGGTTTTACGGCTTATTGGTTTGCCTATCGACCGCACTTACCTTACCAAGAACCAAAGCGCTACTTAAACACCAATAGCCTCATTATGCCCACCTGGATGAAACCGTTTGAATGGTTTTGGTTAGGCCAAAATCTGCATTCAATTCATCATCTTTTTCCTCGCGTGCCTTTTTATCGTTACCACAAACTGCATCGAAGCATAGAGCCGATTTTGAGAGCTCACGGCACGCCCATCATCGGTGTGTTTAATCGACAACCATCCCCACAAGCCGCCAAAACCGATATAACGTCATCGTAAGGATTCAAGCAGGGTGACATTGAATGGGCAACGGGATTGCCCATCACTGGCCTGTGAAATTCCGTCGTGTTAATCTGCCGCTCATGATGACTTCTTGCCGCCGCTTACGCCATTTTTGGCTTTGCACACTGTTGATACTGCTGACAGCGTTTCAAACGCTGCAAGCCGTTGCGGACATTCATCATCCTCAACAGACCGTGACCCCGCATCATCTGCTGGATAACGACCACGTGCTGCAAGAGCGTCTGGCTCACGATCATAATGAGACCAACCATTGCTGCACCTGCCATGCTCACAGTGTTGCGTCATTGTTCATTGTGCCGTTGCAATGTCAGCCATTAAAGCAAATCAACACGTGCTGGGCCTATCAACCTAGCCAATCCAACCCCGGTCTCGAACCGCAAAAACGCCCTCCTATTTCCGCCTAATACGCGTTCATTCCCTTTTTTTCACGTATTAGGACACTATTATTATGTCATTTTATCTTTACCGGACTCGGCCGGTGCTGTTGCTTGCGTTGCTATTGGTTTTACTGATCAGCACGAGTCCCATGATTCAGGCTCACGCCAAACACAGCAGCCCTTCGCCTAAGGCCGTTACCACGGTCACTCATGATCATGACGATGATCACGACCTCATCGCGCTCAGTCCTGCACAACAGCGACGGGCTGGCATTCGTATTCAAACTGTCACCCTATCGGCGCATCCCCTGTCATGGAACGTGCCAGCCATCATCCGCCCGCACCCGAATCACACCTATGTCATTAGCTTGCCCATGAATGCCCAAATTTTGCAGCGTCATGTGTCGCTGGGTGAACCGGTACACGTCGGCGACCCCTTGTTCACACTGCGCAGCGAGGAACTGGCGTTTGCTCAACACGAATGGCTCAGCCGTCAGGATGAGTGGCAGCGAATACAAGCCATGGGCAAACGCAATGCCGGTAATGATTTGTATAATCGCGTCCGCCAACAAGTATGGGATGCCGAGGCTCGACTGCGCCGTTTCGGCATCACGCCATCCGAGGTCACAACACGTACCCATTTCGGTGAACACGTACTGCTCTCTCCGTTTGCCGGTACGGTCATTGACGATGCACTGAACTTGGGTAAGCACATCCCCCAAGGTGAGGTATTGCTCACGCTCAGCGATCTGTCACAGCAAATGGCGGACGTGTACCTGCCAACCACACAACCCATCGCCCGACAGCAACAGTGCCAAGCGCAACAACTGACGCAGACGGGAATATCCATGGCCATTCTGACGCAACGCCAACACCCCCAACACACCGACAACACGGGCCAAGCGTTGATGCAGGTGACCATCGACAGTGGCGATCAGCCGCTATTAATCAACAGCCATGCCAGCGTATCGCTCCGGTGTCCTAGCTCCACACTGACCACGCCCCTACCCGAACAGGCGTTAGTGATGAGCCCCGAGGGCGAGTGGCAAGTGTTCGTGGAAGTCACAACCGGCCAGTACGACGCCGTCACCGTGGGTCGTGGCGCAACCATGAATGAAGGTGCGCAGCGACAGGTCTTGGTTACGGGTCTGAACGAGGGGCAACGCGTGGTGATCGCAGGGGCGTTTTTCATTGCCGCCGAAGCCGCAAAAGATGGCTTTGATGCCCACAACCACTAGGAGCTCGCCATCATGCTTAATCGTGTATTAGATCTGGCTGTACAACATCGTCTTGTGGTCATTATGTTGGTCTTCATTAGCCTTGCAGTAGCCACTCAACAATTACCCACACTGACGCTGGACGCATTCCCCGATGTCACCAACGTGCAAGTCAGCATCAACACCGAAGCCCCCGGTCTGGCGGCGGAAGAAGTCGAACAATTGGTCACAGCACCCATCGAAAGTGCTCTCTATGCCCTGCCCTACGTGACCGAGGTACGCTCGGTGTCACGTACCGGTTTGTCCGGCATTACGGTGGTTTTTGCCGAAGGAACCCCATTGGACCAAGCTCGGCAATGGGTGTTTGAACGCGTACAAGGCGTGCAACACACCATTCCCAATGGGGTGGGCATACCGGAACTCGGGCCGAACACCACGGGGTTGGGACAAATCTTCCAATACGTACTGTCGGCCTCGCCCGAATCGGGCATCGACGTCATGGCGTTACGCAGCCTCAATGATTGGCTGGTCAAACGCTTACTGATGCCCGTTGATGGCGTCACCGATGTGTTGTCTTTTGGCGGTCAAGTGCGTCAATACCAGATTCTACTCAACCCGTTGGCGATGCAGCAGCATGGCATTCGTCTTGAAACGGTGGCTAACGCCGTGCAGAACAATCACCGCCATGTGGCCGGAGGCTATCAACATCGAGGCCAAGAACAAGCCGTGATTCGTGGACTCGGTTGGCTACCCACTGGAGAAGAAGGGCTGCAGGCCCTACGCCAGATTCCTATCACGACATCGACCTCCTCTCGTCTGACCATCGCCGACATTGCTGATGTTCAATGGGGTGCCGAAGTCCGCCAAGGGGCAACCACCTACAGTGAACGCACAGCACAAGGCAACATGGAACAACGTGGCGAGGTGGTATCGGGTATTGTGCTCAAGCACACCGATGCCAACAGCAAAACCACCATTGATGGCGTGCGCGCGCGCATTCCAGACATTCAACGCGCCTTGCCCGAGGGGGTGCATTTTCAGGTGGTGTACGATCAAACTCAACTGATTGAAGCCGCCGTCCGCACCGTGGGCTCTGCACTCCTACTGGCCTTCATTCTCATCGGCATTGTGCTCACACTCTGTATGACCAATGTGCGCGGTACGCTGCTGGTATTGATATCGGTACCGCTGTCAGTGCTGTTCGCACTCACCATCATGGCGTGGTTGGGACTTTCCGCCAACCTCATGTCGCTGGGTGGTTTAGCCATTGCGATTGGCTTACTGGTCGATGGTTCCGTGGTGATGGTGGACGCCATCGTACAACGTAAATCCGAACAATCGCTTCAGCAAGCCGCCGGTCAGGTAGCTCGTCCCATTTTCTTTGCCAGCACCATTATCTTATTGGTCTTTGTGCCACTGTTCAGCTTTGAAGGCGTTGAAGCCAAGTTATTCGAACCGATGGCGCTGGCCATCATGCTGGCCCTACTGGTGGCGTTGGTGGTGGCCTTAGTGGTCGTGCCTGCCTGTGCTAGCGTGTTTTGGCGAGAGCAACAACACCCGCCTTCTCCATCGCGCTGGCAGCAAGTGGCACAACGCCATTACCAACAACAGCTACTGCGCCTACAACAGCGACCAGCTCCGTTATTGGTCGCCACCATCGGTTTATTGCTGATCACCCTGTGGTTAGCACCCAAACTAGGCACCGAGTTCGTCCCCGAGCTGGAAGAAGGCACACTGAATTTGCGTGTTACCCTTGCGCCAGCGGCCAACTTGGACACGGCGCTCAGGTTGGCACCGCAATTAGAGCAGGTACTGCTCTCTTTCCCCGAAGTCACCTACACCCTGAGTCGCATTGGTCGCCCAGAATTAGGCGGCGACCCGGAGCCGATCAATAACATTGAGATCTACGTCGGTTTACTGCCGCGCAGTGAGTGGAAATCAGCGCGTACTCGTCATGAATTACAAGCGCAGATGAGCCACCAGCTGGAGCAGTTTCCGGGCTTGTTATTCAACTTCTCGCAACCCATTGCAACCCGTGTCGACGAGCTACTGTCAGGGGTGCGCGCAACGCTGGCCATCAAACTGTTTGGCCCCGACTTAGAGCAACTAACGGAGCTGGGTAAGCAACTCGAACAGTTGGTACAAAGCACCGCAGGCACCCGTGATGTGGCATTGGAACAATTGCGTGGCGAAGGGCAACTCAGTATTCACCCGAATAGAGACGCGTTGTATCAACGTGGCCTCAGTGTTGCCGATATCAGCCGTTTGGTGGGCGACGGCCTTCATGGTCAGGCCATTGGCGAGATCACAGAGCAAGCACAACGCTACGCCATTTGGTTGCAAATACACTCACGCTATCGAACGGATATCGACGCCATTGCCGAGTTACCCTTACTCAACACGGAATATCCGACACTCATGCTGCGCGATGTTGCCGACGTTCGCTATGAGCAAGGCATCGCCCAAATTCGACGCGATCATGCCCAACGCCGTATCGTGGTGGAAGCAAACGTCGTCGGGCGCGATCTCGGCAGTGTGGTTAGCGACATACAACAACGTATTGCGACCGAACTGCCCTTACCGTCTGGGTATTACATCGACATTGGCGGACAATTTGAAAATCAACAACGGGCGCAAGCACGGTTAATGACCATCGTGCCACTCACGCTAATCCTGATTGCGTTGCTGTTATTTTTGGCGTTTCGCTCCATCGGACAAACGTTGCTCATCATGGTCAATGTGCCCTTGGCACTGATGGGCGGCGTATTGGCGCTGTGGATCAGCGGACTGCACCTGTCTGTCGCCAGTGCCATTGGCTTTATTACGTTATTGGGGGTCGCTCTGCTGAATGGGGTGGTGATGGTCGATAGCATCAACCGCCAGCGCGAACACCACGATGACTTAAGGCTTGCCATCATCCATGGCGCAGGTCAACGATTGCTGCCGGTATTCATGACGGCAACCACGTCGATGCTGGGGTTATTACCGATTTTGTTTGCTACCGGACTCGGCAGCGAAATCCAAATCCCAATGGCCACTGTGATTGTCGGTGGGTTGATCACCAGCACGATCTTAACCTTAGGGCTACTGCCCTTGTTGTATCCGTATTTTGCATCACGCCATAGCCCCCCTTCTCACGCGACATAGGTTTGCCAAGCAGCGGGGTATTCTTCATCACGCCAACAATGAGTCTCGCCTGCGAACTGCAATTGCAGCTCGTAGGCGTGCAACAAATGATGAGGGGCACCCAACTCAACGACGTCTTGCTCCGTTAAGTCTCGGGTTAACCGCGCCAAATAGTATCGACCCTCCTGACTGTAAATTTTATCGCCAATAATGGCATGTCCTAAGTGCGCTAATTGAGCGCGAATTTGATGTTTTCGACCCGACTGCAACCGACACGACACCAATGTGTAGGCACCGTAACGCCGCAACACCGAAAACTGCGTTTGCGACCATTTGGGCGTGTGACGTGTATCCGCCTCATGCTCATCGACCACGTGCATCTGCGTACGAATAGGACTGTCCAGTCGTTCGGCCAAGTAACAGCCAAAATCCAATTCATTCCAGTCGGGATCACCCCACACTAAGGCGTGGTACACCTTGCCGATCATCAGCCGATCAAGGTGTTTTTTGTAGCGTTTGTCGGCATGAGAGTGGTTCGCCAGCACCATCAATCCGGATGTTTCGGCATCCAATCGGTGCAGCAAATGCGCCTCTTTGTATTGTGTGGCGCGTCGTACCAGCGAAATCAGCGTATTAAATAAATTTCTTGTGGTCCGCGATACCGGCAATCCTGCCGGTTTGTGCACCACCATTAAATCGTGTCGTTTCCACAATAAATGCCACTGAATATCGACATCGGCTTCAATATGGCTGGGCAGCCATAACTGCACGCGATCCCCCGGCACCAAAGCCTGCTCGCTATACACCAGCCGATCATTGACCCGTACCCAACCGGCGGCAAATGCCTGATGGATCTGCTCAGGCGAACCATGATGGTAATTTTCGACCACCGAATCCGATAAACCGCAGGCAGAAAATACCGTCCACTGCAAATCAAAACCGGACGCCAGCGGCGTTTTACTCATAGGGATGTTCCACTTATCATAGCCAGCTGATCACGATATCGATCATGAATTCACATCATCATACCCAACAACAAGGAATGTGCCCATGAAACCCCAAACGGTCATGACCATTGGCAAATACATCGTTGCCATCATTGGCTTTGCACTATTATTCGGTGCCTACACCAGCTACCAAAGCAGCCAACGCTTTATCGCACAGGCACTGATGGCCGAAGGCACCGTCCTTGAGCTCATCAGCTCACGCTCTTCTGACTCCATCACTTACCGCCCCTTGGTCGCCTTCACCGGACAAGACGGTCAACGCTATGAGTTCGTGTCTTCGTCAGGCAGCAACCCTCCCAGCTACGCTCGGGGCGAGCGGGTCACCGTATTGTACTCCGCCGACAACCCAAACAATGCACAACTGGATGGCTTTTTCTCAATATGGGGAGCCACAATCATTTTTGCGGCACTGGGCGGTGTGTTTTTTGCGATTGGCGGCGGCATGATGGCATTCAAGTGGCGTGGCGAAAAACGTCGTGCGTATCTGCAACAACATGGCAGCAAAATCTCGGCGGACTTTTTAGAGGTAGAGCGCAACACGCAACTTACGGTCAATGGCCGTAATCCTTTCCGCATTCTCTGCCAATGGCAAAACCCCAGTAACGGTGACGTCCATTTATTTAAAAGTGACAATATTTGGTTTGATCCGAGCAAACTGATCACGCAAGAATCAATCACCGTATTGATGGACAAACAGAACCCCAAACAGTATTGGGTCGACCTATCCTTTCTGCCTAAGGTGCACCACAACTAATTAACATTGATCGGCAACGGCAAGGTCTCGAAGCCGGGTTTCGCAAAGTAATAACCTTGCATCAAGGACACACCGAGCGCACGAAAGAACGCCACTTCTGCCTCGGTTTCCAGTCCTTCTGCCAGCACGCGAACGTTCAGCTCGTGACAGAGCTGAACCAAGTGCTTCACGATGACTTGTTTGGTCGGTATTTGGTCAATATCACGCACCAAGTACATGTCAATTTTCAATACGCGCGGTAAAAAATCGGCCAACAAATTCAGGCCAGCATGACCCGCACCAAAATCATCCAGCGCGGTTATAAACCCTTGCTGTTCGTAGTGTTTAAAAATATTCGTCAGGTGCTTGCGGTCGTACACATGTTCCGACTCAACAATCTCAAACATCAAATTCTCAATGGGAAAACCCGTTTCCTGAGCGGCCGCCAAGGTACTGCGGATACAGTGCGCAGGTTCATACACCGCGTTGGGCAAAAAATTAATGCTCAGGACTTTATCGAGCTTGAGTAGTGACGCGAGTCGAATCGCTTTCACTCGACATGCTTGATCAAAAGCATAACGATTTTCATCAGTCACCTGAGTCAGTACGCTGTACGCCGATTCACCCTTTGGCCCACGTACGAGGGCTTCGTAACCGAAGACGGAACCATCATCGGCATTCACAATAGGCTGGAAAGCAAAGCTAAACTCAAAATTCAGAGGCACGTAACAGAAGCCACAGCCTATGTCGGCGATGGTTGGCGGAAATTCAGTTGGCACGATAAGCTCCTTTCATGAGTTTGAATCGCTGCGAGGCGTAATAACAATAGTGTTCATAATAGACGCATTATGACAAAATTCGAGCATTGGCATTCAATTAGGCCACCTGTCACAGCAAAACGTTCGTTTAGCTGTTTCGGTTATTTGCATGCAGAGGACAGTTCAGCAGGTGATCATTCACCAAGCCCATACTTTGCATAAAGGCGTAGCAGATCGTGGGGCCAACAAAGGTGAAACCGGCTTTTTTCAGTGCTTTGCTCATGGCGTGCGAAGCAGAAGTTGCTGTCGGAACATCGGCCAGCGTTGACCAATGATTGATGATGGGTTGACCACCGACAAACGCCCACAGAAAGGAAACGAAGTCGATGCCAGTATGTTCAAGCGCCAATAGTGCTTGCGCATTTTGACGAATACCAAACAACTTGCCGCGATGTCGAATGAGCCCAGCATCCAACAGACACTGCGCCAGTTCATCGTCGCTCATGCGAGCAACGACTTCAGGCACAAACTGGTGAAAGCGAGTGCGGTACTGTTCTCGTTTACGCAGCACCGTAATCCAACTCAAGCCAGCTTGCTGTCCTTCGAGACACAGTTTTTCAAATAACGCACGACGGTCATAGCAAGGCACGCCCCATTCGTGGTCGTGATAGGCAAGATAGTCGTCACCTTGAGCCCACGGACAAGACATCCATTCCTGCGTGTGTACTGACATCCTTATCCCATCCAATGCACGTAGCCGAGTACCAGCACCCCGTAACGAGCCGCTTTGCCTATGGCGACCAATAGCAGAAATAACCCGAAGTTAGCGCGCAGCACGCCCGCGACTAAGGTTAACGGATCACCGACAATCGGCAACCAAGCCAATAACATACTCCAAATGCCATAACGATCAAACCAACGTTCAGCTTGCTGCCAACGCTCACGTCGTTGTCGACCCTGCACCCAATGTCGAGCGTAATAGCCCATGCCATAATTCAGAACACTGCCAAGCGTGTTGCCTGCACTGGCGACTAGCCACAACATCCACGGTGACTGCCCTTGACTGAGCAACAGCAAGAGCAACCATGCGGATCCCATCGGCAGTAGACTGGCCGCCAAAAACGCCAGAACGAACAGGCTGAGATACGCCAGCCAAGGGGACATGCTGGCAAATTCGGTCAGCCACTCCGTCATGCCATTCGCCCCGTTAGCGTTTCGCTTTAATCCAAAGTGTACCCACTTCGAGCCGCTCTACTTCAACAGTCGTGCCAGCTGGGATCGGGTGCTCACTTTTCAGCGACCATTCAATGCCCGAATAACGGTGTTTGGTTAAACCACGCAGATCGACATCGCCTTCTAACACGAATTGATGATCGGCAAAATCGTTGTGAATCGGTTCACTCGATTTCTGCTCTTGCAAACGCTTTAATGGCCGCCATAAAACGGCGGCTATCAGTGGCACCAAAATGGCGTTCAACCACAAGGCGGCCACCCAAGTACTGGGCACGATGCCGAGCATCATGATGATGGCACTCAGCAATAACGACACGCCCAGAAAAAACAAAATAAACGTCGAAAATCCCAACACTACAATATCGATCAGCAGTATCGCAATACCAAGAAACAAGAGTAACCGTGGAATATTATCCGCCCATTCTGTCATAGCTTAACCCTTTTGCTGGCTATTGAGTCGATTAATGATGGACATCGAACTCGCCACTAACGCACTGGCATCGGTGCCATTATCGGGCAGCAAAATGATGGACGATTCACGAGCAATGGCTTCTTTCGCCTCGATGGCTTTGGTTGCCAAATCCAGCTGAATGGCTTTTTGCCCCGACTCGGTATTGGCCGCTTCACCCACTTTACGCAATGCGTCGGCTTGCGCTTCGGCAACCGCAACGATGGCTTGTGCTTCACCCTGCGCTTTTAAAATCTGTTCTTCTTTTTCCGCTTCAGCCGCCAGTACTTGCGCTTGTTTGCGACCTTCAGCAACGTTAATCGCCGCTTGACGATCCCCTTCGGATTCGAGAATTTGTGCACGCTTTACTCGTTCGGCTTTCATTTGCGCTTCCATCGCTTCCATCACCGACTTGGGTGGTACGATGTCTTTGATTTCATAACGCAATACTTGCAACCCCCAAGGCTCTGCCGCTTCGTTAATGGCACAGACAATGTTGGTGTTGAGCAGGTTTCGTTCTTCAAAGGTACGGTCCAGTTCCATTTGGCCCAACTCTGAACGCATGGTGGTTTGTGCCAACTGAGTCACAGCGAACACATGATCATCGACCCCATAGGTGGCTTTGTAAGGATCTAACACACGAAAATACAACACGCCGTCAACCGATAATGTGATGTTATCTTTGGTGATGGCAGACTGACTGGGGACGTCAATCGCTTGTTCTTTCAAACTGCGCACGGCGGCAACACGATCAACAAAGGGAATAATGAAGTTTAAGCCGGCTTCTTTGGTGCCTTGGTATTTACCAAATCGCTCGATCAGCCACGCTTGATTCTGTTCGACAAATTTCACACTGCTTTTCAGTGCGACCACAACCAGCACCAACAAGATGCCTTGCACACTGAACACCATATCCAATATTGCTTCCATTTCTTACTCCTTTGATGTGTCAAATAACTCGCTCTCATCGGTCGAGCGAATGTGATCATAGCATGTTCATGTCGGCCGACTTAGACAAAAGACGGCATAATCCTACCTTTGTTCCCTGTCATCCAACTGCTACAGTCTGCCAATAATAAACAATAAGATTGGGTACTCATCATGTTGACCAGCCTTTGGAAAAAGTCCACCGCACCGGTTTTTGGCGAAATCGGTGCAATTCCGTTGAACGAATTGCAACGTCGTCGCCACTATCCCGAATCACGCTACATCTCCGTTCAAGGAATGAATGTTCACTATCGCGATGTCGGTGAAGGCCCAGTATTGATCTGTTTGCACGGAATTTTTGCATCGTTGCACACGTGGGATGCGTGGACACAGACATTGAGCAAGCATTTTCGTGTTATCAGTATCGACAACCCCAATTTTGGTTTAACGGGTGCCCACCCCGAAGGCTTACGCAAGCATTTATACAGCGACTTTCTAAACGATTTCACCAATGCCATGGGTATTGACCGCTGTTACATGGCAGGCAACTCGCTAGGTGGCTGGATGACCTTTGAGTTTGCCGCACGCTTCCCTGAGAAAGTCGAAAAATTGATTTTACTCGACAGTGCTGGGTTCTTTTTCATTCCCCCCCCCATTCTCATCAGCATGGCCATGCCCTTTGGTAGTTGGTTTGCGAGCCGTTTCAAAATGCCTAGATCCGTACTCAAGGCGGTGATTAAAACCACCTACGGCGACCCATCGCGCTTATCCGATGAGATGGTGGATGTGTACCACGACATGCTGCTGCGCGAGGGCAACCGAGATGCCGCAGGACGAGTCATGCGCTTCATTCGCAACAAGGTCGGTTTTGATCACTCTTATTTGAAGCAAATCAAACAGCCCACACTGATTATGTGGGGACGCAAAGACGGCTGGATTCCGGTATCGCACGTGGAAAAATTCAATGCCGCCGTGCCACATGCCGAGGTCTGTATTTATGAAGATTGTGGCCACATGCCGATGGAAGAAATTCCTCAGCGCAGTGCCGCCGATGCGTTACGTTTCTTACAAAGCTGAGTCGATTGCTGCCCCATGACAGAACGAAGCCTGCTATAATGCAGGCTTTATTTTTATCGCTGATGGTGTGGCATGAATCCAGATTTAGCAAAATTACAGCCCTATCCGTTTGAGAAACTCAATCAACTAAAAGCTGCCGTGAGCGCCAACACTGCGCTGCCTCATATCGCGCTATCCATCGGCGAACCTAAGCACTCTGCACCGCAATTCGCTCAGCAAGCGATTTTAGACAACATCGACAAATTGGAAAATTACCCCACTACGAAGGGTTTACCCGAACTGAACCAAACCATTGCCGACTGGTTGCAGCGCCGCTTTCAGCTAACACACATCGACTCACAGCAACAGGTGATTCCGGTTAATGGCACACGCGAAGCCATTTTTGCCTTTACCCAAGCGGTCGTGGACCGTAGCGCCGCCAATCCGGTGGTGGTGTGCCCGAATCCGTTTTATCAAATCTACGAAGGTGCCAGTTATTTAGCCGGTGCAACACCGCATTTTCTGCCTTGCTTGGCGGAAAATGACTTCCACCCCGATTTTGCCGCCGTGCCTGAATCCGTTTGGCACGATTGCCAATTGTTATTTGTTTGCACGCCAGGCAATCCAACCGGCGCAACACTCAGCCTTGAGCAATTTGAACAGTTACTGACCCTGGCCGATCGTTACGATTTTGTTCTTGCCAGCGATGAGTGTTATTCCGAAATTTATGTGGAAGGCAAAGAAGCCCCCCTCGGCTTGCTGCAAGCCTGTGCGTTGTTAGGCCGTCATGATTATCGCCGCTGCGTGGTGTTTCATTCGCTGTCCAAGCGCTCGAATTTGCCCGGTATGCGTTCGGGGTTTATTGCCGGTGATGCTCAATTGCTCGCACCGTTTTTGCTGTACCGTACCTACCACGGTTGCGCCATGTCGGTACCTACCCAACTGGCCAGCATTGCCGCGTGGAATGATGAAACCCATGTTGCACATAATCGTGCGCTGTACACGCAAAAGTTTGCTGCCGTGATCGATATTTTGGCGCCGGTTATGCCTGTACAACAAACCGACGCGAGTTTTTATTTGTGGGCAGAAACGCCCATCGACGAAGAACAGTTTGCCCAGCAGTTGTTTGCTCAGCAGCATGTGACGGTGCTACCGGGTTCCTATTTGTCGCGTACGGTGGACGGTATTAACCCTGGCCGCCGACGCGTACGCATGGCCTTAGTTGCCAGTGTTGATGAGTGCATCGAAGCCGCTCAACGTATTCGTCAATTTGTTGAATCTTTGGAGGTGTCGGTATGAGCATCACGCAAAACCCATTTGGCGACAGCATTACGGCCGATGACATTTTAGAAACACTGGGATTTTTCGATGATTGGGAAGAGCGCTACAAGTACATCATTGATTTAGGCAAACAACTGCCCAGCATCGCGGATAGTAAAAAAAATGATGACCATTTGTTACGTGGCTGCCAAAGCCAAGTGTGGATTGACCACCAATTTGATGGCGAGCGCTTGCACTTTGAAGTCGATTCCGATGCGCACATTGTGCGAGGTTTATTGGGAGTCGTTTTAGCGGCATTCAATCACCAAACGCCAGCCGCCATTACCGCGTTTGATGTGGAGCAGTATTTTCAAGCCATTGATCTGGTTAAGCACCTAAGCCCGACGCGCGGCAATGGGTTACGAGCCATGGTGAAGCGCATTCAAGAGACCGCCAAAAACGCGGCATAAAAGGCCATTTGATCGTCATTTGCGCTTTGTGGATTGCCGAATATGATCGGCAAGCGTAATCTTGTCGCTCCACTCTTGATACGAGCAATGATGTTTTTTTGACGTCAATTGCTCGTTTTTTTTGGCCGTTATTTATTGACTACGCAGCGCATCAATGGGGTTCATTCGTGCCGCTCGCCGGGCTGGGAAATAGCCAAAAACCACGCCTACCAACGCCGAGAAAGCAAACGCCGTTAATGTGATGCCCGCATCAAAAACATACGGAATCGACATCCACCACGACAATCCAAACGACAAGGCAATCGCTAACAGCACCCCCATCAACCCGCCCAACGAGGACAAAACAACGGCTTCCACCAAAAACTGCCACAGCACTTCGCGCTCCAGCGCACCCACAGCAAGCCGCGTACCGATTTCTCGGGTTCGTTCAGTGACCGAAACCAACATGATATTCATAATGCCAATCCCGCCGACCAGTAAACTGACGCCTGCCACGGCGGCCAGCAAGTGCGTCATGGTGCGCGTGGTATTGGTTAACGTATCGGCCAACTCGGCCGTATCCATGATGCTAAAATTTTGCTGCGCAGGATTGCTCACATGACGTCGTATGCGTAATAACGTGGTGATGCGCTGTTTCACCGACTCGGCATCGACATAATCTAACAGCGAAATGTAAATTTGCTGCACTTCCCGATGCCCAGCCAAACGCTGACTGAAGGTCAGCCACGGCAATAACACAATGTCATCTTGATCTTGCCCAAAGGTCGTTTGTCCTTTGCCTTTAAATACACCAATGATTTCACAATGAAAGCGACCAACGCGTAAGGATTGCTGCAATGGACTCAGTTCAGCAAACAACTGCCGTGACACCGTTTGACCGATGACACACACCGCCGCCCCCGATGCTTGCTCATCCGCCGTAAAAATGCGTCCTTGATCGAGTTGCCAATTACCCGCCACCAGCAATGCATCGCTGCTGCCACGCACCGTGGAATTCCAACTATTATTACCCATCACCAGTGTGGCATTGCTGCTGCTCATGGGGGCAACCGCTTGTAAACCGGCCACTTCACGCTCTATTGCGTCGATATCGTCCAATGTGAATGCAGGGCTACTGACGCGATCTCGTCCAGGCCCAAAACCTTGACCACGATTAATCATTAATAAATTGCTTCCCAAACTGGCCACCTGGGCAGTGACTTGTGCAGTAGCCCCTTTGCCCAGCGTCACCATGGTAATCACTGCCGCTACGCCAATGATGATTCCTAGGGTGGTAAGAAACGATCGTAGTACATTTCTCCGTATCGCTTGCAAGGCCAGTTTGAGCGCATTACCGAACATTAAAATATCCACATTAACCTCCACTGACGCCCATATCGTCTGCGACGCGACCGTCACTGAAATGAACAATGCGTTGACTGTATTGCGCCATATCGGGCTCGTGCGTCACCATCATAATCGTCAAATGCTGTTCTTGATTCAGTGTGCTCAACAGCTGCATGATGTCGACGCTACGCTCACTGTCTAGATTTCCCGTTGGTTCGTCGGCCAATAAAATGGCGGGCGAGGTCACCAACGCTCGAGCAATCGCGACACGCTGCTGTTGCCCACCGGACAGTGATTCTGGCGTGTGTGCTGCCCACGGCAATAAGCCCACCACATCCAGCGCCTGATCCACTTTCCAGCGCCGTTCACGCTTGCTCAGGCCGCGATAAATCAACGGCAGCTCGATATTTTCATGTGCACTGGTGCGCGCCAACAAGTTAAAGCCCTGAAAAACAAAACCAATATGGTGTCGTCTTAATAAGGCGCGTTGATGGCGATCCAAGGCCGACACCGGCACACCTTGAAAGTAGTACTCACCACGACTAAGCACATCCAAACAGCCCAAGATGTTCATCGCCGTTGACTTGCCAGAACCACTGGGGCCCATCAACGACACAAACTCGCCTTGCTGCACACTCAAGTTAACACCTTTCAACGCCTGATATTGAACGGCACCTGTGCCGTAGGTTTTGTGAACGTCACGAAACTCAATGAACGACGACATTAACGATTCACCTGCACGGCATCACTGATCACCAAATCGCCCTCGACCAGCTCGCCACTCAATACTTCGGTGCGCGCTCCACTGGTTAAACCAACGGTAATCGACACAGACTGCGGTTGACCATCACGTAACACCCATACCGTGGCCGGACGTGCATTGGTACTCACTCGAGCGGATGATTCATTGTCTTGATTACGAGGACGACGTCCCATGCCAGACACTCGTTGCGGTACCAGATTATTCAGAACGGAGGAGTCAGTAGCCCGCGAAGACGTGGCAACCGGCGCATTAGGTCGATAACGTAACGCCGCATTATCAATCGTTAACACACGCTTGGCTGCAGCAATTTCGATATCAGTCATGGCCGTCATATTCGGAAATAACGCCAAATCATCGTTACTGACCGACAAAACCGTTTGGTAAGACACCACATTGCCACTGGCACTGCCTGACGTTAACCGAACCTGCATAACGTTGGCAGTGAATACCCGACCGGGATACGCGCTCACCGTAAATGTGGCACTCTGTCCTGCACGAATCGAACCGATATCCGCTTCATCAATTTCAACCAACAATTCCATTTCACGTAAATCGCGCGCCAGCAAAAACAGCGTGGGTGCTGACAATGATGAAGCAACCGTTTGCCCCACTTCCACCGAACGACTTAACACCACGCCATCGATGGGAGCCATGATTTGGCTTTTTTGTAAATCCGACTCGGCAATTTCCAAGTCGGCTTTGGCGACATCCAAACTGGCCAATGCCTGTTGCAAGCTGGCTTCCGCCTTGCACACACTGATGCGCGCACTGTTCATCACCTGCTGAGATGGATGTTTGCCGTCACTCGCGGCCCAAACAGTTTGGTAATACGTTAAGTTAAGCTGGGCTTCTTCTAAATTTGCCTGAGCGGTTTGCAGTTGCGCTTCACTGGAGCGAACACTGCTTTGTTTTTGTAAAACCGTTGCGCTGATTTTGCTGGTATCCAGTTGTGCTAAGGGCTGCCCTTGCTGTACACGGTCGTTAAAGTCCACGTACACCGCCTGCACAATGCCTGACAATTCTGAGCTGACATCCACCTGATCTTTAGGGCTGATTTTCCCGGTGGCGTTCACGGTAACTCGCAAGTCACCACGCTGGACGGGGGCCGTTTTATACAGGGTCTGGGCGTCTTTCTCCGCCAGCATCCACCAACCGATGAGACCGCCGAACGCCAGCAAAAAAATCACCATCATAAGCCACCAACGCCTAGGCGATGTTGACTGAACCAAACCAAGCCGTATGGCTTGCTGATGTTGCTCATTATTCATGTACGATTCCTTGAGGATGTTGTGCAATGACCGGCAAATCCAACCCTTGCCAACCGCCACCCAAGCTGCGATAGAGTTGAATCCAGCTGCTCAATAAACTGCCCTGATGGTTTAATTGCGCATTTTCAGCGGCCAACCAAGACGATTGTTGTTCCAGTAATTGCTGAAAATCGAGTAATCCTGCCTCGTATTGCCATTCGGCCAGCTGTAATGCCAATGCAGCCGAAGCATAGGCTTGCTGAATGGCATCATTTTGTTGCTGACTGGTGTGCAAACGCAGCAAGGCGTTACTGACGTCTTCGTGCGCATTGATCAAGGTGTTGCGATAGTTATTTAGGCTATGTTCAAGCTGTACTTGCTGCGTTTGAATGGCTTGCTTCAAGACCCCGCCGTCAAACAACACATACGATAAATTCGCGGCCAATCGGGCGACCATGGCATCCACACTGAACATGTCGGCCACATTTAAACCACTGGCACTGACACTGCCCGACAGCGCAAATGACGGGTAGCGACGATGACGCGCTAACACCACCGCCTCGGTTTGTGCTCGAATGGCCATTTCTTGAGCCGCGACATCCGGTCGCTGCCGTAAGCTGTTCGCGCTCATGTACAGAACATGCTCAGACTGCCACTGTGGTAATGGCTGTGGCTCTGTTAACTGCTCAGACAGATCGTGTAATTCATCTGCCGCCAATGCTTGCAGTCGATTGAGTGCTATCTGCACCGTTTGTTCGCTGCTTGGCAAAGCGGCCAATGCTTGTTGCCATACGGTATGCGCCTGCGCTTCAGCCAACTCGGTCACTAGCCCAGCTTGTCGTTGCCAGCGCACCAAATCATAACTGCGCTTGCGTATGACAATCGCCTGCTCAGCCAATTGCCGCTGTTGCTGTGCCACACGCAAGTCCACATACACTTGCACGGCATTGGCAATCAAGCTCACTTGAGCTGCACGCAACTGTGCCAAATTCTGTTCCATATTCGCGACGGCTTGCTCCTGCAAAGCGCGGCGACTGCCCCAAAGATCCAGTTCCCAAGAAGCACTCACACTGCTGTTCATACCGTGTTGCGACGATTGACGAGTATGACTGTCACTGACACCCGCCGCCATACTTGCCCGAGGTTGATATTGGGCATGCGCAATGCCCGCTTGTTGCTGCGCCAGACGATAGTTCAGAGCCGCCGTGTGAATGCTGGGATTATTGGCCAAGACACGCTCGAGTAGTCTATCCAACACGGGCTCTTGCCATTGCCACCACCACGTACGATGCGCGAAGGCATCATCGTCTTGCTGCTCATGCGGCCACAAAACGCCCTCTGGCAGAGACGTATCAGCGAGTGGCATCGTCTCCGCCAAATCGACATGCACAGGTGAAGACGAGCATGCCACCAGCAATAACAGCGCACTCATTGTGACTACTCGTCGTTTTTCAAAAAACACGTCAAAGTCCTTTGTCATCATCACCCCAAAATTAGAGTGCTACTGTGCCAATAATGCAGAGGGGGCAATAGACAGGGGATGCAAAGTTATGTACGGAAGTGTCAAGACATAAAAAATCCCGCCTTGAGCGGGATTTTTTATACAGTGAAGAGAACGTTGACGCTTAGTTGATCTTAGCGTCGAGCTCACCGCTGGCGTAGCGCTGATACATGCCTTCTAACGAAATGGGTTTGATCTTCGAGGCGTTACCCGCCGTACCAAACGCTTCGTAACGAGCGATACAGATATCACGCATGGCCGTGACCGTAGCAGCAAAGAACTTACGCGGATCAAATTCACTGGGATTTTCGGCCATCATGCGACGCATTGCACCCGTAGACGCCAAGCGCAAATCGGTGTCGATATTCACTTTGCGTACACCGTATTTGATGCCTTCGACGATCTCTTCCACCGGTACACCGTAGGTTTCTTTGATATCGCCACCGTACTGATTGATGATCGCTAACCACTCTTGTGGAACTGAAGACGAACCGTGCATCACCAAATGGGTGTTTGGAATGCGCTTGTGAATTTCCTTGATGCGATCAATCGCCAAAATATCGCCTGTGGGGGGCTTGGTGAACTTGTATGCACCGTGGCTGGTACCAATGGCAATGGCCAACGCATCCACTTGAGTGCGTTTAACAAAGTCTGCCGCTTCTTCTGGATCGGTCAGCATTTGGCTGTGGTCGAGGATGCCTTCCGCACCGATACCATCTTCTTCACCCGCCATACCGGTTTCGAGCGAACCCAAACAACCCAATTCGCCTTCAACTGACACACCGCACGCATGGGCCATATCAACAGTGCGCTTGGTAACATCGACGTTGTACTCGTAGCTGGTTGGCGTTTTACCGTCTTCGCCCAGCGATCCGTCCATCATGACGGAACTAAATCCCAACTGGATAGAACGCTGACACACATCTGGCGAGGTGCCGTGGTCTTGGTGCATACACACCGGAATGTGTGGAAATTCTTCAATGGCCGCCAAGATGAGGTGACGTAGGAACGGCGCTCCGGCGTATTTACGCGCGCCAGCAGAGGCCTGCACGATGACCGGAGAATCGGTTTTGTCAGCCGCTTCCATAATGGCGCGCATTTGTTCTAGGTTGTTCACATTAAATGCAGGAACGCCATAACCGAATTCGGCGGCGTGATCCAACATTTGGCGCATACTGATTAATGCCATGTTATTGCCTCTTGTGTGTCGGTCTGCTGTCGAGTGTTCGCTGCTCGACGCAGACTCCCATTAAAAATTCATGATCGAAGAAAACCATGACAATGGTATTTCTTCATGTCGGCTTGGTTCGTTGCGCTCGATGTGTTCATCGCAGCGCAGGCATTCATTACTTGGCGCGCTGCTCTAATATGGCAACGGCAGGTAACACTTTGCCTTCAACAAATTCGAGAAACGCACCGCCACCGGTAGAAATGTAAGATACCTTATCAGCAATCTCATACTTGTCTACTGCCGCCAAGGTGTCACCACCACCCGCAATCGAGAACGCATCCGACTCGGCAATGGCTAGCGACAGTGTCTTCGTACCTTCGCCAAACTGATCAAATTCGAACACGCCCACTGGGCCATTCCAAATGATGGTTTTCGCACTTTTCAATTGTTCGGCCAAGGCGCGCGCCGAATCGGGGCCAATGTCAAAAATCATATCGTCAGCAGCGACATCATCAACGCTTTTCAATGTGGCTTCTGCATCCTCAGCAAACATTTTGCCACACACGACATCGGTTGGTAGCGGAATAGACACTTTTTCCATCAGAGCTTTGGCCGCGGGAATGAGATCGGCTTCGTACAAGGATTTACCCACGGGTTTACCAGCGGCTGCTAAGAAGGTGTTGGCAATGCCACCACCAACAATAATTTGATCGCAGAGTTCGGAGAGGCTTTCTAAGACTTCCAACTTAGTCGACACTTTCGAGCCGCCGACAATCGCCACCAATGGACGCGCGGGGGTGGCCAGCGCTTTGCCTAAGGCGTCTAATTCCGCCGCCAGTAACGGGCCTGCACAGGCGACAGGAGCAAACTTAGCCACACCATGCGTCGATGCTTGAGCACGGTGAGCGGTACCAAAGGCATCCATCACGAACACATCGCACAAGGCCGCATAGGCTTGCGCCAATTCGTCGTTGTCTTTCTTTTCACCCTGGTTGAAGCGAACGTTTTCTAACAACACCAATTCGCCATCCGCCACGTTCACACCGGCCTTGAAATCGGAAATCACAGGCACATCACGGCCTAACAAACCCGCCAAGTGCTTAGCAACCGGTTTGATCGAAGATGCTTCGTCGTAAACGCCTTCTTCCGGACGCCCCAAATGCGACATCACAATGACTTTAGCACCGGCATTCAGAGCAAGCTCGATGGTGGGTAATGACGCACGAATACGCGCATCGGAAGTCACCACACCTTCTTTTACCGGCACGTTTAAATCTTCACGAATCAATACGCGTTTACCGCGCAAATCCAGGTCGGTCATTTTTAATACGGTCATAGCAACCTCATAACAGTAAGATGTACGGCCGTATCTGGCCGGTTAAAAATTGGGGGCGAAGTATACCAGCATCCGTTTAATCGCGCATACACAGCGCGGTGTCTAGCATGCGATTGGCAAAACCCCACTCGTTATCAAACCACGCCAGCAGTTTCACTAAGCGATCACCACTGACCCGTGTTTGGCTGGCATCCACCACCACGGAACGCGTGTCGTGATTAAAGTCAATGGAAGCATGAGCTTCGTAGGTAACACCCAAGATACCCCGCCACGATCCCTGTGCCGCCTCTTGCAACAAGCGGTTGATCATACTCACATCGACACACTGCTGAAGTTGCAAGCTGATATCCAGTGCCGAGACGTTGATGGTGGGTACACGCACATGCAGGCTTTCGATTTTACCCGCCAGTTGCGGCATCAGCCGCTCAATGCCTTTCGGTAAGCTGGTGTCGACGGGAATAATACTTTGTCCGGCCGCTCGGGTTCGGCGTAAGTCGGAGTGATAGGCATCAATCACGGGTTGATCATTCATGGCTGAGTGGATCGTCGTAGTGACACCCGCCTCGATACCAAAGGCGGCGTCGATCAAGGTCAAAATCGGCAACAAGCCATTGGTCGAGCAAGAGCCGTTGGACACAATACGATCGCCAGAGGATAGCTGCTGATGATTAAGACCATAAATGATGGTGCGATCGACCGCGCTGTCCGCGGGATTTGAGATCAGTACTTTTTTCGCACCGCGCCGTAAATGTTGCTCGGCTTCTTCGCGACAGGTGATTTGACCGCTGCATTCCAGCACCAAATCCACCCCCAGCTCTGCCCAATCGAGATTGGCTACATCACTTTCGTGACGCACACAAATACGATCGCCGTTGACTTGTAAATGACGTTCATCGACCACCTCGACGGTGCCCGAAAAACGACCATGAGTGCTGTCGTAGCGCAGCATATAGCTCACACTTTCAATGTCGGCCAATTCGTTAATGGCGACCACTTGTAAATGCTGGCGATATCCGTGCTCGTACAGTGCTCGTAACACACATCGTCCAATACGACCAAAGCCATTGATGGCGACACGCATAATGCTTACCGGCCTGTGAGAAATGAAAGGGCGTTATTGTGGCGGATTTCGTGGGCAGGAGCAAAGGGCACGACAACCCCCTTGCGCAAACAGTACACTGCACCCATGTGGTCACAACAAAGAATCGGTCATGACGAACACACTCACCTGCCCGCTCTGTCATTATTCAGGTGCGATGACAGCACTGCGGACGAACAACAAAAAGCAACCCCGCCACTACTGGGCTTGCCCACACTGTTTTCTGGCGTTCATGGCACCCGAACACCACCTCTCTCACGACGCGGAGTGTGCGTATTACCAAACTCACCAAAACAATCCTAACGATGCCGGTTATGTGCGGTTTTTGCAGCAATTATGGCAACCGCTGCAACAGCGCTTGCAACCCAATATGCAGGGAGTGGACATTGGTTGCGGCCCCAACCCAACGCTATCGGGCTTGATCGAGCAAGAAGGATGGACATGCGCTCTGTACGATCCGTTTTTTTATCCAACCCCTTGGCAACACGGTGTTGACTTTATCACCGCGACGGAGTGTTTCGAGCACTTTCACGCGCCGCGCGATGAGTTAACACGCATGATCGCAGGGCTAAATGACGGTGGCTGGCTCGCGCTGATGACAGAGCGCTGGCGCGATGCCGATCATTTTTTTACGTGGCATTACCCTCGCGACCCGACCCATGTGGTGTTCTTACACGATCGAACACTGGCTTATATCAGTGCGGAGTTTAACCTGACATTGCGTTATCACGACGCTAAACGCGTCGCGATATGGCAAAAAAATGCCGCGCAAACGCGCGGCACCCTGGCCTTCAACAATCCAGCAAGCCAGGTTTAAAAACGCGCATTGATGCGTAACAAACCAGGTAAAGTAACATTGGTATCATCACCAAATCTGAACATCACCACATCGAGAGTCAGGCGCTCATTGTACATCCAGCGCGCACCCAAACTCAGTGTCGTTGATGCGTCATCGGCCGTACTCACACCCAACTCAGCGCCCGGCTGAAAACGACCGTATGAGGTTTCAGGTAAATTAACATAGGCACCCAAACCCAAATTCAAATAGGTGTCATCGGCCAGATCGTCTACCACCAACTCGGGTGACACACTGAACGTCAGAGACTCAACATTGGCGCTGAACGCCGCACCCAACATAAGATTGTTATAGCTCACACCACCCAAATCGACGATTGATAAGCCACCGTAAATCGCGCTGTTGTGTTGCAGTTCAGACAAGCCTTCGAAACTGGGCAAGGCGTATTTAAAAACACCTTCGGTCGTGGTCAAATCGCCGGCTTTTTGGCTGTTTAAAATCAGCTCGCCCGTTGGCAAGCCCAAACGAACGGCACCGCTACTGTAAGCACCACTGCTGGCCAAATCAATCGACGCCACACCGTTCTCGGCGACATTGCCGCGCTCAACCATAAAACCACGTGATGGCTCAGACGCCACCGCAGTCACACTGGCAGCGGTTAGAACAGATGCAGCAACTAAGCGAGTTATTATTTGTTTGTTCATGGGGAACTCCTTGTTAATCGTGCAGGCAGTATAAACAAAGCAAAGCCAGTACAAGTAGACATTGCTCGCCAGTTGCGGCGTTTACTTTCGCTTTTATCGAAGTGTTAATCCCAGTATTTGGGCTTTTTTAGAATGATCTACGTCGTTACTCTGAATGAAATACAATACAGGAGGCAACTCATGGGATTACTCATTGAAGGGCAATGGCACGACCAATGGTATGACACCAAGGAAAGCAACGGTGCGTTTGTCCGTGAAAGTGCTCAATTACGTCATTGGGTAACCGCCAATGGGGATGCCGGCCCAACCGGCAATAGTGGCTTTAAGGCCGAATCGGGACGTTACCATCTGTTCGTCTCATTAGCCTGCCCTTGGGCACATCGCACCTTGATATTTCGTCAACTCAAGGGGCTCACCGAGCACATTGGCGTGTCGGTTGTGGCACCCGATATGCTGGCGCAGGGCTGGACTTTTGATCAAGAAGGCGGCAGTTCCGGTGATGCGTTGTTTGAATCACGCAATATGCATGAAATCTACACGCGCAATCAGCCGAATTACAGCGGTCGAGTGACCGTCCCCGTGTTGTGGGATACGCACACCAACGCGATTGTCAGCAATGAATCGGCTGACATTATTCGCATGTTCAACGGCGCCTTTAATGAACTCACTGGCAATACCCTCGACTTTTACCCAAGCGCGTTACAAGCCGACATTGATGCGCTCAATGAGCGCGTGTATCACAACGTCAATAATGGCGTCTATAAAGCGGGATTTGCCACACAACAAGCGCCTTACGAAGAGGCGGTCATGGCGCTGTTTGACTGCTTAGATGAACTGGATGCGCGTTTGGCTACGCAACGCTTTTTGATTGCCGATCAAGCAGGAAATAGCCATTTGACCGAAGCGGATTGGCGTTTATTTACTACGCTCATCCGTTTTGATCCGGTGTACGTCGGGCACTTCAAATGCAACTTGAAGCGCATCGTTGATTATCCACACCTAGCGGCGTACGTGCGCGATTTGTATCAAATGCCCGGAATTGCTGAGACGGTGGATTTTTATCACATCAAACGCCACTACTACGCCAGCCATGGCACCATCAATCCGACAGGTATTGTGCCGGTCGGCCCTGAACTGGCGTTAACGAATCCCCACCAGCGCACGGATTTGCGCTGATGGGAGCATAGACTCGCTTAGCTGGCTTTGCGTTTCCGCGTGGTTTGTTGCATCTCGATCGGTGTAACATCCTGCGCGGACTCCGCTTGTGCGCTCTGCCAGTCATAATGATGGGCGATCACCGTTTGATTACGGCGGTAAAACGCCCATGTAGAATACGGCCAAAGAGCAAAGTTTTTGCCATCGCTTTGCTGATACCAACTGCGGCAGCCGGTACTCCATACCGAGTTTTTGATGCGCTCCTGTATCTCTCGGTTGAATTCACGCTGCGCATGCTCTTTCACACACAAGGCATCGACGTTGCGCTTTTTCACTTGCGCCATGCATTGCAGAATGTAATGCACCTGCGCTTCAATCATAAACAGAATGGAGTTATGACCTAGTCCAGCATTGGGCCCGACCAGCTGGAACAGATTGGGATAGCCATGAATGGTATTGCCCAAATACGATTCTGCGCCGTCTTGCCAGTCGTCCAACAAACGCCGTCCACCTAAGCCTCGTAAATCAAATTGATTCATGTAACCACGCGGATCAACGATAAAGCCTGTTCCCAAAATAATGGTATCCACCTCACGTTCAACGCCTTGGCTGTCAACAATACTGTGCGCGCGGATTTCTTGAATGCCGTCGGTGATCAAGTCGACATTGTCGCGATTGAAGGTGGGATACCATTTATTGGAAATCAAAATACGCTTACAACCGAGGGTGTAGTCGGGCGTCAATTTTTGTCGCGTCACGGGGTCTTTCACCTGCCAACGAATAAACTGCTTAGCCAACCACCCGCCGATGGCAGCTAAGCTTGGGTGGAAAATCGGCCAAACGCGCATTTCGTTAGTGAGATACAAACGTCCTCGATACAAGCGCCGTAGGGATGGGAAGGTTTTAAATACCCATTTCGTTGCCTTGCTGTAAGGCCGCTCATCACGCGGAATTACCCAAGCCGCACTGCGTTGATACACATCCATATGGGCTACTTGTGGTGCAATCTCAGGCACGTATTGAATGGCACTGCCCCCAGTCCCAATCGATGCCACGCGTTTACCGGTCAAATCGTAATCGTGATCCCAGCGCGCCGAGTGCATGACTTTACCTTGAAAGGTATCCAGCCCTGGAATATTGGGAATTTGCGGATGATGCAACGGCCCAGTTGCGACGACAAAAAAACGACATTCAACACATTGCCCATCGCTCGTACCAACGCGCCAGCGCGCTGTTTGCTCGTTATAGACAGCACTGTTGACCTCTAACCCGAAGCGAATGTGTGGGCGCAGATTGTATTCCTCGGTGGTCGACAAAATGTAATCTTGAATTTCGTGCCACGGAGCGTACCGCTTACTCCAATCGGATTTGTCGGTAAACGAATAGGAATACAAGTGCGATTGCACATCGCAGGCACAACCAGGATAGCTGTTGTCGCGCCAAGTCCCCCCGACATCGTGTCCTTTTTCCAGAATCAGGTAGTCATTCTGACCGTGTTTTTGCAATTGAATGCCCATGTTCAAACCACCCAAGCCTGCGCCAATGATGACGACCTCGGTGTACGATGGGAGTGCTGTGCGCTTGATATCCGTCATTGTGATGAGCCTTTGTCGTTATTATGATGGCGTCACTTTACGAAGGTTGGATTCAACCTTCCATGTCCGATTCCACTAATAATTAACAAAAACGGCCATCATGACACGACGTTCCATTCTTGCCTTGCGCTTTTCCGTTGATCAACTTGAACAGCATTACGGCGTGAATCCCGACCCCATATTACAACGCTTTGGCTACGATCGTGCGCGCATGGACGCCAATGCCGTGATTAGCCCTGCCGAAGAGTTAGCTATTTTAGCGGAACTGTTACCGCAGATCCCCGATCCCTTAGCGGCACTCAAACTAGGCTCGCAGTTTGGCTTAGCGGGTTATGGCCCCTATGCCATGCTGCTAATGAGTTGTGCTACCGTCTATGAAGCCTTTCAACTGGGTATTCACTATCAGTCCCTAGGGTATTTGTTCAGTCAATTGTCACTGACTCTGGATGGCGAATCGGCCATCTTGGTACTGACGCCACAGCTCATGCCAGAACATTTACAGCGTTTTATTGTGGATCGTGATGTAGCCGGCACCGTGCATTTTTTACGCACCATGCAAACCTTACTGCAACAACCGACACAGCCCGTGCGAATTGAGTTGTGCTATCCCAAACCCACAGATGCCGAGCACTATGAGGCCACTTGGCAGTGTCCGGTAACATTTGCTGCCACACAGGCTCGCATTGTGTTTCCTGCGCAGGTACTGCACCATCCGCTACCCAATGCCAACCCAACGGCATTGACCTTGTATCGGCAACAATGCGATGAAGTATTACAGCAACGGCAATCGACTCAGGATGCGGATTTACCCACTCGGGTTCTGCATTATTTGTCGTTATTTCAAGCACGCCTGCCGAGCATTCAAGAATGCGCTGGACTATTTAATGTCAGCGAGCGCCACCTTCGACGTCGGCTAACCGACTCGAACACCTCGTACCAAACACTGCTGGATCAGACCCGCCTTCAACGTGCTCGACATTTCCTACAACACACACACTATCGTATGGAAGACATTGCCGATCGATTGGGGTTTACCGAAGCAGGCGCGTTCAGTCGCGCCTTTAAGAAGTGGCAAGGCATCACGCCCTTGCAGTACCGCAAGCAACAGACTCAAGTAACGGGTCAACCCCAATCGTCTGAGTCGTCGACAAAATCATCATTGTAGTGACTGGGTGGCAACACCTGTTCTCGACTCACCTGTGGCGCTTTACCGAACAAGGCGTGCAACAAGTCTTTTTCGTCGGCATTCACGGCGGAAAGGTGCTCGTCGGCTTGCGCATAACGCACTTGATTGCGGCCATTTTGCTTGGCTTCGTACAAATACTGATCGGCTTCGTTAATCAAGCTGCTGGCCGTATGCAGTTTTTCGGTCGAATGAAACGCCAAACCAATGCTGGCCGTCACCGATAGTTCATGACCATCTACCAACACGGGCGTTTGCGCGATGTTATCACACAAGCGTTCCGCTACCTGTAACGCCATCATGCGCTCGGTCGACGGCAGAATCACCACAAATTCTTCGCCACCGTAACGGCATTGAATGTCCAATTTACGGGTACTGGCTTGGATCAGCCGAGCCGTTTGTTGCAATACCGCATTACCCGCTTCGTGACCATAGGTGTCATTGATGCGCTTGAAGTGATCTAGATCGATCATCATCAACGACGTTGAAATCAAAGTACGCTCGGTACGTTCCAGCTCTTGCGCTAAAATCTCGCGAAAATAGCGGACGTTATACAGCCCTGTGAGCGGATCGGTGATGACCATTTCGCGTAATTGCAGTAGTTCATCAATGATGCCACATTGCGTTTCACCGACCGGGCAAGCCGGTCGCTGCACTAGGAGGCTCGACGCACGTTCTGCGGCCATGTCTTTATTCACAAGCGAGAGGTCCTCTACAACTCTGGCGGGTATGCTTTCAGGTTCTCAGTGTAGCCGATTTTCTGTGGCATGCCCGTCCTTTTATCAGTCAATTAGGCATTCAATACGCTACTCAATGTGCAAATAACGATCGATCCAAGCACTCACCGTTGCCGCGACGTATTCCGCATCCGCAGGTTTACGTAACAAATGATCGGCATCATCCAACGAAATAAAACTTTTCGGATGCTTTGCTTGGCTGAAGATTTTGCCCGCTTCGGTAATATTCACGGTGTCGTCTACCGGTGAATGAAAAACCAATAATGCCTTATTTAGCTGTTTGATTTTGACGGCCAAATCCAGTTCGCGAATGTCATCCAAAAAGTGTTTTTTAATAGTAAATACACGCCCCATTAAATTCACTTCGGCAACGCCTTGTTGATCGATCGTTTGCACATGCTCGGCAAAGTTATGCGCCACATGAGCCGGAGCCGCTGGCGCGCCAATCGTAACAATCGCTTTGGCTTCCGGAATATGCTCCGCCGCGGCCAACACCGCCGCACCGCCTAAACTGTGTCCAATCAACATTAAAGGGGCCTGATAATGCGTGCGTAAAAAATCCGCTGCCGCAATTAAATCCTCAACATTTGAGGAAAAATTGGTGTTGGCAAAATCACCATCCGAATTACCCAAGCCGGTAAAATCAAAGCGCAATGTGGCAAATCCATGCTGAGCAAGTTGCCGCGCAATGCGCGATGCCGCGCCTATGTCTTTACCGCAGGTGAAACAATGAGCGAACAACACATAACCTTTTGCTACCTGCTCCGGTAACTCTAATGAGCCCGCCAGTAAATGGCCCTCATTATTTCTGAATTCAATCTTCTTACGTGCCATGCAATATTCTCCTCACAGATAACAGCGATGATTTCATCGGATTGAGCGTGATATGATCGTGTTTTTCGGCTGGGCAGCTCGATGTCGTCTACTCCTCCCCCCTCGCAACCCGATCGTAATTTCAACGATTTGACGCAGCGTTTCCAACGCACCATTTACGACACTCCCCGCGGACAACTGCGGCTCATGGCGTTGCGCCAAGACTTTTCCGACCTCGCCATTCCGCTCAACAACGCCCGAGTGTTGGACATCGGCGGTGGCCAAGGCCAATTCAGTTTGGAACTCGCTCAGCAAGGCGCTCAAATCCATTTAGGTGACATTTCCGAGGCCATGCTGGCGGTTGCTATCGTTCGCTTCCAAGAGGCCCAGCTGCCTCTCAATGCATTGCCGTGTCGCGTACAAGACGTGCAGACCGTTTTTCCTGGTAGCTACGACATCGTACTCAACCATGCCGTACTGGAGTGGCTGGAGCGACCGTTTGAGGCACTGCCATTACTGTGCGACAAAGTGGCTGAAAACGGCTGGCTATCCTTACTGTTTTACAACAAACACGGTCATCAGTGGCGACAACTCATGAATGGTCGTACTCACGCCCCTGCCAGCGCCAATCCGCATTTGCGCCACAACGGCAATGCACCTCAACATCCACTCGATCCGATCGAGATTGAACAGCATCTCGACGCATTGGGGTTCCGCGTGCAGCGTTGGCGCGGGATTCGTTGCATTCACGACCACATGCATCAAAAAATTCGCCAGCGCATTGGCCAAGAGGCCGTCAATCAAGCGGATTTAGCCTTTGGCCTACAAGAGCCTTACCGTCAGCTCGGGCGGTATGTGCATTTTCTCGCACAACGAGTGCCTTCGTGACGCTCATGCAATACCGGCATCACGCTCAACGCGTCAACCGCATGATCTTCTGCCACAGAGGATGTTTGAGCCTGCCATGGCGATGGTCCTTGTTTTTTACCAAACGCCAACGCCGGCGAGCTGATTAATAACAGACAAACAACACGAATCAATATGGATTTCATCATGGGATATTCCTCAATGAGTGACATTGAGTGTATTAAACGCCCACAGCATTAAAATATAAAATCAATTATTTTTAAGTAGGCAATAGCTTAAGGCTATTATTGAGAGAGTATGTCCACAACGAAATCATTAGGCATGACGAAATATGTGGTCAATCACGGACAATGAATATGACCCGCGCAGCAACAAATTAGGTATGGATGGAAGTGGCGCAATAACAGAAAAACAAGAAGGGGATCGGAGAGAAGAAATTGGCGCGCTCGGGAGGATTCGAACCTCCGACCGCCTGGTTCGTAGCCAGGTACTC
>JACUUC010000028.1 GCA_014859445.1 Bacterioplanes sp.
GTTCTCAAACTCATCATGGCACAAGGGGGACGGGTCCATCTCATTTCCTACAAAACGGGATATGCCCCCTCCTACAAAGCTTAGAGGGTATGGGTGCTGCGGTCGGATTTGAGGGCACCGGCCAGGTAGGTTTCTATTTTGTCGCGGGCGGTGTGGTCGTCGCCGGTAAACTGTAAGCCAACGCCTGCGGCTTTGTTGCCTTGTGCGCCTTTGGGTGTAATCCAAACCACTTTACCTGCTATAGGCAGTTTTTCTGGCTCATCCATCAGCTTCAGCAACATAAATACTTCATCACCCAGCTGGTAGTTTTTACTGGTGGGAATAAACAAGCCACCGTGTTTAATGAAGGGCATGTATGCGGCGTACAATACCGATTTGTCTTTGATCGTCAGCGATAAAATGCCGCTACGGCCACCCAATCCTGTTGTCATGCTGGTTCCTCATGATGATGCTGGCGCTTCGCTGCCAAGGCACTGCTTTGTACGTGTCGCCAATCGAGTAATAACGATTCGATGGTTAAGGCTTTGTTGACATTGCCGTGTCCTGATAACAACTGCGCATGCAATGCTTGGCATTGTTTTTGTAAGGTTAACAGCTTTGTTTTATCGACGGTAGCATCCGTCAACATTGCCGATGCTTGAAATAACTCGGCAAACATCAATGCCTTAGGGTCGATGCCCATTTGTTGTTTCAACCAGTCGTTTACCGCTTGATGCAGCCAAGCAATGACGTCGGTAAAGTCCAACTTGCCCCAGTCGGTGCTGATGGCTTGTAGGGCGATGTTGCGCTCGCTCCATTGTTGTAATTGTTGCTGCCATTGCTGTACCTGCTTAACGCGCTCAGTTTGACACCATTGCAGTGCCTGTAATGGCGCTTGGGGGTTAAAGCGTAAGGCGATCGTGGCATGTTCGCCCTCAATGCCTTGGGCAACGAGCCACTGTTGGGCGTCGTCATGACTGGGCGGCGCTAACACGAGGCGCTGGCAACGGCTGCGCAATGTTGGCAGCACCGAGCCGATGCGTTCGGTTTCAAGCAACAACAAGCTCTCACCTGGCGGTTCTTCTAGGGTTTTCAGCAAGGCGTTGGCGGCGTTGAGGTTCATCACTTCCAATGGGCGTATGACCACCACCTGACACGCGCTGATTTGTGGCGTTTGCGACAGAAACTGGTTGATGTGGCGTATGGCGTCGATGCGAATTTGGCGACTGCCCTCTTCCGGCTGGCAGATCAGTACGTCGGGGTGTGTGCCTGCCTGCCATAACAAGCAGCTGTGGCAGTGCCCGCAAGCCCCGTCGTCGTGCGGCTGTATGCACAAGCGCCATTGCGCGACGTGCAACGCAAAGGCGTGTTTGCCGATGCCTTGACGACCATTAAACAGTAGCGCGTGAGGCAGGCCGTTATGGTGTTGACGACGCACGAGATCGTGCCACGTGCTGTGATGCCAAGGAAGTAAACTCATGAGGCCAGCAATTCCTTTAGTGTGCATTCAATGTCGTGCTGTACGCCAGCCAGTGCTTGGCTGGCATCGATACGACGAAAGCGCGTCGAGGCACTGGCCAATTGTTGAAAACCTTGCTGTACGCGTTCAAAGAAGGCGATTTGCTCCGTTTCAAAGCGATCAATTTCATCACCGGCGGCGTCGGCTCGGCCACGTGCGCGAGCCATGCCTAAAGCCAGCGGCGCTTCTAACAAGAAGGTGCAGTCTGGCTCTAGATTACCTTGCACCAGTTGTTTGAGTTGCTCAATGTGAGCTAATGGCAAACCGCGCCCGTAGCCTTGATAGGCGATGGTGGAGTCGGTAAAGCGGTCGCACAACACCCATTCGCCTCGTGCTAATGCGGGACGAATCACGGCATTCAGGTGTTGTGCGCGCGCGGCAAACACCAGTAACAATTCGGTCATGTCATCCATCACTTCGGCATGGTGTGCTTTTAACAGCTGGTTGCGTATGGTTTCAGCAATGACGGTGCCACCGGGTTCGCGGGTAATAAGTACGGTTTGGCCTTGCTCGCGCAACCAGTGTGCCGCGAATTCGATATTGGTGCTTTTACCCACCCCTTCTCCACCTTCAAAGGTAATGAAACGTCCTGAATGGGTTTGGCTCATGGGGCGCTTTGTCCTTCTACTGATTCAGTGCTGGGTGATGGTGGTGGCTGTGATGGTGGCGCCGAACGGTAATCGGCACGACGCTGATTGATTTGATAATGGCGCACGGCGCGGTTGTGCTCGGCCAAGGTGGCCGAAAAAACGTGGGTGCCATCACCACGAGCCACGAAAAAGAGGGTGTCGCCGTCTTTTGGGTTGACGGCCGCTTGCAGTGCCGCCCGCCCTGCCAAGGCTATGGGCGTGGGTGGCAAACCATGATGGCGGTAACTGTTGTAAATGTTGCTGGCATCGTTCAGGTGACGACGACGTAAGTTGCCTTTGAATTCGTCACCCAAACCATAAATGATGGTGGGGTCGGTTTGCAGGCGCATGTTTTTTTGCAAGCGGCGCACAAACACCCCTGCGATTTCTTCCCGCTCCCATGGCGCACCGGTTTCTTTTTCGATGATCGAGGCCATGATCAGTACATCGTAGGGCGTTTTATAGGGTAAATTCGCTTGCCGATGCTGCCAGGCATCGTTCAACTCACGCTGCATGCGTTGGTGAGATTGCTGTACGATGGCGCTGACGCGATCTCCGCGATGGTAGATGTAGGTATCGGGGTACAACCAGCCTTCGGGGTTGGCTTTGGCGATGCCGTCCAGTTCCAGCAAGCTGGCAATGGCCATTGGCGTTAATGGCTCAATGTCTTGTTGCAAACCGTCGGTTTGAGCCAACACGGCTAACGCGTCGCGTAACGTGGTTCCTTCGATCAAGGTTAGGCTGTAGGCCACCGGGCGTGCTTGTTGTAAATGACGCAGTAATTGTGGCCCACTGAGCTGTGGTGGCACGTCGTATTCACCGACGCGCAACACATGATCTTGCTGCAATAGTTTGGCTTGCACACGCAACAACAGTGCCGACGGCAACCAGCCATCTTGCTGCCATTGTTGTGACAGTCGATGTAGCGTATCGCCACGTTGCACCTCAATACGAACGGTCACGTCGTTATTGGTCGGCAATGTCCACAGCGCAGCCGCCACGGCAATACCGATGACCAGCGACAAACTGAACATGGTCAGTATGAATCGTTTCATTGCCACAACTCCTGCAATTGCGTTTGCCAGTGCTGCTGCATGCGTTGAGCCACACTGCCGATACTCGTATCGTAGCGCATCTGATCGACACTGCGTACCATCACAAAACCATTTAAGGCGTTACTCATGAATACCGCATCGGCTTGGTGTAAGCGCGCAAGGTCGATTCGTTCTTCACGCATCGGGGTGTGCTGACTCAGCCAACGCCGTATGACGCCATTCACACCGGCCTGATCAAGCATGGGGGTAACCCACTGCTCACCTTCCAGTAGATACAGGTTGCTCATGCAGCCTTCGGTCACGTTGCCCTGAGTGTCGAGCAATATGGACTCTTGCCAGTGCGGCGCAAAGCGTGCGCGCGCCATGACTTGTTCCAGTCGATTATTGTGTTTGATACCCGCCAACAACGGTTGCTGCGCTAAACGAACATCGTTTATGCCGGTATCCACGCCGAATGGATAGCGTTCGTGCCCCCACGCGGGTGGCTGAAACAGTTGAAGTTGTAGGTGAATAGGCCAATCGCTTTGGTAGCCATAGCCACGTTCGCCGGCTCCGCGACTGACCAACAACTTCAAACCCCGATAAGGGTGCTTGGGTAGCGCGGCCAATGCGTGTTCGATGTGCTGCATACTGTCGATTGGGAAGTCCAGTGCCACCAAGCCGTGCAGCAAGCGCTGTTGATGCCATGACCACAAGGGCATATCACCCTGTTGATTCAGGCGGCAGGTTTCGTACAGGCCATCACCGTATTGGGTGGCACGATCAAGACTCGGCCAATGTGTCTGCCATTGCCCGTCAATCCATATCCAGGTGTTGTTGTGTTCCGTCATGCCGGTGTCTTTTTTGCTCGTAAATGATCACGGAATGCCGCGCATAAAAAAAGCCGCGTCCGAGGAGGCGGCTTTCAGACATCATCGAATCTTACAGATTGGCGATGATGTAGTCGATGGCTTCTTGAACGGTAGTCAGCTTTTCGGCGGCTTCGTCAGGAATTTCAGTTTCGAATTCCTCTTCTAACGCCATCACCAACTCGACAGTGTCAAGAGAGTCGGCACCCAAATCGTCTACGAACGAGGAAGACGCTTTTACATCTTCTTCCTTAACACCCAATTGTTCACAAACGATTTTTTTTACGCGTTCTTCGATATTGCTCATAATTTTAGTTCCTAACGTTTCTATGTTTCCTAAAGATCAAAGCGATCTTAGTTTCCTAAAGATCAAAAATGACCTTAGCCCATATTCATGCCGCCATTTACGTGAATGGTCTGACCTGTTATGTACTTTGCGTCGTCGCTGGCCAAAAACGCAACCGCTCCAGCAATTTCTGCAACCTGACCAAAGCGCTTGCTTGGAATGGTCGCTAGAATGGCCTCTTTTTGCGTTTCAGGCAAGACATCCGTCATGTCTGTTTGAATAAAACCGGGCGCAACGCAATTAATTGTGATGTTGCGGCTGGCCACTTCTTGTGCCAACGATCGACTAAATCCTTCCAATCCGGCCTTAGCGGCTGCGTAATTGGTTTGCCCTGCATTACCGGTGGTGCCGATAATGGAGCTGATGTTAATAATAGCACCGTGTTTTTGTTTCAGCATGGCTTTCACCATGGCTTTGCACACCCGAAACACGCCGTTTAAATTGGTATTAATCACGGCTTGCCAGTCGTCTTCACTGAGGCGCAAAAACAAATTATCGCGCGTAATGCCGGCGTTATTGACCACCACCGCGGGGGTGCCAAAGTCACTTAACAAGTGTTTTAAGGCGGTTTCGGTTTGTTCGGCATCACCAATGTTCAATACCATGGCGTCGTGTTCTGGTGACAGGGCTTGCAACGCCGCACGAATGCTGTCGGCCCCACTGTCACTGGTGGCCGTTCCCACGACGCGATAGCCTTGTTGCGCCAGACGTTCAGCAATGGCACGTCCGATGCCACGTGTGGCGCCGGTAACCAAGGCGAGTTTTTGTTCGCTCATGACTTATCCTTGTATCAATTGAATAACGCGTTGAACGGCCGCTAGGTCGTTCGTGCTGTGTGTGTCGAGTGTTTTGTCGATGCGCTTATTCAACCCGGCCAGCACTTTGCCAGGACCAAACTCTACGGCCAATTCCGCACTGGCACGTGTTGCCTGCACAGCACCCGTCCAATTGACTGGGCTGTACAACTGAGCCAACAGTTTAGCGGGAATGGTTTCCAGTGTGGCGGGTTGATTATCGACATTATGGAAGACGGGAAAGGCCGCAGCGCGCCACTGAATGGCCTGTAACGCTACCTCAAATTCCGCCGCAGCGGCTTTCATTAAGCTGGAATGAAACGGCCCACTGACGGCCAATGGCAACGCGCGCTTGGCACCCTGCTCTTTGGCAATGGGTAAAGCGGCTTCGATACCGGCCATGTCACCGGCAATCACAATTTGACCCGGGGCGTTGAAGTTGGCCGGTTCAACGACGCCAGCGGCGCTGGCGGCTTGGCACACGGCCACAATTTGTTCGTCATCGAGCCCTAAGATCGCGGCCATGCCACCCTGTCCGGCAGGCACGGCGGCTTCCATGAGTTCGCCACGGCGCTTCACTAAACGCACGGCATCGGCAAAATCAATCGCCTTCGCGGCCACTAACGCAGAGTATTCACCCAAGGAATGACCGGCAGCGGCCGTCACGTTCAGTGCAGGACACTGAGCTTGTACCACTCGCCACACCGCAACACTGGCCGTCAATAAGGCAGGCTGGGTGTTGTAGGTAATATTGAGTGTCTCGGCTGGGCCATCTTGTACTAATTGCCACAGATCAAAACCAATGGCATCCGACGCTTCGGCAAAGGTTTGTTGCACAATGGGGTAATCATTCGCGATGTCAGCCAGCATGCCAACGTGTTGTGCGCCTTGTCCGGGAAAATAAGCAATTACATCTGTCATGAGTCAACCTTCTACCGCTGTTCACAAAAATATCGGCTTGGTGTATCTGCCGCAACACAGGGGCACATACTAGGGCGTTGAATTGTTACAGTAAATAAGACCAAATGCACAATATTATTAACCTATTGGCACTAACCTAGGGCAATTTACCGCTGTTTTTGTGAATAATCGAATCGTTCAATCGGTTTTTTGCAGATTCTTTAATAAGAATTGCATGGCCATGAGTAAGGTTTTGTCATCGGAATTGCCATGGCTTTTCACCACCACTCCGTTGACGCCCAACAGCAAGGCACCGGCATAACGACTGGCGCTGAATTTGCCAATCAGGCGTTTAAAGACGGGTCGTAAGATAGGAAATAGAATGCGTGTCCACCAATTACGAGAAAATTCGAGGTACACCTGATCAGAGAGCCACGCGGTGAGTCCTTCGCTGGTTTTCAGTGCCACGTTACCAACAAAACCGTCACACACCACCACATCCAATTCACCCGCAAACAAGTCATTGCCTTCGCAATAGCCTTGATAATAACTCGGCATTTCTTGCTGCAATTGTGCCGCCGCTTGTTTGATGCTGTCGGTGCCTTTGCAGGATTCTTCGCCGATATTGAGGAGTGCCAAAGCAGGACTCGGCTCACCTTGCGCTTGCTTCCAAGCCACACCCAACCGTGCAAATTGCACCAGTTGGTCGGCACTACTCAGCACGTTTGCACCTAAGTCGAGCATTAATACCGGTTTGCCTCGCGTCGGCAGTGACGCTGCGAGTGCCGGGCGATCAATCCCCTCTTGCACACCCAACAAATATCGCGACAACGCCATTAACGCACCACTATTGCCGGTTGAAAGCACCCCTTGCGCTTGGCCTTCGGCACACAGCCGTAATGCAACCGCCATACTGGATTGGGGTTTGTGACGCAAAACTAAGGCGGGGCTATCATCCATTTGCACGTAATTGTCGGCTAAATGAATCTGCACCTGAGGACATGACGCAAAGACGCGTCGGGCGTGTTCTTCGTAATCGGCTGTCATGACTAACAGCAATTGCACATCGGCGCGCTGAGCAAGCAATTTGCGACAGGCTTTGAACGCAACGCGGGGACCTAAGTCCCCGCCCATTACATCTACCGCGATGGTAAACATATTAGTTGTTGCCAGTCTCCACGACTTTTTTGCCACGGTAGAAACCGTCAGCAGTGATGTGGTGACGACGGTGAGTTTCACCAGTTACCGCATCTTTAGACAGTGCAATAGCACCGGTGTCTAATGCATCGTGAGAGCGACGCATATCGCGCTTGGAACGACTTACTTTGTTCTGTTGAACCGCCATGGTTGGCTCCTAACTATTCGCTATTTCTGTTTGAGCTTAGCCAAAACATCAAACGGATTGGGCCGCTTAATGTCTGTGTTGTTTGTTTCCGGCTCAGGCTGCTTTATGTGACATTCGTTTACTGCATGGGTTGGAAAACTCGGCAATGATAGAAGGATTTCGTCTTCAATCACACCCCATAAATCCAACAAGCCTTCAAATTCGATTTCGACCGGCTCCAACCGCCGAGGCAGTTGTTTTGCTTGCTCGTCATCAAATACTAGGCCCAGTTCAAAGTGGCTGTTGATGGGTATTGCTACCAATCCCAAACACCGCTGACAAACCATACTTACTCGTGTACTAAAACTACCTTGAATGACTCGATGACCTTCTTGATCGCGCATAAATTCTATGTCGCATTCAACAATTGCTTCGCAGTCTTCAACTGCTTCGCGTAATCGAGTCAATGATTCGGTGTCGATTTTGGCTTGAAACCGTTGATTAACCTCAACTAATTTCACCGCATCAACACGCTTTGGTAGCCTAGCCTCTGCCATAGTGCGCGACATAATAGGTACGAAGTGACCCCCTGTCAAAATTATTTAACGAAGTGTCAGTGTTTGCTGGGTTAGCATATTGGCAAACCCATGGCCCACACTGGCGCCAAACTTACGAACGAACTCTTCCCACGGCGAACGCTGGTGAGTGAAGTTCACTAAATGCTCGGTATTGAGTTTATCACGAGCGACCTGACTACTGGAGGCCAAACCGTCAATTAAGCCCAATTCCAACGCTTGCTCACCCGACCATACCAAACCAGAAAACAAATCTGGGTTGTCTGCCAAGCGCTCACCACGCCCTGCTTTGACTTGTTCAATGAACTGATTGTGCGTCACTTTTAACACGCCTTGCCAAAATTCGGTTTGTTCTGGATTTTCAGGTGAGAACGGATCTAGGAAGCCTTTGTTCTTACCGGCCGTGTACAAACGACGCTCGATGCCTAATTTGTTGAGGGTTTCGGTAAAACCAAAGCCCGAACCCACCACACCAATTGAACCAACCAAACTGGCTTTATCGGCAAAAATTTCATCGGCGGCGGCGGCAATGTAATAGGCCCCTGAAGCGCCCAAGTCCATGATCACGGCATACACCGGAAAATCAGGGCGCTGCTCTTTCAGACGTTTGATTTCGTCGTACACATAACCTGATTGTACCGGGCTGCCACCGGGACTGTTAATACGCAAGATCACACCGCTGGCTTGCTCGTCTTTGAAGGCGTCGCGCAAGGAACCAATCAGCATGTCGGCGCTGGCCATTTGATCGGCCGCAATCACCCCATTCACTTCGATCACTGCGGCATAACCACCACCTGCGGGTAAATCCAAGCCGGAACTGGGCAAGCGAATCAACCACACGATGGCAAACAAATAAGCAAAGGTTAAGAACTTAAAGAAAATACCCCAGCGACGTGTACGGCGCTGTTCACCTTGCATGTCATGAATGACTTTTTCGATTAATTTCCATTCTTTGCTGTTGTCGTCTGGACGACCCGGCGAAGAAGACGGTGTTTGATAATTATCCATGCGTTTGGATCCATTGGTTAAGTTCATCAATGCTATGACAAAGGGCTTGTGGTCGACAAGCCATCAATACCTGCTCGTTGTGTGCGCCATGACTCATGGCCACACTGTGCATACCGGCCGCATTGGCCATGTCCAGATCATAACTGGTATCGCCCACCATGAGTGCGCGCTCTGGTGCAACATTCAGTTCTTGCAGTAATTCGTGCAACATCTGCGGATGCGGCTTAGAGCGTGTCTCATCGGCACAACGTGTGGCCGCAAAGTACGAACCAATCTGCATATCGCGCAACATACGATCCAACCCTTTGCGGCTTTTACCCGTGGCGACGGCCAGTTGTCGACCGCTGGTTTGCAAGGTGTCGAGTAAGTTGGGGACGCCGTCAAAAAAATCCATATCGACCTGACTGTCACTGACAAAAAATCGCGCATACGCTGCCGTCATGGTCGGCATTTGTTCTGCTTGAATACTGGGCCAAACGGTTTTTAACGCCTCAGGCAAGCCTAACCCAATGATGTTTTGAATGACGCTATCGGCGACCACTGGCAAACCCACTTCATGCGCTGCACGCTGCATACTATCGACAATGCGCTGCGTGGAATCGACTAAGGTACCGTCCCAATCAAAAATAATCAGATCATACGTCATACGTGCAGCCCACCTGGGTGAATAAAGTAGCGAGTGTGTCATCCAACGGGGCATTAATCACCAACGATTCACCGGTGGTTGGATGGCGAAAGGCCAGCTGGCGCGCATGCAAACACAAACGCGGAACTCGATGTTTGTGATCGGTCGCTGCTTGCACGGCATCTCGGTATTTTTCGTCACCCGCAATAATACAGCCTTGGTGCAAGCAATGTACGCGAATTTGGTGCGTACGGCCGGTCACCGGCTCGGCCTCGACCAGCGAGTAATGTGCCCCATGGCTGAGTAGTTTGTAACGTGTTAATGAGGTTTTGCCTTCAGGGTCGACACGCACCACGCGCTCACCCGACTGTCGTTCAGTACGTAACAGTGGCGCATTAACTTGCTTAATGTGCGCAGGCCACTGACCGTGCACTAATGCTAGATAGCGTTTTTTAATGCCTTCTTTATTAGCCAACATGCGTTGCAAGGCCGTTAACACCGAACGCTTCTTCGCCACTAAGATGACGCCGGAGGTGTCTCGATCGAGTCGATGAACCAGTTCAAGAAAGCTGTGATCGGGGCGCATTTTGCGTAACGCTTCGATCATGCCTAAGCTGACACCGCTGCCGCCGTGCACGGCCAAGCCACAGGGTTTGTTCACCGCAATCAAACCGTCGTCTTCGTATAAAATCGCATCGGCCAGTAAATCTCGCAGCACACTAGAAACCGGAGGTGTTTCTCCGCGTTCGGCAACGCGCAATGGTGGAATACGCACCACATCGGCACAACGCACTCGCGTATCGGCTTTCGCGCGCCCTTTATTGATACGCACCTCGCCTTTGCGAATGATGCGATAGATGAGTGTTTTCGGCACACCTTTCAATAATGACAATAAATAATTATCAAGTCGCTGTCCGTCATGATCGTCGTCGACGGTGACGAGGGATACCTGACTGGTATCAAGTTTGGGATTGGTCATAAATGATTGCGTTTAATACCGCTGATGGTGTTTGCCGCGCCTGACCTTTATTGCTATAGTCGCTCCGGCTTGTGTCTGCTCAGAGAAACGATACACGGAAGCAGCATAGGCCAGCCGATAAAGCGGCACAGTATAAGGAAGAAGGTTCTTAGATAAAACTCTTCCTGAAGAATTAGTTTGGCGTCATACAACGCTGAGTGAGATCAACCTAGCAACGAATTGCTGGCATCTCGCATTATCAAATTATGGACAGTGTCGGTGCTGACACCTATTACAGCACCACTGCGCTCAGAGATGACTACCCGATTGGTAGCACCGGAATAGCAAAGCACCCATAAATATTTTGGTAGTGGCCGTTACCATTAAAAACGGCTTTGCCAGTGCTGACGTTGCCCGAAAGAGCTACGAATAGCATGAAAAGAATGCTCATTAATGCCACACAACCCGAAGAGTTGCGTGTGGCTTTGGTCGATGGCCAAAAACTGTACGATCTGGACATTGAGTCCGGTTCGCGCGAACAAAAGAAGTCGAACGTGTACAAAGGGAAGATTACCCGCATCGAGCCAAGTCTCGAGGCGTGTTTTGTTGACTTTGGTGCTGAACGTCACGGCTTTTTACCGCTGAAAGAAATCGCCCGCGAATACTTTGTCAAAGATCCTGGTGCTGGTCGCATTAACATCAAAGATGTATTGCGTGAAGGCCAAGAAATCATTGTTCAAGTCGACAAAGAAGAACGTGGCAACAAAGGCGCTGCCCTCACCACTCAGGTCAGTCTGGCGGGTCGTTATTTGGTCTTGATGCCAAACAATGCGCGTGCCGGTGGTATTTCTCGTCGTATTGAAGGCGATGAGCGTACCGAGCTACGTGAAGCCATGAAAGACGTCACTGTGCCTGATCGTATGGGCGTGATTGTGCGTACCGCAGGCATTGGCCGCAGCTCGCAAGAGTTACAACTCGACTTGGATTACCTTGTTCAGTTGTGGGAAGCGATTCAGCGCGCCTCAGAAGAGCGCAGCGCTCCATATCTATTGCTGCAAGAAAGCAATGTCATCATTCGCGCCATTCGTGACTATCTGCGTCAGGATGTGGGTGAAGTATTGATTGATACCGATGCCGCCTACGACGAAGCCTTGTCGTTTGTGACTCAGGTAATGCCGCAATACCAAAACAAATTCAAACGTTATTCCGATTCGGTTCCCCTATTCAATCGCTATCAAATTGAAAGCCAGATCGAAAGCGCCTTCCAACGTGAAGTGAAGCTGCCATCCGGTGGTTCGATTGTGATTGATCCGACCGAAGCCTTAGTGTCGATCGACATTAACTCGGCGCGTGCCACCAAGGGTACGGACATCGAAGACACCGCTGTCAGCACCAACTTAGAAGCCGCTGACGAAATTGCACGCCAATTGCGCTTGCGTGATATGGGTGGTTTGGTGGTCATCGACTTCATTGATATGTTGTCGAATAAAAACCAGCGCGAAGTTGAAAATCGCTTAAAGAAAGCCCTCGAAATGGATCGCGCACGCGTGCAAGTCGGTCGCATTTCACGCTTTGGCTTGATGGAAATGTCGCGCCAACGCTTACGCCCTTCTTTGGATGAAACCAGTGGCCATGTGTGCCCTCGCTGTAACGGAACGGGTGTGGTTCGTGACATTCAGTCTACCGGCCTGTCCATTTTGCGTTTGATCGAAGAAGAAGCCGCGAAAGAAAACACCGAACAAATTCGTGCCATTGTGCCGGTGCCGGTAGCCAGTTTCTTACTGAATGAAAAGCGCAACTTGATTGCAGCGATTGAAGCGCGTCATGGCAATCGTGTGATGGTGTTACCTAACCCACACATGGAAACGCCACACTACGAAGTGTTGCGCTTACGCCCAGATGACAGCAGCATCGAAGAAGTCAGCTACGAACACAAAATTGAAGTCGATGACGTAGATTACGGCATTGATTTGGCGCAAAGCGAGACCAGTCGCCCACAACAAGCCGCCGTGAAATCGGTAGCGCGTGTGGCCGTGGCGCCTCAAGTAGCCGTTCCTGTTGAAGCGAAGGTGAGTTTCTGGAGCAAGTTAAGCAATGCCCTAACGTCGTTGTTTGCTGATAGCCCTGAGAAAGAAACCAGTAAAGCGAAAAAAACAGAGCGCAGTAACGACCGCAACGATGGTCGAAACGGCCGCAATGATGCACGCAATGGTCGCAATGGTCAGGCTCGTAATAGCCGTGGCCGCAATGGCAACCGTGACAACAGCCGCGACCGCAACGACAAGTCAGCGGATGATAACCGCCGTAATGAGCGCTCTGAACGTGGCAGCAGTGATCGCAACAATGATCGCAATAGTGATCGCAACGGTTCACGTAACGGCCGTAATGGCAATGCGCGCAACGACCGCAATGATCGCAACAAACCCGAACGTACCTCTGAGCGTACCGCAGCCGATGACATCATCGACAATGACAGCTTAAATGCCGCCGTTGAAGAGCGTGGCGAAGGCAAACGTGCTCCACGTCGTGATCGCAGCAACGGCGCTCCACGTCGTCGTGATGACAATCGCGCAGCACGTTCGACTCAAGCAAATGAGTCCAGTGACGAAGCCGCCGTAGCGCAGGTCAATGGCAACGTGGCGGATGCCAGCGATAACAGCAACGACGATAACGGTGCCCGTAAGGCTCGCCCGCGTCGCAGTAATCGCAACAAAGGCAATAGTGACGTTGAAGCCAACGACACTGAGCAAGTGACCAATATCAGCGAAGAAGCCGCTTTGGCTCAAGCTGACGACGTTAGCAATGAGGCCGATAACAATGACGATCGACCTGCGCGTCGTTCGCGCAACAGCTCGCGTCGTCGTGGTCGCGGTCGAAATGCCGAAGGTGGTTCTGACGATGTCGAGAACGAAAGCAATCGTTCAGTCGATAACGACACCGCCAACGTCACCGAAACCGCAACAGTGGAAGAAACCATCGTTGCCAGCGAGCCTCTGCCGGATGTGACTCATAAGGTCATTCCCGACGTGTCGGCACAGCAAGCAGATGCGAGTGAGTTTGGTCAATTCACGACCACTCCCACCATGAATGCCGACGCTAACGAAACAGCTACGGCCAAAGTCGAAACAGCGGCGGTTGAGCAAGTAGCGGTTGAAGAAGCTCCGGTAGTTGAAGAAACGCCAGTGGTTGAAGCGCCTGCGGTTGTAGAAGCTCCGGTAGTTGAAGCTCCGGCAGTTGAAGAAACGCCAGTGGTTGAAGCACCTGCGGTTGAAGAAACGCCAGTGGTTGAAGCGCCTGCGGTTGAAGAAACGCCTGTGGTTGAAGCACCTGCGGTTGAAGAAACGCCTGTGGTTGAAGCACCTGCGGTTGAAGAAACGCCTGTGGTTGAAGCACCTGCGGTTGAAGAAACGCCAGTCGTTGAAGCACCTGTGGTTGATGAAGCCCCAGCCACTGAAACGCCGGCCGCTGAACAAGCACCGACGGAGCAGCAAGATGCGTCTGTTCAGGTTGAGACCATCAGCAGCGCACAAGGTCGTGAACGCCGTTCACGTCGACGCTCTGCCGGTCGCGCGCCGAACGATCCACGCAATGCCGCTGCAACCAGTGACACTGCCGAATAAGTCAGTGCACGCTCGTTGACCCAAAAAAGCCGCGATTTATTCGCGGCTTTTTTTTATACTGCGCCTTATTGATAAACACCTCGTTCTTTTGATACCTGACACTCAAGGATGTCCTATGTCGCTTTCATCATGTTTGCCGTTTTCACGTTTACTGGTCGTCATGTTACTGCTGATGGCAGGTAATGCTTGGGCAGAAGTACAAACCTTCGAGCGCGAGTACACGTACAAAGCCAGTGAAAACGATTCGCGCGTATCGGCGCGCAAAGCGGCGTTGCAGCAATTGCAAATACTGGTCATCGAAGAAGTCGGTGTTCAAGTGCAATCCTCGTTTCAACAACAAGAAACACTGGATCGCGATGCCTTCAATCGCTCGGTACAGGCCAATTATCAGACGTTTGCCAGTGCCTTAACACGTACTCGTATTCTGGATGAGCGTTGGGATGGTGAGTCGTTTTATCTGCGTGCCGAAATCGAAGTGGATCCGGCAGGATTAAGCCAACAGATTTTAGCCTTGCAACAGACGGAAGCGGGCATCGATCCGTGTATGGCCAAACAAGGTCAGGTCGAAGACTGGTTGAAAAAGCCCCCCAGCCCCGTCAAAAGTGACGCTTTGGCCGAACTGGCGATGAGTGCACCGTTTGATAATACCTGTCATGAATGGCAATACACCGTGCTGCGCTATTTTGCACAAACTCGCTACCCTGTTGCGGCTTATCGGCCTTATGTGTTCGCGCAACTGACACACACCAGCGCACATGATTTAACCGATTTGCTCCCCGCCCTGCTCGGTTTTGCGCTGAATGACGGTGGTTTGAGTGATGCGGAGTGGCAGGCCATCGTCGCGGTGTTACCTCGCGTTGAGCCGCGCGCAGTCCCCTTGATGGTGCGTAGTTTAGTCAATCGCACGCAACATGAACGACGTTCTCGTGGGCAAAGCCAAGCCGCTCTTGAGCAACAACTCACGGCCCTTTTTCAATTAGCGCAAACGCAACAGTTGGCGCAACCCGCCGTAGGCTATGCTGACACACTGTTGTCGACACTAAGAACCCTTGCCCAACAAGGATTTACGGACTTGGCCATGACATGGTATGCCGCCCACCAAGCGGCATTAACAACGGTTACCGCGACGGAGCGAGCCACGTTATTGGCTCCATTTTTAAGTTACCTTCAAACACGCCCCGAGCAACGCGAGTTACGCCCATTATTCAGCGCGTTACTGGACGACTTAGCGACCGATGCTGATCGGGTGGCTGAACAAGAATGGCGTCGCGTGTATTTCACCATGCAAACGTGGCAGCGCCAAGCGGAACAAGACGCTCAATACGAGGAAGCGTTGTTTTGGTTGTTGTCACAGCATGCCGAGTTAATCAGTCGTATCTTGAATCAGATGACGGTGAATACGCTCGACCGCTATCAGTGGTTTATTCGTTATCAGCTGCCCAACTCGCCCGCCTGCTCACCGGCCGAATGCGCTCAGCAATTGTTCAGTGACGAGCAGCAAGTGGTGCAGATGGCCAGCCAGTTATTGCTCACGTATGGCAAGCGTGCAAGCAGTGAGCATGCGCACATTGTGCGCAAACTGGAACGCGTGGCCTACGAGCAAAGCGGTTCACATCGAACCGTGGTGAAACGCAATTTGTTGCAATTGCTGCCACAGCTAACGCCACAACAGGCCAATGATGTGCCCTTGTTGATTCGTTATCTGTCCGATTTGGATCATCAAATTCCTGATCATACGATGGACGCTTTGGTGGCGATGAGTTCGGTGTCGATCGTACCGATGGCAACGGTTTTTGGCGAACAGCCTGCGTTGGTTCAGCGTCGAATGATTAGGGCGTTTACGCGGATGCCGCGTGATGAACGAGTTGCGCGTTTTTTACGAGGGGTCAAACCGCTGGATGAGCCCATGCGGTTTGCCTTAGAGGATGCCATTGCGGTGCATCAGTAGATTAGTCTTGCGGTATGCGTACCCAGCCTTCCATGATCACGCGTGCGCTGCGGCTCATGACGGCTTTGGTGGCGACCCATTCTTGATCAATTAGGTCAGCGGAAGCCCCGACTCGTAAGGTGCCAGAAGCATGACCAAAGGTAACGGCATCGCGTTTGCCACCACCGGCAGCAAGGTTGACTAACGTTCCTGGCACGGCCGCCGCACTGGCAATGGCCACCGATGCCGTACCCATCATGGCGTGGTGCAATTTGCCCATGGATAGCGCGCGCACGTGCAGATCAATGTCGCTGGCGTCCACGGTTTTGCCGCTGGAGGTGGTGTATGTCGACGGCGGTGCAACAAAGGCGATTTTGGGCGTGTGTTGGCGCTCTACCGCTTCGCTGATGTCGTTGATCAATCCCATTTTTACTGCGCCATAGGCACGTAAGGTTTCAAACCGCGCTAAGGCATCGGCGTCGCCGTTGATGTCTTTTTGCAGTTCGGTGCCGGTGTAGCCAATGTCGGCGGCATTGAAGAAGATGGTGGGAATGCCGGAGTTGATCATGGTGACTTTAAAGTCGCCTATTCCTGGCACGTGTAGGTCGTCGATGACGTTGCCGGTCGGCAGCATGGCACCTTCGCCATCGGCGGGGTCCATGAATTCGACCACGACTTCGGCGGCCGGAAAGGTGACGCCATCTAATTCAAAGTCGCCGGTTTCTTGCACTTCTCCGTTGCTAATCGGAATATGGGCAATGATGGTTTTTTGGATGTTTTTTTGCCAAATTCGAACGGTGCAGATGCCATTTTCGGGTATGCGACTGGCGTCGATCAGCCCTTGGCTGATGGCAAAAGCGCCGACGGCGGCGGTGAGGTTACCGCAGTTGCCCGACCAGTCAACAAAGGCTTTGTTGATGGCGACCTGACCAAATAGATAGTCTACGTCGTGATCGGGCTGTTCGCTTTTGGCGAGTATGACGGTTTTTGAGGTGCTGGATGTGGCACCGCCCATGCCGTCGATTTGTTGTCCGTAGGGATCTGGGCTGCCGATTACGCGTAGCAATAGCTTATCGCGCCCGGGGCCGGGAATTTGTGCCGCTTTGGGCAGGTCATTGAGGTTAAAAAAGACCCCTTTCGAGGTGCCGCCGCGCATGTACGTAGCGGGAATTTTGATTTGTGGTTTAAACATACAATACAGTCTCGTTGCTACGTGTTGTTTCATTGTATTTCAAATGATTTTAGCCAGCACCGCCCGTGGTTCAGCGGAATTGTTACTTAGATGTTCACACGCCCATGGTTCGTCAGAGTTCCCAATTAGATAGCTCTCTGTTCACCGATGTTAAAGAAGCGTTGGCGAGGCCGCTGCAATAAGGCGCCCCGCAGCGAGACCCCGAGACATACCAAACGGTAGGCGACGGGGCGAGCGAGGACGCAACGCAATTGCAGCAACGCAGCCAGCTTCATTTCTGATCTAAGAAGTCTTGGGCGAATTTTTGTAGAACACCCCCTGCTTTATACACCGCCACTTCCGCCGCCGTATCCAGTCGGCACGTCATGGGTACGTTCACTACGTCACCACTAGCACGGGTAATCACCAACTCAACATCACCGCGTGGACTGAGTTCGCCTTGTACGTCGTAGGTTTCGGTGCCATCCAATTGCAGGGTTTTGCGATTGGTTCCGGCTTTGAATTCCAGTGGCAGTACACCCATGCCAATCAAGTTGGTGCGGTGAATACGCTCGAATCCTTCGGCGGCGATGGCTTCTACACCGGCTAAGCGTACGCCTTTGGCAGCCCAGTCGCGAGAGGAGCCTTGACCGTAGTCGGCACCGGCAACAATGATCAGCGGTTGTTTGCGTTCCATGTAGGTTTCGATGGCTTCCCACATGCGCACGACGTGGCCTTCTGGCTCAATGCGCGCGAGTGACCCTTGTTTGACGTTGCCGTTGTCGTCCAACACCATTTCGTTCATGAGTTTGGGGTTGGCGAAGGTAGCGCGTTGTGCAGTTAAGTGGTCACCACGGTGCGTGGCATACGAGTTGAAGTCTTCTTCTGGCAAGCCCATTTTGTGCAGGTATTCACCGGCGGCGCTGTCCAGCAGAATGGCGTTGGATGGCGATAAGTGGTCGGTGGTGATGTTGTCAGGCAGTAACGCCAATGGACGCATGCCTTTTAAGGTGCGTTCACCGGCCAATGCGCCTTCCCAGTAAGGCGGACGACGGATGTAGGTACTCATCGGACGCCAGTCATACAGTGGGCTTGCGGCTTTTTCTTTGTCGCCCAAATCGAACATCGGAATGTAGATTTGACGGAATTGTTCTGGCTTCACGCTGCTGGCGACAATGGCGTCGATTTCTTCATCGGATGGCCAGATGTCTTTCAAGCGAATTTCTTGACCATTGACCACGCCCAGTACGTCGTTTTCGATGTCAAAACGAATGGTTCCGGCAATGGCGTAGGCGACCACCAGCGGTGGCGAAGCTAAGAAGGCTTGCTTGGCATAAGGGTGAATACGACCATCGAAGTTACGGTTGCCCGACAGCACGGCGGTGGCGTAGAGGTCGCGGTCGATGATTTCTTGTTGAATCACTGGATCGAGCGCACCCGACATGCCATTACAGGTGGTGCAGGCAAAGGCGACGATACCAAAACCCATTTTTTCGAGTTCGGTCAGCAATCCGGCTTCTTTCAAGTAGAGTTCGGCCACTTTCGAGCCGGGTGCGAAGGAGGATTTCACCCAAGGCTTACGAATCAGGCCGAGTTCGTTGGCTTTTTTCGCCAATAATCCAGCGGCTACGACGTTGCGTGGGTTGGAGGTATTGGTACAAGAAGTAATGGCGGCAATGATGACGGCACCATCGGGCATTAGGCCATCGGCCTCTTGCGCACGCGCCGCATCCAAATTACCAGCAATGCCTTTCGCAGTTAGGTCGCGAGTGGACACACGGGCATGAGGGTTGGACGGGCCAGCCATGTTGCGACCCACGGCCGATAAGTCGAAACGCAAGACGCGCTCGTATTCTGCGGTTTTTAGGGCATCAGCCCACAAGCCAGTTTGTTTGGCGTACTGTTCTACCAATTCTACCTGCTGCGGCTCGCGGCCCGTCAGTTTTAGGTAGTCGATGGTTTGTTCATCAATGTAGAACATCGCTGCGGTTGCGCCGTATTCTGGCGTCATGTTAGAAATGGTGGCGCGGTCACCAATGGATAAGCTGGACGCCCCTTCGCCAAAGAATTCCACATAGGCACCCACCACGCGTTCTTTGCGCAAGAATTCGGTTAATTCCAGTACGATGTCGGTGGCGGTAATGCCTGGTTGACGCTTACCGGTTAATTCTACGCCAACGATATCCGGCAGACGCATCATGGATGGGTGGCCAAGCATGACGGTTTCGGCTTCTAAGCCACCGACGCCAACAGAAATAACACCCAATGCATCGACGTGCGGGGTGTGTGAGTCGGTGCCGACACAGGTATCTGGGTAGGCGACGCCGTCTTTCACTTGCACCACGGGCGACATTTTTTCGAGGTTGATTTGGTGCATGATGCCGTTACCGGCTGGAATCACGTCGACGTTGTCGAAGGCGGTTTTGGTCCAGTTAATGAAGTGGAAACGGTCTTCGTTACGGCGTTCTTCGATATCGCGGTTTTTCTGGAAGGCGTCGGGATCGAAACCACCGCATTCAACGGCCAATGAGTGGTCCACAATCAACTGGGTTTGTACCACGGGGTTGACCTTTGAGGGGTCACCACCCATGTCGGCAATGGCGTCACGCAAACCAGCCAGATCAACCAATGCGGTTTGACCCAGAATGTCGTGACACACCACGCGTGCTGGATACCAAGGAAAGTCGAGATCGCGCTTGCGTTCTATCAACTGGGTTAAAGCATCATTGAGCAGTTCTGGCTCACAACGGCGCACCAATTGCTCCGCCAAAATACGTGAGGTGTACGGCAAGGTGTCGTAGCTGCCCGGTTTAATGGCATCGACGGCGGCTCGGGTATCAAAAAAATTCAGGCTGGTGCCTGGCAATACTTTGCGAAATTCGGTGTTCATAGGTTCTCTCGACATCAGAAACATTCAGCAGCAAAACGGGATAACCAAGGCATTTACAGCAAAACAGCAGGACGCGACTTGGTTAGCGCACGCCTGCTGTTTCAGCAATGCCTCGATCGGATTAACGATCGGCGATGGCAACGACCGAACGCGGCGCTTCACCCGTGTATTCTGCACTGGGGCGAATGATGCGGTTGTCGGCACGCTGTTCCATGACATGCGCAGCCCAGCCAGTTAGGCGTGAGCAAACGAAGATCGGTGTGAACAGTTTGGTCGGGATTCCCATGTAGTTGTAAGCCGAAGCATGGAAGAAGTCGGCATTACAGAAGAGTTTTTTCTCGCGCCACATAACGGCTTCGCAACGCACTGATACGTCGTACATCAGGGTGTCGTCGCAGGCCTTGGCGAGTTTTTCACTCCACTCTTTGATCACGGCGTTGCGTGGATCGGACTCGGAGTAAATGGCGTGACCAAAGCCCATGATTTTTTCTTTACGTGCCAGCATGCCCATTAGGGTTTCTTCGGCATGATCGGGGTTTTCCATGCCTTCGATCAGTTCCATGGCGGCTTCGTTTGCACCACCATGCAGTGGGCCGCGTAGCGAGCCAATGGCACCGGTAATGCAGGAGTGCATATCGCTTAAGGTCGACGCACAAACACGCGCGGTGAAGGTTGAGGCGTTAAATTCATGCTCGGCGTACAAGATCAACGACGCTTGCATGACTTGGGTATGCAATGCGCTGGGTTGTTCGTTGTGTAAGGTCCACAAGAATTGTTCGGCTATGGATTCCGCGCCCGTTTCGACGTCGATGCGTTCACCGTTGTGGCTGAAGTTGTACCAGTAGTTGATCATGCCGGGGAAAATGGCCAGCATGCGGTCGGTTGCGTCTTGCTGTTGTTCGAAGCTCAGTTCGGTTTCTAGGTTACCCAGCATGGAGCAACCCGTGCGCATCACGTCCATCGGATGCGCTGTTTCTGGAATGCGTTCGAGCACGGCTTTTAGTGCGCTTGGCAATTGGCGCATGCCTTTTAACTTGGCTTTGTAGCTGGCCAGTTGTTCGGCATTGGGCAATTCGCCTTTTAAAATCAAATACGCGACTTCTTCAAACTCACAATGAGCGGCTAAGTCTTTTACGTCGTAGCCACGATAGGTTAAGCCAGAGCCTGACTTACCAACGGTGGACAGTGCGGTTTTACCAGCGACTTGACCACGTAAACCTGCTCCGCTCAGTTCTTTTCCTGCTGCCATGGTTGTTCTCCTCTCGATGCGCCGACAACGACGCATGTGTTCAGATTATTATCAGGTTGTCAATTTACTTATTTTTGCCTTCGGCAAACAACGAGTCGAGCTTTTGCTCGAAGCTGTGGTAATTCAGGTAATCGTACAGTTCCATGCGGGTTTGCATGAGGTCAATCACGGCCTTTTGGTCGCCGTTTTCGAGAATACTTTGGTACACGGTTTCGGCGGCTTTGTTCATGGCACGGAAGGCGCTCAATGGGTACAGTACCATGGCGGCACCCCACTCGCCCAATTGCTCACGATTCCACAGTTCGGTCTGACCAAATTCCGTGATGTTCGCCAAAATGGGGACATTCAATGCGTCGGCAAAAGCGCGGTAATGCTCTTCGGTTTTGATGGCTTCGGCAAAAATACCATCGGCACCGGCTTCCACACAGGCTTGTGCGCGTTCAATGGCGGCTTCTAGCCCTTCTTGAGCAAAGGCGTCAGTGCGAGCCATGATGAAGAAGCTGTCGTCGTGACGCGCATCGACGCAGGCTTTGATGCGGTCGACCATTTCGGCCTTGCTGACGATTTCTTTGTTGGGGCGATGACCACAGCGCTTTTGCATCACTTGATCTTCGATATGCACCGCTGCGGCACCGGCTTTTTCCATTTGTTGAATGGTGCGAGTGATGTTGAACGCGCCACCCCAACCGGTGTCGATGTCGACCAGCAACGGTAAGCTGGATGCTGCGCTGATACGGCGTACGTCTTCGACCACGTCATTCAACGAGGTCATGCCTAAATCGGGTAATCCGTAGGAGGCATTGGCCACACCACCACCGGATAAATAGATGGCTTGATGACCGATACGCTCAGCCATCATGGCCGCGTACGCATTGATGGTACCGACAATTTGCAACGGTTTGTTGTTTTCGAGTGCTTGTCGGAATGTTTGACCTGGAGTCATGAGCGACCCTCCTCAGTGGCGAGTAGTGTTTCAAGTTGATTCAGTGACGCCTGTATGTGGCGACGCATGAGCAGTTCCGCCAGCGCGGCATCACGCCCCGCAATGGCTTCGACGATTCGTTGGTGTTCTTGTAGGGCTTGTTGCGGACGTTTGTTACTGGTACTGGTTTGGTAACGATACATGCGCACGATGTGATACAGCTCGCCGCATAACATTTGGTGCAGGCGATGATTTTTGCTGCCTTGAATAATGCGATAGTGGAAATCCAAATCACCGGCTTTTTGATAGTAGCTTTGTCCTTGCTCCGCTTGAATGGATTGTTCGTGCTCATTCAACAGCGCTTGCAGGTCGGTGATTTCGTCATCCGTCATGCGCTCGGCGGCAAGGCGACAGGCCATGCTTTCCAGCTCGACACGCACCTCGTAGATGTCTTTCAATTCGGACAAGCTTAATGACACCACGCGCGCGCCAGCGTGTGGGATACGCACCACCAGATGCCGAGATTCAAGCTTTTGAATGGCTTCACGCATGGGCGCGCGACTGCCGCCGTAGCGTTCCACCAGCATTTGCTCTGACAATTTGCTGCCCGGCTTCAACTCCCCACGAACGATCGCGGTGGTGATGTCGGAGAACACTTTGTCGGCTAATGTGAGGTGCTCAGTCATCATCTTTGTCTACAATCTCATTAAGATGTGGCTAGATTACGCTTTTTTTTGGGTATTTCAAGTGTCCTACGACTAAGATTGTATACAATGCATGTTGTTTCGCCATGTCGATTCTCTTGCCGAGGTAGACCATTGTGGTGAAATCGTTGTAGCAAAAGTCCCTTTCCGATAGGCTCTTGCCTCTATTCGAGTGATTGAGGTTTATCTGCTCATGCCCGCCGTCCCAGCTCAAGTACTCTCATCTGTGCCCAAACCGCCACGTCAACGCATCGCCATCATTGGCTCTGGTATTGCTGGGCTCAGTGCGGCATGGCTGTTGAGTCAAGATCACGATGTCACGCTGTATGAACGAGCGAATGCACCAGGAATGGGGATTTTTCAGGTATCAATCCGTAATGATCGGGTCGATATGGCCATTGATATTCCTTTGCGCGTGTTTACGCCAGCTTATTATCCGAGCTTACTCACCTTGTATCGTGCGGCAGGAGTGGCAACCGAAACCACAAATCATGCGGCGGCGTATGCCGATGGCCATAATGGTATATTTTTCCATTATGGTAATTGGCGCATGGCCGGTCACAGTGTGGCTTGGCCAAAGTATCCGAACGTACGCTTGTTGCGTGCGCATTTGCAATTTTTCCGAGTGTTGCAGCGTTCTCGCCACGACACCAATTTGGCGCAGCAATCGTTCGGCGATTTTTTACACGATCGGGGCATTTTTAATGAGTACGCTCAGCGCATCATGCTGCCTGCGCTGGCGACGGTGTGTACCTGCGATTATGACGATGTGTTGGCCTACCCGGCGGATATGTTGGTTCATTACCTTACTTGCGGGGTGATGAAGGATGGTTTGTTACGCGCTCAAGGCGGTGTGAACGACGTTGTTTCTCATTTGTTGGATTCATCCGTAACGGTTCGTACGCGTGCTGCAGTTGAGAAGATTGTCGAGCACGATGATCAGGTGTGGGTGCACTTAGGTGAGCAGTCTGAAGGGTTTGATCGGGTCGTGATTGCGACTCAGCCTCATCATGCCGCTCAATTGTTGATGGCGTCGCCCAGTGACGCAGAGCGTTGTCAGTTGCTTTCTGCGATTCCCATTACGGAATCTCGCATGCAGGTGCATACCGATGCGTCGTTGCTTCCGCGGAGTCGATTGGGTTTGTCTCCGGTGAGTTATTTTTTACCCGGTCAGGAGTCTCGTCCTGAAGCGACGGTGGATTTGACGAAAGCGATGTCGTCCTTGGCGGGTTGCGATCCTGTTTTACAGGTGTGGAATCCATTGCGAGAAGCGGCGCCGGATTCGGTGTTAGCGGATGTGTCGTTTACTCGCCCGCTGGTGACGCTGGCAAGCCGCCAAGCGGTTCATTCATTGCGGCAGCAAGATGCCAGCCAGCGGGTGCTTTTAACGGGATCGTATTTGTGCGATGGCATTCCGTTGTTAGATGGCGCCGTTGAAAGCTCGCTTCGTGTGGCGCGTTTAATCGGTAGCTCACGCGCTTGGTGATGCGCTGGTTTCATCGCTGTCTTTTATCGGTTTATTACTAGGCCGCATTTCATCGCTGTCTTTTATCGCTTTATTACTAGGCCGCATTTCATCGCGGCATCGTCTTGCGCCTCACTTGTCGTGCCGTTCGCAGACACGCCGTGAATCCATCCCTGGAGGCTCGTATGCCGCATCCCTGCGGCATAACGGTCTGCTCATCGGCACGCCAACCGAGCGCGACGCTGCGCTCCAGACAGTTATTTCAGATTATTTTCTCGTAAAAAGAGGACGTGGCACGCAAGCCTCCACGGATGGATTTACGGCGAGTTGCGATAGCGAACCTTGGTTGGTAGCAGCGACACTGCGGGACGCTGCGCCACAGAGGGCGCTGCGTGTAAAACACTTACTCAGGCATGGTTAAAGCCGTGGGCGAAACGATCACGCCGTTGTTATCGGCATACACAAACTGACCCGGCACAAATTCAACACCGCCAAATTTCACCGTGACGTTCACATCACCCAAACCGCGTTTGTCGGTTTTTAACGGGTTGGTGGCCAAGGCTTGCACACCCAAATCGGTTTGCATAATGACGTCGACATCACGAATGCAACCATAGACAATGATGCCTTCCCAGCCGTTGTCCGCCGCTTTTTCAGCCAGCATGTCACCCAACAGCGCATGGCGCATAGACGCACCACCATCAACGACCATCACTTTGCCTTTGCCGTCGGTGTCGACCAATTCTTTCACCTTTGAATTGTCTTCAAAGCACTTGACCGTCACGATTTGACCACCAAACGAATCACGACCACCATAGTTGTTGAACATCGGCTCAACCACTTGGATCAATTCTGGATACGCATCACATAAATCGGGGGTTACATACTGAGTCATTGCATTCTCCTTATTTAAAAATATCAGTGTTCATTCAACCAATCCGCAATGCGTGGCCATACCTCTTCTGCCGCCGCTTTGCTAACCACCATATCGACATGACCAAAAGCATGGCTAAAACCTGCATCGGTCGACAACAACAAAAAGGTTTTATCAGCGCCGCCATACTGCTTATAAAACCGTTCGCAGTGCTTGGCAGGATCGGATGTATCAGCCGCCGCCGCGATGCTGAACAACGGTACTTGCGCTGCTCGCCATAGGGGTAATAAGCGCTGACGTGTACTGCGCAATTGCCAATGACCAAACCAGCTATGGCGCTTAATGTACTCGTTAATCAAACCAGCGGGTTCGTTCTCTGGGCCGATGCGCAGTTTACGACCATCCAACTCCCCTTTTTGGTGAACGACCAGTTGCAAGAAGCCACTCAATAACGGCAACCACAAATACCAAGGCCGACGCAGTGCCTGCGTACCCAGCAACACCTGACCAGCACAATTTTCGCTGTTCAAAATACCTGCGGCCACCGCACTGGCGATGATGACACCGCCTAATGAATGCCCTACCCAATACGGATGCTGTTGCGTTTTCTCATGCACAAAGGTATTGACCGATACCACATCGGTCAATACGTAGCGCTCTAGTGTATTGGCGATGTAGTCTTGATTGCGTGGCGACAAGCCGTGCCCACGCTGTTCATAGAGCCAAACATCGAACCCTTGCTCAAGCAAATAGCGGGCAAGGCCGATGCCTTTATCCGACAGCCAAAATCCTCGATTGGTAAAACTGCCATGATTTAGGATCACGGGTTTACCAGTCGGCGGCGTGCCTTGCAAGGTGAGGTGCGTGACGGCAATTTGAACGCTCTTGTCGTCATCGAGATTGTGTTTAATCAAATACACATCTTCGGTTAGGTCGCCGCGTACATCCGCACGCAGCAAGGTAACCGGATAAATATCACTACTACTTTTCATGCGGCTATTTTACGCATCCTTATCGGCTAAAAAGAACCAAGTATCCATCACCGAATCGGGGTTCAGCGAGACACTATCAATGCCGTGCTCCATCAGCCATTTGGCAAAATCTGGATGATCAGAAGGCCCTTGCCCACAAATACCAATGTACTTGTTAGCGGCTTTACACGCCTTGATGGCATTTTCCAGTAACGCCAAAATGGCCGGGTTACGCTCATCAAAAAGGTGCGCAATGATGCCAGAATCGCGATCCAAGCCCAAGGTTAATTGCGTTAAATCGTTCGAGCCTACCGAGAACCCATCAAAGTGTTCTAAAAACTGCTCGGCCAAAATGGCGTTGGCAGGCAACTCGCACATCATGATCAAGCGTAGGTCGTTTTCTCCGCGTTTTAAGCCATTTTCAGCCAACAGGTTCACTACCTGCTCCGCTTCGCCTACGGTACGAACAAACGGCACCATGATTTCGACGTTGGTAAAGCCCATGTCGTTACGCACCTTGCGCATCGCACGGCATTCCAGTTCAAAGCAGTCGCGGAAGTTTTTCGAAATGTAACGCGAGGCGCCACGGAAACCCAGCATCGGGTTTTCTTCTTCCGGTTCGTACAAACGGCCACCCAGTAAGTTAGCGTATTCGTTCGATTTAAAGTCCGACAGGCGCACAATCACACGCTTTGGCCAAAATGCCGCCGCCAATGTCGAAATGCCTTCCACCAATTTCTCTACGTAAAAATCAACAGGGCCAGCGTAACCCGCGATACGACGCTCAACGGTAGGCTTTACCTCCTCCGGCAAGCTATCAAAATTCAACAGTGCTTTAGGATGCACACCAATCATACGGTTAATGATGAATTCCAATCGCGCTAGGCCCACCCCTTCGTTAGGCAACGCTTGGAAATCAAAGGCACGATCCGGGTTGCCCACGTTCATCATGATTTTAAACGGCAGCTCCGGCATGGATTCGACACTGTTGGTGCGAATATCAAAATCCAATGCGCCGTCATAAACCAAACCGGTGTCGCCTTCAGCACACGATACCGTCACCGATTGTCCTGTTTGCAATTTCTCGGTGGCGTCCTCGCAGCCAACCACGGCTGGAATACCCAATTCACGAGCAATAATGGCGGCGTGACACGTGCGCCCCCCGCGGTTGGTTACGATCGCGGCGGAGCGCTTCATCACCGGTTCCCAATCGGGATCGGTCATATCGGCCACCAGTACATCACCTTCCTGCACTTGCTCCATGTCGGCGATGCTTTTCACCACACGCACCGTACCTTTACCAATACGATGGCCGATGCTGCGACCTTCCACCAATACCGTACCGGTTTCATTCAACAAGTAACGTTCCATCACGGCTTTGCTGGCACGACTTTGTACCGTTTCTGGGCGTGCTTGTACGATGTACAACTGACCATCATCACCGTCTTTGGCCCATTCGATGTCCATGGGACGACCGTAATGTTGTTCGATGATTAATGCTTGACGAGCAAGGCTTTCGACTTCGTCATCGGAAATGGAAAAACGCTGACGTAGACTGGCATCCACACGTTGAGTTAACACCGACTTACCAACACTGGCGTCGTCGCCGTACACCATTTTGATGGCTTTCGCGCCTAAATTACGGCGTAAAATGGCAGGACGTTGTGCGCGCAGATTGCCTTTGTGTACGTAAAATTCATCGGGATTCACTGCGCCTTGCACAATGGTTTCACCCAACCCATACGACGACGTAATGAACACGACCTGATCAAAGCCCGATTCGGTATCTAACGTGAATAGCACGCCACTCGATGCGGTTTCACTGCGTACCATGCGTTGAATACCGGCCGACAAAGCGACTTGATGATGATCGAAACCTTGGTGAACACGATAGGAGATGGCGCGGTCATTGAATAACGAGGCAAAGACATCACGAATCGCGTGTAAAACGTTCTCAACACCAACGATGTTCAAGTGGGTTTCTTGCTGACCCGCAAACGAGGCATCGGGTAAATCTTCAGCGGTGGCTGAAGAGCGCACGGCCACGGCCATGTGTTCATTGCCTTCCTGTAAACGCACAAACGCGTCTGTGACGGCCTGTTCTAATTGAGGTGGCAATGGGGCTTCATGAATCCACGCTCGAATACGGCTGCCCGCCTCGGTTAGGGCTCGAATATCATCGACATCCAGTGTACTGAGTAACTCATTAATGCGATTGTCCAACCCTTGGTAGGCCAAGAACTCACGATAAGCCGAAGCCGTTGTGGCAAAACCGTTAGGAACGGTCACTCCCGCACCGGCTAGGTTGCTGATCATTTCGCCCAGTGAGGCATTTTTGCCTCCCACTCGTTCCACATCGGCCATCGACACTTGGTCAAACCAGAGTACGTAATCAGTCAACACTCTTCTCCTCAATTGATCGGCTTGCTTTTATCGCTGCGGGGAATGCCCTATAGTGCCCTCATACTAAGTGCAGCCAGAACAAATTTCCACATGAAGCGATACGCATTCTTTATTTCAGATGGAACCGGCATTACTGCCGAGACCTTAGGTAACAGTTTATTGTCTCAATTTGAGGGTATCACGTTTGAACGTGTGACCCTGCCGTACATCGACAACCTAGACAAAGCCCAACAGGCGGTGACTAAGATCAATGAGTCAGCGGCCAACAGCGGGTTTCCGGCCATTATCATTGACACCGTTGTTGATAAAAACATTCGCACCATCATTGATACCGCCAACGCCTTTAAAATTGATATTTTCGCGGCCTTTTTGGCGCCACTCGAACAAGAACTCGGCGAGCAATCATCGTATACCGTGGGCAAATCCCATTCCCCGGCCGATAGCACCAATTATCGTGATCGCATTGCGGCGGTCAATTTTGCCCTCGATAATGATGACGGCGCTCGCACGCAACACTATGCCGATGCCGACATCATTTTGGTGGGCGTATCACGCTGCGGTAAAACGCCAACGAGTTTGTACATGGCCATGCAGTTTGGCATTAAAGCCGCCAACTACCCACTCACCGAAGACGATATGGCGGATTTAACGCTGCCAGCGAGTTTACGGACACACAAACACAAGCTGTTTGGCTTGACCATTGATCCAGATCGGTTATCAGCGATTCGCACCGAACGACGCGCTAACAGTCGTTATGCCTCACTCAAGCAATGTTATCACGAAGTGGATGAAGTGGAGTTGCTGTATCAGCGCGAAGGACTGAAGTTTATCAGCACCACGGACAAGTCCATCGAAGAAATCGCCACGCGCATTATGGCGGAAACGGGCTTGCAACGTCGCTTACAAAGCTAGACATGGCTTGCGCAATAAAACGCGGTTTACTGAACACTAGGCTGTGATCGGCATTGGGGACATTCACATAGCGCCAATATTCACTTTGCTCAGCAAGCTGTTGATGACGCAGATGCATGTGTGCGGAGCTGAGTTCACCGACAAAACTCATTCCTGGCCATGGCGAGCGCCACTGCACCAACGTGTGTTGTTGCTGCTCTAGCACATCGCTCACCGCCAGCAACGCTTGACTAAAACCGGGGGCAAATTGCCGCAAACGACGCAATGTGAGTTTTTCGCTGCGCTCATCCGGTAGACGATTGGGCGATACCGAATTGAGAAAATGTCGATAATGGGCTTCATGATCCGGTTGCTGCTGAATACCCACAGCCAATGCTCGATACTCGTCCGCCTTACGTTGTAATAATTCAGGCTGACTGGCAAGCAGCATGGCGGGTTCAAGTAAAAAACACCGCCCCTGAAACCGATCTAGGCTATTGAGTAACGCAATGGCGACCATACCACCAAAGGAATAACCCGCGATGTCATACTGCGTCCAGTCCAAGGCACAGAGCAGTTCTGCGACTTGGCGTTGGTAGTCGGGAATGCTTGGCGTTTCCGTATTGAGAAAATGAGACTGCCCCATGCCGGCCAAATCCACCACCAACACTTCATCCCAGCCTTGCAAATAATTGGCTAAGTAGGTCCAGGTCACTTCGCCAGGCACACCAGCCCCGTGTAACAGCACCAAACGCCGACGAGGTTGATTAGGGTATTGCAATAGCAACGCGTGTTGTTTTGCCGTCGCGGTAATGAGGTTAATCGGATGTTTTTCCATGAATCCAACGCAAGTCTATTGACGCATTATCCGCCTGAGTCTGCGGAAAAAACACGATAATGAACTGAATTTCCGGATCGTCCAAGAGCAATCGACTTTCTTGATAGGGTTGCGTCGCCCAAGTTCCGGCAATGGCGTGTGTCACAATAGGGGCAACAAGATGCAATGGTTGCCATTGTGCATTCAAAGCCAGCACAACAGGCGCTTGTTGGATATTGCGAAGCTTTACTAAGACGTCACGTCCAGTGGCCAAGGCCGATTCCAATTGGATGTACCACGCTTGATAGTACTCCTCACCATTCACACTCAATAACTGCTCGCGAAAACCACTTAATACCAGCCGCTCTTCGGCGGCCAGTCGATGCTTGAATGCGGAACGGTACTGCTGACAACAAGCGACACCGTCACTATCGACATTGCGCAATGGCTGAGCAAGCAGATGATCATAAGCGATCTCTTCTTCAATTTTCTCAGCCTCACGCGCTGCGACTTCTGCGGATTTTTTGTACCTTTGCGTGCGACGTATACCTTGCTCATCAATCCACACATAAAAAGCCGGATTATCGTCTTCATATTGTTGTTGCTGCGCATGAAACTCATCCTCAGTAACGTAATCATCACTCTGCGGAGACGGTACCGTGGGTAGAATGGGGCTGATGGGAATATTGGTACCAGGAATAACCTGCAAACTCTCAACAACAGCACTGCCTTTGCGCAGGGTTTGCTGTGTCGATGTGCCTGAGGATGGATCGATTGCTGTGGATGAGGACGACGCTGACGGTGGTTTAGGGGAATTGTGGATTTGCCCCTGAGCATCGACCCAAGTGTAGTATTCCTGTGCCGTGGCGACCACTGGCATCGCCAGCAGTGCCACCCACAACAGGATTAAAATTTGGTACGGAAGCTGATACCCGCCACACCAAAAGTGAGCTTGGTTTCGACATCCAGACCGGGGTAAGGATTGGTGACAGTACATGTTAAACAATTCCGATTGAGCGCATCACTGGAGTTCGGATACAAATCTCCGTCAACGGCAGTTTGCGGATCCGCTTTAATTGACTCACGAGACTGCATGAAACTGAGTGACAGATCAACCACGGTGTCGCGATCCCATTGATACCCCATACCAATACTGTACAGGCGAGCAAAACCCAATGGCGCTTGAATACTGCGTGCATCATCAGGAATGGCGGTTTCACGTGGCTCATAACCCAAACGTAATTGCACACGTGAGTTTAAGTCGTATTGGAAACCAAACGCCCAGCTCCAAACACTCTTATACCCCAATGGTTGATTGAGACTGGTGTCTGTCACCAATTCCGGAGCCAGTGTTTTTGCCGTACTTAAAAAGCTCACAGGACGGTCAAATTCCAACAATAACGAATCCCACTTGGCAAAATCTGTCCAACCGGCGTCAACGTTAATTTGATAACGCTCTAAGAAACGGAACTTAGTACCAATTTGCAAATGCTGCGGGTATGTCAATTCGGTGGAAACGTGTCCCGATTCTTTTTTCACCCCCGTCGGCAATGAGAAGATCGCACCACCAATGGCACCGACAATGGAGGAACGGAAACTACGAAAGAAGTTGGCAAAATCATCGGTGTACTCTAAGTCATACGTTCCTTTTAACCGCGATCTCGCTTCACTTTGATAGCCTAACCCTAATGCAAACCAAGGCTTAGGCTCCCACAAAAAGCCAAAGTTAAACGATGGTGATAAGGTTTCTTCGGTAATGATGGTTAACTCACCGACATCTTGATACGGGCCCACTTTGCCACCGCACAAGGTCACAATGGGTGCAAGAGGATCATTACCGGTCGGATTGCCATTGTCATCAAAACAACCAAAGGCGTTTTGCAATTCCTCCAAGACGCCAATCAACACGCTAGGCGCACGTAAGTCTTGCTTTAAGGCGACCGTTTGGTGGGAAAATAACACCCCAAACCCCACCGAAAAGGTATCGCTGACTTCGTAACCAAACGATGGTGACAAATAGGTAAATCGCTGCAGCGCCACTTGTTTGGCTTGATAGCGGCCAGGATCGTCATCTGCTTTGGCAAAACCGGCCGCCATCGGTGCGTAGGCCGCATTGGCAAACGTAAAGCGAGATCCGGGTGGTTTAATCGACACGCCACCGGTTGGTAGTGTCAGTACTGGCAGATCCAGCGGCATCAAACCAATGCCAGGAATATACGCAGCGGCCGTCGCTCGACTCTTTCCTTCTCGCAACACGGGGTCCGTATGAATACGCAGCAAACCAGCATCATCCGCCACATAATCACGGGGCAGAGAAAAAGAGGCTTCGGATTGAAGCAGAATGTTCATCGCCTGAAATTGTACCTGGCGACCATCAAGTTTCGTTAATCCGGCTGGATTAAAATGGATATCCATAATCCCCGTTGGGTCTGCCGTAACGGCATTACCCAACGACATGGCTTTGGTATCCAAAAACAGGTTTTGTGCCAATTGTGCGTTTGCCCCTAAAGGCAGCAAAATGGCTAACCACATGAGAATGCGCATAGTCCGTCGCCACAATATTGTTATTATCATAAAAAAGGTAATGGCCAATTAGTTACGTGATGAAGGCTTTAAACCTTCAATGTCAATGGGCAACGATAAACCTAAAATAATATCGGGTGACAACTCGGTCATACCAAAACCCACATTCACATTCGCGATGGTTTTCGGTGATACACGCAGACCTAGGGCAAAATTCATGATGCCACTCATCTGGCTGCTCGAGATCGATTCTCGTTTTTGATCCGTTGCCGGCGTATACAACACAAACCGTGTTTCGTCGTTGTATGACCCTTGGAATGACACACTCAGCGACACGTCATAGGACAATGAATAGGCAAAACCCATGGAAAACGAATACGAACTGCCTGGGTGTATTTCGCGCAACAACGAACCACCGCGACGCTGATTCAAATCGGTCTCGGAAAGGTTGTACGTGTACGAACCCGAACCGAACAGCACTACCGGGTCGAGTACTTTTGACGCACTCATGCCCGCACTCACACTGTAGTAACCTGAGCCCGTGGCAAGATCGCGATCCAGATTCATTTCATAAGGGCTATCGCCGGTTTTTAACTTCAGGGTGCCAAACACCGTACGACTGATTTTACCGGGCACGTATTCCCATGGCTGCCAACGCACGGTACCGCTCAAATCCCCTAAACCATAGCCCGTTAACGACTCTTCTGTGTCGTATTTCGCGACCAACGGCAAACGCCCACTTAAGGTCACGTTATTGAGCAAGCCATAATCCAAGGTAAAAGCATTGGTAAAAGTATGACTAGCAGCAGGCTGCACGTCGGCATTACGAATAATCGAAGTGCCCCCTACAATCTCACCATCACTGTTACGCTGTGGCTCAATCAGCAAGTCGATGCGTTGATCGCCGTAGTAACTGTAATCGAAGTTGTAATTGAGCGACACGCCACCACGCTGCAACAGCGAGTAGCTTTTTTCGGCGGCTTCAAACACCTGTTCAAGAGCGCGCTCGGTGTCTGTGTCACTGTCTTGGCGTGCTAATGCCTCTCGTGCTGCCGATAAATCACGACCATCATTGGCGTGCACCATTGGCACTAACGCCAACAGCAGAGGAATTGTGATGAGAGTATGGCGAGTCAGCATGTAACTTCCTTTCGTCCAATGTTGTTATTATTTTCTTCTAAAACGCAGCGACTTCTCGATGCTTTCGAACGGATTATCAGTGGTTATTGCGTTAAGCTCACGCTGGCGTAAACCATCCGCACGGGTTTCAAGTGTGATGTCATACAGCAAATCACCCGCGTCGTTGCGCACAGCCTGACCATTAGCATCAACGCGAACATCAAAACTGGAGCGAACATTATTGTTGAGTTGTGCGATCTGATTACCAATTTTGTCTTCGTATTTCATCGCCAGTAACGGAAATTCTCGAAAACTGTTTTCGGCAATTAAATAATCCGACACAAAACGCAAATCTTCGTCACGCAATTCCAAGCCATTGGTTGGTTTGTGACCGTTAGGAAACACAATAAACAACACATTGTCATCCCAGATTTCCATAAACCGATGCAAGGTAAAGCTGAGATTACCCAAGGCCGGATCAGCCACATAAACACGTCCTTCGTGCACCGCACGAATGACCACAAAGTGCTTGAAGCCAGCGTATTCAATCGGCGCAATGGCGGGATGATCAAGGGCAATCAAATCTTTTTCTTGGGCACGAAAACCACCCGATGGGTGACCCAACGCCGTCACTAGGCGCTTCATGTCCAGCAATGAGAAGCCTCGACGCTGAATGATGCGTTCGGTTTCGCCAAATCGAAGCAAGCCTTCCATCACTTGGCGCTCTTGGAAGTTACGGCCGAGATAGAAGTCGAGCAAGGTTGTGAGGGCGGCCGAACCACAAGAATAGTCGTATTGCTGACGCACGACGTTACGGAATTTTTGCACCACAAAGGGTTCGACATTAACCACTTGGTCATGCACAAAAGATTGATTCACATCGAGCCGAATAACCGTATCGCCAGGTTTGCGATCGTTTACATCGGACAACTCGTGAACCATGGCGAAGCCAATGATTGATCCGAGGAGAATGAGCAACACATGCGTAGGCCTAAGGCCCCTCCGACTTGTTATTGTTTTATTGTTATCGTTTGTAAGTCTTGTCTCATGTTACATAAAAATACACTTCTGACCAACCTCTATTTGATGATTCAACGGCTTTTTTTAGCGCTTTTTACGCCAACACCACAGCAGTCAATGAGTGTCACTTTACATCTCGCCAAAATGACCTAAAGGGACAAAAATACAACCAATGGCACCCACCACTTCATCGACAAAAGGAAAACCAACATGCACA